>CACHJU010000015.1 GCA_902580225.1 uncultured Verrucomicrobiota bacterium
TATTCCAATTAATCCTCCCTCTTCGATTTCTAGGTCAATACCATATAAAACCGGTTTTCTGTTGTATGTGACTGTCAAGTCATGAACTTCAAGGGGGAGAAGCGATTGGTTCATTTCACTCTACTTAAGTGCATTCACAATGGTATTCACATTATGAATCATCATTCCTGACCAAGTGTCGGTCGAAAATGATTTGCCTTCGGGTCCAGTAGCATAACGATTCTTGGCTCCAAGTGCATCCGAGAATAATTTTCCTCCGACTTGCACATTACATTCATTTGCAACTTCATTTATGGCGTCTGGGTTTACGCTACTTTCAATAAAAATTGCTTTAATCTTTTGCCGTTTTATCAAGTCGACAAGATTCGCTCGGTCACCTAGTCCAGCTTCGGTGGTGGTGGATATTCCCTGAAGGGCAACAACTAACATTCCAAAAGATTTTCCAAAGTACTGAAAAGCATCATGGCTGGTAACTAATTTTCTTTGAGATTTTGGAATTTTATTAATTTGAGTAATTGCCCAATTTTTAACTTCTGATATTTCCTTTGTAAAATTAAGTAAATTTTTTTCGTAAGTTTCTTTTCCCTCCGGATCAAATTCGGAAATCATATTTGTAAATTCGCTAGCAACAAAAGACCAATTTGTTGGATTAAACCAAATATGCGGATCGGGGTAACCTTCTAATTGATCTTTATCAGAAAAGATTACTTGCTTCTTGGGTAAAGTGGATGTCAGTTCATGGATACGGATATCTCTCTTTTTAAGATTTGCCAGTATGTCGGATAATCGGCCTTCCAACATCATTCCATGAAAAACAATTACATCGGCCTTGGAAAGGGCAAGTATATCTCTTGAGGTTGGTTTGTATGTATGAGGATCAATTCCGGGTCCCATCATTGCTGTAATGTCAAATCGATTTGCGGTTATTCGCTTTACTAAGTCTCTAATTTGGGTAGTTGTTACCACAATTTTTTGCTTTTGATTTTCGGAAGAAAGGGAATGAACACTTTCTGAATTCTCGCCGCAAGAGCCAGCAATGAGTAGGAGGAACGGGATAAAAGTAAATATCCTCAGGTTGACTATTAAAGAAAAACTCTTATGATAATTAAAGATCACAACTTTGATTGGTCAAAGTATAGCGATAAATTTTGTTGAGTCAATGCATCTTTAGGCTCATTGTTCTATAAATTATGCCAAGTGCGACGGTTGAAAATTACCTAAAATGCATTCTCATGCTTTCGATGGAATGTGACCATGGAGAAGTGCCGATGGGGTTGATTGCGAATTCTTTGGGGGTAACTTCTGGTACGGCCACATCAATGATGAAAAGCCTGCAAAAAGAAAAATGGCTAAAGTATAAATCTCGCAAAGGTGTGACTCTTACTTCATCAGGGAAAAAATTAGGAATGAGAATGATAAGGAGACATCGTTTACTTGAAACTTTTTTAGTCGAAACTCTTGGATTGGATTGGAGTGAGATTCATGACGAGGCTGAAGTATTGGAGCATGCTATTTCTGAAAAAGTTCTTGAACGTCTTGATGTTTTTCTTGGCAACCCCCGGCATGATCCCCACGGACACCCCATTCCGACCAAAGCAGGAATTATTCGAAAATCCCCCCAAAAAACTCTTTTAGATTGCGACATAGGTAAAAAGATGAAAGTTGTTTCAATTTTTGACCAAAGCACTGAATTCTTAAATTTTGCCAAAAAAAAAGGATTAATGCCGGGTAATATGATCAAAGCAATAAGTCGTGATAATTTAGCGGACACGATCGAATTACAGATTGAAAAAACTCCCAAGTTTTCTCTAGGACTGACCTCTGCCGAAAAAATTTTAGTATCTGGTTAGATAACTGTAAGATTTTTCATGCACAAACGAATTATTTAAAACACTAAAAAAGACATTGCCCAACTGTAAAAATATGCACAAGTTATTAGTATATTAAAGATTTTAATTTTAATTATTAATTAACCCTAAAAATGATTTAACAATGTCTAGACCTGTTACTTTATTCACCGGCCAGTGGGCCGACCTTTCCCTACCGATCCTTGCTCAGAAAGCTTCTGAAATGGGTTATGACGGCCTTGAATTAGCTTGTTGGGGTGATCACTTTGATGTGGATAAAGCGGCTGTTTCCAAGAAATATTGCCAAGGCCGCTGGGAAATTTTGTTAGATCATAATCTTACCTCTTTTTCAATTTCTAGCCATTTAGTTGGTCAGGCAATTTGTGATCCTATTGATGAACGACACAAGTCTATACTTCCACCTGATGTCTGGGGCGACGGAGATCCGGAGAAAGTTCGAAAACGGGCAGCAAGAAAAATGGCGAAAGCAGCCAAAGCCTGTCGAAATTTTATTAATGCCAAGCCGGGAAGAGGAAAGAAAGACGACTTTCCCGCGGTCGTTAACGGTTTTACTGGTTCAAGCGTTTGGCATTCTATTTATGCTTTTCCACCCACAGATCAGGAATATTGGGAAAAAGGATTTCAAGATTTCGCCAAACGTTTCGGTCCCATTCTTGAAGAGTTTGAAAAACAAAACGTAAACTTTGCCCTCGAAGTTCATCCCACTGAAATTGCTTTTGATATTGTAAGTGCTCAACGGGCACTCTCTGCAGTAAAAAATCATAAAAGATTTGGGTTCAATTACGATCCATCTCATTTAGGCTACCAAGGTGTGGACTATGTAAAATTTATCCGAACTTTTTCTGACCGTATTTACCATGCACACATGAAAGATGCATGGTGGGGACATGGAGATGGTACGGTAGGAGTATTTGGGGGACATACCACATTTGGCGATCCTCGTCGCCAATGGGACTTTCGATCGGTGGGCAGAGGAGATGTGAATTTTGAGGAAATTATAGTTGCTTTGAACGATATTCAATATGCCGGACCCCTTTCAATTGAGTGGGAGGATGGCAGAATGGATAGATTTCATGGAGCAACTGAATCTTGTGAATTTGTCCGAGCATTAGATTTTAAACCAAATGAGATGGCTTTCGATTCTGCATTTGATAAGAAGAATCAATAGTACCTGCATTCAGATTGAATTAACAAATTTTATATTTTGAACAGATATGAATAGAAAATTAAAGATGGGAATGGTGGGTGGCGGAAGGGGGGCATTTATTGGTGGAGTCCATCGATGTGCAGCCAATCTAGACGGGCAAATTGAGCTGGTCGCTGGTGCTTTTTCTTCGGATCCGAAAAAGTCGAAACTATCTGGCAAAGACTTCTTTATTGCTCCCTCAAGGACCTATGGTTCGTATCAGGAAATGGCAGAAAAAGAAGCCTTGCTACCCCAAGGTGAGAGGATTGATTTTGTTAGTATAGTAGTTCAAAATTATCTTCATTTTGATGTGGCCCAAACTTTTTTAAAAGCAGGCTTTAATGTGATCTGCGATAAGCCAGTAACTCTTGATCTATCACAGGCTCGAGAATTAAGGAAAATAATTACCAAGTCCAAAAAAGTTTTTGCTCTTACACATAATTATACAGGATATCCTATGGTCAAACAGGCTAGAGATATGATCAAAAAGGGAAAACTTGGAAAAATTATCAAAGTTGTTTGTGAATACCCTCAAGGTTACGCGATTACTGCTTTAACCGGAGAAACCAAGGCGATATCAAATTGGCGTGCTGATCCCAAAATCGCGGGAGTTTCAAATTGTATGGGCGATATTGGAACCCATGCGGAAAATTTAGTTCATTATATTTCAGGCTTAGAAATAGACTCCCTATGTGCGGATCTGTCAGTTAATATCCCAGGTCGTACATTGGATGACGATGGTAATGTATTGGTTCGATTTAAGGGAGGTGCTCGCGGAATCATTTATGCCTCACAGATTTCCAACGGTGATGAAAATAATTTGAATATTCGAGTATATGGCACCAAGAAATCCTTAGAATGGCACCAAGAACATCCCAATGAGTTAATCGTTAAGGATGCTCGATGCCCGCGTGAAATTTATCGACGGGGAAATGATTATATAACTGGAACTGCCGCTGATTGCACTCGAATACCTTTTGGCCATCCGGAGGGATTTATTGAAGCATTTGCCAATGTATATAATTCAGCAATGGTTGCGGTAAAAGATGAAATTACAGGTAAATTCCCACGGAAATCCGGTTATGATTATCCTGATATTCGGGACGGAATCATTGGTATGGCTTTTATTGAAACCGTGGTCAAGAGTTCAAAATCTAAAGAGAAATGGATAAAATTCCCATCCATTCCCAAATAAAAATTAATTATAAAAGGAATTTAAATGACTGTAAAAATAGGAATAATCGGAGCCGGTGGGATGTTGCAATATCATGCTGCAGGATTTCGTGCAGCTGGTGCAGAAATTCTTGCCATTTGTGATATGAATCAAGCAGCCGCCAAAAAAGCGGCCCAGACTTATGATGTACCAGATGTGTTTTCCGATTCAGCTCAAATGCTTGAACAAATTAAGGAATTAGACGCGGTTAGTATCATCACACCCAATCGAACCCACCGACCTTTGGCTTTACAAGTTTTACAGGCTGGTCGACATGTTTTTTGTGAAAAACCTCCTGCATTGAATGCTGCTGAAGTATCTCAAATGAAGGATGCTTCTGAAAGTGCTGGGAAGACTTTAATGTTTAATTTTAATAATCGAGCACGCCCCGAATCTTATGCACTGAGAAAATATATTGAAGCCGGTGAAGTTGGTCGGATTAATTCCGCTCAGGCAAAATGGATTAGACGCACTGGCATACCTGGATTTGGTGGATGGTTCACTAATAAGGAATTGTCTGGAGGTGGGCCCTTAATCGATCTTTTGCATATGGTTGACTTGGCTTTGTATTACATGGATTATCCCGAACCATCCAGTGTTTTGGCACAGACATTTTCGGACTTTATTCAGGATAAAAGTTTTAAGGGTCCATGGGGGATTCCAGATGTTGACGATGGTGTGACTGATGTGGAAAGTTCTTCTCATGGTTTTATTAAATTTAAAACCGGTCAGGTTTTATCTTTTCAGGTATCCTGGGCTGAAATGGTGAAGAGAGAGGAGGTCTCGGTTACCTTCCAAGGAAAAAAAGCGGGTGGTATGATCCGTCGACTTTTTGACTCTGATGGGCTTGATGAAACCGCAATTGATGACTGTGAGTTGTATGTTCAGGAACATGGTCGTTCTGTAAATCGATCAATAATAACTGATACAAATGAAGATATGGGGCGAATTCGGTCGGCAGAGAATTTTGTGCGAACCATAATAGGAGATGAACAACCCCTTAATAATCCGAATCAGGCTTTGGCACTTATGAAGATAATTGATGCGACCTATGAATCTGCTCAATCCGGAAATCCAGTCACAATTCAATAAGTTTAATTTTTTAATGCCGCTTTTTGAATCTTGCCACTAAATTGAATTTCCTCCATTTTGTATCTTTTAAATTATGGGTAAACAATATAACAAAGTAATAAAGCGTCGGCGCAGAGCCATGTATGTTGCCAAGAAAAAAGCGGCGATTAAAGAATTATTGGGTAAAGCTGAAAAAGGCACTAAAACTAAAGCAGCTAAACCAAAAGCTAGTCGTAAAACAATTACTAAAAAAGAAAAAGTTGCGGAACCTAAACAGGAACCTGTTGCTAGCAAAGCAAACCCAATCGATGTTTTGGGTGACGATGCTAAGTCCAGTGCTGTTCCAAAAGTTGCTCCAGAAATTAAGGAAGAGAAATCTCAGGAAGAATCTAAGGATTCTGCCCAGAGTTAAGCTTCACAGAAATGATTGCGGGCAAACATTGCGTTCTGCTCATTTCAGTAATTTTGTTTTGTGGAACATCTTTAGCCTCTACTGAATTAAAAGATGTTCAGTTTCGCTATTACACGAGTGAACAGTTAACACGGTTACCTGAATATTTTACTGGGAAAGAATTTACCGGGAGCAGAATGTTTTGTAGAAGTTCTAAGGATAGAACGGGACTTTACTTTTCTTTCCCACTAGACAAAGAATTTTTAACTTTGCCCACTGATTCAATTATCAATTTGTCTATAATACGATCAAGTAGGAAAAGTATTGAAGAGTTTATTTTTAAGTTACCCGATGAACGAAGGGGAAAAAAAGATCTTTTTCTTGGTCTTACCGGAAAAGATTGGCCATCAGATGATGCGAGGCCCATTGCCTGGAAAATTGAAATTTTAAATTCATCTAAGGTATTACTTTTTTGGAAAAAAAGTTTTCTTTGGGATCATGATTGATCTTTAATTGGTCGATTTTTGATGTCTCCTTGGAAAGAGCTTATTCAAGCAAAAAACCTTTCCCTTTTAGGATTAAGGGAAACTTTAGAGGGAGGGCAAAGTTTTAGCTGGAATGCGACTTCCGCGTTTTCGTGGATTGGAAGTTTTGAATCCAAAGTGGTTGAATTAAAATTTTCTCAAAAAATAATTTTCTGGAGAACATCATTAATTCATCAGGCTGAAGAATCACAAGTGTTGGATTATCTTTGGCTTGACCAAAGTTACGAAGATGCGATCGATAATTTACCATGGCGGAGTGACCTGGTTCTTGCCCAATGTATAAAATCATTACCAGGCTTAACTATTCTGAATCAACCTCTAGAGGAGATGTTGTTCTACTTCCTTTTAAGCTCAGCAAAGAGTATTCCACAGATAAAAGAAGCCGGCTACTTGGTTTGTAAAAACTATGGAGTTTCTCTGGGTAAAGACTTGTGGGGTTTCCCTGGTTGGAAAAAATTAGCCGATATCGAAGAAGAGGAATTACGAAAATTAAAACTAGGTTATCGTGCAAAATATGTTCATCAAGTCGCACAAGAGTTAAGGAATGATTCAGAATTTTTATCACGGGTTTTGAATGCTGATTATGAGAATGCTCATTCATTATTAACCAGTCTTCCAGGAGTGGGACCTAAGATCGCAGATTGCACTTTACTTTTTGGCGGAAAAAAGCCACAAGCGTTTCCAATTGATACTTGGATTTCAAAGACTCTTGATACTCACTATAAGCTTTCGTCATTAAATTTAGCCCAAAAAGTGTTATTCGCACGAGCTCACTTTGGAAAATTTTGTGGATTGGCTCAGCAATTTCTTTTTTCTGCTGAGAGGCTGGGATTGATCGAAAATAGAGAATAAATTTTTTTCTTTTCAAATTTTCAATTCAAATTCGGCTTTCAAGAAAAGATAAGGAAAGAAATTTCATTTATTAAGTTATACAGTTCATCTGGCACAATATATGCAGTAAATTTAAATTTATAGTGAATTGTTTTTATTCACCACCCCTTTAATAGTAAATTCATCTATACTTTATTAATCATGATAACTGGTCAGTTTTTGGAATACTCAACCGGTAATTTCTTTGATGAAATGTTCGACATGGGTACGGAGCTATTGACAAGGCCTCACTATGAAAAAGTATTGAAGAGGCTTTCCGCACTTACCCCATCTGAGTTTGAGGAAAAAAGATCTCAAGCGGTGAGTTCTTTTTTGGAACACGGTGTTACATTCACAGTTTATGGTGATGCGGAAGGGACGGAAAGAATTTTTCCTTTTGATTTAATTCCAAGAGTAATTCCTGATGAGGAGTGGACTATAATTGACAGGGGATTAAAACAAAGAATATTAGCACTAAATTTATTTCTCCACGATATTTATCATGAAGGAAGAATTCTTCAGGATGGTGTGATTCCAAGAGAAATTGTGGAAACTTGTCCTTATTTCCGAAAAGAAATTATTGGTTTTGATGTGCCCAAAGATATCTATGTTCATGTCTGTGGTAGCGATTTAATCCGCGATGATAAAGGTACCTATATGGTGCTTGAAGATAATGGACGTTGTCCTTCTGGAGTCTCCTATCTTTTGGAAAACCGCGAAATTATGAAAAGAGCTTTCCCAAGAACTTATCAGGCAATGGGAGTTCGTTCAGTTGAAATGTATCCAGAACTCCTATTAAAAACTTTGGAGCATTTATCACCTCGCCAATCACAAAAGCCGGTCTGTGTTCTTTTGTCCCCCGGAGTTTATAACAGTGCTTATTTTGAACACACATTCCTGGCCCGGCAAATGGGAATTGAAATTGTGGAGGGGCGCGACCTGATTGCGATTGATAGTTTTGTTTACATGAGAACGACTCAGGGTTTGGTTCAGGTAGATGTGATTTATCGTAGATTGGATGATGATTTTATTGATCCTCTATTTTTTCGAAAAGATTCTGTATTAGGAGTGCCTGGATTAATGAATTCATACTTGAAAGGGAATGTCGCTCTGGCCAATGGAGTGGGTACTGGTTTGGCGGACGATAAGGTAACTTATGCTTATGTACCCGAAATGATTAAGTTTTATCTGGGGCAGGACCCAATTCTTGAAAGCGTTCCCACTTATTTGTGCTGGCGTGAAAAAGACTGTAAATTTGTCTTGGAAAACTTAGCAGACTTGGTGGTAAAACCAGCAAATGAATCCGGTGGTTATGGAATGCTTATTGGAAGTGAATCCACGAAGGCGGAGAGGGATGAATTCAAAAACAGAATCAAAGAAAATCCTAGGGAATACATTGCTCAACCAATAATCTCGCTTTCCAGGCATCCCACTTTTTGCAATGGCGGCGTGGTTGGTCGCCATATTGACCTTCGTCCATTTATCTTGTATGGAAGCGATATGGAGGTCGTACCCGGAGGGCTCACCCGAGTAGCCTTAAAAGAGGATTCACTGGTGGTCAATTCTTCCCAGGGCGGTGGAAGTAAGGACACTTGGGTCTTAAAAAAATGAGACTATGTTATCACGGGTAGCAGATAATTTTTATTGGATGAGTCGGTACATTGAACGTGCCGAGAGCATTACCCGCATGGTTGAGGTAAACCAAAGTTCCTCTTTGGATTGTTCGGAAGAAAAGCTTGAGGAGTTTTGGGATCCAGTCCTAAGAGCAATTTGTGCCTCTGAAACTTTCAAAGAGAGTGGAAAAAAGGATCTAGCTCAGTTTTTATTTTTTTCTTCAGACTACACATACTCAGTTAAAAACTGTTTAGCCTTTGCACGGGAAAACGCCCGAATGGTCAGGGATCAATTATCCATGGAAATGTGGTTGGAATTAAACAACATTTTTCTTTTTTTCCAATCTGGAGATGCGGAAGAGACTTTTTTGCAGGATCCCCAAATCTTTTTTCAAAAAGTGATTCGTTTTTCACTTGTTTTTCAGGGTCTTGCTGGGGCTACTATCCCCCATGATGAAGGTTGGCACTTCATGGCGCTGGGAACCTTTTTGGAGCGTGCGGATCAGACGAGCCGTATGCTTGACACTTTAAATTTCCAAACTCATATACCAACCCGCTTGGATTTGTTAGCAGTATTAAGATCTTGCAGTGCCCGAACCGCATTTCGAAGGCAGTACCGTGGAGAACTGTCTATGCAAAATGTGGCCGACTTTTTATTATTTTCTCAAGACTTCCCCCGCTCGATCAGGTTTTCAATTCGTTGTATTGATGAAAATCTTCACGCAATCTCCGGAGTGCCTTCGGGGAACTTTTCCAATGAAGCTGAAAGGTTAATTGGAAGTTCGCTCGCCATGGTTAATTTTACCAATATTAATGCAGTCCTCTCAATTGGCTTGCATCAGACTATTGATGAGTTGCAGAAGAAACTTATGAAAGTAGGCCAATGTGTTTTTGAAACCTATGTCTTGTTACCATTCGAAATTAAAAGTGTCGGTCAAACCGTGACTGCCCAGGCACAGGCTCAGCAACAATAATGTTTGCTTTCCCGAATTAGCCCATTATGCGATTTTACATTTATCACCGCACAGTTTACTTATATCCCGATCTCGTTAATAATAGCTTTAATGAATTACGGTTGCATCCTTTAACCAATGATTTTCAGCAATGCAAATCCTCATTAATCAGTGTGCTTCCATCCACGCGTTTACGAGAGTACCTGGATTTGAACGGAAACTTAGTTCAATATTTTGAGATTCCGACGAACCATAATAAGTTAACAATAGAAGCACGCTCAACAGTGACTACGGTAAGTCGAGTCGATTTTGATCAATTTCCCTATGGAATTCAAATGGATACACTTAAAGACATCGAGCAGAGAGTGAATTGTAGAAATTATTTGCAAGACTCGACTTATGTTGAATTGAGTCCGGAAGCTTGGAGGCAAGCAATCGATTTGCAGGGAAATTCAAACGATGTTTTTCAAACATCATATCAAATTATGGAATTTATTTACTCAAATTACGAGTATTGCAAATCCACGACTTCAGTTGACACCTCTTCCACAACTGTCATTCGCGATAAAAAGGGAGTTTGCCAGGATTTTGCCCACGCCGCTTTAACATTCTGTCGGTGTCTTGGAATTCCCGCTCGTTATGTAAGCGGGTATTTTTATGACCATACAAAAGATCAAAGTATGCGGGGATCGGAAGCATCCCATGCATGGATTGAGGTTTTGGTTAATGGACGAGGTTGGTTTGGGCTTGATCCTACAAATAACCGGGTGGTTGATGAAACCTATATTATTCTCGGAACGGGGAAGGATTACAGAGATGTTGCACCCATAACCGGAACCTATTTTGGACGTCTGCCCACAAGTATGGAAGTGGATGTCTCTGTCATGAAGCAGGAAGACTAAAAGGTATTTTTTTACTCAGAAAGAGTCCCTTTTGGTACCGCATCTAATAATTCGCGGGTATAATCAGATTTTGGATTTTTGTAAATTTCCTCAGCATCACCACTTTCCATAATTTTCCCATTTTTCATGACAATCATATCATTAGACATAAATTTGACCACACTAAGATCGTGAGAAATAAAAAGGTATGTCAGCTTCCTTTTTTGCTGTAATTCGCGAAGTAAGTTTAGGACCTGTGCTTGCACCGAAACATCCATGGCACTAACACATTCATCGCAGACAATGAATTCCGGTTCAACTGCAAGTGCCCTAGCCACACTGATTCTCTGTCTTTGTCCGCCAGAAAATTCGTGTGGGTATCGAAGAAGAAACTCAGCTCCCAGACCGACTTCTTCAAGTAAGGAAACAATTCGTTCACGTCGCTCAGATTGATTGGTACCAATCTTATGAACGAGCATCGGTTCTGTGAGCGCCTGTTCGATTGTTTGACGAGGATTTAGAGAGGCGTAGGGATCCTGAAAGATAATCTGCATACGTTTTCGGAAGGGTAGCATTTCTGGCTGGCTCAATTTAGTAAGCTCATTTTCATCGTAGAGAATGGAACCAGATTTATTTTCCTGTAGCCTGAGGATGGCCCGTCCGAGTGTTGTCTTGCCGCAACCGGATTCTCCAACGAGTCCAAGTGTACGCCCTCTTGTAATTTGAAGATCAATACCGTCCACTGCCCTAATTGTTTTGTGTGGACTACCTAGAAAGCCACCACCTGAGTGAAAATGAACTTGAAGTGCACTTACGTGTAGAAGGGAAGTGGGCGTGCTTTTATCCTCCCTTTCGTTTTTTACTTCACAGGTAAGTTTAGCCAGTTTTTCTTCTGCGTCCGGTTGATCACTCAGAGTATAAGAACCGTCTTTTTCAATCTTAGTATGAAGAAAATCCTCCACTGTGGGCAGGATTTTAAATTGGGTCTCAAGCGTGGGCCTACACGCGAGTAATCCCTTTACATAGGGATGCGATGGGTTTTTAAAGAGATCTTGAGTATTTCCCTGTTCGACAATTTTCCCACGATACATCACCACCACACGGTTAGCGAGTTCGGCGACGACTCCAAGGTCATGGGTTACGAAGAGAACTCCGACTCCAAGATCATCTTTGAGATCCCGAAGAATTTTTAGGATTCGGGATTGTACTGTTACATCGAGTGCAGTAGTGGGTTCGTCAGCCATCAAAAGATCGGGCTTGGTCACCAAAGCCATCGCGATCATCACCCGCTGTCGCATTCCACCTGAAAATTCGTGAGGATAAGAATGAGCTCTTGCTTGAGCGTCCCGTATCCCGACTTTTTTCATCATCTCAATTGCCCGAGCTTCCGCAATTTCCCGGGAGACATTTTCGTGAATAAGAATGGGTTCGATGATTTGGTCAAGAATTCTAAGGTATGGGTTGAGGCAAGTCATTGGATCCTGAAAGATCATCGATATCCGCTTTCCTCTGATTGCCCGGAGGAGTGGTTGTGATAAGCCGAGGAGTTCTTCGCCATCAAAGGTAACTGTTCCTCCCTCCACTTTAGCCGGAGGCTGAGGTAGGAGTCCGAGAATGGTATGGCAGGTTACGGATTTTCCGGAACCCGATTCCCCGACTAATCCGACGATTTCCCCTTTATCAATTGAAAAGCTGATATCGTCCACTGCCCGATTTGTACCCCCACGTGTATGGAAATATGTTTTGAGATTCTTTATTTTAAATAAACTCATCAGTCTTTAGCAGCTTTTACATCAAGTGCATCCCGAAGTCCGTCACCGAGGAAATTGAGAGAGAAGAGGGTGAGGGAAAAGAAAAGGCCAGGTAATAGAAGGAGTTGGACTTCTGTCTCCAAAAAGTTGGCCCCTTCTTTGATTAGAACGCCCCACGAGCTATTTGGGGATTCCACCCCAAGACCGAGGAAAGAAAGAATGGCTTCATACATAATAAACCCGGGGACTGTAAGGGTGGAATATACAACTGTGGGGCCAAGAATATTTGGGATAATATGCCGAAAAAGGATTCGCCCTTTACTATACCCTAGGGCGACCGCTGCCTCCACGAATTCGCGTTCTTTTATACTCATTACCTGGGCACGGACAATCCGGGACAGGGTAAGCCAACCCAGAAGACCAAGCGCAAAAAAGAGGGGGACGACATTGGTCAGCCGACCCGTGAATTCTTTATCCCAGTTAAAGTTTTCCACAATCCAACGGGTGGCATCCCCTGACCAGTCACTAAGGGTTGCCTGCAGAACGATAACCAGAACTAAGAAGGGAATGGCGAGTAATGTGTCAACAATACGCATCATAATTGCATCGGTTCGACCACCAGCAAAACCGGAAATCGCTCCGTATACAATTCCTATCGCTACCGAAACTGAGGTGGCGATTAAGCCAACAAGAATTGACACTTGTCCCCCATATAGAATCCGTGCGAAGAGGTCACGCCCAAGGGCATCGGTTCCAAACCAATGCTCGATCGAGGAGGGAGCAAATTTATTAGTTAAGTTAACCTGGTTTGGATCGGTGCAAAACCAGGCACAAATAAAACAAAGCGAAAACATAGCTACAATCACCCAGAGACCTCCCATCGCGAATTTATTTTTCGCCATTCGGGACCTCGCGTCTTTCCAAAGAGAGGAGCCTTGCGAAACTGTGGATGGTTGTTCAGTCATCTTTCTAATCAATTCCTTCAGTATGCCTCACCCGAGGGTCCAATAATCCAGTGAGTAGATCAGCCAGTAGGTTCATAACCACAATCAGGAAGCCGAAAAATAACGACAGACCAAGGAGTAGAAATTCATCTCTGGTGGTCGCTGCATTGACGAAATGCTGACCCATGCCAGGGACCTGAAAGATTGTCTCCACAATAAATGATCCGCTTATCAAGGCAGCGAAAGCAGGTCCGAGATAAGCAATTGCTGGGAGCAGTCCACCTCGTAGGGTATGTCTAAGAATAACTTGAATAGGGGACACTCCTTTGGCACGAGCCGTTCGAACAAAGTCCTGGGATAGAATTTCAAGAATTCCCCCTCGGGTAAGTCGGGCCAGATAAGCGGCAGAGACCAAACCCAATGTAATGGAGGGAAGAAGGATATCCTCGAGGTTTCCCCAACCGGCCACTTTGAGTCCTGGTATATGAGCCGCGACATAAATCTGGAGCAGCGGACCAATAGTAAAGGAAGGAATGCATATTCCCACCATGGCCACGGTCATACAGGCCCAGTCTATCCAACTGTTTTTCCGGACGGCCGAAAGAATTCCAATGGGCACTCCTATTCCGATAGCAAATCCCAATGCACAAAGTCCCAAAATAAGGGAATTTGGAAAAGACTGCGTAATGATATCGATCACTGGTCTACCTTTACTGGTTGAAATGCCAAATGAACCCTTGGTTATAATATTTTTTGGATAAGCAAGGTACTGTTCCCATATAGGTTTATCCAAGCCATATAGTTTGCGAATATTTGCTTTGGTCTCTGCTGAGATATTCTTCTCGGAAGTGAAGGGTTCACCGGGCATGGCCTTGGATAGAAAAAAGGTGATGGTATAAAGGGCAAATAAAACAAGCACTCCTTGCAGTAAACGCTCGATAAGGAAGCGAGGCACTTTATAGGTCCTCCCTGTTTTTTAGGCTCGGTTCCAAGCGTAGAAACTTATACGGATGGTTATCGAGTAGTAATGGATTCCAACCCTTTACATCGGGGTGGAGGAGATAATTACGGGTGTACCAGTAAACAGGAAGAATAGGTCGTTCTTGGAGGAAGAGGGATTCCGCCTGAGCGAGCAATTCATAACGCTTTATAGGCTCTCCAGTTTGAGCAGCCATTCCGAGAATTTCCTCAAATTCTTCGTTGTGCCACCCGGTGCGGTTGTTGCCTACCCCTTTCATCCACATATCAAGAAAAGTCAGGGGATCCATATAATCTCCTATCCAACCTCCCGCCGCCATGTCATAGTCCTTGTCAAACATCGCAGTGATATAGGACGTCCATTCCATTTGTTTGATCTTAATCGTGGCCCCGAGGTGTTTTTTCCACATCGCCTGTAGTGCTTCTGCAGTGACCTTGGAGGATTCTTTATCTGTGGTTAAAAATTCAATATCAGGGAGCCCCTCACCTCCAGGGTATCCGGCATCGGCAAGCAATTTACGGGCAAGTTCAGGATTGAAGGTTACGACATCGGATGCGGGGTAATTACCAAAAGGAGGAACCAGTCCACTGGCAGGTTTCTGTCCACCCTTGAGGACATTATCGATTAAGGATTTTTGATTTAGAGCGTAGGAAAAGGCGAGGCGTACACGAGGATCGGTAAAAGGTTCATTGGACACATTAGTACGGATAAAATAAGTACCCAGGTAGAGCTCGCTCCTTACATGTTCCGGATATTTTTCCCGGGAATATTCAATAAGTTCGGAGGCAATGCTGTAGGTCACATGCATTTGTCCGTCAAAATACATCCGGTCCTCGGTGTAAAGGTTACCAATAGGTAAAAAGCGAATACCATTTATTCCCACATTTTCTTTATCCCAGTAATTAGGATTGCGACTCACTTCAATGTGATCGTTGAAGCGCCATGTTTTTAACACAAAGGCACCATTGCCAACTAGGTTTTCAGGCTTGGTCCATTTTGTAAACCGTTCGCCGATATTTCCATGTTTCAGAACCACGTGTTTAGGAACCGGGTACCAAGTGTAATGTTTGGTGATTTCAGGTAAGAAAGGAATCGGTGAATTGAGCTTCACTTTTAGGGTATGTTTGTCAGGTGCACTGGCACCAAATTCGATCAGTTCCCAAAGGTCTTTTAATTCATTTCCTTTCAGGCTTTTCCGATCTTTCTTTTCAAAATTTAGGTTTTTTAAAATAAGAGTGCGTCGAATTTTCTTTGAAAGAGCGGATGGCCATCTGAACAGGGAAGGATTTTTTAGAAGTTTTTCCAGGTCACTCTGATTTAATTTGTCTAACCCAATGAAATTAAAAGAACCCTCTTCTGCTTTTTCATTAGGGCCAAAGTCAACTTCCTTTAGGGAATCCCACCAATCTTCAGTAAAATTCGAGTCTTTGCGAAAAAGCAGGTAGGAACGTTGAGACTTATGGTAGAATTCTGCGTCCTTGATGTAATAAAGCATAAAAGAGTAATCGGAGGCGAGGGCAGGAGTGAGTAACCGGCGAAAGGAGAAAAGGAAATCATCTGCTGTTAGTTCCTCTCCATCCGACCACTGGGCATCTTTACGAAGTTCAAAGACCCATTCATCTGGTCGCTTTGGATTCACGGGGTACCATTTGTCCGCAACCCCGGGCATGGCAATTCCGTCCTTAGATGGATGAGCTTCGACCAACCCCTCGAAAAGGGAACGAATGACATTACTTTCAAGTACGCCACTGACAATATGGGGATCTAGTCCCTTCGGTTCACCGCTGTTTCCTATAATGAGTATTCCTTCACGGGAAGCATCATCCACACTAGTTGTTTCTCCGCATGAAAACATCAGCAGTGAAAAGAAAACCATCACGAAATAATTTCCAATGCCAGATAAAAGAGATGAGCTATAATTTGCTTTTTTGATCCCTTAAAAAAGGGACGAGCCCTTAAAATTTGGCAAGCAAAAGAATTCGCTAAATTGAAAAGAGCCAAGATTTGACTTTGCCCCGTCTATAAGAAATCGCTAGGTAAGAAATCCGTTACATGCGAGATTACTTTATTAGAAGACTTTTATTGATTCCTCCAACTCTTCTTGGAATTAGCATCATGGTCTTTGCGATTACCAGATTGGCTCCAGGTGGACCTCTTGAACAAGCAATGATGCAAATGCAGCAGGTTTCTGAAGAGGGAGGAGGAGGTTTAAATTCTGGTTCCGATCAGGCTTTGTCGGAGGATCAACTTGAACAGATGAAGCGGTTATATGGTTTTGATAAACCCCATTGGGAAGCTTATTTAATCTGGCTTGGTATTTTGCCCCGTGAAACTGAATTCCGGCAAATCCGATTTCTTGATAATGAGCTCGAATTAGCAGAGAGGGTAAGCCTACCCAGTTTTAGCATAGTCGAATTGGATTGGGACGGGGACGGATACCTGCAACGCCAGGAAGTGCCGTCACATTTAAATAAGTACATTAATTTTCCCCGTTTTGATCATAATCAGGACGGAGAGGTTGACGGAGTGGAGGCAGATACCCCGGCTGCCCGAATAGAAGGAGCACGCGAGAAAATTATATTACAACGCGACGGAAAGGGTGGAGTAAGGTTGAAAAATTATTTGGACTTAATGGGAAACTGGAAGGTACGTATGAAAGAAAGAGACCCAGAGAAACCCAATAGAATTCCTATAGCTGAACTCTTCATGACTCGCTACGAGGGGGTACTGCAAGGGAATTTTGGACAGTCTACCCGATATGGAGAACCGGTCCTTTCCGTCATAACCCAGCGCTTGCCCGTATCCACTTATTTCGGTCTGCTTACCTTTTTAATTACCTATGTAGTATGTATCCCACTGGGAATCTTTAAAGCCGTTCGACATAACACAGTATCCGATGATATATCTTCAATACTTATTTTTGTTGGGTATGCTGTTCCAGGGTATGCGTTGGGTTCGCTCTTGCTATTATTTTTCTCAGTCAAGCTCGACTGGTTGCCAATGGGGGGACTTACCAGCAGCGGATTTGATGAACTTTCCGCCTGGGAACAGGTTAAGGATTTGGCCATTCATACTTTTCAGCCTCTCTGCTGTTATTTGATTGGCGGATTTGCATTTGTAACCATGTTGATGAAAAACCATCTGATGGATAATTTGTCATCGGATTATGTACGCACCGCAATGGCAAAAGGTGTTTCCTTTGGTGTGGCGGTGCGAAAACACGCACTGCGTAATTCATTGGTACCACTGGCAACCAATGTGGGTCATCAGGTGACCCTTTTTGTTACCGGATCATTTCTGATTGAAACTATTTTTGATATCGATGGTTTTGGACTGCTCGGTTTTAATTCAGTTATTGACCGGGACTACCCGGTTGTGATGGGTGTTCTTACTCTTTCCGCTTCTCTAATGCTGCTCGGTAATGTACTTTCCGATGCTCTGGTGGCCTTGGTGGATCCGAGGGTGCGATTTGAATAAAAATGATTAAACTTAATCCACTAACCCAGAAAAAGTTGCGTCGATTTCGATCGATTAAAAGAGGGTACTGGTCCTTCGTTATCCTACTTTTACTTTATGTTTTCAGTTTAGCCGGTGAGCTTTTTGTCAATAAACGGGCTTTACTTGTTTCCTATCAGGGTACCCTTTATTTTCCTACTTATGGGGAACAGATGAGCGGAAAGGAATTTGGATTGGATTATGATTATGAAGTTGATTACCGATCTCTGCAAAAAAAATTCCAACGCGAAAAACTTGGTGATTGGGTGATTATGCCGATCGTACCTTTCGACCCCTATGAAATGGACTATGCAAATGAAGAGTCCACTGGATTTTCTCCGCCGAGTTGGAAAGCAGGACATTTTTGCGGAACCGATAAAACCGAGCGTGATGTTTTTGCCCGACTGCTTTATGGATTCCGTATCGCCATGACTTTTTCACTAGGCTACCTTTTTCTGACCTACTTAATTGCAATAGTGGCCGGCAGTGTAATGGGATATTTCGGAGGTAAGACTGATATGGTTGGATTGCGCTTGGTTGAGATCTGGGCAAATGTTCCTTTTTTATACATGGTGATCATTTTGGTATCTGTGATGCCAGGTTGGTGGGGAGTTGGTTGGCAGGTGTCCTCTCTTTTGTTTATCATGGTACTTTTTTCATGGACAGGTATGACCTACTATATAAGGGCAGCAGTGTATAAGGAAAAAGCCCGCGATTATGTATCCGCCGCCAAAGTGATCGGAGCCGGTCCTTCGCGAGTTATTTTTCGCCATCTACTGCCTAATGTAATTTCAACTCTCGTCACATTTGCTCCTTTTACTATTGCCGCTGCTATTTCTTCGATCACGGCACTTGATTTTTTGGGTTATGGTTTACCCCCACCCACACCGAGCTGGGGCGAATTGCTCAAGCAGGCAGTGGGAAATCTAAAAACTGCTCCCTGGATAGTCATTTCTACAGTCTCAGCACTTGTCTTAACCCTCACATTGGTTACTTTTGTGGGGGAAGCGGTAAGGGAAGCCTTTGATCCAAAAAAATTCTCCACTTATGAATAATATGAAAAAAATAAAATCCTTTATTTCTCCATTGATTGGCTGCATCACTCTTTTTTTTCTCGGATGTGAAGACCCAAAATTAAAACAACCCCGTGAAACCAAATCCGATCAATCCGAAAGAAATTCCACTAATTCCGATAAAGTAGACCTTGCATTTACCCGCGAACTGGCCCGCGAATTTGCCCGTGAATTCGTGCAGGAATTTGCCAAACAAATTAACTACAAAAGCTTTACTTTTGATGCCAATCAATCAACGGGTGCATCCAACAATTCAGTTTTAAAAACAGGACTTGTTGATGCCAATGGAAAGCCTAATCCTCTATTAAGTCACTGTTCTGAGGATGTTCTTGAATTCTACCAAAAGAATGCGGATTGTTTTTCTATTTTGTCACCGGAGAAGATTCCTAATGATTTAGAGTGGCAGGACGGCTCGAAGGAAAAAGAATTTTCTTCTCCCAAGGCCAAGAGGGGAGGGATCTTTCATGCTTATATGCGTGATTTCCCCCGGACCCTCAGAACAATTGGTCCCGATGCGAATGGTGGATTCCGAAGTTATCTTTTGGATAATAATGTGATCGGTTTAACGCATGCACATCCCAATTCTGATGGATATTACCCGGGTACTGCAAATGAATGGGCGGTTGGAAATGATGGAAGAACCGTTTATTTTCGTCTTGATCCCAGTGCCCAGTTTAGTGATGGCAAACCGGTAAGGGCTTCTGATTATTTTTTCTTTTTTTACTTCATGAGAAGCAAACATATACAGGCACCTTGGTATAATGATTTTTACGGCAAGGATAAGTTTCAAAAAGTTACTTTATATGATGAACAGACTCTTTCGGTTAGATTTTACAAAGCAAAACCGGATGTGGTGGAACGGGTTTCCATTCGTCCCAAGCCTGAACATTTTTACTCGGAGCTGGGGGGAGAGTATTTAACCAAATATCAGTGGGATCCAGAACCAACTACAGGTGCTTATGTGGCATTACCTGAAAATGTGGACAAGGGAAAATCGGTAACGCTGGTAAGGCAGGATGACTGGTGGGCCAATGATAAACGATTTTTTCGTAATCGTTTCAATCCCGACCAGATCAAAGTCAGCGTGATTCGGGATAATGATAAGGCATTTGAAATCTTTCTTAAAGGCCAGATAGATGCTTTTGGATTAGCCAAGACCGAATTTTGGTATGAGAAATTGGCTAATGATCACCCATTGGTGAAAAACGGGTACCTAACCAAAGTTACCTTTTTTAACCAGGCACCTCCTCCCAGTTATGCCCTCAGGATCAATTCCCAAAAGGCACCACTTGACAATCTTGATATCCGCCTAGGTTTTCACCATGCAATGAATTTTGATCTCGTGCTTGAAAGAATTTTTCGTGGTGATTTTGTACGGATGAATACGGTGGCAGATGGCTTTGGCGAAAGATCCCATCCAAATCTGAAGGCTCGTCGATTCTCAGTGGATAAAGCTGTGGAAAGTTTTGCCAAAGCCGGATATTCCAAAAGAGGAAAAGATGGAATTCTGATAAACGGAAGGGGAGAAAAACTTTCCATTGAAATAATGACCGGATATAAGCATTTCGAAGATGTTCTAGTCGTATTGAAGGAGGAAGCCAAAAAAGCAGGATTGGAAATTAAGTTAAAAGTGCTTGAGCAAACGTCGGCCTGGAAAATGGCCAATGAAAAAAATCATCAGGTCATCTTTTCTGCTTTTGGTACTTTTGTTGAGCTTTTCCCCCGGTTTTGGGAACCTTTTCATTCTGATAATGCGTACCAGGAAAAAGGAGACTTAAAGTATCAAGAGAATGGAAAGCTAAAATCCGGGCTTACCACCAAGACGAGTACCAATAATTTCACTCAGACTGCGGTTCGAGAACTAGATCATCTAATTAATCAATATCGGGAAGAAGAGGACCTTGGCCAGATAACCAAAATGGCCCACCGCTTAAGTAAAATGATCCATGACCATGCTGTCTGGGTACCTGCCTGGAAAAAACCGTGGCTCCGTGTGGGGCATTGGAGCTGGCTTCAGTTCCCAGATGACTGGGGGCCCAAAGAATCTACAGATTACGAAGAATTTCAGGTTTTTTGGATTGATACTGAAGAGAAGAAAAAAATCCTTGGTGCAATGGAAAAGGAGGAAGCCGTTTCCACCCACCCGTCCGTCCGGGAATATAAAAAGTACATGACCAAATAATAAATTATATTTATTTTTTATGACCAGAGATGAACAGGCGGATTGTTTATTAGAGGTAAAAGAGCTTTCTGTCTCCTTTATCACAGATGAGGGGGAAGTACAGGCATTGGATGCGGTCAATTTTGAAGTAAAACATGGACAAACCCTTGGGCTTGTCGGAGAATCGGGATGTGGCAAAAGTGTTACCGCTCTTTCGGTTATGCGGCTCCTACCCCGACCGATTGGTAAAATAACCAGTGGAAGTATTCACTTTGGTGGGATGGATTTATTAAAGCTGAACCCTGATGAAATCAGGCAAATTCGGGGTAATGACATTGGGATGATTTTTCAGGAACCAATGAATGCATTAAATCCGGTCAGGACGATCGGGGATCAGATCAGTGAATCCTTTCTTCTCCATCAGAATATTTCTCCCAAAGAAGCTTGGGAGAAATCAATTAATATGCTGGAGGATGTTGGAATTCCAGCACCAGGAAACCGGGTCTTTGAATACCCTCATCAGTTATCGGGTGGAATGAGGCAGCGTATTGTGATCGCTATTGCACTGGCTTGTAAGCCAAGACTTGTCATCGCGGATGAACCTACTACCGCGTTGGATGTGACTGTACAGTCTCAAATTCTCGATCTCCTTCAAAGTATGAAAGAAAAACTTGGCTCTTCCGTTCTTTTGATTACTCATGACTTGGGCGTCATAGCTGAAACCTGTGATGAAGTATGTGTTATGTATGCAGGCAGGGTGGTTGAGCGAGCTTCCACCACTGATCTTTTTGCCAACCCTGTACACGCTTACACACGTGGACTGCTTTCATCCATTCCCCGGCTCGACGGACTTCCCAAAACCGAACTTTCAACAATCGACGGAATGGTACCCAGTCTTTCTGAGCTTAATATGGGCTGTCGTTTCGCTCCCAGGAGTGGAATAGAACATTCTGAGGAGCAGCTTGAGCAAAGACCTCCCTTTATTGAAGTCAAAACAGGCCATTGGGTGGAGGCTTGTCCAATATGCACAACACTATGACCGAAGAGGAAAAATTGTTGAAAATAGAAGACCTGCGGGTTCATTTCCCGGTTCGGGGTGGAGTTTTTCGTCGAGCAGTGGGTGCATGCAAGGCAGTGGATGGAGTAAGTTTGAGCTTAAAAAAAGGCCAGACCCTTGGCTTGGTTGGAGAATCAGGCTGTGGAAAGTCAACATTGGCAAAAGCGGTCGTTAAATTGGTCGAGCCCACCAGTGGTTCGATTAGATTTAAAAATAAGGAGGTTTCCGAAAGCGAAGATGAGGTTATTTTTCGAAAATCTGTTCAAATGGTTTTCCAGGATCCTGCGGAATCGCTAAATTCCCGAATGACTGTTGGCTCCATTATTGGTGAACCGTTGGAAGTTCATAAAATCGGAGATAAAAGCGACAGACTAACTCGGGTCGAAAAATTACTCGAACAGGTAGGCATATCCAAAAGTGCGGCCAAGCGCTATCCTTTTGAATTTTCAGGCGGGCAGCGGCAAAGGATAGGCATTGCTCGTGCCTTGGCATTAAAGCCTGAACTTTTGGTGTTGGATGAACCGGTCTCCGCCCTCGATGTTTCTGTGCAAAGCCAAGTGTTAAACTTGCTCATGGATTTACAGACTGAACTTGAGTTGACTTATCTTTTAATCGCCCATGATCTGGCAGTGGTTAAGCACGTCTCGGATATGATTGCGGTTATGTATCTTGGCAAAATTGTCGAACTGGGCCCAGCTGAAGAATTATATTCGAACCCGATCCATGCTTACACCAAGGCCTTGATTTCTGCGATTCCCGTCCCAGACCCAACCGTGAAAAGAAAAAAAGTCGTAATTCCTGGAGAAGTTCCTTCTCCGATTAACCCGCCTTTAGGTTGTGCTTTCGGTCACCGGATTAATCATCCCCGATACCCAGACAGTATGAATAAAAGCAATAAATTTCTTGAAATTAGTCCGAATCATTGGGTTCTAGATTGCCCATGTTGCGTTGCTGATTAATGCAATTTGTGAATCCCTCAGAACGCCAAAATATAAAAAGCTTGCGACTCAATCTCGCAGTGTCTTTTATAAAACCTTTCTTGAATTCCTTTAAAATGCCCCTACGAAGTAATTTTACAAACAAACTTTTGACGCTTGCTTATGCGTTTTTATGCCTGTTTGGGATGTTTTCCTTTAAAATTGCCCTTTCACAGAGCCCTTCTGATATGCCTTTAAGGCAAGTTATCACTGAGGCGCAAACTTTAATCGGACAAGGGGATTTTTCTGGTGCATCACCCCTCCTCGACGAACTCGAACTAAGATTTGAAGACGAGGAAGACCCTGAGGTGGAAAAAATTCTTCAGCAATTCGGATTTGTTCGTGGGGTTGGATATTTACAAAGCTTTGCAAAAACCGGAAATCAGGATTTTCTTGGAAAAGCATCCGGAGCTTTTGGCTTTTTTGCAGATAAATTTCCAGATGATCCAAAGGCAGTCATGGCTTTGCAAAAAAGAACTGATTGCTTACGTGCTCTTCATGAATGGAAGGAAGCCGCTCGGGTAATTGAATTGCTTTTGGATAGTTCGAAACCATATCGGAAACAAATTCTCAAACGCTCCGAGCTCATGAATCTTTATTTTGGTCGTGCCCAATGCTATCATATTGAACAGGATTGGCTCAAAGGTGAGCCTTCCTTTAGGGAACTTCTTAAATACGCGGACCAGGCTAAAGATGAGGATCGTTCTGCGTATGCGGTTTCTTGTCTTACTGAAATGTTCGTGCAAACAAAACGAATTGATGAGGTTTTTCCTTTATTACCTAGACTTTCTGGAGATACGCCTGCCCGGTATGATCTACGCCTAAATGTCAATCTTATGCAAGGGGCAGGCCAATTGAAAGATAAAGATCGTCATGTTGAGGCTTCTTTATTTTACGCCTTAACCATGACGACGGAAGAAATTGTCGCTTTTTATAATGAGAGACAGAAACAATTACAGACAGAACTATCCCAATATGAAAAATTAATTGCTCTACAGGGGAATACAATGCCCAAAAGGAGGCTAGAAATTCTTAAGGAAAAGACCAATGCGATCGCGATGAAGCTTACTAGTGCAAAAGGACAATTAAAACTTGCTCAGGATACACCTCCCTTCACTACGGTTTTAAGATGGAGAAAAGCCGATAATTTCCAGATTACTAAAAGGGACTGGGAGTCATTCTGGGGCTTTTATTGGTTGTATAAAGATTTCCCAAAGCATGAAAGTGTTGAAAATTTTATATATGCTGCCTTCGCATCGGCAAATACGGTTAAACATCGTGAAAAATCGATAGAACTTGGTGAAGAATATTTAAAAAACAAAGACTGGAAGAAGTTTCGGGCAGACGTTACTTTTATTATGGCAAATGCATATAGGCAGGAAGCGGAAAGCCTACAGAAGATTGCGGTTAGCTTACAATCTGCGATGGGCACCGCCGAAAGAGACCGGGCTGAGAAGTCAAAAATCAAATCTGCTGAATATTATGATCGATTTTTCAAACTTTGTGATGACTTCATTGAGGTTCTACCAGAGCACAAATATGCCAAGGATTTTGTCGGTATGATGGGGTCGGTGTTTTTTAAACGCAGAAAATTTGAGGATCTTTTGGAAAAATTTGCCGGATTTGAAAATGGTGCCATCAACCGTGCTAAAGGATATGTTAATCGATCCGAGTTTAATAATAGCCCTGCAATGCCAACCGCTCATTACATGAGCGGATTAGCGCTTCTTGCTTCGGGTAAATTCGAAGAAGCAAAGCCTTTGCTCGGAGCGGTGGTTGGTGTTAATGTAGAGGGACTAACGGTCGGGAGTGCTGCTTATGAGGAAGAAGATAACGAGTTGGAGTAATGGGTAATTTGTATTACATATTTTTACTTTCTTTCTCTTTTTATTTATTCACTTCCTGTGGAGGGGACGAAATTGAAACGGTACCGGAGAGCACTTCGGATGCCGAGGTGCCGAAAATAGAGACTGAAAAAGTACCAATAGTGGAAGAAATAGTAGAAGAGGAACCAGAAGTTTTACCAAACCCTAACGGTGTTTACCTTCCCAATGGTGAAGAAAAAAATGGAAAACCGATTTATGCAAACGGTGAAGGTTTTTTTATGTGGTTTAATGGTTCGTTGTGGAAAATTTCAGATAAGCCAGGCGGTGGAAAAATTGTTTCATCTGGCACAGAGTCAATAAATGATAAATGGAGTGATGGCGGGAAAGCTCGTCATTTTCCTGACGATGAGTTTGCCAAGGATGCACTTTTTCGTCTTGCAGTCGCATATCAGGGGTCAACCGATAATCCGAATGCAATCAGGTTGTTTCAACAGTTTGTTAAAGATTTTCCTGATGATAAACTAGTTTCAGAGGCGTATTTAAGTTTGGGTGATCTTGCGATAAGCGATGTTAAATCAGACGAGCAACCCAATTATAATCAAATCCAAAGTGCTCAAACAAATTACAATCTTGTCCGTGAAAAATCTCAGGATATTAAATTAATAACCGATTCGACTTTTAACGAAGGCGGTCTTATTGAACGAGTTGCCGAGAATCCTGAAGGCATTGTCGACCACTATTTAACTTTTGATAAAAATAAAGATGAAGTTTTGCAGTCCAGTGAATATAATGCAATTAACATAAATTCAGAGAAGGCCTTTGGAGATTTTGATTTAAATGATGATAAAGCTATAGACTTTGGGGAACTCTATGATGTCGCGTCCCATGTTTATTACTCGAACATGGAAAAATTATACTCGGAATATTCCGAAAAATTTGGGGCAGTGGACGGAGCGAGAATTTCTGAAGCAACCGAAAAAATCGGATTTGCAAATGAAATGCTTGGTCGTCCCTCTGCCATGCTCACTCTATATTTCAAAGACATTGAAAAATATGGAAATGATCCTAGTAATGTCGGAGTTGATGGTATTCTAAAGAAATACACCGATAAATATGACGAATATGACAAACTTTACGGAAAAACTTTGGATTTGTTGCTAAATTTACAGGAACCGGAACAAACCATTTCCTTCACTCATCGAGACCGAAAAGGGATTGAGGAAACAATTACCGGAACTGTGGAAGATATTGTAGGAGATCGAAAAAAACTTTTACCATTTCTCTCTTCTCAATACAAAGGTATGGACCAAGACATTTACAGCGAGGTTGTAAAATCAAGAGGGGCCATCTTTTCAAACCCATCTCATATTGCTAAGTTTAAAGGCTATCTAAAAAAATATAAAGAATTTAAGAAGGGTTTTCCATCTGACCTTTCTCCCGCAGTTGCATTTGCCAAACTATTGGAGGATGCAAAATCTTCAGGTAATAAACCATTAGAACTTCGTATGCGTTCTATGCTTGATCGTGTGGGCTCTAAAGTCGGAGGCAGTTACAATCCTCAAAAAAGTGATTTTCCCGCAGCAAGTCCTGGCGTCCTTGTTTGGATGGCAGAAAAATTACTTGAACAAAATTCAGTTCAGGATGCGGTTTCTGCAATGGAACGTCTAGTAAGTGTTTATGGGGACACGGGGGGAGAATTTCTTTTTGACGCCAATTATTTACTTGGCCAGGCGAAGCAGAAAGAAGGCGATTATCAACCCGCCGTCACTCATTATGAGGCAGCACTTGCCAATTCATCCTGGCATGATGATGCTCATGATGCTCGAATTCGACTGGGAGAATCTTTATTTGAAGTTGGTCAGTCCTCCAAGGATTCAAGTTTATTCGACCGTGCGGTTTCATCCTTTGAGGAAGTTCGCAGTGATTCTGATACCAGTTTAGATCAAAGGGCACAATCATCTTTCATGATGGGGGAGTGTAAGCGTGCTATTCGCGACTTTGCGGGTGCGGCGTATTATTATCTGGATACTACCCTTAATTTCCCCAGTGCCACAAAATGGGCATCAAAATCATTTGAACAGGCGATTCGCTGTTACGAACAAAGCGGACAGTCAGATCAAATTTCAAAGGTTGAAAAACAGTATGTTAATTGGCAAAGAAAGTTTCTTAAATGAATAAGTCCTTTTTACTTTTGCTTACCATTATGGGTCTTTGTTTTTTACAACTTCCTCTATTCTCTCAAGCAAATCAGGATTATTTTAAAATCCATGCGGGTGCATTACCAGTCAAAATATTTGTAGGTAACGCGGGTAAACCCGGAAGTTTGCTGGGAGTGGACGGACAAAAAGGCATAATATATGCCCAAATGGAGGGAGCAGGCAGAATGCAGCTCGAACTAAGGGGACTTCAAAAACAAAATATTAAGGGGTTCTCCTATATATGGCCTCAAGATGCATTGAAAACTTTGAAATTGTATTCAAATGAACAGTACAGCAAGGAACTATTACCAGGTCTTCGTCCAATCATGTACAAAGTGATGCTTTTTTTGGAAATACCGCAGCAGTATTTCGCTATACACGACAGTTGTTTAATATATGTAAAAGCTCTCATTGCCATGGAGCAATTCAACGAAGCTTTTTATTTGTTATCCAGATTAAATCTTAATAAATTAGATAGTTATGGGTATAGGGATTTTTCTGAAGCCTCTCTCGAATTAGCTAGTAAGATGATTAGTGCCAATGCTAAGTCAGCAAAGATTGCCCGTGCTCTTTTGCAAAAAATTACCATTAGAAATAACAGTGCGGATCACGCATCTTACCTAAAAATGGCGAATTCCTTGCGTATACAGGGTCTCTACAATGATGCAATATCTGAGTATGCAAGGCTTGGTCCGATTGTTAAGAAATCTCCTAGTAGTCCATATTCCAAAATTGTCGAGATCTGGCCTATTTATTGTTACATTAAACTATACGAGACTTACGCCATTGCCGCCTTGAAAGATGCTCGCTATAAAGGACCTGCAGGAAAAATTTTCAATATGGCTATGCAGTCCGTCAAGAAGCTTGATGAAAAACCACCGGCTCGACAAACCAACGAGTATTCGCTTTATAAATTAATTCGGGCTTTGCTTCGGGTTCAGTATGCCCGTCAATTTGAACAAGGGGGCAACGAACTGAAAGCTGCAGAATATTATCGACAGTCTGTTTTGGAGGTGACCGAAGGCATTGTTAGTGCTCGCGTTGGATTGGACTGGTTACCCGAATCTCTTCTAATGGCGGGCGACGCCTATGAAAAGTTAAATTTGAATGAAGCCGCCATGAATGTTTACAAACAAGTTTCTATCTTTTACAAAGGTTCTAAATGGGCTGTAGAAAGTAAGAAACGATTAGAAGCTCTTCCGGCATCATAGAAAATCCTACACTTGACCCTTCTTTGCTTAAAAGTAATTCTTAGTAAAACTAATCAATCAAAAATATGAAACTAGGCCTAAACCGTAAATTCAGCATAATTGGAATAATCTTTGCCAGTCTATCCCCAAATTTTTTAGCGAACATTGTACATGCACAGCAAAAAGGTTTTGGTTCTGCACTCGTGGAAAACCTAGGACCATTCCTTGTGCCTTTTATAATTCTTATTCTCGCCGGTTTTACTCTCATTATTTATAATGGAATTGCCATTCGAAAGAAGGCATTTGTAAAGGATGATGTTGTACAGCCCATTATGCAGGAGCTTCAGAATTTGAATGTGGAAGGAGCGATGGCACTGTGTGAGCAATACAAATTACCAGTAACTTCGGTTTTGAAAGGGGGACTTGCCCGTATTCAGGATGATGAATTAGATATTGAATCCATTGAAAAAGGACTGGAGGAAACCTCTGGTCTTGAACTGGCAAAACCTTTTACTTGGATCAACTTACTCAATACTGTTGGTTCAATCGCTCCTATGGTTGGACTGCTCGGAACTGTTACTGGTATGATTGGAGCCTTTCAGGTTTTGCAAAGTTCAGGTATGGGTGGAGAATCCAGTCAAAAGATGGCTGGTAATATTGGTAGTGCTCTATGGACAACTGCTTCTGGTCTGGTTGTTGCTATACCCACCCTTATTTCCTACTTCATTTATAAGACAAAATTCGGAACGATTGTGGCTGAAGTTAATCGTATAGCGGGGGAAATGGTCTTTACTCTTGTCCGTGCTGCTAGAGGCGGATTTTCGGAAGGTGGTGAAGAAGCAGGGGAGGAATACTATGAAGAACCTATGGCTGAAGGAGAATTGCCCTCACCGGATGCTCCTCCTATCCCCCCTCCTGCTTAACCGATATATTTTTGAACATTAAGGTTAGTTCTTAATGAGTAAATATAAGCCTCCTGAGTCAAATGACTCACCAGACTTAACCCCCATGATCGATGTGGTTTTTCTTCTAATTGTTTTCTTTATGGTCGTTGCTCAGCGTATGTCAGAACAATACATTGAGTTATCTGCACTGCCGGTTGCGGGAAATTCAAGTGTCAAAGAACAGCCACCGCCAAGAACAATTATAAGTATTGATGATACCCCGGTCGGCCAAAAATTTTATTGGGGTGAACAGGAAATTGATATGGAGGCTATTGGAACTGCAGTTAAAAGACATCCGGAATGGAAGGTTTTTCTAAGGGTTCATCCGAAAGTTACTCATGCGGTGGTTCAAGATGTTATGAAAGTCATCGGAAATGCAGGGCAGGCGGATATTATTTTTGGAACTTGGCAAGTGGATACCTGATTGAATGGAAGCTTTCAAGAAAATCTTGGGTGATGAGGATGAGGTTGATCTTACTCCTATGATTGATGTGACATTCCTTCTCCTCATTTATTTCATGGTAACCACTATGCTAAAGCAACCGGAGGCGGAATTATCTATTCAATTACCTGGCAAACCCCAAAGCAGTGATGTCACCCCAATGGACATGTTAAAAGTTAGGGTTGGTGATCAGGGTGAAGTTTATTTAAACGGTTCCGAAATTGAAGATGGATTCGATTTTGCGATGCCAGACTTGGTTGCCAATTTAAAAGTTCAGAAGGGAATGCGTGATCAACTGATAAGTTCGGGTGCAAAATCTAAGGCAGAAGCTGAATTAAAAGTACAGATTGAATCTTCCGGAATTGCAGAACACCAGTCGGCCATCAGTGTTCTTAATGCATGTTCGGAAGCAGGTGTTAACAAAGTAACATTCTCATTTTAACTCATTTATAATAATGGCTTCGGTGGTGTGTAAATTTCTTCATACTCGAATGAGGGTGAACGACTTGGATAAAACAACAGAATTTTATCAAAAGGTTTTCGGTCTCGAAGTAACTAGAAGTCATCAATCCCCAAGGGGGTCGAAATTAGTCTTTTTATCAGTGCCTAATAGTGAAGAAGAAATTGAACTTACTTATTTTCCTAGTTCCGGTCCGGTTGTTGTTCAGGAAGATCTCATACATCTAGCTTTTGAGGTTGAGAGTATGAGTAAATTTCAGGCTCATATAGAATCAATCGGAGTTTCTTTAAGTGATGGACCAACAAAGAGTTCATCTGGTTCAATTTTTGCATTTGTGGACGCTCCGGATGGGTATGAAATAGAGGTTATTGAAAAACCGAAAAACTAGTTTTGTTCCTTTTCATTTTTCTCGAATCGCTTTTAGAAATTTCAACAGCACTAAAACTTTCAGTCTTACTTAATATATATGAAAAAGTTTATAATTACCTTTTTATTGATAACCCTGAGCGGATGTATCCCAGAAAAATTGATTGTCCATCCATTGAAAAAATCTGACAGTTGGTTATTTGATGGTTCTAGTTTGGAGAATTGGCAAAGCACAGATTATGCTGGAAAAGGAGAGATTTTGATCGATGAAAATGGAAGTTTAGTTTTGGAGATGGGAGCAGAACTTTCCGGTGTTCATTGGAGAGGCAAGCCCTTGCCAGTTGTTAATTATGAGATTCACTTGAAAGCAAAAAGAACTATGGGGAGCGATTTCTTTTGTGGTCTCACATTTCCCTATAAGGAATCCCACGCCACTTTGATCCTGGGTGGATGGGGTGGTTCGTTAATCGGTATTTCCAGTATAGATGATTTTGATGCCTCCGAAAATGAAACTGGAGACGCTTACATTTTCGAGGAAAATCAATGGTATGATATTCGTCTCCGGGTTACGGACAGCGAAATTTTCGTATGGATCGATAATGAAATGGTTATTGATTGTGAGGTTGAGGGTCGAAAGGTTGCGATGCGCTTTGGGGAGATTGAAATGTCTGTTCCTTTGGGTATTTGTACATATGCAACCACAGGAGTTATTCGGGAAGTTTTACTGAGGCAGTTTTGAAGCAGTTAATTATATTAAATGTCTAACAATTAATTTTCTTAACAGTTTCCCTGAGTCTTAGTTGACCACAAGCAGCTTCGATGTCATGCCCTTTTTCCATTCGTAAGGTTACTCGGGTTCCTTTCTTCCTTTCCACTTGGCTTTTAAAAGCCTTAATTCGGGAGATCTCAGGCCGTTCCCAGCCAAGTCCCTCTACTTTGTTATAGGGTATTAGGTTCACCTTTGCGTTTAATCGAAGGGCGTGCTTGGCGAGTAGGTTAGCTTGGTTCAGGTCGTCATTCACCCCTTTAATCAGAATGTATTCCAAGGTGATCATTTTTTTGCGTGCCTCGATAAATTTTTCACATGCATCCAGTAATTCATTTATCGGATAGCGTTTATTAATTGGCATAATTTTTTCCCGGGTCTGGTCATTCCCCCCATGCAGAGAAATGGCCAGACGTATTTGGGCTGGGTATTTAGCCAATTCCAGTATTTTAGGCACCAGTCCGCTTGTGGAAAGGGTGATGTGCCGAGCTCCAATCCCTAAGCCCTTTGCATCAAGTATGATATCAAGGGCCGGTATCAGAGCGGGCAGGTTGGCTAGGGGCTCGCCCATACCCATAAAGACAAGGTTATCAATTCGTTTTCCAGCCTTTCTCCTTGCTAAAATGACCTGCCCCACGATTTCTCCGGTAGTTAAATTTCTTTTCAATCCGTCTAATCCACTGGCACAAAACTTACAGCCCAGTGCACACCCAACCTGAGTCGATACACAGAGGGTTAATCTTGAAGCTCTCACTCCCTTGGTGCCTTCGGTTGCTGGGATTAGAACACTTTCAATAAATTGTTCATCCCTCAACTTCCAGAGAAATTTTTGGGTAGTGTCTGCTGAACCTTGCTCCCAAGCGGTTTCCATTGGTGTTAGGTCGTACTTCTGACCCAGCTCCTGCCTTAATCCTCCCGGCAGATTGGTCATATCCTTGAATGCAAGGATCCCCTTTTCAAATATCCATTCTCTTATTTGTTCAACTCTATAGGATGGTAGCCCTTCAAATTGCCACTCGGTGAATGGCGTGTCTATAAGTAGAGGATTTACAGAATTTGAATGCATGCCTTGTTTCTGCCTTAAAAAGGCAGATGTCACAAGATAAACTAAGTGAGTAAGCTCCGAAAAGGATTTTACGCAATCACCTGGTGAATTGGGTCGGCACCTTCCACACCCACCAGGCTTTTATCGAGCCCGCCATGGAAATACGAGAGGTTATTGGGATCCAAACCCAACTGATTTAAAATCGTTGCATGCAACCTACGGACATGAAAGCGGTCTGTTACCGCTTGACTGCCGAGTTCATCGGTTTCTCCCACACTTACGCCCCCCTTAATACCACCGCCAGCCATCCACATGGTGAATCCCCAGGAGTTGTGATCTCTGCCTGTGCCACTTGCATACTCAGCAGTAGGTTGTCGGCCAAACTCTCCGCCCCAAACTACGAGGGTTTCGTCAAGCAGTCCTCTCTGTTTTAAGTCCTTGAGTAACCCGGCAATCGGTTTGTCCGTATTTCCTGCATGATAGGAATGGTTTTTGACCAAATCACCATGAGCATCCCAATTATTATCGTTATGGTGTCCACCAGAATAAATTTGAATGAATCTTACTCCTCGTTCGACTAGCCTTCTTGCGAGTAGGCATTTTCTGCCGAAGTCCTCGGTGTTAGTTCCATCCATACCATATAAGTCTTTAATATAACCGGGTTCTCTATCCACATCCACAGCCTCAGGTGCAGATGCTTGCATCTTGTAGGCCAGTTCATAGGAGGCTACTCGTGCAGCCAAGTTTGTGTTATCATATCGCTCAGTTAAATGACCCTCATTCATCGTTCGCAAATGGTCAAGCATGGTACGCTGTTGCGAGCGGGGTATTCCATGTGAGTTCTCTAGGTCAAGAATAGGGGAGCCTTGTGAGCGAAGTACGGTTCCTTGATAGCTTGCTGGCATGTATCCACTGGACCAGTTTTTGGCTCCACTTATCGGTCCTCCCGTCTTGTCGAGCATAACCACATAGCCTGGCAGGTTTTCATTTACGCTGCCCAGTCCGTAATTTACCCAGGAACCTAAAGACGGATGTCCGGAAAGAAGATTTCCAGCATTCATCATCAGCATCGCGGAGCCGTGAATGGGGGACTCTGCTTTCATGGAGTGTAAAAAAGCAATATCGTCTACGCAGGAACCGACATGTGGGAAAAGATCGGATACATATTTACCGCAGTCTCCATATGGTTTGAATTTCCATTTTGGACCAACCACCCGGCTTTCATTTCTTTTTCCTCCCCTTCCAAAGGTTTTAACTTGGATGGTTTTTCCATCCAAAGGATAGAGGTTGGGTTTGTAATCAAAGGTGTCCACCTGGCTCGGCCCTCCGTACATGAACAGGAAAATAACCGACTTTGCTTTTCCAGGAAAAGCGGAGTTTTTCGGAGCGAGGGGATTCACATAGGATGATGCACTAGTCGCCATTGCCTTGTTCGCAAAGAATCCGTCCTGAGCAAGCATCCCGGTAAGTCCAAGCGAAGCAAATCCTCCTCCTATATCCTTTAAGAATTCTCTACGGTGTGTACGGTTACAAAATGTGTTTTCTGGTTTTTCGTTCATAGTTAATCGAGGTAAACAAATTCATTCAGGTTTAAAGCCAACAGGGCGAAGCGATCAAGTGCTTCCTCTTCCGAAAGACTAAATTTATTCTTCATGTTTTTCATCATCTCCACACCGGCATTAATTTCATGCATTTGCGGATTCCGGGAGAAAACAAGTTTAAGAGCTCGTTCAACCTGCTTGTTCGGTTCTTTTCCTGCCTCTGTTCGAAGGCGATTTGCAAAGGATTTGGCAGAGTCATTCATAAATTTACCGTTCAACATATTAAGAGCCTGTGTGGGAACCGTGGTGTTAAACCGGACCGGACAGGTAGAGTCGGTATCTGCCATATCATGATTGATGAGCAGAGGCATTTGCATAGAGCGCATTACTTTGACATATACACTCCTACGATTGGCTTCTTCGGGAGTACACTTACCCCAGCCTTTCCCTTTCACCGAAGAACCTGCTAGAACAATGTCGGGTACCGGAGGTGTCACACTTTTACCTCCCATTTCCAGGTTTATGGTACCGCATGCGTTTAAGACGGAGTCTCTCACTTCCTCCGAGGTTAATCTTCTCATGTCATAGCGCCAAAACGATTGGTTTAATGGATCCTGTGCGAGGGCAAAGTCATTGGGCATGGAAGATCTTTTAAAGGCATCGGAATTCATGATTAACCTATGCATTCTCTTTATATCCCACCCGGATTCCATGAATTGAATAGCCAACCAGTCGAGTAAATTTGAGTGGGTAGGCGGGGTGCCTTGGAATCCAAAATCGCTTGAACTTTCAACAATACCCCGTCCAAAATGATATTGCCAAATTCGGTTCACCATCACTCGGGCAGAAATCGGGTTATCTTTAGATCCAATCCACTTGGCCAAGGCGGTTCTTCTCCCGGATGATTTTGCAAGTTTTTGAATCACTGGTTCCGGTGGGCTTAGCACTGCGGGGAACGCTGGGAAAACTTCCTCCCCTTCTAAGGCAGGGTTTCCGCGACGAAGGATTTTGGTCACCTGTTCGCCCTTCTCCGAGACCGAGAGTGCTTTGTAATAATCAGATTTAGGCTTTGTCGGTAAATGCCTCCCAAGTTCCCGAATCCTGTTTTTGTATTGCTTGTAGAGGTCTTCTCCCATCAATCTGTTGGCGTGATTGCGAATTAGTTTGGCATGATCGACTGCTTCTTCAAAACATACGAGACCAAGGTCGATAAATTGTCCGCCAACAGTGTTTCTGCAGTGCACTGCCATCACATTTTTACCGGTTTGAAGCACATCGGCACTTGCTTGGGTAATATCATGCGTCTCATACTTGGAAACAAGACCTGTATTTTGAAAAACGAGTTTACCGTTTAGATATACCTCCACATCTTCATCGTGTCTGAGGGTCACCCGCAAGGTTTTAGGGATGGTTGCTAACCGGAAAGTGGTTCGCAACCAGATGTCGGATGTTACCCATTTAGTACCAACTTTTTCCTTCGGACTGACTTTTCCAAAACCTCCCATCCCAGTATTCCAATCTTTGTCATTATATCCAACCTCAATCCATTCTTGTGCGGGCTTTCTCTCAGTATAATGCCATTGGCTCCCATTGCCCATTGCGTCTTCAATAAGAATAATTGGTTTGTCTCGGACTTTTTCTGACTTAGCAATGGAAAGATCATTATCGTATTTGGCGAGAAATTTTTCTTCAAAATCAAAGATATGTCTTTGCAAATGATTTCTTAGCCTATTCCATACCTCGATTTCATTTTGGTAAGTGATATTCCCAATTGAATCTTTAACCTCAACTAAATTTTCTTCGCGCTTTCCATGCGGAGTGATGTTGGCGAAGAAGGACAACATGGAATAATAGTCTTTAGTTGGTATAGGATCAATTTTATGATCGTGGCACCTTGCACAGCCTACGGTCATCCCGAGAAAGACTTCGGTGGTGGTGCGAACAATATCGTCCAGATAATCATACCGGGCGAGTACACGGTCGGCGGGCTCATCATCCCAAATTCCCAGCCTGTGAAAACCAGTGGCGGTAATTGCCGCGGCACTTGGGTTTTCGATTTCATCTCCGGCAAGTTGCTCCAGAATAAACTGGTCATAGGGTTTATTCTGGTTAAACGAATTAATTACATAATCCCGGTAGCGCCAGGCCTGCGGCTTGTCTCCATCCCTCTCATAACCATTGGTCTCAGCATAACGGACTAAGTCAAGCCAATGCCTGCCCCATTTTTCCCCGTAATGAGAGGAGGAGAGTAGTTGATCGATTAGTTGGTCAAATTTCATCGGATCTTGATTGGAAACATAAGCATCCACTTCTTTCGGAGTGGGGGGAAGTCCGATCAAATCGTAATATATCCTCCTGATCAAGGTATGGTCCTCAGCCTGTGGATTGACAGGCAGGTTTTGTTCGGCAAGCCGGGCATAAATAAAACGATCGATCGGGTTGGCATGGTCGGGTAAATCCGGAATAATTGGGGGTGTGGGTTTCTTGTATGCCCAATGAGATTTTGTTAGTTCATTAACCTTGGTGGTACCCGCATGGCTGTGGGCATTTTTAGGTTCAATCTCATCATCCTCGGGGAAGGGGAGCCCCATTTCAATCCACTTTTCAAGTGCATCAATTTTTTTCTGTGAAAGTTTTCCGATCGGGGGCATTTGATGGTCCTCATCCTTGTAGGAAACCATTTCCATTAGCAGGCTTGAAGCAGGATTTTCCAAGTCCACTGCGGGTCCAACTTCTCCCCCTTTGAGTACACCTTCTCTTGTGGTTAGAACCAGTCCCGCTCTGATTTTGTCAGCACCATGGCATTTCCAGCAGTTTTCTTTAAGGAGGGGTTTTATTTCACTTTTCCAAAAAGAAAGATCGTTATTAGCAAAAGTGAAAAAAGGCGTAAAGAAAAAGATCCACACGATAAACAATGAGAATTTAGGTGAGTTTTGGTATAGATTTGGCAGTCTCACTATTAAAAAATATATTTCTTTTTGTTTATCGGGCAACTCCCACTTACGCCACATTCAGAGAAAGATATCCAAGGTCAGTTGAAATTAAATTGGCGGCTTGATGAATCAGATATCCTGTTTTATTAATTTTCTCTTGAGTCATTCGATTTGTGGGAGCCACCATCCAAATAGCCCCAGCAATTTCATTTTTTCTATTTTTGACTATGGAGCCAATGCAAATCTGCCCATCCATTTCCTCTTCATTATCCACGGAATAGCCAAGCTTCTTTATTTTTTTACATTCTTCTTCTAATTTTTTCGGACAGGTCAGGGTATTTTTAGTAAACCGAGTAAGTTTCAGTCCGGATATGATCATACTCCTGTTTTTTTCATTCAATTCGGCCAAATATGCTTTACCGGGTGCTGAAGTATGAAGGGGGAAACGAAGGCCGGGTTTTACTTTAAAGCTAAAATTATGGATTCCCTCTATCTGTTCTAAAACAACACCCTCGTTCTTTAGTATTACTCCCGTAAGCATGCTTTCTTTGGTATTGTTTCTTAACTCATACAAATGCGGCAGAGTCGCTTCTATAAAGGAAGGGTCTCCTGAAATTGGTGTAGCAAGCTTTAATAATTTTTCCGACAGGACATACCCGGGTTTGCCCTTGCTTTTCTTAACATATTTTCTGCGCTCAAGCGTGGCCATAATTCGATATACACTGTTAACCGGGAGTTTGAGGATTGCAGCGACTTCATTTACTGAAAGTCCAAGAGCGTTTTCGTTGAGCAATTCTATGATTGAAAGTGCACGGTCTAATCCGGGAACATTGTACTTTTGATCTGAAGATATGGTCATAGGTTGACATATAAACTACAATCTAAATATCAAAAAGAAAAAAATTTAGGACATCCATTTTATATAATATACCTTTCAGACAAAATTATTTTCTTATTAAACAATCCATTGTCTTCTTCGGATTTATTAAATTTTTTTATTTGATAAACTTGCGTGCCGCCAGATTATTTAACCTGTGGGCTATATCAATGATTCCGTCGGTCACGGTTTTGTTGTAGGTCCTACCGTCGGTAGTGTTCACACCGTGACCTTTAACTGCCTTACGCAAGGGTGCGAGTGCCGGATCTTGGTGATGGAAGAGCTCCACAAAAACATGCTTTAGTTTACCTGTAGGTGCATAAGCTGCGAGGAGGGCTCCAATCCAGCCGTCGTCGGTGGTCAGGCATCCCCGGGTAGTTTTGGCGGAAGCGTGAAAAATCCCTAGAGCATCGGATTTGGCCAACTCCTTGATTACCTTTTCATTTTCTAAAACCGTTAGGTCCGAGTCTCCACAATGGGCTGCATCGATCATCACCTTAAAGAATTTTTTCTTAATATTCTTATTGATTCCCATGACCACTTTGGCAGCCTTGGCGGCATTTGTGAAATTCTGAAATTCCACACCGCGTAAAAATTCGAGATGCCAGGCCAATACTGAACTTTTTTCAAGCCCAGATTCCTTGTAGCACCGGGCATGCAGTTTTATAAGTTGTTTGACCGCATTATCAAATGCTTTACCCTTGAGTTTTTTACCTGCAAGCCATTCCTCAAAGGAAGTGGAGGAAACATGTTTAACCTTATACTTTTTGGCAATGTCCAGGCCAGAGTTGAGCATTTCCACGACCGCATCCTCATCTTTAGGATTAAGCGGGTTGGCTCCACCTACCATCATGATCAGGTGAACCTGAAGTTTTAATGCCCTCAAGCCCTTAAACATATCATCGAGGTCCTGAGCGTCGGTTCCTGGAAAAAGAGTTACCTGTACATTGTTTAGTTTTACCGGTGATGTGCGGCAGAGCAGGCGCATACCGGATACAATTTTTAAATCGCCCGAGTAGGTACGCGGAAGCTTTCCGGATTCATCCGGTGCTAGGGCACCGACAAACATTAAGTGAGTAGGCACGACACCGATTTCAACTTTGGATTTATTTTTAATTTGTATGGCCATGATAAAACAGGGGAGAAGGGTTGAATAACAGAGAATGATTCATTAATACTTTCACTGGATAATCAAGTAAAATGAGTGATTATGCCTGAATAAGGTACTCATAAAGAGTTTTTTCCATTCGCAAAAATGAATAGGTCTGGAGGAAAAAGAAGGAGTGTATCTCTAGACAAAAGAAAAAACAATGCAAGTAATAATTTTCTGCATGTGTGAAAGCCCCCCATTTAGACATTTAATTGCCGCTGCCCTTGGTGGATTGATGGTATTATTTTGGTCCAGTCATTCCGGCGAGCAGATAAATAATAAAAAAATTTTCTACCCCCTAGGAAGAGGTTGCGAAAAAGGAGGAAAATCTTCAATGTAAATTATTTTATGCAACAAAAACTGATATGGTTTCTAAGAATCCTCATCGTGATTCAGTCCTTGGGATATGCGGCCAAGTTGGCCGCTCCTTCAGCACTCAATTCCTACCTGCTTGGTTCGATGGGCGGGGCCTTCGTCTTGGCTTTGGATCATTCAGTATGGCTATTTCTCTTATTCGCTTCCGGAGCCCTTTTGGTGCTTGGTTTTTTTGGCCCCGCTGCGTCGTCGGTTCTGGGGAAAATTGATTTTGCCTTTCTGGGATTGCTCGCTCTTTGGCCCTTTGTTGCATCTATTTTTTCCTGGCTTAATAATACGGGAGATCCCTTTTATGCGACCGATCCGATCGGTCATGCGGTGCGTTTCGCCGCTCCTCTCGCTCTTGTGTTCCTGACTATCAATCCAACTCAAGGTTGCCAAAGGGGAGTCGATTGGCTCCTCCGCCTGTCGGTAGCCGGGGCCTTTATCGGACATGGATTGTGTGCCTGGTGGATCAAGCCTTCCTTTATCGATCTTATCGTCGGCACATGGGATACCATTCTCGGGCAGGACCTGAGCGCTTCCGTATCCAGGCAAGCTTTTGCAGAAGCTTTGCTTTCCGTCATTGCTATCCAGGACTTTATCCTTGTCGTTCTGCTGCTTCTTCCACACCGGAAGATTCGGACGGTCGCGATGTGGATGGCCATTTGGGGATTGGTTACTGCGATGAGCCGGATGACCGCTTACGGGTGGGGTAACTGGCACGATTTAGCCCTTCGGGTTTGCAACGGGGGCATTCCTCTCTTTCTTTGGTATTCTTGGAAACAACCCACCATCGATCGTACAAACTCATGAAAACAAAAGCACTCGCTCCTCTCGGCCTTCTTATTTTTACCTTTTTTTCCCCAGTGTTTGCTCAACCATCTCCATGGTTGGATGAGGAATATCTTGAACAAAGGACTAGTCAATTGACCCCGACCCGTAGTGCAGCCCCATCGCAGTGGCGGGTAATCTGGACTAAGGAGCCATCCACTCGGGCCACGGTATCCTGGACTACCGGTAAAAAGGGAAGTGAGCATCGTCTTATGTACGGTGTCCGTTCTTCCGATGATCCTAAACTTACCGAATCGATCAAGCCCCAGAAAAATGGTGCTTATTCCTCCGCTCGTGGTGAATATTTTCACCACGCCCGCTTATCCGGGCTTTCCCCCTCCACCACTTATGACTTTCAGATCGAATCCGATGGTCACCAATCTCCGTTGATGCATTTCACTACGGCACCTGCAGATGACCGAACTTTCCGGGTCTTATTCGGGGGTGATTCCCGGACTGGTATCGAGGTCCGGGCCCAGGTAAATTTGCTTATAGCGGATTTGTCAGAGAAGGATAATCAGTTGATCGGGTTCGCCCATGGAGGGGATTACATTGTAAGTGGGAGAAGTTGGAGTCAGTGGTCTACCTGGTTAAGCCAGCATGAACTGACGGTAGCGAATTCAGGAAAAGTTCTTCCGATTATTCCCACGCGGGGTAACCACGACGGCGGTCCTTTGTATGACGAAATCTTTGATACGCCGGGAGGGAAGGACAAAAATTATTTTTTTACGAGACTCTCCCCAGATGTCGCTCTGGTCACTCTGAACACCGAGATCAGTGCCGGCGGTGAACAGCGTTTCTGGTTGGGTCAAACTCTGGCATCCCTGCGCTCGCAGGTTCGTTGGTTACTTGCGGAGTATCACCGTCCAGCCTGGCCGGCGGTCAAGAGCCCGGGAGCGGCCAAGAAATTTTGGGTTCCCTTGTTCGAAAAATTCAACCTCGACTTAGTAGTCGAGTCGGATGGCCATGTGATTAAGCGTACAGTTCCAATCCGCAACGAAAAGAAAGACCCAACGGGTATTGTTTATGTTGGGGAAGGAGGATTAGGGGTTCCTCAGCGCAAGCCTAAGTCCGACCGGTGGTACCTTCAGCAACCCGGTATGACCGGTGCAGGCCATCATGTGATGCGGGTTGAATTCAGCAAGACGAAGATGGACTACGAGGTTATTCTGCTTGATGGCAAACAGGGGGATAATTATGAATTTTCTGTTCGTTAATTATTAGCATCTGAGCTGATTTAAAATGAATAAGCCTGACTCTTTCGAGGATGGATGATTTTTTAGATCCTTGACCAGGGAACCCGTTCTGATCTAATTAAATTAGCCACATGATAACTAGGATCATCGGGAAGAAATTCAATATCAACCATGCTTCCCGCTTTCTTCAAAAGAGCCCGGCAGTTACTGCTAACATGCCTAAGCTTTAGAGTTTTTCCAATTGTGTTATAGCGAACACCCAGTTTTTGTATCGCTTCAAGACCAGAATGATCCCACTCTGGATTCCATCATATCCACCACCATTTGTTGGGGTCTTCAGCAGGATCAAAGCCTTGGCTTAAGTCGGTAATGGAACCAAAGAAAAGTGGGCGATGGAGGAAATAAACTTTAGTTCCGTCTTCTTGAATCTCTGTATTAAAGTCAGAAATGGATTGGATAAATTTTTTGAATGCCTCCGAAGATTTTTCATTCGACAATCAGGATCCTTTCCTCACCTATAATATTCTATGATTTCATCGATTGTCACCCATCCTGGTGGAGCCCATAAAGACGATTTGCTAGCCAGTGCCGTCCTTTTAAAAGACCATCCGGTTCCGATTTTTCGTCGTGATCCCACAGAGGCGGATCTTTTTGATCCGCAGGTCGCCGTGCTTGATGTAGGCGGTCAGTATGACTCCAATCGAATGAATTTTGACCACCATCAGTTTCCGCGGGAACACGTCCCCACCTGTGCCTTGTCCCTCGTTCTTAAACATCTTGAAATTTATGAAGACGCGAGGGAATTTTGTCCGTGGTTGGAAGTGGCCGAGTGGTTTGATTGCAGGGGACCGAAGGACACCGCAGAGTGGCTTGAAATTGACCTTGAGACCCTTGGCAAATTAAATTCTCCACTCGATATCACATTGATGAAGAATTTTGCCACCCAGTCGGAGCACCTTCCAGGTGAACCGATCTGGGAGGTTATGCGGATGATTGGTACAGATCTTGTTGAATTTATTACTCATCTGAGAAGTCGGCTCGACCAAGTTGCTCAGTGCACTGATGTGTGGGAATTGGAAGCCCACGGAACCAAGTTTAAGGCACTTTTTCTTCCCCATTCGGAATCGCTACCCGAGGATGCAAACGGAGTGCTTGGATATCAGGTTAAAGCCCTCGGACTGGAAGAGGAAATACTCGCTCTTATTTATCCAGACCGTCGGGGAAGGGGATACGGAATGAGGCGGTTCAATGACGATCCAAGGCTTGATTTCAGTTTACTCGAAAAGGAGGAGGATGTCCATTTTACTCATGCCCGAGGCTTTATCGCCAAGAGTTCGAGTGTGGATGTGGAACGATTGAAAGATCTTGTAATGCAGGCCTGGTTGAGCTGAGAACGGTTTGCGGTTTATTTTATCTGTCAGGCTGACTGAAATTCTCCGTTATCGTTTTCAGGAAAGCTCCTTGTTTTCCAGTGTTTTTCTTTTTGGATTTGTAAATACAGCGAGCGTACAATGAACAGGGAAAGAAAGAACAGAGGGATGGCCGTACCAAAACTTAAGTTGTACCCACCATAGTGGGCGATCATGTAGCTGATCCCTGTACCTATTATGACTGCGAATACCCCGACACAGTCGATGTAGGTGTAATCGTTACCGCCTTCTTTTTTCGGCTCCATTCCCATCATTAATGAAGAAAGTGCCACCGTGTTTTTCAGAATGAAAACATTCGACAAAAATAGACCAAATGAATTTCAGAACTCAGGGGAGAAAGAGAGCTGTAAGGAAAAGAGTAATTTCTTATAGGGAAATTCCGCCTTCCTGAAAAACTACCGTGGCGGTGTCGCGGAAGAATCTGTTGGGAATACCCTGATTCAAGTAAAGGTTACTTAGTACAATAAACTTTGATTGTGTTTTAAAAATCATTAGTAACAAATTGTAAATAAATTTTCCAATTGCTAAAAACTTTTTTCAACGTAGATCAAGGGAAACCCAAAAAACAAGAGATTTTATCATAAAAATGTTCATAAAATTTTACCAGTTGACTATTACCATTTGTTTAATCGGTTATTCCCAATTGGACGCAGATTCAGTCCCCCCTTCTATGTCCTGGCATAAATCTTATAATGGAAGTGGAGAGGAGAGCCATCCCCATTATGTTATTCAGACCAGTGATCTTGGTTTTTTAATGGTTGGTGAAACTGGATTTGTAGAAGATCGAACCGCGAAAATCTTTCTGGTCAAAACAGACAGCCTTGGAAAATTGATCTGGAAAAAAGAATTTGGTGAACGGGGATATAACTTAGGTAATTGTGTTTTAGAAACTGGAGATGGAAATTATTTGGTCGCAGGTGGATTGAATAGGAATGCTGCTTTAATTAAAGTGGATGCAGGTTCGGGCAATGCAATTTGGACACGGACCTGGAATCTAGGAACTGAAGATGCATTTGAGGGGGTGATTCAAACCGAAGAGGGAGATATTTGGGCAACCGGATACCGCGACGGGCTAGCAGAGGGAACTTTTCTTAATTGGGGGAAGGGTATATTAATGAAAACCAATTCGGATGGAAAAGAAGAATGGAGAAAGGATTTATCCGCTTATACATCATCAGGGTATCGAATAAAACCTGCATATAAAAGTTTTCTAATATCCTGTCATCCGAAAGAAGAAGAATCAAAGAATTACAATTTGTTAAAAATCGATCTGGCTGGTGAAGTCAAGTGGGCAAAAACCTACAACACGATTTATTGGGGGTTCGATACTCGGCCTGATGGAAAAATCCTGCTCGCCGGACATACCTGTAAAAGCAAATTAAGTAAAAATTGGGATATCGAATTAAGTGCTCTGAATAATCAAGGCGAAGTTTTATGGACCCGTTTTTTTGGTCAACCCCGAGGTTATGATAGTAGGTGGATTCACGACGAGGTATGGGGTGCCCGGTCAACTCCTGACGGTGGTTGGCTCGCGGTTGCCGGTACCGGTGATGAGACTCGACACTACGAAAAGAAGGGACATATTTCTGGCCCATCCGGACAGTGGAAGGTTTATTTGATCAAAGTGGACGGAAGTGGAAAATTAGAGTGGGAGGGAATCTACGGATCCGATGATTCAGACTGGGCTGGAGAGGATGTTTGTATAACCCAAGACGGAGGTGCGTTGATTGCAAATGATTGTGGTGCTTTTGGATTTACTAAGGTTGCCAGCTTTTTTAACTTTTCAAAAAATTAGATAAGTAGACTGAATAAGGAGCCCGCCCCTTGCAAAGAAAAAGAAATTATTGATTTTATAAATTACTTAATTTGTCCGCCTCAATTTCCCATTCGTAATTTCTTTCCTTTAATTGCCGGGCGATACTGGCGGCCCGTTGATTGAGCTGTTTTCCTTTTTCCGGATCGTCATAAGATTCCGGACTTGCGAGTTGTTCATTTAATTCGGCTTGCTCCTCTTCAAGAGATAAAATTTCTTTTTCTAAACTGCTTACAAGCTGTTCCAGTTGTTTTCGTTCCTGTCTGGCCTTTTTAAGACTTTGTGCATTAATCCGCCTCCTTTCTTTGGCACTGATAGGTTTGCTTTTTCCTTTGTCTTCGGATTGTTCTTTTGGTCGTGCATCCCGCAATCCTTCGACTAATCCCCCTTTCTCTGAAGCCGATCCAGATTTCCAAAGATAGTAATCATAGTCTCCTGAAAAATGGGTGGTTTTTCCCGCCTCGATTCGAATCGTTCGTTTGGCCAGTGCACGAATAAAATGAAGATCATGACTGACAAAAATTAGTGTCCCCGTATACTCCCTTAACGCCTGGATAACCGCATCAATACTGGGCATATCCAAGTGAGTGGTGGGCTCGTCCAGAAGCATGAGGTTGGGAGGGGACAGTAAAAGCTTTACCAGAGCAAGTCGGCTTTTCTCTCCTCCACTCAGGACTTTTACTTTTTTAAAAACATCATCCCCACGAAATAGAAAAGTTCCGAGCATGCCTCGCACATCCTGAGTGTGTACCTGTGTTCTTACTTTTTGCATCGCCTCGTCTAGTACTGAGTTTTCCAGGTTGAGCAGGTCGACCCGTTGTTGGGAAAAATATCCCACGCTTACCTGATGCCCCAGTTCCCTTTTGCCCGACTCGATAGGAACCAATTCAGCGAGAATTTTAAGCAGGGTGGATTTTCCCGACCCGTTGGGTCCGACCAGTACAATCCGTTCATTTTTTTCAATCTCAAGGCTAAGGCTTTCATAAACCACATGGTCTTCGTAAGCCTGTTTTACCCCGGTCAGGGTGGCGACCCGCTGACCACTTCTTTCCGGCTGGGGGAAGCGAAAAGAAAGAGTCTCTGCCTCCGCTTCGGGTGCTGGAATCCGTTCCATTTTTTCAAGTTGTTTTATTCGGGCCTGAGCCTGGGATGCTTTCGATGCCTTGGCCCGAAAGCGTCTGATAAAATCCTCGTGTTGTGCGATTTCCCGCTGCTGATTTCGGTAGGCCGCTCTATGTTGGGCTTCCCGTTCCGCTTTTTGGGAAATATAATGCTCGTAATTTCCCTGATAACGGTGAAGTCGACCATGGGCAATTTCTAGGATGCCGTCACAAATTCCATTTAGAAATGCACGGTCATGAGAAATGGTCAGTATGGCACCGGAATATTTTTTAAGTTGATTCTGGAACCAGCTTAAGGTCTCTAAATCCAGATGGTTGGTTGGTTCGTCCAGCATTAATAGATCAGGTTCCATGACCAAGAGTCTGGCAAGATGGGCCCGCATAATCCAACCCCCGCTGAGGGTATGGGCGGTTTTATCAAAATCACTCTGCTGAAACGCTAATCCAGATAGTATTTTTTTTGCTTTTGCTTCCAGGGAAAAACCTTCCAGTTCTCTAAATTCTTCTAGTGCCTGGATTCTGATTGGATCTTCAGTCTCTGGATGGAGCCGCAAAGTATTTTGGATGGAAGAAAGTTTAGGTGAGATTGCAGTGGCTAATTCCAGCACAGTTTCATTTTCAGTGGGAGCACTTTCCTGAGGGAGAAAACCGATTGTTTTTCCTCTTTCCAGTTCCACTTTACCGCTGTCTTCCTCCAATTCTCCAAGAATGATTGAAAACAGGGTGGTCTTACCCGCTCCATTCGGACCGACCAGGCCCAGTCTTTCACCTCTTAGGAGTCGAAGGGAAACATCTGAAAACAGGTTTTTCGGACCATAGGCTTTGCTGATATTGGAAAGGATAATCATGGCGGAGAAGATCAGATTCCCGAATCCTAAGATTTTGGCAAAGAAATAAGTAAAATTTTTTTACATAATATCCTTTATTTATTATTGAGGTGAAGAATAAAACCTAGATAAATAAACCGATGCAAAAAACCCTAAACCGTCGTTCTTTTTTGGAAACTAGTAGTAAAATTCTATTAACTGGTTCTGCCTGTTCACTTTCTTTACATGCCAAACACCATAAAAAAATGAGATTTACCCTTGGCCTTTCCCAGTATTCCCTGCGTGCTTTACTTAAGGATGGATCTCTGGATCCACTCGACTTTCCAAAGTTCACCGTGGATGAGTTCGGAATCCATGCCATTGATCTTTGGGAGGGCGGCTTGCCTAAGGATAAATTGGATGACTCCAAGTATTTGGGCAAGATGCGCCAAAAAGCGGATCAGGCGGGAACTGATTTATTCCTGCTGATGTCAGGTGCCCTCGATTCATCCGCCAAAAAGCGAGAGGCCAGCACCGCTAAAATTAGTGCTTCTTTTAACCGGGCGGTGCAACTGGGTGCTCCGATGGTCCGCGTTTTTCTGAAGGCCCCAGGGACGGATCCCCAGGCCGGCTTGAAGATGAGTTTGGAAGCGTTGAAGCCCTTGGCCGATGAGGCGGCCAAGAAGAACCTGACCATTGCAATTGAGCCGGGTGCTTCAAGCCTCAGTCAAAAGGGTGCGTTTCTTGCCGAAGTGGCCACCAAGCTCAAGCACCCTGCTTTAAAGTTGATGCCCGATTTCGGGAAGCTCAAAGACAATGTATACAAGGGAACGCAGGCGATGCTTCCTCATACAGTGACGATTTCCTGTAAAATGCACAGTTTTGATAAGGAGGGAAATCAACCCGATTTTAATTACCACCGTTTGATGAAGATGATCAAGGGATCAAAATATAAAGGCATTCTTGCCATTGAATGGGAGGGCAGTGCCCTTGAACCGATACCCGGGGTCAAGGCCTCGAAGAAACTGATCGAGAAGTCGCTCGCGGCGGCATGACTTTTTCCCGAAGGATTTTGGCCAGCCTTCTAGCGGTAGTCTCGCTTACTTGTGGGGCCAGGCCCAATTTTGTAATTATCCTGTCCGATGACATGGGGTATTCGGATATCGGATGTTACGGGGGGGGAGATCCAAACCCCTAACCTCGATTCGCTGGCGAAAGACGGGTTGCGCTTTTCCCAGTTTTACAACGCCGCCCGTTGCTGCCCGACCCGTGCTTCTCTGTTGTCCGGACTCTACCAGCATCAGGCTGGAATCGGACTGATGACGGGTGATAAGAAATTACCCGGGTATCAGGGTGAGTTGGGCAGAAATATTCTGACGATCGCTGAGGCACTCGGTTTGGCAGGTTATAAAAATTATATGTCCGGGAAATGGCATGTTACCCGTCATACTCGACCCGAGGGTCCGAAGGAAAACTGGCCCCGTCAGCGCGGATTTGATCGGTTTTATGGAACCATTACCGGAGCGGGCAGTTTTTACGACCCGGCTACGCTTTGTCGGGAGAACACCTACATTACCCCGGTCAATGACGCCGGGTATCAACCGGAGACTTATTATTACACCGATGCGATCAGCGACAATGCAGTCAAATTCCTCCAAGACCATGAAAAAAGCGATGCTGAAAAACCCTTCTTTCTTTACCTTGCGTACACCACCGCCCATTGGCCAATGCATGCACTCACCCGAGATATTAAAAAATATCAAGGTGTGTACGACAGCGGCTTCGATTCGATCCGAAAAGCACGCCTGAAAAAGCTAAAGGCATTGGGACTGGTTTCTTCGGATACCATGTTGTCCCCCGGTTCCGATAACTGGGAAAAGACTCCGCATAAGGATTGGGAAATCAGGAATATGGAAACCTACGCTGCGATGGTCGACAATATGGATCAGGGGATTGGCCGGGTGATGAAAGAACTTCGTAAGCAGGGTAAATTTAAAAATACTTTGTTCCTTTATCTACAAGACAACGGCGGCTGTGCCGAGGGATATGGCCGGTATGCTCCCAAAAATGGATACCGTGAGTACCAACCGATGGAGCCGGATGAGTTGCAGAAAAAGATTTGGCCACCAATGCAGACCCGGGACGGACGCCCGCTGCGCGTAGGACCGGGAGAGATGGCCGGCCCCGAAGATACCTTTATCGGATATGGACGGGGATGGGCCAATGTCTCCAATACCCCCTTTCGCGAATATAAACACTTTGCCCATGAAGGGGGCATCGCCACTCCGCTGATCGCTCACTGGCCTAAGGGAATCCGTAAGAAGATGCGGGGGAAGATTGATCATCAACCGGGTCACCTGATTGACCTGATGGCCACATGTGTCCATTTAGCCGGACTGAAATATCCAAAGACCTTTGGAGAGCATTCGATCGACCCTTTGGAAGGAGTCAGTCTGGCCCCCGCTTTCCGGGGGGAGCCCCTTGGTCGAAAAGATGCCCTTTACTTCGAGCACCATCTCAATTGTGCGATACGGGACGGGGATTGGAAGCTGGTTCGCTACGGAAGGACCGGTCGACCGGCCACCCTTCAACCCTGGGAACTTTATGATATGTCCAAGGACCGGGTGGAATCGAATAATTTAGCCCAGAAAAAACCGGAGCTGGTTCAGTCTCTTGAGCAAAAGTGGGAAGACTGGGCAAATCGGGCACGGGTCAAGCCCTGGCCTTGGAAATTCGAAAACAAGTGAAATTTACTTTGACAGACCTGACTATTTACCGAAAGCCCAGAGGTGGGATTCACTTCGCAGGTAGAGGTGATTGATAGCCAATGCGGGCGTGACCCGTATTTTTTCCTTTAATTGTAATTGGCCCAGTAGTTCAAATTTTTTACCCGTACGAACTACTGATACTAATCCTTCTTCGGATACCAAGATAAGATTTTTTCCAGCCACCACTGGTGAAGCCAGATACTGTCCGAGTCCACCGATTCTCTTTCGATAGATCATCTTTCCTTTTTCTGTATCTACACAGGTAAGAACACCGCCATTTGAAATCATATAGATAAAATCTTTAAATAGAATAGGGGAAGGGACTTCTGGGATACCTTTATTGAATTCCCATTCGACATGGGTCTGGGTTACATTACCCTTCCCACCAGGCTTGACCGCCAAGAGTAAGGGT
>CACHJU010000016.1 GCA_902580225.1 uncultured Verrucomicrobiota bacterium
TAGTCTCATTGCGTAGATAAAAATATTTATACTAAATCGAATCGATCTGCATTCATCACTTTCGTCCACGCAGCAACAAAGTCGGAAACAAATTTCTCATGAGAATCCGAACAGGCATAAATTTCAGAATATGCACGCAAACGAGAGTTGGAGCCAAAAACCAAATCGGCACGGGTGGCAGTCCATTTTAGTTCACCAGTACTACGGTCATGGCCCTCAAATTCTTCAGCTTCTTCATCCACAGGGGTCCATTTAATACTCATGTCGAGTAAATTAACGAAAAAATCATTGGAAAGTGTTTCAGGTTTGTCGCTGAAAAGGCCATGCTTAGATTGTCCGTAGTTCGCCCCTAGGACTCTAAGACCGCCGGTTAATACAGTCATCTCGGAACCGGTTAAACCTATCATTTGAGCACGGTCTAAAAACAATGCTTCTGTGGCAACGCTGTACCGTTTCTTTAAGTAATTACGAAAGCCATCAGCCACTGGTTCCATGACTCCAAATGAGTCAATGTCGGTTTGCTCCTGAGAGGCATCCATGCGACCGGGTGTGAAGGGTACAGTTATTTCAGAGCCTGCTTTCTTGGCGGCAGATTCCACGCCTACGCCACCTGCAAGAACAATCAAATCGGCCATAGAAATTCTTTTATCGCTCTGATTGAAATCAACTTGAATGACTTCAAGTCTTTCGAGAACGCGAGAAAGTTGCATGGGTTGGTTAACCTCCCAATCCTTTTGAGGGGCCAATCGAATACGAGCACCATTTGCGCCTCCTCGCATGTCAGTACCACGATAGGTAGATGCTGATGCCCATGCTGTGCTTACCAACTCGGAATCCGAAATGCCTGAATTCGATATCATATTCTTAAGGTCTTCTATGTCGGAGGCTGAAATAAGTTCATGGTCACATGGAGGAATTGGATCTTGCCATATTAATTCTTCTTCGGGTACATCTGGACCAAGATATCTTGACTTTGGGCCCATATCACGATGGGTTAACTTATACCAAGCCCGTGCAAATGCATCCGCAAAATACTCTGGTTCATTAAGAAATTTTCGAGAAATTTTTTCATAAGACGGATCCGCTCTTAAGGCAATATCCGAAGTCAACATCATGGGTTTATGTTTTTTTGAGGTATCGTGTGCGTCAGGAATAATTTCCGGAGCATCCACGGCGACCCATTGCTTGGCACCTGCTGGACTCATGGTTAATTCCCATTCGTAATTAAATAAATTTTCAAGATAATTAACTCCCCATTTGGTGGGTGTGTTCGACCAGGTAACTTCAAGGCCAGAAGTGATGGCATCTGGACCAGCACCTGAATTGAAACTGCTCGTCCAACCAAATCCCTGCTCTTCAATAGGAGCACCTTCGGGCTCCGGACCAACATGAACGGCACTACCTGCTCCGTGTGTCTTCCCGAAAGCATGGCCACCTGCGATTAGGGCAACTGTTTCTTCGTCGTTCATGGCCATGCGACCAAAGGTTTCCCTTATGTCATGGGCAGATGCTTTCGCATCGGGTACACCATTAGGGCCTTCAGGGTTGACATAAATCAAACCCATTTGTACTGCTGCGAGGGGATTTTCAAGGTCACGCTCTCCAGAATAACGATTATCCGCCAACCAAGAGTCTTCCACACCCCAATAAATATCATCTTCGGTTTCCCAGATATCAGGGCGACCACCTCCGAATCCGAAAGTTTTGAATCCCATTGAATCAAGAGCGACATTTCCACTGAGTATAAATAAGTCGGCCCAAGATATTTTTTTGCCGTACTTTTGTTTGACTGGCCAAAGCAACCGACGAGCTTTATCAAGGTTTCCATTATCAGGCCAACTATTCAAAGGTGCAAAGCGTTGTGCACCTGTTCCTCCGCCGCCGCGTCCATCAGCAGTCCTGTAGGTGCCAGCGGCATGCCAAGCCATTCTTACAAAAAAGGGCCCATAATGCCCAAAATCTGCTGGCCACCAATCCTGAGAATCAGTCATTAGTTCATGTAAGTCCTGTTTGAGGGCTTGATAATCTAATTTTTGGAATTCATCGGCATAATCAAAATCAACCTCCATTGGATTTGAACGAGCATCATGCTGATGAAGAATATCGACTTTGAGCTGGTTGGGCCACCAGTCTTGTACCGATGTACCTTGACCGGCAGCTTGGTGTATTGGACATTGTTCAGCAGTCGTAACGGGTGCTTCTTGGCTTTTATGGTTGAAGGGGCAACCGCCTCCAGATGAAGATTGGCTTTCAGAATTCATGGCAGTGATTTATGGAATTAATAGAAAAGTTAAATTATTAGAATTTTTTCAACAAGCAAACAGGATTTAATTTTAATGCGAATAAAATCAAGAAATTATTTTAAAAAAATTTCTTAATTTTGAATGATCTTTGACTCCAGGTAGTCGCTCAATCCCACTATTCACGTCTATTATTTCAGCTTGTGAATCTTTCAAAGCAGTTCCTATGTTTTTCTCAGATAAACCACCGGCAAGAATCCAGTTCTTATTAGAGTAAGCTTTTTTCCATTTAGAAAAACTTTTCCAATCCGAACATTTTCCTGTACCTCCGAATTTTTCTTCCACATAAGCATCCACCAAAAATGTATTCGCTAAAGATAAAATTTCTTCAGGGAAATTAACTCCAGTTGGCAATCTGGGTGCGAGCCATAAATCCTCGGAACCAACTAAATTTGTCCATTCCTCAATTTGTTTTCTCGAAAAATCATAAGGGAAATGAAACTGAAATTTCTCAAAACCATGATCGAGCATCTTTTTTACAAAATTAATTTCCGGAATCACCTCTACTGCCACCATTTGTTTTGGATTTAATTGAAGTTCTTTTTTTAAATTTTCAACTTCACTCAATTTGATCTTTCTAGGAGAATTTTCATGCAAAATGAATCCAAGCTTTTCAGCTCCCAACTTTATAGCCAACTCAGCATCTTCTGAATTGGTTATTCCACAAACTTTTACTGAGATGGAATTCACGACATTCTATTTTGAAAAATAATCAATTAAAGCTTTAAGCATCGATGCAAGCGTTGCTTCCTCAGACTCAATATCAACTGAAAGTTTATTTTCTTTCAAAGTTTGGGTTGTTTGAGGACCTAAACTTGCATGGATGGGTAATCGAGCCCCTTTGTCTAATTTTAAATCCTCTTCTTGCTCAATAAAAGAAAGGGCAGCAGAAGAACTTGCAAAAACAATAGCATCGGCACCTGAATTAACAAAATCATCCCGATCCGGAGCGTCAATTACATCCGCAAAGTCAGTCTGATAGATAGGTAATGTGTCCACTATAGCATGACCCAGTGTTTCCAATAAGCCGATTAATACTTCCCTATTTCGATTTCCAGTCACGACCAAAACATTGGCACTGTCTAATGAATCCGTCGCCACTAGTTCTTGAGCAAGGTCTTCCGCCGAAGATCTTTTAGGAATCAATTCAACTTCCAAATTAAACTTGCGAACTACATCTGCTGTTGCTTCTCCAACACAGGCAATTCGCATTGGACCAAAGCTTCTTATATCACCAAAAGCTTTAAAAAATACATCGAAAAACTCGCTTGCTCCGTTTGCACTGGTAAATACAACCCATTCGTAGGTTGCAATTCCCGCAAAACTTTCTGCAATGAGATTCCTGTCTTCCTGTGGTAATATTTTTATTAATGGAAGTTCGAGAACCTCCGCCCCTTTTTCCTCCAGTAAGACTTTTAATCGGCTAACTTGACCTACAGGTCGGGTCACAACAATCCGCCTTCCAAATAATGGGCGCTGTTCGAACCAATTATTTTTGCCACTCAATCCAACGGAGTTGCCAACAAAAATAATGGCAGGAGCCTCCAGCATTTCCCTCTTCGCATCTTCGACAAGGTTACCAAGATTAGTTATTACTTTTTGTTGGTTAGCCAAGGTTCCTTGGCTCACGATAGCTGCCGGTTTCTCAGGAGAAAGTCCGCCTACTAATAATTTTTGCGTAATTTCCTTAAGTTTTCCCATTCCCATGTAGATGCAAAGAGTTCCACCGACTTCTGCAAATTTTGCAAAATCCACGCGAAGAGATTCTTTTTCTAAATCTTCATGACCGGTTAAAAAAGAAATGGATGACCCATACTCACGATGAGATAAAGGAATTCCAGAATAAGCAGCACAGGCAAGGGCAGCGGTTACCCCGGGAACAATTTCATATGGAATTTCCTTTTCGTCCAAAACCATCATTTCTTCGGCACATCTTCCAAATACAAAAGGGTCTCCTCCCTTTAAACGAACCACACTTTTTCCCCCTTTGGCTTTTTCAACTAAAATTTTGCCAATTTCTTCCTGTGTCATCGTATGACGACCGGGACTCTTACCAACATCAATTTGTTCGCAACTTTCAGATAACCCTTTACGAAGTTCAGAATTGGCCAAATGATCAAATACTAAAACATCACATTTCTGGATTAAACTTAAACCCTTAACCGTTATCAATCCAACATCACCAGGACCTGCTCCAATTAAAAAAACTTTTCCAATTTGTTGATTATCTAATGTAGCCATAATAAAATTTCATTATGAATATCCTCCAATGACTTTTTCTCAATTTTAAGGCTTTGAATACCACAATCTTCATGGTAAAAAAATAAATTATTTCCAACCACATGGACTCCCAGTGCAACCTGACAACCTCCATCCAATCGATCCAAAATTGAACGTTCTATCTTTACCGCACGGCTGGTTTCCCTGTCATCAAGAACCGAGAATTTGTTACATTCAACGGCTCGAACTTGTATTGCAATTGCAGCCTGTCCGGGAGCAGGAACCATTTGATTAACCGGTAATTTTTCAAAAATTAGTCCTGGGTAATGCCGAATGCCTAAACGGGAGAGTCCGGCAGCGGCAAGAATGGTTCCGTCGGCGTCATGATCAATGGCTATTTTGCGAAGCCTGGTTTCCACATTCCCGCGAAGTTCCTTCCATCTGACGTTAGGAAATCGATTGTTCAGCTGAGCTCTCCTTCGAGGACTACCCGTGGCTATAATCTGCGGGACCGTAATGTTTTCCCTCAAAACTAATACATCACGAGCATCCTCTCGAACAGGAAAAGCAGCCAATTCTAAGCCGGATGGGTTTTCAGTTGGAACATCTTTTGCACTATGAACCGCTAAATCTGCCCGACCGTCTATCAAGGCATTCTCCAACTCTTTTGTAAATAAACCTTTGCCCCCTTTTTCCTGCAACGACCATTCTAATTGCCGATCACCAGTTGTGGACATCGGGACAAGATTAATATCCCGATCCATAATGTTTTTAACCAGTCCGGCTACCCAGTTTGCCTGCTTTAATGCAAGGGGACTTTTCCTTGTCGCTAAAAATAGACTACTTTTGGAGGCAATCATATGTATCGGTAGCCTAATATGCCCTGAGGCAATAGTTTTCTTAGGCCATAAGCAAATAAATCAAAAAATTTACGAGTAAGAAGCCTGTGCCCCCTTAATATTCTTTTTTGGAATCCAAGACATTAATTGACGCAAGCGTTGTCCGGTTTCTTCGATGGGATGTTTTTCACCATCTTCTAAGAGTTTATTATACTTAGGAAGACCAGCTTGGTATTCTTTAACCCATTCCTTGGCAAACTTACCTGACTGGATTTCTTTGAGAATTGATCTCATAGATTTCTTAACATTTCCATTGATCACTCTTGGTCCACGGGTCACATCACCAAATTTTGCAGTTTCAGAAATCGAAAAACGCATTCCGGCAATTCCAGATTCAATCATTAAATCCACAATAAGCTTAAGTTCATGGAGACATTCAAAATAAGCCATTTCAGGAGCATAACCTGCTTCAATTAAAGTTTCAAATCCAGCCTCAACCAATGCCGAAGCTCCTCCGCAAAGAACCGCTTGCTCACCAAAAAGATCCGTTTCAGTTTCTTCTTTAAAGCTTGTTTCCAGAATTCCGGCTCGAGCGGCACCGATACCTGCAGCCCATCCAAGTGCAATCGCCTTGGAATCCCTTGAGGAACCCTTTAAAACTGCTATCAAAGATGGAACTCCCTTCTTTTCTTTATATTGAGAACGAACTACATGCCCGGGACCTTTCGGTGCGACCATGATAACACTGACTCCACGGGGTGCTTTGATAAGTCCAAAATGGATTGCAAAGCCATGAGTGAAAAGAAGAGTTTTTCCTTTGGACAGGTTAGGCTTAATTTCTTGTTCATAAACCTCCGCTTGTTTCATATCGGGCACACCGATCATGATGACATCAGCTTTTACCGTAGCTTCAGCCACACTCATTACTTCAAATCCATGCCTTTTAGCAACTCGAATTGACTTACTTCCTTTATACAAGCCGATGATTACATTGCATCCGCTTTCCTTCAAATTCAAAGCATGAGCGTGTCCTTGGGATCCGTATCCTATTACGGCTAACGTTTTTTTCTTAATGGCTGATATTTTAGCCTCTTTTTGAGTGTATACTTTCGCGGGCATGGCCAATTTTATGTGTGGTTATTGTTTGAGTTAGTGGAAAAAATGAAATGTCAGTTTTCAGAGCGTCCCCTCCTTAAAGAAACAGTTCCTGTACGAGCAAGTTCAACAATACCGAAGGGCTCAACTAGTTCGAGAAATGCGATAATTTTATTTTGGTTTCCGGTCGCTTCTATCACAAGAGTGTCTTTTGCCACATCGATAATCTTACCACGAAATACATCGCAGATTTGAGTAACCTCTGAACGATTGGATGAATTCGCTTTTACTTTTACTACAACCAATTCTCTTCCAACACTTTCAGAACCCACAAAATTTTCAATATCAATCACATCAATTAGCTTATCAAGTTGTTTAATGCACTGGTCTAGAGATTTTTCATCACCATTAAGAGTAGCGGTAATTCTTGAGCGACCTTTCTGATGAGTGGGCCCAACATTTAGTGTATCGATATTGAAACCACGACCGCTGAATAAACCGGCAATTCGGGCCAGAACACCAAATTTATTTTCTACAAGAACAGAAATTATGTGACGCATGTGGGTTATAAAAGAGAGAGTGGTGGACGACACAGGACTCGAACCTGTGACCTACTGGGTGTAAACCAGTTGCTCTAACCAACTGAGCTAGCCGTCCAATGTGTAAATTTAAAAATCTGTTCACACTAATGATAAGCCTCTATGTGGCAAGCGTGAATAATTCCTCTATTTTAGCTTAACCCGAACTTTCTTAGGACCAAGAACTGGTTTAGGGAAAGATTTATAATTTTTGTTTACCTGACTCGATTGGGATTGGAAACTACTTAAGGGGGAAACTTTCCCTGCCGTGGATGAAGATTCAATTTTCTTTGGACCTAACCAATAGCTTGACCGACCAGAACCAGAATTTTTCTGACTCGAAGGAATAAAGCCCCTAACATTTGAAGACCCCAATTTCTTTTCAGATGAACTCAAAGGTAAATTTTTTGAACCTGCTTTTTGAACGGGAAAACCGGGTTCACTCGGTCTCCCTTTCCGAAATTGAAATCGGTTGATATCTCGTAAAGAAATATTATTTACTTTATTCATCCAATCATCCACACGCTTTCCAAGCTGTGCATAGTAAGCGTCACGAAATTCAATTGAAGCAGCGGCTGGACTGCTATCAATATTATTTTCAGTAATTGCCCTTTTTAAATTTTCCGAGGCATAGTTTTGATTGTGAGGAAGTTTAACCTCAATATTCGACGTTTTAATGCGTTCCTCACCTAAGATTTCTTTTCCTTGGACTGGGTATCTTTTTCCCCCAAAAGGTGAAAATTTACTAGGCCATTCCCTTACGGAGAAACGCTTATTCGAAAAGGAATTTATTCGACTTGATGTAATTTTCTTCGAAGACAAAGCGTTTATCTTGCCATCAAAGGTCCGAACCCTTTTCGTAAAGTCATTCTCTCGTTGCTGGCCAAAACACAAAGGGATCAATAGCAGAAACCAAAAAAGAAGATAAAAAAATGAAATTCTCGACATTTTATGAACAAACATAAATATAATTTGTAATGAAATTTAACTCAAACAAATATTTTCAACTCTTTTAGGCTATCTGTAAATGAAGAACTATCTAAATCTCATTTCGAGAGTTATCGAAAATGGAGTTTATCGAAATGACCGAACCGGAACATGTACTTGGTCCGTTTTTGGAGAGCAAGAACGCTTCCGTCTGGATAATGGGTTTCCTCTTCTTACTACAAAAAAACTTCATATCCGTTCAATTATCCATGAATTACTTTGGTTTATTAAAGGAGATACAAATGTTAAATATCTTCAGGAAAATAAAGTTCGAATTTGGGATGAATGGGCAGATGAAAATGGCGATTTGGGAAGAGTGTACGGTGCCCAATGGACAAATTGGGCCAGGCCAGATGGCACTCATGTTAATCAAATCAATGATGTTATTGATTCCATCAGGAATAATCCAGATAGCCGACGTCACATTGTTTGTGCTTGGAATCCCGGGGAGTTGCATCTCATGGCTCTACCCCCCTGTCACGCTCTATTTCAATTTTATATAGCAAACGGCAAAATTAGTTGTCAACTTTACCAAAGGAGTGCTGATATTTTTTTGGGAGTGCCTTTCAATATAGCTTCCTACAGTATTCTGACCATGATGATCGCAAAAATTTGCGATCTCCAAGCTTTCGAATTTGTTCATACCTTCGGGGATTTGCACCTATATGCAAACCACAAAGAACAAGCTGATATCCAACTTAGGAGGAATCCGAGAAACCTGCCCGAATTAAAAATTCACGGAGATCAAAGAGAAATTACTGATTTTAAATTCGAGGACTTTGAGCTAATTGGTTACGATCCACACTCCTCAATTAAAGCACCCATTGCAATTTAATATGGCACTTTTTAAAGCAATTGCCGCAGTTTCCCTTAATGGCGTAATCGGAAAAAACGGAGATCTGCCTTGGCGGATACCAGGAGAATTAAAATGGTTTAAAAAAATTACCATGGGACACATTATAGTAATGGGACGTAAAACCTGGGATTCACTTCCCTGTGCTCTTCCCGGGAGAGAAAACTGGATACTATCACGCTCCAGTTTTAATCCTAAAAACGCTTGTGTCTTCAACACTTTTCAGGAAATTGAAAAAGAAGCCGATGCCCGAACTGTTTTTATCATTGGTGGCGGAGAAATATACTCTTCCTTTCTGCCAAGATGTAATGAACTTTTCCTTACTGAAGTGCAACAGATCGTGGAAAATGGTGATGCTTTTTTCCCCGAATACAAAAAAGAGTTTGAAATAAACGAAAAAATAGTAACTGAAAATGAATTTATTCTTCGCAAGTGGGTAAGGAAATAAAATAAATAGATCGATTAATAGTAAGGCCTCAAAAGAATGTAAACTACCGGACCCGTGATTGCTACATAGAGCCATACAGGAAAAACCTTTTTGGCTAATTTCCGGTGTTTCTGAAACTGATTTGTAAATCCATATACGAAGTTAAGTAATATAAAAGGCAGACTTAAAGCTGCTAAAAGAATATGGGAAAGTAATATGAAAAGATAAACATTTCTCATTGACCCGGCAGTTACTTTTTCTTCCAGACTTAGAACACCATCTTTATTAAGGTCACCATATTTAGTTTCCGAGGTGGTAAAATGATAAACGACATAGGATAGGAGAAAAATCAGGGAAAAACACATAGCTCCATATATCCATCTTTGATGGTTGATAACATTTCCTGACTTTATTGAAATAATTGCCATTATCAAAGATAAGGCGGCTAAGGAGTTTAATATCGCATGAAAAGGAGGTAGCAAATGCAAGCTTACCCCCTCGGGAAGATCAATCTTGACTTCTCTCATTAAAGCAACCAAAAACAAAACCGCGGCAGAAACAATCCACACTAGAATAGTTAATTTTTTAGCTAAAGATTGGTTTTGGGGTTTTTGTAAATGCTCTTGTAAAGAATTCATAGAATGCCTTTAAGAACCGAATTCAAAATCAAATGGTATAAAAAGTTCCTCGTCAATGGTAGTTTTTACCTGTGCCCATAGACGATAAATTCCACTTTTGGGTGCAGTAAAACTGAATGAAAGAGGTCCATTATAAATCGTATTTTGCGAACTGGGAATTTCATCAGTAATCGGGTGAAGATGGGCAAATCCACTAAGATTTTCATCAAACGCAACCATATGAGCAAATGCTCCCATAACAGGATGAAAGTTAATATCCCGATCCATCTCATCCGAGGCTTTCAAAATAATAATCTTTTGTTGATCCGTTGAAGCTTTCTTATCTTCTGTCAATTCGAATTTTAGATTCTTTAAATAATAGGTGAGGTTTTCAGTTCGTTGATTCGAATTACTTTTTTCACCTTTAGCTTCGAATGATGTTGATAATAAAACTCTTCTTGGACTTTTAATAGGAATAAAATCAAGAAAAACAGAATATTTACCGGCAAGCTTGGGAGTGAGCGAAAAATGCCAAACCCCGTCATATAAAGTGTCCGCAACCGGATGAATGTGATGGTAATCATCAAGTGACTCGTCAACCGCCAAAAGATGAATTTTCTTGGTATGGCTTAATGCTACATCGTTTGAGGTGAGAGGCGACCCATCAGCCTGCTCTATCTTAATTTCAAATTGACATTCTTTATCTGTAACAATTGAGTCCACACTTCGAAAATCAATCTTCATTGGCCATCTTCTCACAGATAAATCGACAAACCCGGTTTCATCAGAACCGCAGTAATCCAATTCACCCTCTTCGTTGTATGTTTCTTCGTGCAAAAAATCACAGGGTTCGACTGGCATACTACGCACTATAAAAAAAGCAAAGATAAAAGGGATGCTTAAGAGCAGAGATTTGTAGAGGTGATTTGTTTTCAAACTTTAAGGATTTAAAATTATTGGGTAGCTTTTGTACCATACTGTAAACGGGATAGAAAATCCTCAACTCGCCAGTTTCTGCCAGGTACTTGATAAACAATCTGTCTTCTTGAATTAATAATCATAGTTCGCATAGTATGATCAAGAGGTTGATTTTCATCTATTTCTCGTAGAATCCCAAATTGACGGGAAAGGTCATCAATGACCGTTTTCTTGGAGGTGCAAACTTTAAAGTTATCTTCCCCCAAGCTGTACCCACGTACATAGGATTTAAGCACTCCAGGAGAATCAAATAAAGGGTCTAAAGTAATAGAAAGAAATTGAATGTGGGGTATTTGTATTTTTTTTGCCAAATCCTGCAATTTTTTCATTTTCATAGTCGCAGCAGGACACATATCCGCAACCGAACATCTAGAAAAGATAAAATTCATAACCGTTACTGAACCGTCAAAAAAATCGGTAGTAACAACCTCTCCATTTTGATCGTAAAGAGCAAATGGCGGTAAATTATCACCAACTGTCCGGATCATTGAATCACCCATCGCTAAAGTATCTCTCCTCAAAAGGCGATTAATATTATTGACCCTTATTCGTTCAGCGGTTTCATCAGGCCAAACATTGTGGAGTAAAAAAGTTTTTCCCTCAGTAGGAGAAAATGTTTCTTGTATTTTTCCTCTGAAAATCTTTTTTTGAGACAAAATTGCAAAATCACCAGGTTGTACAATAAGATTATGATGACTCCCAATCCCACCCGTAAATTTTGTAGACAAATCATTGCTTCTCGCTAACATCTCAACTTTTACTGAGCTTTTATTAGCATCCATCGACAAAATCTTACCCCGAAAAGAACTTTCCGATATCCCAAGAGTTTTATTTGTGGAATTTTCTACTGAACAGGAAAAAACCAAAAGGGTAATTATGGATAAACAAATTTTAGAAGACAAATTTTGCATGAGATTTCTATTATAACATATTCAAGCTTTATCTGTACGCAATTCCAAACCTGTTTGAAAAATTTATCTTCATCAAATTTATAACTTGAAATATGAAAATTATTACTCAAAATTTACACCTACAGAAACTTTTTGCATACAAATTTAAATCTTTTCTCGTAAATCTGTTAAAGACTCTGAACAAAGGTATTAGATAATCTAACGATATCAATTTTATTAGTTATGACCTTGCTTGCCTCCTAATAAAATATCATTTTACTATATAAGTAATTTCTACCGTGAATAGTTACAAAGATATAACTGCTAAAGCTGAAGCTCCATCCATACAGCAACCTACTGGTATTTTTCTGCATGGATTGTGGGAACTTACTAAACCTAGACTGAGTCTACTTTCAGTATTTACATCATCTCTCGGATTTTTGGTACATTTTCCTTTCAATTATCAATTTTCCGTTTTTATTTCATTGACCGTTGGTACTGCACTTGCTGCAGGAGGTGCCGCAGTTTTGAATCAATGGATGGAAAGAGAAGAAGATTCAATCATGCCTCGAACTTCTAGAAGACCGATACCCACTCAATTGGTTGAACCTGAATTCGCTCTAGTATTTGGAGTTTTTCTTTCTTCAATTGGTCTTATTGTTTTATGGGTTGGAACAAATCCATGGGCTTGTTCTCTTACATTACTCACATTAGTTGTTTATTTGCTCATTTACACACCTTTAAAGAAACGTTCTCCATATGCTACTGAAGTTGGTGCCATTTCCGGAGCATTGCCGCCTCTAATTGGTTGGGTTGCTGCTTCAGGAGAACCTTCAATTTACGGATGGATCCTCTTTGGAATTCTTTTCACTTGGCAATTACCCCATTTTATGGCAATCGCTTGGAATTTCAGGCACGACTACTGCAAAGGCGGCTTTAAGCTTCAAAATTTAGGTAATCCAAACGGATACCATCTGGCTCGAAAAAGTTTGTTTTATTCATTCCTTTTAATCGGTTTTGTTTTTTCTCCATTTTTTGTGGAAAGTTCACAACCAACTCCAGGTTTACTCTATTTTATATCTGCTTTCATTTTATCTATTTATCTACTCATACCATCAATTAAATTTTTAATATCATCCGACCGAGACAAATCGGCGAGAAAGCTATTCTTTGTCACAATAATTTATCTACCTTTACTCTTCGCGACATTGGTAATCGATCGCTTCATATGATAGTTCCCCTGTAAAATGAAAATACTATTCAACAAGTTCTTCTCTTTTTTCGTGATTGCATTGCCCATCACTCTACTGCTCGGAAGCGGTTGTTCCCGAATTGATCATAAGCAATCAGCACTCGATCCGAAAGGGCTAGTTTCTCAAAATCAATATGACATTTTTATGTTGTCGGTGTGGATTACGATTTTTCTCTTCTGTGCTGTAGGTGGCTGCTTACTTTATGTCTTATGGCAATATCGAGCTAAAACACCAGAGGAAGCCATGGAAGTTCCTCCTCAATCACATGGAAATTCAAAGATCGAAGTTGGCCTCATTGTTGCGTCCACATTAATTTTAGTTATTTTAGCCGTTCCTACACTTCAGGGTGTTGTTTTGATGAATCGAGTTCCGGACCCAGACGATAAACCAACTTTGGAAAAATTAAACTTAGATAGAGACGCCATTGATGGTGCAATCACCGTCAATGTGACCGGAAAGCGTTTCTTTTGGGTTTTTGAATATCCACAATATGGGATTGTAACTGCTAATGAACTTGTCTTTCCCGCCTCCAAAGCAGTTCGGGTAAATTTGCGGACTGAGGATGTCATTCACAGTTTTTGGCTTCCTAAATTAGCAGGGAAAATGGATTTAATGCCAGGCCAAGAAAATTTTTTATGGTTTATAGCAGATCAAGACAAAATCCTCAGCCGAGTTGATGAAAACGGAAACCAAGTCAAAGCATCCATTGAGAATGCAATGCCTTCTGTTTTTGACGGCAAAATGAGAGAGAAAATATTTACAAAACAAAAATTTACCGATGAATTTGAAGCAGTAGGTGGTCTTTTTTACGGGCAATGTGCCGAATACTGTGGCAATTCGCATGCTTACATGTCATTTCGTGCTTTGGCTCAAACAGATAATGACTTTGAATTATGGGTCAAAAAGTTTCAAAATTCCCAAAATCCAAACTTACAACCCGCATCTTACAATCCTGAATTAGAATACAAAAAGGATAGCCTTGTTTCTTTTCCCGACAAAAGTTTAGGAGAATCATATGTCCGAGAGTATCGTGCTAAAAAAGCCATAACCAAAGGCCAAGCACCTAATCTTTCCAACAATGCTTGGGACAAAGCTCACTCGGACGATTACGAAAAAGGTAAAATTCTTTTTTCAACCCTTCAATGTGTTCAATGTCACGCGGTCAACAGAACAGGCTTAGGTTCAAAAGGTCCTAATCTTACCCTTTTTGGAATTCGCACTTCTCTTGCGGCAGGATGGATGAGAAATGACGAAGAAAATTTAGCTAAATGGCTTAAAAACTCAAACGATGTAAAATTTGGTAATTTGATGTGGAATGGGGAAGGTGTTGACGACACCCACCCTCTACGAAACCTTGAAGAGGATGACGAGAAAGTCAATCATTTGGTTGCTTATTTACTTGGGCTTAAATAACATTGGAATACCGCAAAAAAGAATACCTATAAACTTGCAATATCATGGCTACTGAATCACTAAAATATCTTAACCCCGATACCGAAACTGAAATTAAGACCAAGGTTTTTCCAAGGCCAGGTCAGCATGCTTCCGGAATTGTTAGTTGGTTAACCACTATCGACCACAAGAAGATTGGGATCATGTATGGCGTTTCAGCCCTCTTTTTCCTAATCATAGGTGGGCTTGAGGCACTTCTAATCCGTTCTCAATTATGGAATCATAATATGGATGTTCTTTCCAACCGTGAATATAATCAAATGTTTACTATGCACGGAACCACCATGGTCTTCTTGGTGATAATGCCTTTAAGTGCCGCTTTTTTTAATTTTATTATGCCCCTTCAAATCGGTGCACGAGATGTTGCATTTCCCAGAATGAATACCCTTAGTCTATGGTGTTTTATAGCTGGTGGAATCACTCTCAATCTAAGTTGGTTTTTCACTGGTGGATCACCTGCAATCGGATGGTTCGGGTATGCTCCCCTTACTGACACCCGATTCGCTGAAGTGATTGGCGATATGGGTCCAGACTTTTGGATTTTTTCACTTCAAATATTGGGTCTCGCATCTCTACTTGCTTCTTTTAATTTTATTACAACCATTATAAACATGCGGGCACCCGGGATGACAATGATGAGAATGCCCGTTTTTACTTGGATGACATTAATTGTAAGTTTTCTCATTATTCTTGCTTTTCCCGCAATCACGATTGCCCTTGTGGAATTAATGTTTGACCGCACCTACGGGACTAACTTTTTCGACTTTCTAGAAGGTGGAAAACCTCATCTTTGGCAGCATTTGTTTTGGATTTTTGGCCATCCTGAAGTATATATCCTCATCCTTCCTGCTATGGGAATTGTTTCTGAGATTATTCCTGTTTTCTCCCGAAAACCACTATTTGGATATGGATTAATTATTTTCTCCGGTGCTATTATTGGATTTATGGGCTTTGCCGTGTGGAGTCACCACATGTTTACTACCGGGATGGGTATTGTTGCCACATCTGCGTTTTCGATCCTTACCATGTTAATTGCAATACCAACCGGAATTAAAATATTTAACTGGATTGGCACAATGTGGGAAGGGCGTATTCGATTTGAGACGCCCATGCTATTTGCACTTGGATTTATTACTATGTTCATGGTAGGTGGTTTTACCGGAATCATGCATTCCTCCGTTCCTATTGATGCTCAGCATCAGGACTCTTACTTTGTGGTAGCTCATTTTCATTATGTTCTTATCGGTGGAGCACTTTTTGGTCTTTATGCAGGCTTTTACTATTGGATTCCTAAAATTAGTGGAAAGATGCTTAATGAAAAATTAGGTAAATTAGTTTTCACTCTTATGTTCATCGGTTTTAATCTTACTTTCTTCCCCATGCATTATTTGGGAATGATTGGACAGCCTCGTCGAACCCATAGTTATAATGAGGGACATGGATTTGAAACATGGAATCAAATTGCAACAATTGGAGCTTTCATACTTGGGGTTGGAATTGTTGTGGGTATTTACCAATTTGTCACAGCCGCTTACAATAAGAAATTAAAACCTGCGGGCAAAAACCCTTGGGATGCTCGGACACTAGAGTGGACATTATCTTCCCCGGTTAAAGAGTACAATTTCTCCCGTACACCCATTATAAAAGCTCGTGATCAAGCTTGGGAAAATAATTATGGTCCTAAAGAAAATCATTCTGAAAAAGAACCTTTAGATGATCACGGTGTTCACATGCCGGACAAATCCTGGTATCCACTTTTAACTGGTTTGGGGCTTCTTGGGCTCGTTCTTGGTATGCTTTTTCATCAATCGGTTGATGTGAATACGGGGGAAATCGTTCGTAACTACATACCAGCTATTATCGGTGGCTCGGTTGCTATTCTGGGTATTATTTTATGGTCTATTGAAGGTCCTGGTGGCTACCACCTGTTTCCCAAGGAAGAAGAAGAGTAGTTTTTATGTTGTTCCCACATTTTTTAAATTATGAGTGAAGCAGCTGCACACGCTATTGATCATCACGAACCGGAAACAAGTACTGGAATTCCTAATAAAAAAGTCCTTATGTGGGCTTTTCTGGGTTCGGACTGCATGTTTTTTGGTACTCTGATCTCAACGCATTTAATATATCGTAAAATTTCAGCCACGGTCGGGGGTAACTATCTAGATATCCGCGACATCTTTGATATTGAACTTACTTCATTCAGTACATTCATTCTTTTGGCTAGTTCATTGTTCATGGCCTTGGCAGTTTCTGCCATCCATAAAGGGAACTTAAATAGCACTCGATGGATGCTTTTCGGAACAATTGTATTCGGAGCTATCTTTTTGGCCTGCCAAGTCTATGAGTTCACACATTTCGTACATGCCCCAGGTAATGAACTTACCTTATCCAGCTATCGCGGAGAACCTCATGTATTTGGATCCACTTTTTATGTTCTTACCGGTACTCACGGCACTCATGTTGCAATCGGAGTTTTTTGGCTTATTGGATGGTTAGCTTATTCATTCACTGGAAAAATGAGTGTTGCTCACGCCATTGATGTAGAAATTTGCGGATTGTATTGGCATTTTGTTGATGTCGTTTGGATTCTAATTTTTCCTGTGGTGTATCTAATGGAATACGCATTCTAAACCCTTTATTTTTTTTATTGAATTTAATATTGTGAGTGGACATTCAGAAGATCCGGTAAAAGAAGAGAGCGAACGTTTTTTTACTTTTTTCAATTTATCCATGCTTCTTGTTGCCATCACTGGCATCGAAATTGTTATCATCTATGTCAGATCTTTTGACGGGTTAACAATCATCACAGTTCTTTCGGTATGTTCTGTTATTAAATTCTTTGGTGTGATGACTTGGTTCATGCATTTAAGATGGGATAAGATCCTCAATACTATTCTGTTCTTGATGGGGTTAGTTATTGCAATTTTTACTTATTTTGCGGTTATCTACATGGCTGATGACACTCCTGTCGTTGAAGAATTCGCAGTGTCCCAGATTGGAAAGAAGTGGGAATCCGGAAAAGACTACAAGACAGGTGATTACACCGAAAACAATAATACTTTTTTCGTTGCTAAAGCAGATCACAAATCCGCCAAAATATTCTCAGTCGAATCCTCCGTTGACAATAAAAGGGTTCAGATTTGGGAGAAAGTCCAGGGAATTCCGCATCAATTTACATGGAAAGTAAATACAGGAAATTTAATTGAAATTAATTCCCTCAAACCCGAAAATCCATTCTTCCATCAATACCATCCCTCACAGACTGACAACATTGAGGGTTCGAAAATCTCACTATTAGCCAAAGCTGTAGCCGCTGAAGATTTTAGAATCAAGGTCCGTTCAGAGGCATCTTGGGTGGAAGGATTAAATCAGTAGCAGTTTACATTGAAATTTACTACTGAGTTCATCCCCATTTAGATGAATTCCCCAGTCACTCTTAGTCATTGGCACACAGAACCAGCACTGATTGGTGGTATACTTTTTATCGCTTGGTGCTATTCCATAATAGTAGGGCCTTACCGGAGAACTTTCTCTCCTAACCTCCCCTATTCTCAAAAGCACACTCTTTGGTTTTGCGCAAGTATGGTGAGTTTTTATTTAGCGGTGGGTTCCCCTCTAGATCCATTAGGTGAAAATTTTCTCTTTTTCGCTCATATGATTCAACACAACATTCTTATGTATGTGAGCCCCTTATTTTTACTTCTAGGATTACCAAGTGAAATCATTGATAATTACCTTGAAAAAAAGCCGATACTGGAACGCTTTCTAAAATTTATTTTTCATCCAATAATTGCAGGTCTTTTATTTACACTTGTTTTTTCTTTTTGGCATATCGGCGAATTTTATGAGGCTGCAATAAGAGATAAAACCCTCCATATGGCGGAGCACTTATCTATGTTTTTTACCTCAGTTGCAATGTGGTGGCCTTTATGCGGACCTTCCAAAAGAATTCCTCCTTCCAGATATGGTCCACAAATGCTTTATGTGCTTGCAGTGATGTTGGGGCAAACCCCAATATTTGCCATCCTGACATTTTCTAAAGATGTGCTCTACGACACTTACTTTTATGCGGAACGTGTTATGAACCTGAGTCCGCTCGAAGATCAAAAAACTGGTGGAGTCCTAATGAAACTAGCCAATATGATTGTTTCTGTAGGCGTTCTCTCATCTATTTTTTATCGTTGGTCAAAAGAACAAAAAAACTAATTTCTTCAATCTAGAGTCGAGAAACCAGTAATTCCCTTTCAAAAAGCATTTCTTTCGGTAAAGATTCAGCCAATTGTAAAAACAATTCCTCATGACGAAGGGTTTGCATACGAAGCTTTTCTGGGTCAATCGACATCAATTTATTCCATTCATCATCTTTAAAATCCAATCCAGACCAGTCTAAATCTTCATGGTGGGGAACCCAACCAAGCCTTCCTTCATGAGCACTTCCCTGCCCGGATGATCTTTCCACTATCCAGCGAAGAACCCTCATATTATCTCTAAAACCCGGCCACAAAAAATTTCCTTCTTCATCTTTACGAAACCAGTTTACATGAAAAATTCGGGGTTTATTTTTAAGTTTTTTCCCCATCTTCATCCAATGCTTAAAATAATCACCCATATTATAACCACAAAATGGCAGCATGGCCATGGGGTCACGTCTTAAATTACCCAGAGATCCTTCGGCTGCTGCGGTTGTTTCGGAAGCTAGTGTTGCCCCTAGGTATACTCCATGATTCCAATTGAAGGATTGATAAACAAGAGGGATGTCAGACATACGTCGCCCACCAAATATAAAGGCTGAAATAGGAACCCCTTTGGGATTTTCCCAATCTGGGTCTATTGTTGGACATTGTGAAGCTGGAGCAGTGAAACGGGCATTTGGATGAGCTGCCGGGGATTCCATTTCAGGAGACCATGCCCGGCCCTGCCAGTCAATTAAACCGTCCGGTACTTTTTCCGTTAAACCCTCCCACCAAACATCACCATCCTCGGTTAAGGCGACATTTGTGAATAAAGTATTTTCTTTCATCGATTCCATTGCATTGGGGTTTGTCTCCCAGGAAGTACCCGGAGCAACTCCAAAGAAACCAGCCTCAGGATTGATAGCTCGTAATGATCCACTTTCATCGGGTCTCAACCATGCGATGTCATCGCCAACGGTTGAGACTTTCCAACCTTTCATGGAATCAGGTGCAACCAACATAGCCATGTTGGTTTTTCCACAAGCACTGGGAAAGGCACCTGCAACATAGGTCTTTTTACCTTCCGGATTTTCAACGCCAAGAATTAACATGTGTTCGGCCATCCAATCATTATCTCTCGCCATGCAGGAAGCAATTCGAAGAGCCAAGCATTTCTTACCCAACAAAGCATTTCCACCATATCCACTGCCAAAAGATACTATGGTTCTTTGCTCTGGAAAATGAACGATGTGGGTGTTTTCCGGATTGCAAGGCCAAGAAACATCTTCTTTCCCATTAGGTAACGGATATCCAACTGAATGGAGGCAGGGAACAAAAAAGTCTTTCTCCTTGATGAAATCAAGCACCTGATTTCCCATTCGGGTCATAATCTTCAAATTTAAAACCACATAAGGAGAATCAGTTACCTGAACTCCAAATTGAGATAATGGCGATCCAAGCGGTCCCATACAAAAGGGAATAATATACATAGTGCGTCCCTCCATTGCTCCTTTAAAAAGTCGCTTCAACTTAGCACGCATTTTTCTGGGTTCTTCCCAATTATTAGTGGCACCCGCATCGCCTTTACCATAACTGCAAATAAAAGTTCTACTTTCAACCCTCGCAACATCCCTTGGATCCGAGCGTACTAGAAAGCTGTTGGGGCGTTTTTGTTTGTTTAAGGGAATCATGGAACCCTGACTTATCATTAAATCACAAAGTTCGTCCCATTCCCGATCTGAACCATCACACCACCTAACATTCTTAGGGCCACACATTTCGACCATTTTATCCAACCATTTTAGCAAAGCTTGGTTGTTCGTTTTACTTCGATCGTAACTTACTTTATTTGAATCCATAAAACCTAGTCGGTAAGGACGAGTAAGTGGTTAGTCAAACATTCCTCACTTTTTTGTTCAAAAACACTTACTTTTTACAGATTTTTTAAATCAAGTTTGCCAATTTCTTCATGAAGTTGTAACCCAGTAATCTAAACATGTCTAAACAGAGAAAACATAGAGATGCGATTTTAGCGTTGGAAGACGGAAGTCTTTTTAAGGGTTTCTCTTTTGGAGCCAAGAAAACTGTTGAAGGAGAAGCTGTCTTTAATACTGCAATAACTGGCTACCAGGAAACTCTGACTGACCCATCTTATTTCGGACAAATTGTAACCATGACCACTCCCCAAATTGGCAACTATGGAGTAAATTTGGATGACGAAGAATCAGACGGCCCGAAAGTAGCTGGTTTCGTGGTTCGAGATCTTAGCCCTGTAGTGAGCAACTGGAGGGCTACCGGATCACTTGGTGATTACTTAGAAAAAAATGAAATACCGGGGATTTCAGGTGTAGACACTCGGGCAATCACCAAGAAAATTCGAGTGCACGGAGCACTTAAAGCATGCATTAGTACCGAAAACATTAGCGATGAGGAAGCCGTGCAAAAAGCACGAGAATGGACTGGAATTATAGGTAAAGACTTTGTCAAGAAAGTGACTTGCAAAACAGCATTCACTTGGGATCCTGCAGGAGAAAAGAGTAAACCATTTACAGTTGTGGGCACCCGTCTTGATTACCCTTATCAAATAGATCTCACCCACCGACTAGTTGCCTTTGATTATGGTGCTAAACGAGCCATTTACAAAAATCTTCGAAGGAATGGTTTCGAAGTGATTGTTTTGCCTGCTGACGCCACAGCTCAGGATGCCATTTCACATAAACCTGATGCAATTTTTCTTTCCAATGGACCCGGAGATCCGTCCGCCCTTGAATATGCACACAAGACCGTTCAGTCTCTTCTTTCTGATTATCCAATCTTTGGGATCTGTCTGGGCCATCAAATTTTAACCCATGCCATCGGTGCTAAGACCTATAAATTAAAATTTGGTCATCGTGGGGCTAATCAGCCAGTTCAAAATATAGAATCTAAGAAGGTAGCGATTACATCTCAAAATCATGGTTTTGCTTCGGATAAGAAAAAACTTGAAAAAATGGGCGCAATTGTCACTGAGTATAATTTAAACGACCAAACCGTATCCGGAATGAGACTTAAAGACCGACCCGTTTTCTCAGTTCAATACCACCCAGAAGCTTCTCCTGGACCAAACGATGCAAATCATCTTTTTGAATCATTTCATCACTTAGTTACTGAAACCAAAAAAAATCGCCAGAATTCCGTCACTTATTCGTGAATGTAAGCCTGTATTTAAATCCACAATAATTTTCTTTTTTCAATCTAGCTTTAGTGAAAGGATTTCAATTGCACTGATCATTGGGTTTAGGCTACTTCATTTATTATGAAATGTGGTATCGTCTATAATAAAATCTTTGAAGATCATGAAACTGGTTTGGGTCACCCCGAGCAAAATAAAAGAGCCACTTTTATTTTCAAAAAAATCAAAGAGGCGAATCTTTTAAAATATACTAAAAATATTTCCATTAAGAAGTGCGAACTCAAAAGCTTATCACTTGTTCATAGTAAAGGTTACCTCCATTCATCGAAAAAAGAAATTGAAAATGGATTAAAATCACTCAGCACAGGAGATACTCCAATTTGCAAACAGACTTGGGAGGTTGCATCATTTGCCACTGGGGGTGTCCTGAATGCAGTGGAAGAAGTAGTCTCTGGAACACTTAAATATGCTTTTTGCATCACCCGCCCACCAGGCCATCATGCAAGCATTAAAAAAGGGATGGGGTTTTGCCTTTTTAATCATGTGGCAGTTGCCACTCGATATGCCCAAAAAAAACTTGGTATTGGAAAAGTCTTAATTGTTGACTGGGATGTACACCACGGAAATGGAACCCAAAATATTTTTTATGATGATGATTCAGTTTTCTTTTTTAGCACCCATCAGTCACCCTGGTATCCAGGTACAGGGAATCGCGAAGAAACGGGAACAGGGAAAGGTTTAGGTAGTAATTTAAATTATCCATTTCCTTCCGGAGCAGGAAGGAAAGAAATTTTAGACTTTGCATTTGCCTCGGAACTTTCCAAAAAAATGGTCCAGTTTAAGCCTGAACTCATAATCATTTCTGCTGGATTTGATTCAAGAATGAATGATCCTCTCGGGCAATTCCTATTAAATGATCTGGATTTTTTTAACCTCACAAAAATTATTTTGGACATCGCTAAGCAGTATAGTGATGGAAGAGTCATTTCAGTATTGGAAGGTGGTTATAATTTGGAAGGATTAGCAACCGCAAGTATCTCTCATCTCGAAGCTTTTATTCAAAATAATTAGTAAATTCTTATTATTTGTTAATTTGTCCTAATATTGGATATATTAAAATTCTTAGATTAGGTTGAGTAAAATAAAAATTCATTTTTCATAAAGTTCTGCGACTTCGTCAAAAATTATTTGTGCTACCCGAAAAGGAAGGCATTAGCAGGCTTATAATCGAAAAATTTTATAAATGTCGTTTCAGCGGCACTTTTTTTGTTTCTTTAGTAACGATATCTTATCTTGGGTGTCGACAACCTTGACTCATAAGAATTAAACTTATAGCTAAATATTATGTTACGAGGAATTTCTCCACTTCTTAGTCCAGAATTGCTGGAAACACTTTATCGGATGGGTCACCATGACGAGATCATTTTAGGTGATGCTCATTTTCCTGGCGAAAGTTGTAATAAAAGTATTATTCGGGCGGATGGATTACGAATTGACCATCTTTTGGATGCCATTCTACCTCTTTTTGTACTCGATCATGTGATCGAACAACCTGTTATGATGATGGGACCTTTACCCGAGGATAAAGCCAATTCAAAAATTGCAGCCGATTACCAAAAAGTACATGATGGATATGACGAGATTGTTCAAAAACATTATCCTGGCACCGCTTCGATCTGCCAAGTGGATAAATATGATTTTTACGACCAAACTCGTAAAGCATTTGCAGTAGTTATGACTGGTGATACCCGAATCTACGCGAATTTAATTTTGGCTAAAGGGGTCACCACCTGGTAAGCCTCAATCTTTTCCTATTGTTAACCTCTCGATTTTCCACCCGAAATATTCACGGTCGTTCCGTGAATGTAAGACGCACGGTCGGAAGCCAAAAAAACAACTAAATCAGCAACCTCTGATAATTCACCACTCCTGCCAAGAGGAATGGATGAAACACTGCCGTATTTTTCACGAAGTTCCTTAGCACTTATTCCTCTTGTATAAGCGAGAGACTCCTCATATGAGGAACTGCGCATAGAAGTGGTTTCCATAATCCCTGGAGCCACTCCTACCACCCGAACTCCTTGTCTGCCTAATTCTTTGGACCAGGAACGTGTCATATTATGGTTTGCGGCTTTAGTAGCCGCATAGACACTTTGTCCTTCACTGCCTTCCAGTCCTGATTCAGATGTCATATTTATCACCACCCCACCGTTTCCAGATGCAAGCATAGCCCGAGCTGCAGCTTGGGCACATAAAAATTGCCCCTTCACATTCACTGCAAAAACTTTATCCCAAATCTCCTCGGTTAATTCTTCCTTGCCAGTTGGGTCAACTAAGAGCCTCGGAATATTAATTCCCGCATTATTGATCAAAACATCAACTTGTCCAAACTTAGCTACTGTTGACTTCATCATTGCTTCAACCTCAATCTTAGAGGTAACATCACAACGGATAAAAATGGCTTCCCCGGGTCCTCCCTCATTTGCCTCTATAACCGCTTTTGCCCCGACATTCTCTGCAAAATCACCAATCACAACTTTGGCTCCTACCTCTACAAAACCTTTGGCAACAGAAAGACCGATACCCGAAGCACCTCCGGTTATAATAACCACTTTTTCTTTTAAATTAGTCCAACTCATCATTTATTATTTTGTTAAATTTAAGGGGTAGAAAGCTTGGTAACCCGTGTAAAGTGCTTCCTCTACTTTTCTGGACCATTGCTCACCGTTTCCCGAGAGTTCTTCTGCTCCAAGCTTCAAAGCTTGTGATGCCAAGCCTGAGGACAATCTTGCAGCATCCAGAAATGCTTTTGAACTGACATCAACATATGGCAAATCAGGTAATTCGGTAAATGCAAAAAAAGAACCGAAGGGTTGAGCTTTTTCTACTTCCTCCATCATTTTAGTAACATGATTTAATCCACAGATTCCCTTTACCATCCAGTCAAAACTGACCGGATTTTTTGCCTGCACCACCATATCATCTGAGTGAGGTTCTGAAGTGTTTGTTAAAAACCAGGGAACATTGGAACCACAGATTTGATGTCGGGAAACATAATGTGCCTGTCTAGATAAAATAGGGACTTCTAACTCGCCATCCACAAAATTAACCGCTGCGGAACGTGCAAGTTGAAATTCAATAGATTGATATCTGGCCACCGCATCATCAGCGGTACCTGCTATAAAAACATCTGTAAAACTGGAATTAGAAGAAATCTCGATCAGACCAAATTCTTTTACTGATTTATTCGGAACATGAACCTGACTGCCTTTCGGTAAGCTTTTCAAATAAATTTCCAAGCGCTCACTATTTTCCTCAAAGCCAAGCAAAGCAGTGGAAGGGTTGTCTGCAAGGCCATTATTACGAATCGGATTGTTTGGACCAATATTATGATGCATGGAAAGAATTTGTGATTCCGCTTCTTCCTCAAAAGAATCAAATTTATCGGCCTTTCCAACAGGCATTTTGATTATGAGTTCAGGATCTGCTGCTCCTGCATAGCTGTTTAAATTCCCCCCTTTCTCAATAATTGCACAGGCTTGATCATAACTCTCCTGAGATGCATAATTAGTCCAAATTATATCGGGTTTTCCAAACTCAGTTAGTTTCGAAATAATTGCAGGATTATTCCGATCAATCAATTCAACCCTCGTACCCCGACTTCTTAAATCGAGAATTAGAGCATACTGGTCCATCTCAGCGAGTTTTGCATCAGATCCGGTAATATATACCACTTTGGGTAATTCATCATCGGGCACACTGGCCACAATGGTTAAATTAATCATAGCCATACGAGCCGTCCCGGACAGGTAAGCAAGTATAGATCTTGGTGGAACTCCGTAGACAAACTCACCTTCTTCATTGAAAGTAAAAATATGTTTGTTCGTTCCAAAATTACAGGCAAAGGGTTCGGCATGAGCCAAAGAAATTAAGCTGGTGTCCTCTTGCGGTTTGACACGGTTGAAAAGATTACCAAATCCCTGCGAACGAATAAAGGATGGGGCAATGCCTGGCACCGCATTAAAGCGGCGTAAACCCCCTAAATATTGATATGAATAACCCAAGGCTGCTAACACCCCGGATTCCTTAGGCTGAAAGCTCAATGGATCGATCGGTTCACTAGCATGACCGGGAGTAATTACCACAATATCACCTGGAATAAATCCGGAATCTAGGGGAGCCTGTATGATTATTTGTAAAGTTTCATGCCCAAGAGCAACCTTTTCTACACCAGATGGAACCCGTGCATGGGAGTCAAATTGGCGGATTGCCTTGGCATCGGATGCACACCGGCAATTTCCAAAACTCGCGAGAACAAAATCATTATCAGTGGTGACTGCAGCAGGCAGTTTTACGGACAGCAGTTCAATTTTATCAGGACCGGTTAAGAAAACACCTTTGTGGATTTCACTTGATTCCTTGAGTAAGGTACTTGTCCGTTCCTGTAATGAAATTGTCATGTTTTGCTACTAATAAGAATCTTGGAATTGAAAAGGCAACACATTAGAAATGCATATTGATTACACACTTAAGAGCTAAATTGAATTTTGAAAAGCAAATCAAATTCCTTCTCGATTACGATGAAGAAGTTCATTGGTAGTAGGGTTTGTTGTCAACTGATGACCGGGTAATGGTAGAATTCGCTCGTGGATTGCATCGATTATCCATGATGGTTGAGGAAAGTAATCCTCCTCCACTTCCGCACAGGGTGTAATCCAATTTCTTGAACCCACTACCACCGGCGGGGAATCTAAATCATCAAAAGCTAACTGGCTGATATTAGACGCAATGTCCTGCATAACCGAGCCACGTACACAGGCATCTGAAGACAAAAGAACTTTTCCTGTCTTACGAACCGATTCTATAAGAGGTTCATAATCCAACGGATTGATCGATCGACAATCAAATACATCACTGGTCATACCATATTTTTGTTCCAGAATTTCGGCTGCTTCTAATGCGCGATACATGGTCGCACCCACCGTAATTAAAGTAATATCTTTTCCAGTTCTTCTCTTCGCGGGCAAACCGAAAGGAATTTCATAATACTCTGCAGGTACTTCTTTTTCAAAAAGTTCGCCAATATCATAAAGCCTCTGACTCTCGAAAAAGATCACCGGGTCACTTCCGGCTAACGCGGTGTTCAGCATTCCTTTCGCATCGTAAGGCGTACATGGAAAAACTACCTGAAGACCGGGGATATGATTCACGAGTGCACTCCAATCCTGAGAATGCTGAGCTCCATATTTCGAACCCACCGAAACCCTTAATACAACAGGCATTTCCAGGATACAGGCCGACATACTTTGCCACTTGGCTAATTGATTAAAAATCTCATCTCCTGCCCTTCCCATAAAATCGCAATACATCAACTCCACCAATGCTCGTCCCCCTTCCAAAGCATAACCCACTGCACTGCCCACTATAGCCGCTTCCGATATGGGCGAATTAAACAAACGATGATAAGGCAAAGATTCGGTCAAACCACGGTAACAAGCAAATGCCCCACCCCAGTCACGGTTTTCCTCACCATAGGCCACCAATGTAGAATCGTGTTGAAAACGATGAAAAGCAGCCTCAAAAATTGCGTCACGGAATTGATAGACCTTATTTTTCGACACGGGCTTTCCATCAATCAGACCGGCTCTCGATTTTTTAGCTAATGCCTGAACCCGGGGATTTTCTGATGCAACCAAGGTTAATTCAGGCTTCCGTGAAGGGTCATAATTTTCAACTTTTCTCTTCGAGAACATCAACCCGCCTATTTTTTCCGAAGCAAGTCTGGGTGAAACATCTAAATCCGAAGCCAATCGACAAGCTTGTGTCATCGCCTTGGTAATATTGGCTTGTTTCTTTTCGACTGCATCTTCAGTAAGCATACCCGCATCAATTAATTCCTTGGAATATGCATTGATTGGATCCACAGCCTGCCAGGCTTCCACCTCTTCTTTTATACGATAAGAGGATGCATCAGAGGGCGAATGACCGGAATAGCGATAAGTAATTGTCTCAAGTAAAACCGGACCGTCCCCGTTCTCAATCAATGCCTTCTTTCGTTTGATCGCATCCACCACTGCCAATGGATTATATCCATCCACACGTTCCGCATGCATTGATTGAGGATTCACACCGGCTCCGACACGGGCAAGATAATCGAAAGCCATAGTTTCACCGGCAGTCTGTCCACCCATACCGTAGAAGTTATTCATGAAATTAAATATGATCGGTAGCCCCCCTTTCATTCCGTTTTCCCAAAGCTCATGAAATTGTCGCATCGATGCAAAATTCATGGCCTCCCAGGTCGGGCCGCATCCCATCGAGGCATCCCCAACATTTGAAATTACAATTCCGTCTTTCCGGTTTACTTTTTTAAAGAGCGCTGCACCCATTGCAATATCTGCAGAACCTCCCACAATCGCATTATTGGGTAAAATTCCGAAAGGGGGAAAGAACGCATGCATGGATCCACCCAGTCCTCGGTTAAACCCGTTTTCTCGCCCAAAAATTTCCGCCAAGGCACCATAGAGTAAAAAATTACGAGCCAAGTCTTTAACTGAGTCCGCACCTTCTTTTTCCACCACTCGGTAACAATCGCCCCCGAGAAAACTCTCCATAATCTCAATCAGGGACTGATCATCTAATTTTCGAATCGAGGACATTCCTTTCGCCAAAATCTCCCCATGCGAACGATGGGATCCAAGAATATGATCGTCAATTCCAAGAAGAAAAGCTTGACCCACCGAGGATGCTTCCTGTCCGATTGACAGGTGAGCCGGTCCCTTGTGGTCATACTCGATTCCTTCATAGGAACCCTGGGTTTTGATGGATTGTAGCATATTTTCAAACACGCGAATAAGAAGCATGTCCTCATACATACCCACCAAAGCTTCAGTCCCGTAGGCTTCTTTTTCTTGGGCAATATCTTGCTTGTACTGATTCAGTGGAATTTCCGCAAATGGAATGGTTCCGGCTTTACGTTCTTCGGATGGTTCTACTATTTGTGACTTTGGCATATCGAAAGGGGTAAGATTTAATAAAAAGGTTACCGGACGGCCATGAAGACATCCTTCATGATTTCAGATGTGGTTGGATGCGGGAAAACAATTTCCTCAATTTCCTCTTCTCGCAATTCAGTTTCTAGCATGGTAACCGCTCCAAAGATCATTTCTGAACAAGCACCCCCTACCATATGAACGCCTAGTAAACGATTTGTATCCGCGTCAAGTACCACCTTACACATTCCCTTTTCCCCTGGATTTTCAGCAATATAACGGGCATTGATCGCCATTGGAATTTTACCAGTCTTGACCTTAAATCCGCGATCTAATGCTTCCTCCTTGGTCAGTCCGACCACCGCCACTTCCGGACTGGTATAAACCACGGCGGGCATAGTATTATGACGCATCAAATCTTTTTGGCCGGAGATATTATGAACCACCACTTCAGCCATTCGGCTGGCGGCATGAGCGAGCCATGCCTGACCGGTCACATCACCAGCAGCCCATACGCCCGGTAAATTAGTTGCCCCTCGCTCATCCACTTTGACTCCACCTCTTGGATCAAAATCCAATCCAATTTCCTCTAGACCGAGGTTAGATACATTCGGCTTGCGACCCGTTGCAATAAGGACCAAATCGGACTCAATATCCTTACTTTCTCCTTCAAGATTAAAACGAACGGACTTACCTTCAAAACTTTCCACCTTGGCACCAAGCAAAAAGGTAACTCCTTTCTTTTCGAGTTCCTTGCGCAGAATTTCTGCAATGTCTGAATCCAAGTTTGGACAAATTTCGGGCATTGCCTCCAAAACGGTTACAGATACTCCAACCGATGCATAAACACAGGCAAATTCACAACCAATTACACCTCCACCGACGATAACTAAATTTTCCGGTAAATTTTCATTATCCAAAATTCCGGTTGAATCTACAATATGATCGGCCTCAATCCCGGGAATAGGTGGAATAGCTGGAGAAGAACCGGTACAGAGAAGAATATTTTCCGCTTCATGGTTTTCACCATTCACATTAAACCCGCCTTTAATAAGTTTGGCTTCACCTTCGATCACCTCTACTTTATTTTTTTTCATTAAGCCTGCAATTCCGTCCCTCATTCGATCCATGACCGAATTTTTATGGGCATGAGCTTTTCCAAAATTAAAGCGTAAACCATCGACTTCGACTCCAAAAATAGATCCATGCTTTGCGTGATGATAGGTTTTTGCAGCCTGAAGAAGAGTCTTGGAGGGCACACATCCTTCATTCAGGCATACTCCACCAAGCTTTTTCTTTTCAACCATGACCACTTTTAGTCCAGCCGAAGCCGCTTTTTTAGCTGCTATGTACCCTGCGGGTCCAGCTCCGATTACAGCAAAATCATATTTCACAATTATTCTTCTCCTTCAATTTTTGATGGGTCTTCACCCGGATGTTTTTCTAAATGTTGCACAAAAGTCTGCAAAAATCGGGCGGCGGGAGCTCCGTCAATGGCTTGATGATCAATCGTAAGACTGAGCGATATCTGATCGACAAAGGAAACCTCTCCGTTTTCTTGTCTCTTTGGTTTTAAAGTAATTCCACCCACACCAAGGATCGCAATTTCAGGTGGATTCAAAACCGGAGTGAAATTTTCCACACCTAACATTCCAAGGTTGGTCAATGTAAAAGTTCCTCCCGAAAGCTCATCCGGTTGAATTGTACCTTCGCGACAGGAAACCGCTTTTTTCTTAATTTCAACTGAGAGCTTTTCGAGAGACATTTTCGAGGCGTCTTCAACTACCGGGACCATGAGTCCACGAGGAGAATCAACTGCGATTCCAAGATGAACTTCATGAAAAACTGCCAACCGGTCACCAAGAAAATGAGCATTCATTTCTGGATGGATTTTCAGGGCGGATAAAATTGCCTTGGCGATCAGATCATTAATCGAAACCTTGGACTCCCCGTCAGCTACTCTTTTCTTGCGCATCTCTTGACAGGCAGTGGCGTCAAAAGAAGAATGAAGAGTTAATTGAGCGGTTCCTTGAAGAGACTGCATCATACGATCCGCAATAAGTTTACGGATTCCCTTAACCGCCTCCACATCCGCCCCCTCTACTGAACCGGGTTCACGCATATCTAAAGCCAAGGCCATGCCCGCGATCCCGCTACCCCGCCCCGGAGCTTCCAATCCTTCTTGTTGAGCACGAACTCGGGCAGTGGCTGATAAGCGGGGAGCACTCGCAAGAAAAGCATCCACATCCCTTTCAATTACCCGTCCACCTGGACCGCTTCCCACTAAAATTGCAGCATCAATACCGGACCGATTTGCTTTCTTGCGAGCTCGCGGACTGACTCCCGCAGAGGGGGCACCCGATGAAACTGGTGCTGCTACCGAAATAACATCTGAGGTGGGCTGAGATGTTGTTTGATCGACCGGTGCAGGTGGGTCTACTGAATCTGTTTCCGCAACCGGAGGTGCAGTTTCAACGGAACTGACAGGCCGAAATTCGGCAACATTCTCACCTTCATCCCCAATCACCAAAACATTGGCCAAAACCGGAATATCATCATCCGCCTCCCAAAAAAGCTCGAGAACTGTTCCGGTCGCGGTTGATTCCAAGTCAAAGCTTGCTTTGTCAGTTTCTATCACGGCAAGAACTTCACCCTCGGCGACGGTGTCACCGGGTTGAACTTTCCATTCAGTAAGGATACAGCTTTCAACGGATTGTCCCTGTCGGGGCATAATAACTGGAGTTGCCATAATTTTCTTTTATTAGGTTAAATTTTAAACAACATGAACTTTTACTCCATGTTTAGGTAGAGTTTTTATAAAAGTGGAGGGGAGTTTATGATCACTCAATAAAACATCAATCTTTTGCCAATCTGAAACTCTCGCAAAAGATACTTTCTCCGCCTTACTCGAATCGGCCAACAGTACCACTTGAGAAGCCTGCTCCATGATCAAAGATTTTACAAATGCTTCATTAGGGTCTGTGGTGGTAAGACCATTTTTCAGGCAAAATCCCATAGTTCCCATGAAAGCCTTATCGACCCGAACTTGATTCAGCACGGCAGAAGTAAGAGGCCCCACCATTGTCTGACTTATTTTTCTTAATTCACCGCCGGTTAAAATCACTCGGGGTCCGGAATCTGATAATTCACCGGCTGCCCGTAATGAATTAGTGACCACCGTTAAATCATTCCTGTCTTTTAATAAGCGTGCCAAGCATAAGGTAGTACTGCCTCCATCCAAAAAAACAGAGTCATCAGGGCCGATTAAATTATAAGCTTTTTCAGCTATCGACCTTTTTTGCTTTGAAAATTGACTGGTTTTATCATCAAAAACTGATTCTTCCAAACGGTTTTCCATGCTAACCGCACCCCCGTGAACCCGTCGTACTTTTCCCTCATCTTCAAGAACTTCAAGGTCCCGACGAATTGTGGCTACAGAAACTTTGAGTTCTCGACGTAAATCCTCCACGCGGGCAATCCCGCTTTCTCTAACGAGTAAACGAATATGCTCCCTTCTTTGGGGAGCTAAAGTTGGACAGGCTTCACGAATCATCTTGATCGAATAAGATTGTTTTTGATCGTTTTTGAAAGAATTGCAACCAAAGAATTGAAATTTAGATCTTTTAACATCACCCGGGGAAGTCTAAAGAAAATCAGAAATTACTGAGAATTAAATCACCTAAACCCTTTTGTTTCTCAATAGGAATTTCATTCCATATTTGTTTAAGAGCGGATTCTGGAGAATCCCAGTTCATTTCAAGACAGGCAAAATTCAAAGCCAGCGCCGCCCCTTTGGAGAGGATTCTTGGTTCAACCCCGGCCTCACAGGCGAGTTTCATGGAACCAAGCAACCGATCTTCCCATCCAAGTTTTCGGACCGGATCTCGGGTGACTCGATCCACTGGGTCCCTTAAAAAAGGATTGATCATACGAAAAACCGCATCCTCAGCATAGTCTTTAAATCCCGTTGGGGTGAACAGGGGATCGTCCACTTGGGAAAATTCTCGACACAATCCAACCCCAACCTCCTCAACAAACGCTGTTTTTACGGTTTCTATTAAATCGTTCCTCAGACCCGCCTCATGCATGTAAACAATACCCCGTTCCTTACTTAAATATCCCAAAAGGGCATGTACTGCATTATGCCCCAAGAATTTAGTAATGGCAAAAGGTTCCAATTCTGGCTTAGTATGAAATTGGCTCAAACCCCGGGTAAAATTGTCAGGGATTTTTTCCTCGATCATAATTTCATTGAAAGCTTCGACTAAGAAAGCTTTCGGAAATCCATTCCCTATCGGGGCTAAGTTTTCCTCCTTAATTCGGTTGGAATCCGTGACCACCGAGCACATCTTTGCGATCACCGTTTCTGAGAAAACCACTCTCTGTTCCGATAAATTTCCCAAGTATTGACCACAAGCACTCCGTAAACGTGAAGCTGCACGAGCATCATTTTCAGCTGCATAAATGACTGCGGATGGAAGATCCGCTTGATCTAATTTTATCTTCAAACCATCGGCAATGATTTTCGCAACTGAATCCTGTTTGGAGTCGTAGAGTTTAAAACTGGGAAGAGCGGTACACATTTCCTTAGCCTCGGCAATTGCCTGAACCAGTTTTACCCGGTCTAGGGGAACCCTTGGATTATAAATTTCCACTCCCTCAATTTTTTGGACTCTCACCCCGTCTGATTCTGCAATATTACAAAAATAAGTACCCCTGGTTTTCCTGACTTGATCGACAATTTGTTGATCAATTTCAGATACAACCAATCTGCTGTAAGCATTGGCTGAAAAAGCTGCAGGAAGAAAAAGCCCACCCTGAATGGCCCCAAAGCCAAACCCAACAAAAATATCCATACTTTTTATTCAGCCATTGCCCGGGCAATCAAATTACTCACCTCTCTGGCACCCATCTCAATATGAAGTAAATCCTTCAGTCTTTCATCTCCACGGGGAGAAAACTTTTCTCCAAAAGAGGCATAAAACTCGTTTTTGGAAGAAACATCCGAAAATTGATTGTTAGCCCAATCACTAAGATACCCCATTCCGGCATATCTTTGCAGTGTTGAATGGGCATGAAGTATCCATGAACCTTGTAAGAAAACCGATTGATGGGGGGCCAATTCAGCGGAGTTAAAATCATCGACAAATTTTTGACCGGGACTGTTCATTTCAGTGCCACCCAGTAAAGGAAGCCCTAAGTCTTTGGTTAATTGAATAACCTGATTCAGATTTTTCAACTTTTGATCCGATTGACCCGGAGTGTAATTACGGTCAGGAATAATATTAAAAGCAGCCACTCCGCTGGACCGTCCAACCTCCACCAATTCTTCAATTGACTGTTCCCCAGTTGAACATCCATCCAACCAGGTAAAAGTTGGAATAGCTCCACATAACAGAACAAATTCATTCATTTCCGCCATCTCGGGGAACGAACCGGAATCAGGTCTCACATACCCCGCCCCACCCTGCTTCATGGTTTTGGCCCGAATTAAATCCGTGATCGGGCGACCATCAGGCAACTCATTAATATCCTCTTCGGATACTCCAAGTTTATCACTCCAAAATTTTCTAAGCTCGGATTCATCTGAAAACATCGATGCAGCTTTTCGTGCATAAGCCACGCAAAGATGACGCTCAGTGGCGTTTCCCTTAGGGGTAAGAGGAAGCACATCAGAATGATAATCAAGAACCAGTGGAGAAAGGAATTGATTTACCCGTTTAACCATAGCCTGATTCCGCTCCGCCGAAGTTGATCTCATATTATCCAGAAAAGTCTGGGCTTTCTCTGGTATATCAGTGGTGGTGAATCCTGTACCCATATGGTAGCTAATTCCTGGTTCACCCGGGGAATTGATCTCACGATCTGCAAATTCGGGAACAAAGACACGGGATTCAATACCCACACACCCCTTCAAGTCAAGCAGCCGGCTGGCTTCCCAAAATTCCTCCAATCCATCTAAAACATCAAAGTCAACAATCCCACCCATTTCTAAGCCTTCACGCTTAGCTTCCAAAACAAATCGAATCGGTGAATAACCTTTATAATTAAAGGAATAGAAGGTGTGAGCATGGGCATTTACAAACTTTCCGACCGGTGGAAAATTTTCCTCTCCTGCAAGTTGAGCCAGTGCCTGCCGACGCGTGGATAAATCATAATGGTTTATAATATCTTCAGTCATTTATTTTTTTAAAAAGAAAATATCGGAAAATTAGCTTTCATCGTCGCCAATGCCGAACTTATCAGCTAAAGCGAGACATTCTTCGAGCGAACGGAGTCCATCGGTACAGGTCGGGTTGGACATACAGGCAGTGGCAGCACAGGTTCCGGTCAGAAGGCATTTTTCAAGGGGCCAATTCTCGTGTACACCTAGAAGAACTCCGGAACAGAATGCATCACCTGCTCCAGCTGCACCCTTTATATAACCTTTAGGAAGAGCTAACGAACCCTGTCTTAATTTTTCTCCGGAACGAAGTTGCCCGTAAGAACCTTCTGGAAAATGAATGGCCACCAGTTCGGTGACTCCGAGTTCAAACAACTTGGCACTGGCTTCCATGACGCCCTCTTCAATTAATGTCCCATCCCTGCGCACCTCCACGCCGGTTACTTTACTCGCTTCGATCTCGTTTAGGATGCAATAATCCACTTGTTTCAAAGCCGGGCCAATAATTCTGGAAAAACGGTCACTGTCCTCGCTAACCACATCAATACTCGTTTTAAAGCCCGCAGACCTTGCTTTGGCAAGCAAGGCGGCTCCGACTGTTCCATGTTCTGGATCTTCTGCATCAATCGCATTGAGTAAAAGCAAATAACCTAAATGAAAAATCCGGGCACTACTTCCAGAGAAATCAATATCACTTCCATTCCAAGTCGCATTGGCCCCCTGATTATGAAAAAAAGTACGCCGTCCCCCTTCAATTTCTGTCATAACATCAGTGTAAGATGTGGATGTGCCTGGTGAGACCGAAATAAAAACGGGATCGATATTATTGGAACGACAATCATCAATAATGTATTCTCCCAATGCATCCTGTCCGACCAATCCCGCCCCAATCAGAGGAAAATCCGCTCCGAGCTTTGCCAAATCGAGTAAAACATTGTACGGAGAGCCACCTGTTCCTTGTGACTGTCCGGATATATTAGCAAGTTGTTCATGACCTGGGTAGACATCAATCATTTTAACTTGGTCTATAATCCAGTTGCCACCTGCAAGTAGTCCACTGCGCTTACTAGGGATTTCTTGATTCATTGTAATTTCAAAAGGCTAGGAGTTTTTTTTAAGAATGCGGAATAGTTTTTCTTAAAATGACAGAAAAAACAAAATTAAAACATAGAAATACTCTATTCCTCACAATCTTAAAATAAAATGTATACCCAATTGTCTGACTATATAAACTATTTTTAAAACCTTGGTCTCTTTCCAATTAGTAGTAGAAAAATACCTGAGGATAAAAACTAGAACTTTTATCTGATGATTGAGTAACTGGGGAACTGTCCAATCTAGAATCGGAGTCTATTTACAAGAACCAGAATTAGAAAGGGATAACCAAGAGACTATAAAAGATTTTGTAAAAGTGTGATCCAAATTCATAATTCAGTCGTTTTTTTCCATTATGTTAAATGATACACAATGTAAAAGAATAGCCAGATTTATGGTTGTAGTCATTATCACATTCGCGACAACTGGACTTACAATCATAAATACATTCAATTAATCTCTATCCAAGAAGTATCTCATGCAAAATACAAATTCATACGAGAATTCTGAAAATGTTGAAAAAAGATTCTTATTTAGCATCACCACAGGTGTTTTTATCACCATTGTAGCAGTTCTCTTCCTCGGTATAATCGCATTGTAAGATATTTGACCAAATCCAATATTATTTATACTTCGGTTAGGTGGTAGTCTTTTATCCTACACCAACAGTCATGCCGAAGTATAACTAATATTTTTTAAATTTTTTGGTGTTGTGGAATTTCGCTAGGAGTTTCACAAAGCTTTTTCACTAATCTTATTTTCAATTGTCTTTATTACCACATCCATCGCTTTGATTCGGGCAAATCGTTTACAGTTACCCTCTATAATGTTCCAAGGTGCAAAAGATGTATGGGTACGCAAAAACATTTCTTCTACCGCTTCTTCATATAATTCCCATCTCTCTCGATTTCTCCAATCCTCTTCATGTAATTTCCATTGTTTGGATTGATTTTCTTTTCTTGCTTCAAACCGTTTTAACTGTTCATCCTTATCAATATGTACCCAAAATTTGACTAAGGCGGTACCATAGTTATGAAAATTTTCCTCCATCTCGTTGATTTCACGAAAAGCCTGCTTCCAGTCATTTTTTTCGCAAAATCCTTCCACTCTTTCGACTAACACCCGCCCGTACCAAGAACGGTCAAAAATAGTCAAATGTCCGGACTTTGGAAATTCAGTCCAAAACCGCCATAAATAGTGATGGGCTTTTTCCACATCATTAGGTGCGGATACAGGGATAACCTCATAACCACGGGGATCCATTTCCTCAGTTAATCTGCGAATATTGCCTCCTTTACCGGCTGCATCCCAGCCTTCGTACACAATAACCATGGGAATTCGCAAACGATAAAGTTCATTGTGTAATGAATGAATTCTCTTCTGACGAATACTAAGTTTTTCCCGATACTCTTCTTTATCAAGCGACAAAGATGTATCTGTTTTTGCGAGGGAAGGAGCGTTTCTGAAGTGTGGAAGAGGATCCGCGGGAATATTGCGTTCAAATTTTATTCCGCTTTTACGCTTCTCCACTTTATTTCGCAATAACCCAACCAGAGATTCCAAAATCTTAACGGTTGCAGAAAGAAATTTTTTGGTATCAACCTCCTGCCAATGCACTCCGTCCTCCACATCGGTTTCCTTAAACATATCTCTGGCAGCTTCTTTATATTCCTCGTATTTATAATGGCGGGCAAGAACCCCGTCATCTACTCTCCATGATGTGTTCGGATTATTCCTAAGGGTTTGGAGACGTTCAAACTGTTCCTTTTTTGAAATAGATAGAAAGAATTTAAAGATCACCGTGCCACTGTCCCGCAACTGCCTCTCAAAAGAGCGTATATCCGCATAGGCATTTTCTAATTCCTCTTCCTTTAAATTTCCTTCCACCACCTCGTCGAGTAAATTTCGATACCAACTCCGGTCAAAAATGGCCATCCGCTCAGCGGATGGAGTCCGTCTCCAAAAACGCCATAGAAAAGGACGCAGTTGTTCATCCCGACTGGGCGAAGCAATACAGGTGACTTTGAATCCACGGGGATCCAGTGGTTGAATGATTTTATTGATCATGGATCCTTTTCCTGCTGCACTCCACCCCTCCACCACAATCAAAACAGGAATACCAAACTCCCGGCATTTTCTCTGCAGGTAACCGAATTCTTCGCCCAATTCCTCGATCTTACGCTTTTGAGCCTTTTTTGGCTTTTCTACATCCGCTATCAATTGTGCTGTCATAAGTTTACAATCTTTTTGTGATCGAATTTCAAATTAGATAAATTCTTTAGCTAATCAACACTCTTTCAAAAAGGAGAGAGGAAAATCCGTCACTCTAATTCGCATAAAAAAACCCCGTCCGCAAGCACGAACGAGGCTTATTAAAGTTACAATTATAATTAAAAAGTTAAGAGAGCTTCCAAATAAAACTCGTCATAATCGCCAAAACTTACGCTGTCCATACTGGTAGTGCTGTACTCAAGATTAAAAAACAGATTCTGGGTAATGGTGAAAAGAAGTGCAAAAGTAAAACGATCTGCTTCATGATCTATACCACCACTTTCATAATCTTCATGAGAGTAACGTAAAGTAGCAGCAAGAAAATCGACAAATTGATAGTTGGCCATGAACATCATACTCCAATAATCGTCCTTCATGATATCAAAGTTATCATATTCTAAGGCAAGAGTTAGGTCGCCAGGGTTGTAAGCCAAGAAAGTATTAAACTGAGAAATGTTACTATTTTTAGAATCAACCTCTTCATGAGCGTATCCTAAGCGTGCCTCAAGTCCAGGTATAATCATAAGAGATGCCGCAATATCCAATGCAATATTATCATTGTTAAAATCGTCATTCAACCAATATCCGTCATGTAAACCTACCGATAATCCAAACTTTCCGTTGTTGAAGTTTGCTCGAGCTCCATCTTTGTAATTCCTTCGAGTTTTAACAGGTAAAGTTGGAGTAGAAGAAGCTTTGTCTCCAAGTAGGTAAGCATTGGTAACGGCAAACAAACCGGGTGCCTCGTCAGCTTCATAGCCTAATACGGTAAGTTGACGACCAAAAGAAAGATTGAAATCACGATTGAAAGCATATCTTCCGAACGCTTGTTCCAAAGAAATGTCATCCTTATCCATGGCGACATGCAATTCAGCAGTTACTGGAGAAAAATCAAATAAAAAGTCTACATCAGCAGCTGTACTGAATTTTTCAGTCTGAGAGCCAGAATGTGTGGAATTATTATCAGCATCATCATATGAAAATATAAAATCAACATACCCACGCATAATCACTCGGTTTCCAAGGGCAATCCCAGCAGCACCGCTTGTGGTGTTAGCTCCTAAAGTAGTTCCTTGTGGAGCAGAAGCTTGTTGCATGGTCATCATACCAGGCATTTGCGCGGATAAAAAACCTCCTGCCAGAAGGAGCGGAATTAGGCTAAAGAATTTCAATTTCATAATTTAGTTTGCTTGGGCAATTCCCAAAATCTTGGAAATACGCGGTTGGGTCAAGCCCGAATTCAACCAAATTATAATCTAAAATAAACTCTTTTTTTTAAGATTGAAGATTAACGAGCGTTTAAATTTCCCTCTAATTCCTCCAGCCTTGATTTTAAATTATCAGATAATTTTATTCTGTCTTCTAGACTATCTATCGGTCCATCAAAAAGAACTTGTCCGTTTGGGTCAGTGGCACGAAGGGATTTTTGCCCGTTTTTCTCGATCCACTCCAAAGTGCCCTCCTCATCTGTAATCATAACCTGACTATGACTGCTTTGACTGGAAAAAGAATCAATGTTTATTTTAGGATGTAAGGGATCATCCAATTGAGGATTAGATGGCGTTTTTCTTGAACTTCCATTATTAGGTATATAGTCGAAAAAAGGATTTGCTGAATACCGATCCATGAAGTCTCTTATGCCTTTAGGATTATTAAAAAAACCATCTGTTGAGAAGGGATCACGGTTTGAAAAACGATCACTTAATTGAGTATTTTGAGAACCAATTTTTTCAGGCAATTCAATTTCTCCTAATTTTAAAGTGATTTTTTGTTTTTTCCCTCGCCTTAGAAGAGTGAGAGTAACTTCTTCGATCGGTTTTTTTGAACGGACTAAATATTTAAGCTGTTCCTGATTGACCAAAATTTGATCATTCAGTTGCAAAAGGAGATCAAATTCCTGAACTCCAGATTGTTCGGCCGGGCTGTTTTTTTCCACCCTTTCCACATTCAGGTAAAGGTTTTCAGGAAGGTTGAGTTGATGGCTCAGGTTAGGATTTACTTTTGTTGCGTAAATCCCCAAGTAAGCGATCGTGGTTTTATCAGATACATTATCACCCGCGATAAGGGAAAAATTTAATACTGTGACAATGCTTGAAAGTAAAATAATAATATTCATTCTTGGCTTTTACGGGTGAATTAAAAGATTTGACAAAATGGAAGATCGGGATCTGGACACTTCAATATAATTCGAGATCAATCAAATATACTTCCTGTCTAGGGGTCGTAGTTAATATACGAGTGTCCGTGGCTGGGTGTGTCCATAAAGTTTCGTCTATAAAATGATAACGATATTGACGGGCGGGTAGACCGGTTGCCCGATCAACAATTCCTTCATCAGTTCGTCGAATAAGCCGCTCGTAGGTGGACGGATCCAACCAGCCCTCCACTGGAACACCTGAAAAAACCTCAAGTTCTTCTGAAGTTACACCGTGCAAAGGACTCTCTAAATCTTCAACCATGTTTGATGGTTTTATTGAAGATCCAGAAAAATCATCACTCATAAAATTAGTCAAATATGGATAAATAATGTAAAATGAAAAGAGAAAAAGAGCGGCGACGCTCATGGGAAGAAAAAAGCGAAAAGAATAAGGAGCGGACTCAATCGGCGGGTTTGAAACTGGCAAATGTTTCATTGCAACCGAACCTGCTTCGCCCAATGCCTCTTCCACCCGCTCGGAAAATTCAGGGGATGGTTTGCGGGGAGTCAATCCAGACAGTTCTTTTTCAATCTCATCCAATTCTCTCATAATTATTTAAGAAAAGGGCCGTCTTCAATTTCACGGGGAACCGAATCCCTCAGTTTTTGTAAAGCATAACGATAGCGTGAGGCCACCGTGTTTTGAGGAAGTTCAAGGGTGCGTGAAATTTCCTCAAAAGTCATTTCACCCCAAATCTTAAGTGTGAGCACTTCCCCCTGTTCTTTGGGCAATTTTTCGACTGAACGAAGAAGAGCCTGTACACGCTCACTTTTTTCTAAGCTACGGTCGAAAGAAGAAGACAAAGGCGAATCTAGACTGACCTTTTCCTCCCTAATTTTGCGACGATCCAAACTTCTTGCCCAATCGATAGCCAATCTGCGGATCGCTCGATAGACCAACCCGGGAGCAACTTCTCCGGTGTGCCCGTACAATCTCCAGATTCGGACGAACGCTTCCTGAAGCAAGTCTTCTGCATCATCGGGAAAACGGGACTGTTGACGGGCAAATAATAATAATTTACCACCATGTCTACCAAACCAGTCTTTCCATATGGGTTCAGATAAATTCATCTTACAATAATCTAGCGATACAGGATATTTTCTTTGTCTAAATTTAATTCACTCATCTATATAAATTCAAACAAATTTGAAAAAAAAATAACTTTTTTTCCAAAAATTTAAAATTGGCATTCTAGATGCAATCACTTCGCGTAAGGGCAAGGTTATTCGAAAGGATGACACAAAATAATGTGCGACTCTGGGCTGGGTCGCACATTTTTTTTGTTTTTTTATCAAAAGCTAATTATTCAATTCGTTAGAACTGGACTTGTATTTAAAAAAGCCTTCAGGTAAAAATTATTCCTCTGCCTGTCTCTCTGAAACCATATGAAACTTCCAAAGAATATAGAATTGGCTTATTGTACAAATGTACATCGGGGCAGCACTTGGGAAGAAACTTTTCATGCTTTGGAAAAGTATGTACTCAAAGTAAAAAGCCTGGTATGCCCGAATCATTCCTTTGCAATTGGTCTTCGTCTTGGAGCAAAGGCGGCAAAATCACTTATCCAGACCCAAAATCTAACTGCTTTTCAAAAATGGCTTGAGATCAAAAACTGTTACATTTTTACAATCAATGGTTTCCCCTACGGAAATTTTCACGGTGAACGGGTAAAAGAACAGGTTTACCAGCCCGACTGGTCAGATCAGGACCGGCTCGATTACTCAATTTTACTTTTTGAAATCCTTGAAAATCTTCTCCAATTCGGGGATGAGGGAAGTGTCAGTACTTTACCAGCTTCTTTTAAGGAATTTCATCCGCCGGGAGAAATTCCAAAAGCCGCTTATAAAAACCTCAGTAAATGTGCTCTTGAAATAGAAAGAATTGAAAAGGCAAAAGGACTTGATCTACATCTTGGTCTTGAACCGGAACCATTAGGTTCATTTGAAACAACTTCAGAAACCCTGTGCTTTTTTGAACAACTTCATAAGGAAGCTAAGAACGATTACCTCCAAAATGTAATTGGAGTGAATTATGATTGCTGCCACTTGGCAGTTGAGTATGAAAAGGCAAAAGTAGGGCTCAACCTATTAAAAGAGTCAGGGATTCGTCTGAGTAAAATACATTTAAGCTCCGCACTTCGTGTAAAACCGAATAAGGAAAACTTAACTTTCCTGCATTCCTTTGTCGAAAAAATCTATCTTCATCAGGTGGTGGTACGAACAGAAGGAAAGATTTTAAAGCGATATAAGGACCTGGACATTGCCCTAAAACAAGAGAGCGAGGAGTCAGGGAATAAAGGGGATGAATGGCGGATTCATTTTCACATTCCCCTTCATGCTTCCCCTGAAAAGCCATTGAGAGATACCAAAGATCATGTTCTCGAAACTCTGGATTGGTTGGCAGAAAATCCATCCGCCTGTCGACACTTGGAAATGGAAACCTACACCTGGGAGGTGTTGCCGAAGGACCTCCAGTCTGATCAGGTCGTGGATCAGGTGGCCAGGGAATATGATTGGACTCTAAAGGCCCTTAAAAATTGTGGGCTGGGAAGAGAAAATCATTGAACCCCCTGAGTTTTTTTAAATGAAAAGCAAATGAATAAATTCTGGTTGAATGCCTTCATTTTGGCCCGCATTTCCAATTTACCTACAGTTTGGACAAATGTATTAGCCGCCTGGGTAATCAATGCGACCGCAAGCCCGGTCTTGAAAATTATTCCCGAAGTTTCAGCTCTTGAGTATTTAGATACAATTCTCCTTATTTACCTCATTTTCGGGGCAAGCCTGATATATGCCGGAGGTTGTACTTTAAATGATGCCTTCGATCAAAATTTTGACCGCGAGCATAATCCTGGACGGCCATTACCGAGTAATTCAATTTCCATCCGCCAAGTGTGGATTCTTGGGATCTGTGAACTCAGTACGGGCATTGGATTGCTAATAATCGGTGCGGAATGTCAAAAAATATGGGTACTTATCTTGGCTGGGTTGGTAATTTTTTACGATTTCATTCATAAAAAATGGGCGGGTGGTATTTTAATTATGGGATTGTGTCGTTTTTTCCTGTGGATCTCGGCAGCAAGTACAGGAGGGATTTCTCACCTAGCTCCTCAAACCTGGCTGTGGGGTATAGTTCTTACCGGATATATAATCGGAATAAGCCTGTTTGCCCGAGGTGAATCTAAAAAAGATAAGTCTCCCTCACAGTATTCTATTTTACTTTTATTTGGCACCCCTCTTTTGGCTCTTGCCGGTCTGATCTACTGGAACAACCTTGATCCGGTCCGTATTTTTTTAATTAATCTTGTGGGTCTTCTGGCCGCGTGGATTACTTTTAAGGCTGTAATCATGATGCGGGGATCCCAAAAGGGAGCTATTGGCAAAGGGATTTCAAGCTTACTGGCAGGAATTTGTGCTCTCGATGCGATTGCCCTTTCTTTCTATGCACCAGTACTGATTGCCCCCACCCTCTGCTGCTTATCAATTGCAATTCTTCTTCAAAAGAAGTTTGCGGCGACATAAATGAATTAATAGATTATTATTATGTCTTCTTCTTACTCCTACATACGCAAAAACATTCGTCTGGATTGTTCTCACAAGGTATTTTTCACCCGCGATTCGTTTTCAACTAAAAATGATACATTAGCTGAAATCCTCCAACCACACCGCGAAAGTAGAAGAACCAAGGCCTTGGTTTTTGTGGATGAAGGTATCGTAGATGGTAACCCAAATCTTTTGGAAGAAATTTCACGGTATTTCCGGGCAAGAGAAGATAATTTACAACTCGTTTGTCCTCCCCAATTCGTAAAAGGTGGAGAACAAGCCAAAAATGACTGGTCCTTAGTTGAACACATTTGGACTCTCTTAAATAAACACGCCATGTGCCGGCATTCCTATGTGATTATAATTGGAGGGGGTGCCGCCCTGGACTTAGTTGGATTTGCCGCTTCCACTGCTCATCGTGGAATTCGCCTTGTCCGCTTCCCAACCACTACTTTAAGTCAGGGTGACGGGGGCGTAGGGGTTAAAAATGGTGTGAATTATTTTGGAAAGAAAAATTGGGTGGGTACTTTTACAGTGCCTGATGCGGTGGTAAATGATTTTTCTTTTTTACACGGTTTGCCCAAGGTTCAAAAGCGAGCAGGTTATGTTGAGGCTATAAAAGTTGCCTTAATCCGAGATCGGTCTTTTTTTGAATTTATTGAAGAAAATGCCGGGCAATTATCTTCTTTTCATAACAAGACACTGGAACAGGTAATAAGAAAAAGTGCTGCTTTACACCTTGATCATATTGCCAGTTCGGGAGATCCCTTTGAAAAAGGATCAGCCCGTCCTCTCGATTTTGGTCACTGGGTCGCTCATAAGCTCGAGCAATTATCGTCATTCAAAATTTGTCATGGCGACGCAGTTGCCATTGGATTAGCGGTTGATCTGACCTACGCCTCAAAAGTGGGTCTGGTCAAACTCAAGACTACTCAAAGGATATTAGCCCTTTTGAATAAACTTGGCTTCCCCTTGTATAGCAATCTTTTGCACGAGTTGACCCAAGACGGAAAACAGGTCATTCTTGAGGGTTTGGAGGAATTTCGCGAACATTTGGGTGGGGAGTTGACCATTACTTTAATCCAGGGAATTGGTGAGGGGATCGAAGTTCATGCCATGGACCGCAAGGCCATACTCCACTCGGTCGATGATTTACAAAATCTACATCCTTCCCTCAACCACTCTTAATGCATGACACATGGTTATGCCGAACCAAGTGATTCTCCTGAGGATGGCTCTCCTGATCAAGAATGGTCCCGTGTTGCTGTCCTTAATATTGTTGGATTGTGTGGTCGGCATCTTGGAGAGCATACCCCTTATCTAACCGCCTTTGCTAATCGCTCAGGAGGTGGGTATCAGATTATTGATCCGGTTCTTCCAGCACTTACCTGCTCCGCACAATCAACCTACCTGACAGGGAAATTCCCTGAAGCCCACGGCGTGGTCGGAAATGGTTGGTATGATCGTGAGTTAAATGAGCACCACTTTTGGAAACAGTCTAACCGTCTCGTACAAAGTAGAAAAATTTGGGAAATTCTGAGAGAGAAAAAAACAAATTTCTCATGTGCCAATCTTTTTTGGTGGTTCAATATGCATTCTTCGGTTGATTTCTCGATAACTCCACGCCCGCTTTACCGGGCGGACGGCTTTAAAACTTTTGATGTTCACACCCAGCCAATGAATTTACGTGAAAATGTGAAAGCAGACTTGGGTAACTTTCCATTCCATGGATTTTGGGGACCAAGGGCAGGATTTGCCTCATCCAAATGGATTGCTGAATCTGCAAAGTGGACAGAGGAAAAATATTCCCCGGATTTATCTTTAGTCTACCTGCCTCACCTTGATTATGATCTTCAACGCATTGGGCCCAATCATCCCAAAATCCACAAAGCCCTGAATGAAATTGATCAAATCGCCGGAGACCTAATTTCATTTTATGAAAAAAAAGGGATTCGCTTGGCGATTCTTTCGGAATACGGCATTACTGAAGTTCAAAAAGTGATCTATCCCAATCGAATATTTCGGAAGAAAGGATGGCTAAGCATAAAGGATGAACTAGGATTGGAATACCTCGATTGTGGAGGTTCACAAGCCTTCGCAATAACCGATCATCAAATAGCTCATATTTATTTACAGAATGGATCGCCCCAGTTCCGAAAAGAAGTTCGTAACTGCCTTGAAAATATGGAGGGTGTGGAAAAAATTTTTGAAGGAGATTCAAGAAAAGAAATTGGACTCCAACATCGAAGGGCTGGAGATTTTGTAATCTTTTCAAAAGAAGATTCATGGTTCGCTTATTACCATTGGCTCGACGATTCACTTGCTCCTGACTTTGCCCGATGTGTTGATGTTCACCGAAAATACGGCTATGATCCGACAGAACTTTTTGTGGATCCAGAAATTCTTTTCCCAAGCTTAAAAGTTGTAAAAAAAATGATCGGTAAAAAGTTGGGCTTTCGTACGAATATGGATCTTATTCCTCTTGATCCTAGCTTGGTTAAAGGAAGTCACGGTACCCGTCCATCTGACATTTTGGACTACCCGGTTATCATGGGACATAATACGAATTCATCGGAAACCCTGCTTCCTGCAAATGAAGTCATGGATCGTTTGTTAAAACTCTTCCACTAACTTTATCTTTACCTACTTCGCTTATTTTGTTTAAAAAGCATGATTTTATCATTGCTTCTATATAGGAAGAATTCAAAAAATATCTACTTATATATTTTTCCTATTTATATAGGATGTTTTAAATTCAACCCAAATCCTACAGTGAGTCCAAGAAAAAAAGCAGAAAATGATGACCAAGAAATGGCCAAGAAATTGGTGGAAGCGTATGAGAAAATAAAATCTCAGGTTCATCAGGTAATAGTGGGGCAAGACGAAGTTCTCGATCAACTTTTAATTGCAATGCTCGCTCGAGGACATTGTTTATTGGAAGGAGTTCCAGGGCTGGCTAAAACATTGATGATCCGTTCACTCGCACAGGCCATTAAACTCAGTTTTCGCCGAATTCAATTCACTCCAGACCTTATGCCCGCGGACATCACCGGGACTGATATCATTCAAGAAGATAAAAAAACCGGTCATCGTGAGTTGGTTTTTGAGAAAGGTCCGATATTCAGCCAAATCATTCTGGCCGACGAGATCAACCGCACACCTCCCAAAACGCAGGCCGCATTGCTCGAAGCTATGCAGGAGCACTCGGTAACGATTGGTGGAGCGACCTACAATTTGGATGAACCCTTCTTTGTTCTTGCCACTCAAAACCCGATTGAACAGGAAGGCACTTATCAACTTCCAGAAGCACAACGCGATCGATTTCTTTTTCAAGTCATTGTTAAATATCCAAACCGAAATGAAGAAAGGCAAATAATCGAACAAACCACTTCCACTTTTGAGTCGAAACTGGAACCGGTCATCGATGGTCCGACCCTGCAAAAATGTCAGGAAACAGTTCGAAAGGTGCCAGTTCCAGATCATGTCTATGATTATGTCTTGGATTTGGTCAGGATGGCCCGGCCAAAGGAGGAAGGTGCGGAAAGCTGGGTTAAAGACTTAATTGATTGGGGACCTGGTCCCCGTGCCTGCCAACAACTTATTTTAGGCTCCAAAGTAAGAGCACTATTAAAAGGTCGTTTTGCCGCTAAAGTAGAAGATGTTAAGGCCTTGGCTCATCCTGTGCTCAGACACCGTATTGTTCCTACTTTTAATGCTGAAGCTGAGGGAATAACGGTAGAGTCAATTATTGACCGATGCGTGGATTCCGTTCCGGAAAAAAAAGAAGCTGTCTTGTAACTACTTTGCTCCGATCCTCGGATGGCCACTGTTACCGACTACCTCGACCCAAAAGATTTATCCCGTCTTGCCAACCATCAAGTACTGGCCAGACGTGTGGTTGAAGGGTTCTGTTCGGGTCTACATCGTTCCCCTCACAAGGGCTTCAGCGTAGAGTTTAAGCAACATCGGGCGTACACACCCGGAGATGAAATCCGTCGGCTCGACTGGAAAGTCTTTGCCAAAACTGATCGGTATTATGTTCGTGAATACGAAGAGGAAACTAATTTGCGATGCCACCTTCTACTCGATGCGAGTGGATCGATGTCTTACGGAGGTGATCAGGAAAAGGGTGTCAGCAAACTGGCTTATGGATCAAGATTAGCCGCCTGTTTCGCCTATCTGGGACTTCAACAAACCGATAATATTGGCCTGACCACATTCGATTCGAAAGTTCGATCCCTTGTTCCCCCCCGGGGTGGGGCTTCTCATATCAGGCAAGTCATTGATCTTCTCGGAGAGACAAATGCGGGTGAAGATACAGATCTTGGAAATGTATTTCATGAAATTGCTCCTCAACTTAAAAAGCGTGGATTGGTCGTTATTGTTTCGGATTGTTTTGGAGACATCCCATCCATCCTCAAAGGCTTAGCTCATTTTAATCATGCCAAGCATGATGTAGTAATTTTTCAAATTTGGCACCGCGATGAACTTGAATTTCCGTTCCAGTCCTGGACACGATTCGATTGCTTGGAAAAGGATGGACTTCGTCATACCGTAGATCCTCAACACTTAAGGGAGGCTTATTTAGAAAATCTCAGAGAATATCGGAATACTTTGGTCAAAGGATGCCATAAGCATAGGGTACAACTTTTTCCAATGACCACCGATGAACCTTATGCTGAAGGACTTGCTTCATTCTTAGCTGCCCGGGGAAAGGCGGGGATGCCCGTTCACCTGTGAGTTTCTTAAACGGAGCACTTATCTTGGGAACATTAGCAGCCCTCGTCCCTCTTATCATTCATCTATTCAACCGCAGCCGTTTCAAAATTATCAGATGGGGAGCCAGTCACCTTCTCGAATCAGTACTTCGTAAAAACCGCAAGCAAATCCAGTTGGAACAATGGATCATTCTGATTATCCGTTGTTCAATTCCCATTATTCTAGCTCTTACCCTCGCACGAATGGTAGTTATGAATTGGAATTCATTTCTATTCTTTTTAA
>CACHJU010000017.1 GCA_902580225.1 uncultured Verrucomicrobiota bacterium
GGTTAGAGACTTTTTTGCTCGAAGTCAACTCAGCCAATTTAAAGATCAAATTAATCCCCTTGCAGAAATGACTCACAAGCGTCGTTTATCTGCTCTTGGCCCTGGAGGATTAAATCGTGAACGAGCCGGCTTTGAAGTACGCGATGTTCATCCTACTCATTATGGTAGAATATGCCCTATCGAAACTCCTGAAGGCCCAAACATTGGTCTAATTAATACATTATCTACTTATGCTAAGATAGATGAGTTCGGTTTTTTGCAGTCTCCTTACCATCCGGTGAAAAAAGGTATAGTAGACAAAAATCCTAAAAATGTTAAGTACCTTAATGCTTTTGAAGAAGAAAGATTTCTTATTGCACAAGCAAATACAGAGATTGATTCCAAAACAGGAAAGCTCCTTGGACGCGTTACTTGTCGTTATCGAGATCAGGTAAGTGAATATGATGTCATGGAGGTAGAGTTCATGGATGTATCTCCTAAACAAGTTGTATCTGTTGCAGCTGGACTAATTCCTTTCCTTGAACATGATGACGCGAATCGAGCTTTGATGGGTGCTAATATGCAAAGACAGGCAGTACCTCTCTTACAATCTGATTCCCCTTTGGTTGGGACGGGTATTGAAAAGAAGGTCGCTGAAGATTCTAAAACAGTAACCGTATCTGATTCAGAGGGGGTGGTCGCCCTAGCGGACGGAAAAAGAATTGTTGTGACTGATGATGGTTCTTTACCTCCACGTTTCCTGAAAGAGCCTAGAAGTGATCATAAACGGGGTATTTATTGCTATAATTTAAGAAAATTTTTACGTTCAAATGCTGGCACCTGTTTTAATCAAAAACCAATTGTTCGTAAAGGCGATAAGGTTAAAGTAGGCCAGGCAATAGCCGATGGAGCTTGCACTGATAAAGGTGAATTGGCGATAGGACGTAATATATTGGTAGCTTTTATGCCTTGGAAAGGATACAATTTCGAAGATGCGATTTTGATTTCTGAAAAGATGATCAAGGATGATATCTATACATCGATCCATATTGAAGAATTTGAAGTAACTGCTCGTGATACAAAACTTGGACCTGAAGAGATTACCCGAGATATTCCTAATGCAGGTGAAGAGGCATTAAGAAATTTGGACCATTTGGGAGTTGTTAGAATTGGTGCAGAAGTTAAGCCAGGGGACATACTAGTCGGTAAAATTACGCCAAAAAGTGAAACTGATTTAGCGCCTGAAGAAAAGTTATTGAGAGCAATATTCGGAGAAAAAGCAGCCGATGTAAAGGATAGTTCTTTAAAAGTTCCCTCTGGAACTCAGGGTATTGTTATGGATATAAAAGTTTCAAGCAGAACAGACGCCGAACAAGAAAAACTTTCGCCTTCAGATCTTCGTCGTCAAATGAAACAGATCAAAGAGGATTACCGAAACCAATCAGATGATCTTCGTTCTCAATTAACGGAATCATTATCCAATATTCTGTTAGGCGAAAAAATCCCATTAAATGTTACGAATTCTGAAACTGGTGATATAATTATTCCTTCTAATCGGAAAATTACTAAAACTCTTTTGAGAAGACTTTCATCTGTTCATCGTTATATAGATATTCCGCCCTCCCCTGTGCGTATTAAAGTTTTTGAAATAATCGAAAGCTACGAATCTAAATTTAATGATTTGGAAGATGATCGTGACCGTAAGATAGAATCTATTGAACAGGGTGATTCTATTGACCAAGGTGCTATAAAAAATGTCCGCGTTTTTGTTGCGAAAAAACAAAAAATGCGTGTTGGTGATAAGATGGCTGGTCGTCATGGAAATAAAGGTGTTGTGGCAAAAATTGTTGCTGAAGAAGATATGCCTTTTTTACCTGACGGTACTCCAATTGAAATCTGTTTGAATCCTTTGGGGGTTCCTAGTCGAATGAATGTCGGTCAGGTTTTAGAAACTCATTTGGGATGGGCATGTAATAAATTAGGCTTCAAAGTTGCGACACCCATATTTGATGGTATTTCGGAAACCAGAATTAAGGAATATCTCAAAGAGGCAAATCTGCCGGAAACTGGAAAGACCATATTATTTGATGGTTGTAGTGGAGAACCCTTTTATCAAAAGATTGTGGTAGGTTATATGTACATGCTGAAATTAAACCATTTAGTTTCGAGTAAGATTCATGCCCGTGCAGTAGGTCCATATAGTTTGATAACTCAACAACCCTTGGGTGGTAAAGCTCAGTATGGAGGACAGCGTTTTGGGGAGATGGAAGTTTGGGCATTGGAGGCATATGGAGCCGCCTACACATTACAAGAAATCCTTACGGTAAAATCGGATGATGTCTCAGGCAGAACCAAAATATACGAATCACTTGTTAAAGGAGATAATTCTTTGCAAGCTGGAACACCTCAATCTTTTAATGTTTTGATGAAGGAGATGCAAAGCCTCTGTCTTGACATTAGGGTTCTCGGTGAAGATGCCCTTTAATTTTTTTTATAACCCCTCTACAAGTTAAAACATGAGCGTTGAAGCAGTAAATGAAGCATTAGGTGTGGAAGTTGGACCAATGGATCGAGTATCGATCACAGTTGCATCTCCAGATGTAATAAGGTCTTGGTCCAAAGGAGAAGTAAAAAATCCAGAAACCATAAATTACAGAACCTTTAAGCCTGAACCTGGTGGATTATTTTGCCAAAAAATATTTGGACCTGTTCGAGACTATGAATGTGCATGCGGAAAATATAAACGTATAAAATATAAGGGTGTCGTTTGTGATCGCTGTGGTGTTGAAGTAACTGTCTCTAGGGTTCGTCGTGATCGAATGGGTCATATAGAATTAGCTGTTCCAGTTTCCCATATTTGGTTTCTAAAAAGTATGCCAAGTAGATTAGGTTTGCTTCTTAATATGACCGCAAAAAGTCTTGAGCGTGTATTATATTATGAACAATACATTGTAACTGATCCAGGAAGTACACCCCTTGAAGAAAAACAGTTGCTTTCTGACAAGGAATTTCGCGAAGCACAGGATGAGTTTGGTGACGAATTTGAAGCTAAAATGGGTGCGGAAGCAATCCGTGATGTCCTAGGGCGAATCAATTTAGAAGAAGAACTTGAAGAACTGTACGACCAAATGCACGACACTAAGTCAAAGCAAATTAAAAAGAAATTGGCTAGCAGGCTCAAAGTTACTCAAGGTTTTCTTCAATCTGGGGCATCACCAGAATGGATGGTTCTTGATAGTATTCCAGTTATTCCCCCTGATCTTCGCCCATTGGTTCCATTAGAAGGTGGACGGTTTGCTACCAGCGATCTTAATGATTTGTATCGAAGGGTTATTAATCGTAACAACAGATTGAAAAATCTTCTCCAACTGAAAACTCCAGATGTAATTATTCATAATGAAAAGCGGATGCTCCAAGAAGCAGTTGACGCACTTTTTGATAACGGTAGGCACGGAAGAGCGATTACCGGTTCTGGAAATCGAGCATTAAAATCTTTGAGCGATATGCTCAAGGGGAAACAAGGCCGCTTTCGTCAAAATTTATTGGGCAAACGAGTTGATTATTCAGGACGATCAGTTATCGTAATTGGGCCAGAACTTAAACTCCATCAATGCGGGCTTCCAAAAAAAATGGCTTTAATTTTGTTTGAGCCATTTATTATTCGTAGGTTAAAGGAATTAGGCTTCGTTCACACAGTCAGGGGTGCAAGAAAAATGATCGAAAGTCGATCTCCTGAAGTGTGGGATATCTTAGAAGAAGTTACTAAGGGACATCCGGTTCTTCTAAATCGTGCCCCAACCCTACACCGTTTGTCCATCCAAGCTTTTGAGCCAGTTCTAATCGAGGGGAATGCAATTCGCGTTCATCCATTGGTTTGTACCGCTTACAATGCAGACTTTGATGGTGACCAAATGGCCGTCCATGTACCTCTATCAGTGGAGGCAATTATGGAAGCTAAGTTGTTAATGATGGCAACTCATAACATCTTTTCCCCGTCTAGTGGTAAACCCATTCTTACTCCATCTCAGGATATTGTATTGGGTTCTTACTTTTTGACCATGAATCCGAAGAATGAGGTAAAGGATAATGAAAAATTACCGTTAATTGGTTGCCTCGAAGAAGCTTTGAGCGCAATGCATGAAGGTGTTCTTAATCTGCATGACTGGATTGATATGAAAAATCCTGATAAAGGAAAAGAGACTCTATTTGGCATTAACAAAAAAAGTGTTGTTCGGACTACTGTTGGTCGAGTTCTTTTTAATACTATTTGGCCTGATGAATTAGGCTTTTTTAATGAGCCAGCCCTTAAGGGAGATTTGGGAAATCTTATTTTAGAAACATTTCGACTACGCGGAAAGAAAGAGACAATCGAGTCCCTCGATCGCCTCAAAGAAATGGGTTTCGATATGGCAACCAAAGCAGGTATTTCAATTGGAATATTTGATATGATTATTCCGCCAGAGAAAAAACAAAGAATCAGTGTTGCCCGTAAGGAAATTGATAAAATTGAAGATCAATTCAAAAAGGGAATTATCACTCGAGGAGAAAGACATAACAAAATTATTGATGTTTGGACAACTGCGACGGATGACATTGCCAAGGAAGTCTTTACTTGCTTGGATGAAAACTTAGGCAAAGACACAATTAATCCTGTTTATCTAATGATGGATTCTGGAGCACGCGGAAACCGCCAACAAGTTAGACAGCTTTGTGGGATGCGTGGACTAATGGCAAAGCCTTCGGGCGAAATAATTGAACAACCAATACTTGCTTCTTTTCGTGAAGGTTTGTCCGTTTTGGAATATTTTATGTCTACACATGGAGCCCGTAAGGGACTCGCTGATACTGCTCTTAAAACTGCAGATGCAGGTTATTTGACAAGAAAATTGTGTGATGTTGCAATGGACTGTATCATTGTCTGCGATGACGACAACCGTCGTGATGGAGTTGTGAAGAAAGCAATAATGGAAGGTGATAACGAAATTGTTCCACTTAGAGATCGCATTATTGGACGATACGCCACTGACGATGTAAATAACCCGTCTAATCCAAGTGAGGTTGTTATTTCATCGGGATCATTAATTACAGAAGAAATCGCCTCAGAATTTGATGCCCTTGGGATCACAAGGGTTCGAGTGATGTCTCCGCTTTCAAGTCGTATTAAAAATGGCCTAACTGCTTTGGAATATGGAATAGACCCATCTACTAACAGTTTAGTAAAACAAGGATCTTCTGTTGGAATCATAGCCGCACAGTCAATTGGTGAACCTGGCACACAACTTACGATGAGAACTTTTCACATTGGAGGAATTGCAAGTGCTGGACGTGAAGATCCTGTGATTAATGTTAGAAAAGCTGGAAAATTACGATTTAAAGGTTTGCGTCTCGTTACCCTTGCGAATGACCAACAAGTCACACTGAACAAGACTGGATCAATACAGGTTCTTGATGAAGATGACAGAATTGTTGATGATTATCCGATTCCTGCTGGTGCTTTGTTGCATTTTAAGGATGAAGATCTAGTCGAAGATGAAGCACTACTTGCTCAATGGGATCCCTACAATATACCGATTCTTTCGGAGAAGAAGGGTATAATCTCTTTTGAAGATATGCTTCCTGGAGTAACGACAAAAGTTGAGCGTGATGCGTCAGGGGGACGATCTATGGTGGTTATTGAACATAAAGAAGATTTGAATCCACAAGTTATAATTAAGGATTCCAAAGGAAATCCGATTGCAACTTATTCTGTACCAACTGGTGCACAGGTAGCTGTTGATGAAGGAACCCGGATAGATGCTGGTTCCATTATTGCTAAAACCCCAAGACAAGCCTCCAAAACTCAAGATATTACAGGAGGGCTTCCCCGTGTGGCTGAACTTTTTGAAGCACGAAGACCTAAAGAAGGAAATGTAGGCCAAATGGCCAAGATTGATGGTATTGTATCAGAAGCCGGAACTTTACGATCTAAAAAGAGGTTATTGGTAACAAATGAGGAATCTGGTCAAGTTGAAGAGCATTTAATTCCTCATGGAAAACATGTATTGGTTCAACCAGGAGATTTTGCTCAAAAAGGGCAACTGATTACCGAAGGTGCCAAGGACCCTCATGAAATTCTTGAAATTCTTGGTCCATCTGCAGTTCAGGAGTATTTAATTGAAGAAATTCAAAAGGTTTATCGTCTTCAAGGTGTTACGATTAATGACAAACACTTAGAGGTTATTATATCCCGAATGCTTTTTAAAGTGCGCATAACTGATCCAGGAGATACAGAATTTTTCTGGGGAGATCAAATAGATAGATTTGCATTTATGGACTCGAATGAAAATATGTCAGATAAAGGAGGAAAACCTGCCGAAGGTGAACCTATTTTGTTAGGAATTACAAAAGCTTCTTTAGAAACAGACAGCTTTATTTCAGCTGCGTCTTTTCAGGAAACAACTCGAGTTCTTACTAATGCGGCAACCCTCGGAAAAGTTGACGACCTTAAAGGTTTTAAAGAAAATGTTATTATGGGACATCTGATACCTGCTGGCACGGGTCTTCCAAAATGGAGAAGATTAAAAATCGATACTCTTGGTTCTGCAAAAAGCGAAGATAAAATAGCGTAATTAATTTTTAACAATAACAAATAAAACTTGAGGTTTAATAAAAACCTGCTATCTTTTAAACTTTTTCCTTAAAATTCTACTCCATGCCCACCATAAATCAACTTGTAAGAAAAGGTCGTCGCCCACCAAAATCGAAGACTAAATCTCCTGCTTTGAAGGCTTGCCCTTTTCGCAGAGGCGTTTGTGTACAGGTCACAACTCGCACACCTAAGAAACCAAATTCAGCAATTCGAAAAGTAGCTAAAGTAAGATTGACCACAGGTCATGAGGTGATTGCTTACATTCCAGATGAGGGTCATAATTTACAAGAACATAGCATTGTTCTTCTGCGAGGAGGAAGAGTTAAAGATCTTAATGGAGTTCGTTATCACATTGTCAGAGGTACTCTTGATTGTCAGGGAGTAGAGAAAAGAAGAAGAAGCCGATCTAAATACGGCGTTAAACGACCTAAAAAATAATTTTACAGACATGTCACGCAGACGAAAAGCCGTAAAAAGACAAACGATGCCCGATCCAAGGCATGGAAGCCCCTTAATATCTACCTTGGTGAATGCAGTAATGCAGAGTGGAAAAAAGGCTCTTGCACAGAGGATAGTGTATGGGGCTATTGAGAAGATGGCTGAAAAATTAGAAAAAGGAAATCCTGTTGATCTTGTTTTAGGTGCACTTGAAAATATTCGCCCTAAAATAGAGGTGAAAAGTCGTCGTGTAGGCGGTGCCACTTATCAGGTTCCGATAGAGGTACCTTTTGAAAGACAACAAAGTCTTGCTTTTCGTTGGGTAGTCAAAGCAGCAAGTGCCCGAAAAGGTGCTCCAATGGCAGATTCTCTAGCAATTGAGTTGATTGATGCCTACAACAATACTGGTTCAGTGGTTAAGAAGCGTGAAGAAACTCACAAGATGGCTCAAGCAAATCGTGCTTTTGCTCATCTTCGTTGGTAATTTTTCCATGAGTGATAACGAAAATTTTTCTTCAGCTAACTCAAGCAGTCGTCCTACTGTTTTAGAGCATACTCGTAATATTGGAATTGCAGCACACATTGATGCTGGCAAAACAACTTGCACGGAAAGAGTTTTGTTTTATTCTGGAGTTGTTCACAAAATTGGTGAAGTGCATGATGGTGGTGCTACCACCGACTGGATGGAACAAGAACGTGAACGAGGTATAACTATAACTTCTGCTGCAATATCTTGTGGATGGACAACATCCGAAGGTCCTTTTGCAAAGATATCTCATCGTATCAACATCATTGATACGCCTGGGCATGTTGATTTTACTGCTGAAGTTGAACGTTCACTTCGCGTTTTAGACGGAGCTGTAGGTGTGTTTACTTCCGTTGAAGGTGTTCAACCTCAATCCGAAACCGTTTGGAGACAAATGGACAAATATAATGTTCCGCGTCTCGGTTTCATTAATAAAATGGATCGAATGGGTTCAAACTTCCTTGCAGCAGTTGGAAGTATGCGTGATAAATTAGGTGCCAATGCCCATCCATTATATTTAGCGATAGGTGCAGAGGAAAACTTTCGTGGTTTAGTGGATCTTATCAAAATGGTCGCTTACATTTACGATGAGTCCGATACCTCAGGTGTCCGCTTTACTGTTGAGGATATCCCAGAAGATATGTTAGAACTTTCTGAACAATATCGTGAATCTCTACTTGAGTCAGTTTCTGATTTTGACGACGATATTGCAAATAAGTATCTTGAAGGTGAGGACATCAGTGAAGATGAATTTAAACATGGTATTCGTAAGGCTACCCTTTCGTTGAAGTTTATTGGAGTAATCCCTGGTAGTGCATTTAAGAATAAAGGAGTTCAAATGTTAATGGATGCGGTTGTTGATTATTTGCCAAGTCCTTTAGATTTACCACCGATGAAAGGTGAGGATTCAGATGAAGAAGCGGTCGAAGTTTCACCAGATGATAGTGCAAAAGTAGCTGGCCTAGCCTTCAAGCTAATGTCTGACCCTTATGTTGGTAAATTAGTTTTTTATAGAATTTATCAAGGAACCTTGAAAAAAGGCACCACTCTCTACAATCCCAGAACTAGAAAAAGTGAACGTGTTTCTCGGTTAATGGTTATGAAAGCCAATGATCGTGAAGATATTGATGTTGCTTACTCAGGTGATATTTGTGCCTTGATAGGAGTAAAAGATGTTGTAACCGGAGATACTTTAGCAGATAAGGATCTTGATCTTCGTTTGGAACCGCCAAGTTTTCCTGAACCCGTTATTTCTATGTCTATTGAACCTGCAACAAAAGCAGATCAAGAAAAAATGGGAATAGGATTGCAGCGTCTTGCTGAAGAAGATCCGACTTTTGGTTTATCAACAAATGAAGAAACCGGACAAACAATTATATCTGGAATGGGTGAGTTACACCTAGATATTATAAGAGATAGACTTTTTCGAGAATTCAAAGTGGATGCTAATGCGGGGAAACCACAAATAGCTTACAGAGAAACTATGCTTAATTCTTCTGATGGTAATGGTAAATTCATTCGACAATCGGGAGGTCGCGGACAATATGGTCACGCAGTTATTAAAATGGAACCCTTGGAAAAAGGTAAAGGGATTGAATTGGAAAACAAAATTGTCGGTGGTTCAATACCTAAAGAGTTCATTAAGCCAACATTTGATGGAATCAAAGAGGCAGCACTTTCTGGTGTTGTTGCAGGTTACCCTGTTATTGATTTTAAGATAACCCTCGTCGATGGTTCTTTTCACGATGTAGATTCTTCAGAAATGGCTTTTAAGATGGCTGGCATTTTTGCATTCAAAGATGCAATGAAAAATGCCAGTCCCATATTATTGGAACCTATTATGAAGGTCGAGGTTTCCACTCCAGAGGATTACCAAGGTGAATTAATGGGCGACTTAAACCGAAGGCGTGGACAAATTCAAGGAATGGAGACTCGCGGTAATGCTTGTATCATACAAGCCTTTGTACCCTTGGAAAATATGTTCGGTTATTCCACTGATATGAGATCACTTTCTTCAGGTCGAGCCGATTACTCAATGACTCCTTCCCACTTTGAGCAAGTTCCGCAAAGTCTTGTCCAAACAATTGTTGAAACTTCAAGCAGAGAACCTGCTAGAACTTAATACCTAATAAATGAACGGACAACGTATACGAATTAAACTACGCGGTTTTGATTATCGAGTTATTGATCAATCAGCAATAGATATCGTTGATACTGCCAAAAGAACCGGAGCACGTGTTGCTGGTCCGATACCAATGCCAACTCGAATTGAACGCTACACTGTTAACCGCTCTCCTCATGTTGATAAAAAATCAATGGATCAATTTGAATTAAGAACCCACAAGAGACTAATCGATATTATAGAACCTACAGTACAAACAGTTGATGAGCTTAAAAAACTTAATCTGCCTGCTGGTGTAGAGATTAATATCAATGTATAAAATAAACTATTTATAAAATTAAACCTTTAAAGCAGGTTTCAAATGGGTAACACCGCCTGCCGCTTAAAGAATGAAACTTGAACTACTAGGAAAAAAACTTGGCATGAGCCAAGTATACGATGAGAACAATAATCTTGTTCCTGTAACAATAATTGAAGCTGGGCCCTGTCCTATTTTGCAAGTCAAGACGAAGGACAGTGATGGTTATTCAGCTATACAAATTGGTTTTAATCCAAATAGAAAACCACCGAATAAGGCCAATTCATGCAAAAAAGGACATGCCAAAAAAGCTGGTGTTGATGCCCAACAAATATCACAGGAAGTTAGGTTAGATAACGGACACGATCTCAAACAGGGCAGTACTATTACTGTTGAAGACTTTAAAGATATTAAGATAGTTGATGTAGTTTCAAAAACAAAAGGAAAAGGGTTCCAAGGAGTTGTTAAACGATGGAATTTTGCTGGAGGACCTGCTTCTCATGGTTCAATGTTTCATCGTCGTGGAGGTTCCTATGGTTTGTGCCAATGGCCTGGAAGAATCTTCAAAAATAAAAAAATGCCTGGTCACATGGGTAATGTGAGTCGAACAACTCAGAACCTACAAATCATGAAAATTTTCCCCGACAAAAATCTTTTATTAGTCAAGGGGAGCGTTCCTGGACATAAAGGTTCAATCATCACGCTTAGAGTGGCAAAGAAATCTAAAATTTAAAGAAAAACGCGGCGATGAAATTTAAACTATTTAAAATTGACGGCACCTCAAATGGTGAAATGGATATTAAAGAATTCCCAAATCTCGACGATGGTAAAGGTGTAGATGCTCTTAGGCAGGCAATAATTGCAGTTCATGCAAACAAAAGGCAGGGTAATGCATCGACTAAGGTTCGATCAGAAGTTCGAGGCTCTGGAAAAAAAATCTTTCGCCAAAAAGGTTTGGGTGTTGGCCGAGCAGGAGATAAAAAAGCAGTTCAACGTCGCGGAGGAGGGGTTTCTTTTGGTCCCAAACCCCGTTCCTACAGCCAAAAACTTAACAAAAAGATTAAACATTTAGCGATGGAGCGAGCTTTAGTAGACCAAGCAAATGCCGAAAAAATTTCTCTTATTGAAGACTGGACTGTTGCTGAACCTAAGACAAAGCTATTTAAAAACTTAATTGGATCACTTGCTCCGCAGTCAAAAAAAGTTTTAGCAATAGGAGATAGTTTTGATGATAATTTTGCATTGGCAGCAAGGAACTTACCAACTGCTCGATTAAGTCGTGCACAGGACCTTAGTCCACTAGATATAGTCCAATCAGACCAAATTGTTTTAAGCCTTAAGGGTATGGATATTTTAATTGCAAAATTTGGAGTGGAGGTAAGTAAAAAATGAATGAGTCTGTAATTATACTTAAAGAAGCTTTACTTACCGAGAAAGCTACCATGCTCTCCGCCAATCTAAACAAATATGTTTTCGAAGTTTCTAGTATAGCCAAAAAGTCGAATATCAAGGATGCTGTAGAAAAAACTTTTTCCGTCACTGTACTCTCAGTAAACTCTTTAAATGTTAAACCAAAGGCTAAAAGAGATCGGGCCCGTCGCAATAAGCTTGGGTTTAAGAGTGGCATGAAAAAGGCCATTGTAACATTGAAATCCGGGGACAGCATTGATCTCGCATAGGAGAATTATAATATGTCAATTTTACTACAAAAACCCGTTACGCCATCCAGTCGATTTTTTCTTAAGAACAAAGTTGATTTAGACACAAAAAGACCCGAACGATCTTTAACCAAGGGAGTTCATAGAAAAAAAGGGCGCAATTCGTATGGCCGTATTACTTCAAGACGCAGGGGTGGAGGCCATAAAAGACTTTACAGACAAATTGATTTTCGTAGAGAAAAGTTAAATGAAGAAGCAAAAGTTATTGCCTTAGAGTATGATCCCAACAGAACTGCCCATTTGGCACTTCTCGAATACTCTGATGGACTTAAAAATTATATACTTGCACCTTCTTCAGTGAAGGTAGGAGATACATTAGTTAGTTCAGATACGAAAGTGGATTTCACGCCTGGCAATGCTCTTCCATTAAATTTGATACCTTTAGGAACCAAAATTCATTGTGTTGAAATGCTTCCCGGTGCTGGTGCAAAACTTGCAAGATCAGCCGGATGCGAAGTTCGCTTAATTTCAGTCGACGGGAATCACGCTTCATTAAAGATGCCCAGTGGTGAAATCCGTTTAGTCAAGGAAAACTGTAGGGCAACAATTGGTTCAGTTGGAAATGCGAGTCATCAAAAAGCTACAATTGGAAAAGCGGGAAGAAATCGCTGGAAAGGTCGTCGTCCTCGAGTCCGAGGGGTTGCGATGAATCCAGTTGACCATCCAATGGGGGGTGGTGAAGGTAGAACATCAGGTGGTGGGCATCCTAGTTCGCCTTGGGGGCAATTATCTAAGGGTTTTCCAACTAGAAAGAAATCTAAACTCTCAAATACTCAAATTCTCGTTCGCCGTAACGGCACAAGAGTCAAATAATAGTTCACTCAAAAGGTATTTTATATGACAAGATCAATAAAAAAAGGTTTCTTTGTAGAACCTGGTTTGATGAAAAAAGTTATAACTGCACAAACCGCTGGTGATAGAAAACCTATCAAAACATGGTCCAGGCGTTCAACTATAACTCCTGATTTTGTTGGACTTAACTTTTCTGTTCATAACGGAAAAAGCTTTCTTCCTGTTTATGTTACTGAAAATATGGTCGGTCATAAATTAGGCGAGTTTTCAGCTACCCGATCCTTTAAGTCCCATAATCCCCATACCCAAAAATAAATTATGGATGTTAAATCTTATTCTAAGTATGTGAGGATATCTCCTAAAAAAGCACGAGAGGTTGCTCGCCTTCTACCCGGAAAAAAAGCCACTGAAGGAGTTTCTCTGTTAAAATTTATCCCACGCAAGGCTGCTCGCCTTTTGGATAAAACATTAAAGTCAGCTATGGCTAACGCTGAAAATAACGCAAATCTCAATGCAGATGATTTAACTATTAGGGAGGTCATCGTTGATGAAGGTCCTGCCTTAAAAAGATTTAGACCATGTGCTCGCGGATCTTCTCACCCTTACAAGAAGAGGATGAGTCACCTCCGCGTTGTTTTAACTGACGAAGCTTAATTATTATGGGACAAAAAGTAAATCCGATAGGTTTTCGTCTAGGCGTTAGGCGTAATTGGAGTGCAAGATGGTATGCTAATAAGCATGACTATTCAAAATTTCTAGAAGAAGACAATTTAATCCGAGGTTATTTAGATAAGAAATTACGGTTTGCTTCCGTACCGAGAGTTGTGATTGAACGTGCTTCAAGTCGTACTCGAGTCACAATTTGGACTGCTAGACCTGGTATAGTTATAGGACGTAAGGGACAGGAACTTGATGCATTGCGCGATTCTTTAAATCGCACAATTAGTAAAGATATCCGTCTCGAAATTCAGGAAATTAAAAAACCAGATTTAGTTGCTTCTTTGGTAGCCGAAAATGTTGCTCTTCAGTTGGAGAGAAGAATAGCTTTTCGACGGGCAATGAAGAAAGCTGTTCAGACTACAATGTCAATGGGTGCAGAGGGAATTAGAATCCAGTGTGCTGGTCGTCTTGGAGGTGCTGATATCGCAAGAACTGAGCAAACACGAGAAGGTAGAGTACCTTTACACACGCTTCGTGAAAATATTGATTACGGACTTGTCGAGGCAAATACTGTTTATGGTATTATTGGAATAAAATGTTGGATATGCCTTAAGGACGAAGACAAAATTTTTTAATATTTTAAATTATGCCAAAATTACTTCCATCTAGGACTAAATACAGAAAAGTTTTTAAGGGTCGCGTTCGCGGGACTGCGTCAAAAGGAAATTCAGTTTCTTTTGGTGAATTTGGTATCCAATCACTATCCCGAGGCAGAATGACATCTAATCAAATTGAAGCAGCTCGTGTCGCAATCAATAGGCATTTAAAACGTAAGGGTAAAGTGTGGATCCGAGTATTTCCTCACAAACCAGTTACTAAGAAGCCTGCTGAGACCAGACAAGGTAAAGGCAAAGGCCCGGTTGATCATTGGGTTGCGGTTGTAAAACCAGGACATGTGCTTTTCGAAATTGCTGGATGTTCGCTGACCTTGGCAAGAGAAGCATTAGGATTGGCAGATGCAAAACTTCCCTTTCGTTGCCGACTAGTTCTTCGTCAACAATCATTCTAGTATCTCTTTTATGAAAATGTCAGAAATTAAGGAACTATCAGGTGCGGAATTAAATAAAAAATTTCGAGAGTTAGGTGAAGAATTACTACAACTGCAATTAAGAAAGCAAACCGGACAAGTTGAAAAGCCACATTTAATTAAAACTATTCGGAGGGATAGAGCCAAAATTTTAACAGTTCTTTCGTTGTCCAAAAATTAAATTATTTAACCCAAAATTTTAATGACCTTTGAATCACCAAGAAATAATCGTAAAGAATTGATTGGTTCTGTCCGGGCCAAGACGGGGAACAAATCTATTAAAGTTGTTTACGAATACAAAATACCTCACCCTCTTTACAAAAAAGAAATTCGTCGCAAAACAACGGTCCATGTTCATGATGAAAATAATGAGTCATCGGTTGGAGATAAGGTCAAGATTGTAACAACTAGACCTTTAAGTAAGCTTAAAAGATGGCGGGTTTTAGAGATAATCGAAAAAGCACCTGTAGCGTAATTTACCATGATTCAATTATTAAGTAGGCTCGAAGTTGCAGATAATACGGGAGCAAAAAAAGTTCGGATGATTCGTCGAATCGGACAAAATAAAAAAACTGCTTCAATTGGTGATATCATTGTTTGCCATGTAAAAGAAAGTACAACTGAGGCTGCAGTAAAAAAAGGAACAGTTGTCCGTGCGGTTGTTGTTCGTACAAAAACTGCAGTACGCCGTAGAGACGGAAGCTATCTTAGGTTTGATGAAAATGCTTGCGTTATAGTTAATAATGACGGAACTCCGAAAGGTACCCGTATTTTTGGTCCAGTAGCTCGTGAACTACGCCAAAAATATATGAAAATAATTTCACTAGCACCAGAGGTTTTATAAAAATGGCGAATAAAATAAAGAAGGGTGATGAAGTCGTTGTTATCGCGGGAGACCACAAGGGCAGTAAAGGTAAAATCTTGCAAGTTTTACGTAATAAAAACCGAGTGATTGTAGAGGGTGTAAACATGATTAAAAAACACGAAAAGAAAACACAGGATAACCCCCAAGGTGCTATTGTAGAAAGAGAAGCTTCCTTACATTTTTCCAATGTTAAGAAAGCAGATCTTAAGAAAAGCTAATCTTATATTTTAATTTCTTATTATTAACTTATGAATACACCTGAACTCAAAAAAACTTACATGGAAGAGGTTGCTCCTGCTCTACTCAAAAGCTGTGGTTTCAAAAATGTTCATCAAGTACCTAAGATTGAAAAGGTCGTACTTAATACTTCCTTTGGTTCTGAACTTGATAAAAATGGAATTGAGGAGCTTAAAAAAGACATTACGGCTTTATCTGGCCAGGCACCCGTCATAGTGAAAGCTAAAATGAGTGTTTCTAATTTTAAATTACGGGAAGGTATGCCGGTTGGTATTAAAGTAACTCTTCGGGGAAATGTAATGTGGGAATTTCTTTTGCGTTTGATCGCAATCGCACTACCTAATATACGAGATTTCCGTGGCGTTCCTTTTAAGCTAGATGGTTGCGGAAATTATACATTGGGAGTTATTGATCATAGTATTTTCCCTGAAATAAATGTGGAGCGCCAACGAACCAATACAGGTTTGGATATATCAATTGTGACCTCAGCTAAAAACGATTCGGACGGAAGCAAACTTCTCAAATCACTTGGAATGCCCTTTCGAAAACCTTCCGTATCTTCTTCAAACCAGCAGGAAGCTGCTTAAGGAAATAAACATTATGGCAAAGAAATCAGTTATTCATAGAAATAAGAAAAGGGAAAGATTAGTCGCGAAATATTCGGCTAAGCGAGTCACTTTAAAAAAGATTTTATCTGATCCAAAAACTACGGAAGAAGATTTTTACAAAGCACAAGCCAAGTTGACCAAGCTTCCTAAGAATTCTTCACCAGTGCGTTTGGTAAATCGGTGCACTTTAACAGGCAGACCACGTGCCACAATTCGCAAGTTCGGGCTTTCAAGAATTTCTTTTCGTGAATTAGCTCTACAAGGAAAAATCCCTGGTGTTATCAAAGCGTCTTGGTAAATACCCAACTTTTATAAAATATGTCTATTCACGATACAATTGGTGATTTCATAACTGTCATTCGAAATGCAGGTAAAGCAGGAAAAGAAACTTGTTCTTATCCTCATTCAAATCTTCGAGTTGGTATAGCTAAAATTCTCAAAGATAGAGGTTTTGTTGCAAATTGTAATGAACAATCTGCCGATAACGGTCATAAGAATATTGAGATAACTCTAAAGTATATTGACGGCGAGCATGCCATTCGTGGTATCAATCGTGTCAGCACTCCTGGAAGACGCACATACTGTGGTTATCGTGAAATTCCGAGGGTGTTGGGCGGGCTCGGAATTTCAATTCTTAGCACACCCACAGGAATAATCGACGATAAAACCGCAAGGAAAAATAAACTTGGCGGAGAAATTCTCTGCAGTGTTTGGTAACCAAAATGGATAATTTCTAATGAGTAGAATAGGTAAAGTCCCGATTGTAGTTCCGTCTGGTGTTGATGTATCCATTGATGGACAAGTTGTTCGTGTAAAAGGGCCGAAGGGTGATCTTTTGAAAGAATTTTCTTCTTTAGCTAAAATTTCCCAATCTGAAAATACCGTAGTTGTTGAACCTGTCGATTCAAGTCGTTCTGCTCGTGCTAATTATGGAACAGTGCGTTCGATCATTGCAAATATGGTTCAAGGGGTAATCACTCCTTTCAGCAAAGACTTATTAATCGAGGGAGTTGGTTTTCGTGCTACTATTAAAGGAAGTCAAATTGATCTGGAACTTGGATATTCACACCCGATTTTACATGATATTCCCGAGGGTGTCGTTGTTACTGTTTCAGATAATGTTAAAATACATGTAGAAAGTGCTGACAAACAAAAAGTTGGTCAAATTGCAGCAGAGATTAAAAGCTATTACCCAGTTGAACCATACAAAGGAAAAGGCGTTCGTATATTGGGTGAATATGTTAGAAGGAAAGAAGGTAAAAAATCAGCTTAATTAGTAATGAAACTTTCAAAGAAAAAAGAACTTGCACAAAAGCGTCGTTGGAGAATCCGTAAAAAAATTAATGGTTCAGCGGATAGACCGCGCGTAGCTGTTCGATTTACCAACAAGAATATTCATGCTCAATGCATTGACGACATTAAAGGTCATACTTTACTTGGTCTTGGAACGACTCATACTGACTTCAAAGATTTATTACCTAATATAAAAGGTGCTCAAAAGTTGGGAACTATTATGGGTGAAAAAATCAAAGAAAAAGGCTTCAGTTCGATCGTGTTTGATCGTTCAGGCAGAAAATACCACGGTTGCGTAAAGGCATTTGCTGAAGCTTTGCGCGAGCAAGGTTTACAATTTTAAATTACCATGAACAAACCCAATCAAAAAAGTAAAAAAGCACCTGAAGTTGCACCCGACGAACCCGAACTTTTTGAAAAAGTAGTTCACATCAACAGATGTGCTAAAGTGGTTAAGGGAGGAAGACGATTCAGTTTTGCGGCTCTTGTGGTTGTTGGTGACCAGAACGGAAAAGTTGGATTTGGTTATGGGAAAGCTCAAATGGTTCCAGATGCGATTCGCAAAGGAACAGAACAGGCCAAGAAAGCAATGATAGATGTAGCTGTTTATGGAGATACCATACCCCACCAAATTTTAGGAAATTATGATGGGGGTAAAGTATTACTTAAACCAGCCCGGCAGGGAACAGGTATCATTGCAGGAGGAGGAGTTCGGGCAGTACTAGAAGCTGCTGGGGTTAAAAATATTCTCTCCAAATCCCTTGGATCTAATAATCAATTATCGGTGGTATCGGCTACAATGAATGGTCTACAGCAACTTCGTACAGCAAAAACAATTTCAAATATTCGAGGTGAAGATGTTTTTGGTCCTTCTTACATGGAAGACCCAAAAGTTATTCCGGTAGCAGCTGGAGAAATCGCTGAAACTTCTGCTAAATCTTAATTACCATGAAAGAACATGAAATACCATCAGGGGCCAATCGTAAGAAAAGATGTATTGGAAGAGGCGAAGGGAATGGACACGGTAAAACATCAGGACGAGGACATAAAGGAGCTGGAGCCCGTGCTGGATATTCTCTTAGAGCAGGTTTTGAAGGTGGTCAAATGCCTCTTTTCAGAAAACTTCCACAGAGGGGTTTTAACCGAAAGCGGTTTCAGTCACCTTGTGCGATTGTTAACTTAAATGATTTAGAAAAACTTAAAACTGACAAGGTTGATATTACCTCGCTTAAGGAAGTAGGTTTGATTAGGTCAAATTCTACGCATGTTAAACTTCTTGGAACAGGGAAGGTTACAAAGGCACTTGTCGTTTCAGTCGACCAAATTTCAAAGTCTGCCAAGGACAAAATAATCGCAGCAGGCGGCTCAGTTTCGGAATAATATTCATATTTCTAAATTTCATGCTTTCAGCATTTACAAATTGTTTAAAAATACCTGAATTAAGGCAAAAAATTTTCTTCACCTTAGCATTGCTTTTTATAGCTCGGGTCGGAGCCAATATTCCGTTGCCTGGCGTTGACCCCACCCCCATTAAAGAATTTTTTGAACTTCGAGAACAAAATAGGAGTGAATCGGAAGGAAACGATATTCTTGGATTTTACAATATGTTTACAGGTGGAGCTTTGTTAAATGGAGCTTTATTCGCTCTTGGCATCATGCCCTATATTAGTGCTTCTATTATCATGCAACTGATGGGAGCAGTTTTTCCTCAGCTTGCTCGCCTTCAACAGGAGGGAGAACCAGGGAGACAAAAAATTTCTCAATATACCCGATACCTAACTATAATAATATGTCTTGTTCAGGGTGGATTGCTGTCAATTGCATTACATGACAGTCCAGGTAGTTTAATTCAGGGTTTCAACCCGGCTGATATTGGAACGGACGGAAAACCCTTGGGTGATATTGTTGTGGCATCTTCACGTACTATCTTTCTTATAACTTCAATTATTTTCCTCACTACCGGTTCTCTTATATTGATGTGGCTTGGTGAGCAGATAACCCAAAGAGGCATTGGCAATGGAATTTCGCTTCTTATTACAGTCGGTATATTATCAGATTTACCAAAGGCGTTGGCTGATGCATATGCTTTAATTTTTCTTGCACCTGCAGGTGACAATATGGTTATTGTTAAAGCCTTACTCATGGTTGGACTTTTTCTCGCTGTCGTCGGGGGTATAATTGCTGTTACTCAGGCACAGAGAAAAATTCCAGTTCAGTATGCAAAAAGAATGGTAGGTAGAAAAGTATTTGGAGGCCAAAGTTCTTTTTTACCATTAAAAGTAAACTATGCAGGAGTAATGCCGGTCATATTTGCAAGTGCAATCCTAATGTTTCCGGCTCAACTCTTGAGAACCTTGGGTGCTGCAATTGCTGACTCACCATCCGAGACCAATTGGGCGATCGATTTAGCAAATGTTTTCGCAAGTCGAGGTTGGTTTTACTACATTGTTTACGGAGGTTTGATATTAGTATTTAGCTATTTTTGGGTTTCCATAATGTTTAAACCAGTTCAAATCGCAGATGATCTGAAAAAAAATGGTGGGTATGTTCCTGGAGTTAGGCCGGGTGAGCACACCGCTCGATTCCTAGATTTTGTTATGACCCGACTGACATTAGCCGGTGCTATCTTTTTAACCGCAATCGCTGTCTTTCCAGATTTTATCTTCAAGACTGCTAATGTATCTTATAATGTCGCAACATTCTTTGGTGGGACTGGCATGTTAATCATTGTCGGAGTTGTACTTGACACAATGCGTCAACTAGAAACATTTTTATTACAAAGACACTATGATGGCTTTTTACGTAAAGGAAGAATTCGCGGAAGATCTTCCACTTCAAACCAAGGCATAGAATCCTTGGAACTCAAAGATTTTGAGTCCCAATGGCGACCGCTTTATCTTATTGCGATTGCTTTATTTATTCTAGGTTTAGTTGGATTTATTATGAAGTCTTCTTAGTGTGAAAAATTTAACCTCAAAAAAATAAAATATCATGGCTAGATTGCTCGGAGTAGACATACCTAATAGAAAGAAAATAGAATTTTCATTAAGATATATTTATGGCGTGGGGCCAACCCGTGCCAAGCAAATTCTTGATGTGACTGGTATTGATCCAAATCGAAGAACCCAGGATTTAAACGAGCAGGAACTCAGTCAAATCAGTAGTTATATAATTGATCAAAAAATTATGGTCGAAGGTGATCTTCGTCGTGCAATTACCAATAATTTAAAACGATTGCAAAGCATCAGGTGTTATCGTGGACTTCGACATCAACGAGGACTACCTGTTCGCGGTCAAAGAACAATCACAAATGCGAGAACACGAAAAGGCGGACGTAAAACTGTTGGTGTTGTAAGAAAAGCCTAAACAAAGTTGTAATGAGCGAAGAAGAAAATAAAGATGTTCCCGTTATTCCTAATGAGGAAACGAAAAAATTAAAAGTATCGACTAAAGCAGAGAAAGCTGACAGTGATGTTCAGCCTAAGGCTGAACAAGAGTCTGAACACATTGAGAAAGAGCAAAAACCTGAAAAGAAAGAGGAAAGTGCGGCGGATCTTTTAGGTGCTAACATTGAACAAGTTAAAATACGTAAAGCAAAAGGGAGCAAAAACATTACTTCAGGAATTTGTTATGTTGTTGCTACTTTTAATAATACCAAGGTCTCTTTTACTGACATGAAAGGCAATGTGATTTCATGGTCTAGTTCAGGAAAATGTAATTTCAGGGGGTCCAGGAAATCTACCGCTTATGCAGCCCAAATAGTCACTCAAGATGCTGGAAAAGTAGCAATGTCACACGGTATGAAAGAAGTTTTAGTTAAAGTAAAAGGGCCGGGTATGGGACGTGATTCTGCAATTCGTGCCTTACAAAGTCTCGGCTTTAGCGTAACCTCCATTTTGGATGTCACTCCAGTACCTCATAATGGATGTCGTGCTCCAAAGCGTAGAAGAGTTTAATTTCTAACATAATTTCTAACATTTCTTATTATGTCTCGTTATACCGGTCCAACCACCAGAATAAATCGCCGTTTTGGAATGGCATTGTTTCCCGCAAATAAAGCATTCGAAAGAAGATCATATCCTCCTGGACAACACGGTCCAAATTTTCGCAGAAAAGTCAGCGATTACGGACAAGGTTTAATTGAAAAGCAAAAGCTTAGAATGATGTATGGGTTAACTGAGAAACAGTTTCGTAATATGTTCGAAAGAGCTAAAAAAAGAAAGGGCGTCACTGGGGAGGTATTTCTTACCATGCTTGAAACTCGATTGGATAATGTTGTTTACAGGCTTGGATTCGCAAAGACCAGACAAGCTGCTCGACAATTCGTTAACCACGGACATCTTCTGGTTAACGGCAAAAAAGTTGATATTCCCAGTTTTTTCGTTACTTCTGGCGATGTTATTGGTGTACGCGAAAAGACCTCGTCTCGTCAAGTTGCAACTAAGAATTTAGAGGGTTCTCAATACCATCCTGCTCCTCCATGGGTTGAAGTGAATGTTGATTCGCTACAAGGTACCATTACCCGTTTACCTCAATCCGATGAACTAGAGCAAAGTATAAATGTTCAACTTGTTGTTGAATTTTACAGCCGCTAATTATTATTTTTATTCTACTTAACCCCCAAAATTATCATGGCAACTAGACTTGGAAAGTTTGAACTACCTAACCGTCTCATTAAAGAAGAGGAAACAGCTACCGACAAGTATGCTAAATTTATTGCAGACCCTTTTGAATCAGGGTACGGGCATACGATCGGAAATGCCTTTCGTCGTGTCCTTCTTAGCTCGATAGAAGGTGCTGCAATTTCCTCTATTAAAATTGATGGTGTACAACACGAATTTCAAAGCGTAGATGGAATTGTTGAGGATGTTACCGATATCGTACTTAATCTTAAAAAGGTTCTTATTGTAAGTCACAAGGCAGAATCGGTCACCTTAACTCTTGAAGTTGAAAAAGAGGGTGAAATCACTGCTGGTGATATCTCTCCAACTGAGGGTATTGAAATCATAAATCCTGAACAATTAATTATGACTACTGATCGCAAGCAGAAGATCTTTGCAGAAATGACCGTTTCTGTAGGTCGTGGGTTTTGCTTAGGTGAAGATAGTAAAATCGATGGTCAACCAATAGGTATGATCAATGTGGACGCACTGTACAGCCCCGTTAAACTAGTTAAATATGATGTTCAAAATACTCGAGTAGGCCAAATGACAGACTACGATAAACTAGTATTAGAGGTTAACACCGATGGAAGAATTACTCCAGACGATGCACTTAAACAATCGGCAGCCATTCTTCGACATCACTTAGATGTTTTTGATCAGATTAGTGAAGAGCAAATCGAATTTGAAAGTCATACAAAGGAGGTTAGTGAAGAACAAAATCGACTTAAAAATTTACTAAGTATGAGCGTCAACGAGATTGAACTTTCTGTTCGGGCTGCAAATTGCCTAAACAACGCTAATATAACAACTGTTGGGGAATTGGCTACAAAATCTGAACCTGAGATGTTAAAATATAGAAACTTTGGTAAAAAGTCATTAAATGAAATTAAAGCTAAACTCGAACAACTTGGATTATCTCTTGGGATGAAATTTGAAAGCCGTTTACTTGAAACAATTGCAAATTAATTTAACAAGATGAGACATCGTAAACATAATCATCTTTTAGGCGTAAAAACAGCCCACCGGATATCATTAGTTGCTAATTTATCCTGTTCGCTTATTGACAATGGTCGGATAAAAACCACTTTAGCAAAAGCTCGTGCATTACGCCCTTCAATTGAAAAGGCGATCACTCTTGCCAAGAAAGCCTATGCCACAGATGATGCGGCAAAGAAAATTCATTACCGTAGGCAAGCGATAGCAAGATTGCGGAGTAAGGATGCAGTTAAAAAGCTATTTGATGAATTAGTTGAACAGTTTGTAGGTCGGAATGGAGGATATACCCGAATTTATAAGCTGGCTATCCCGCGTTTGGGAGATGCCGCAGATATGGCGATTATAGAATTTGTTGAAGAAATTCAAAAAAAGAAGGCTAAAAAGAAACGCTCATCAAAAAAGACCAAACCTAAGGGTGATACAACTGAGAAGGTAAAAGATGAATCGCCTGTGGAGGATGCACCGTCAACTCCAGTAGATGAAGAAAAAGATGAGGCACAAGCATCCATGGAGGAACCAAGTGAAGCAGTTTCCAAAGAGGTTTCCAAGGAAGAAGAACCAGCACCTTCTCCTGAGGTTCAAAAAGAAGATAAGGACGATTCAGACGAAAAGAAATCTGAAGACAAGTAACCTTTGTTAAGCTTTCCAATGTGAGTTTTTTATTTAAAACTCACCTATTTTTTTAGTTCAGTAGGTTTGTGTTGCCACAAAAAATCCTTAACGTATTGATTATTTAGGGTGTTTTTATCATCTTCAAATTTCTACCCATATAAAAAGGTTACTTGTTATGCCTCAAACAATTATAGTTTTAGATTTTGGTTCCCAATACACTCAGGTAATCGCAAGACGAATCCGCGAAGCAAAAGTGTACTCCAAGGTGTTGCCTTATAATACCCCAATCAGTGTTTTAAAGAAATTGAACCCTATCGGTATTGTGTTGTCCGGCGGCCCAGCAAGTGTTCTAGCAAAAGGCGCTCCCAAGCCGAAGCCCGCTATTTTTTCATTGGATATTCCAATACTAGGAATATGTTATGGTTTGCAATTAATGGCATCAATGCTCGGGGGAGAAGTAAAGAGCAGTAACTATCGCGAGTATGGAAGGGGAAAGCTTACAATCTTGAAAAAAGGATTACTTTTCAAAAGCCTCCCACCTTCTCTCACCGTGTGGAATTCTCACGGAGACAGCCTTTCACAATTGCCCAAAGGTTTTAAGGCAACCGCCCAGACGGAAAACTCGGACTTTGCTTCCATTGAAAACTCTGCAAAAAAGTTTTATGGTTTGCAATTTCATCCCGAAGTCGAGCATTCCGAAAAGGGAGAAGAGATCTTAAATAACTTTCTTTTTACTATTTGCAAATGCTCAGGCGATTGGGACATAGAAGATTTTACCCAATTCGCAATCCAAGAAATCAAAAAGAAAGTTGGATCGAAAAAGGTCATTCTTGGACTCAGTGGTGGGGTTGATTCATCGGTTGCCGCCGCTTTAATCCATCGTGCGATTGGAAGTCAATTAACATGTATTTTCGTCGATAACGGTCTGCTCCGACTAAATGAGAGAGACCAAGTGAAGAAACTTTTTCGTGATCATATTCCAGGTAAATTAAGAGTCGCCCTTGCGGGTGGTCTATTCCTTAAAAATCTTAAAGGAGTATCCGATCCGGAAAAGAAAAGGAAAATAATTGGAAAAACATTTATTGATGTTTTTGACAAGGAAGTCCGTAATTTGGGAGAAGTCGATTTCCTAGCCCAGGGGACTTTGTACCCAGATGTAATTGAGAGTGTCCCCATTGAAGGAAATCCAGCATCACTCATTAAAAGTCATCACAATGTAGGAGGATTACCCAAGAGAATGAAGCTTTCACTGCTTGAGCCTCTAAGAGAACTCTTTAAGGATGAAGTTCGTAATCTGGGACGGGCCCTCGGTTTAACTGAAAATGTTCTGATGAGACATCCTTTTCCCGGACCCGGTCTGGGCGTGAGAGTGGTCGGTTCAATCAATGCCAAAAATCTGAGAGTATTACGGGAAGCGGATGCAATTTTTATAGAGGAACTTATTAATTCAAAATGGTACTACAAATTATGGCAGGCATTCTGTGTCTTTTTGCCCGTAAGAAGTGTTGGAGTAATGGGAGATGAAAGGACCTATGAGAATGTGATTTCTCTCCGTGCGGTTACAAGTAGTGATGCAATGACTGCGGATTGGGCTCAACTCCCCGATAAACTCTTGAGAAAGGTATCGAATAGAATTATAAATGAAGTTAAAGGGGCAAACCGGGTCGTTTATGATATTAGTTCCAAGCCCCCAAGCACGATTGAATGGGAGTAAAATAGGATTTCAACAATGATTAAAGGTTTTTTACGGGACGGTGACCAGTTATTGGAACAATTAACCGATTTCTGCCCCACCACCCAAGGAGATGAGGTAGTTAAAAACAGCGTTTCTGAAATTTTGCATGATGTCCACAAAAACGGGGACGAAGCCGTGCTTTCGCGAACTTTACTTTATGACAAAGCAAAACTTGCTTCAGGCGAAATTAGAGTTACCCAGGACGAATTGGAAAAAGCTAAGAATGAACTGTTGCCTCGTGAAAAGGAGAGCATTCTTGAAGCCATTGAAAATGTTACTTCGTTTCACGAGCGAAGTATTCCAGAAAGTTGGGATATGATCAATAATCATGGGGCCAAAGTGGGAGAGAAATACTATCCCATTGATCGGGTGGGAATATATGTACCGGGAGGTAATGTACCTTTGATTTCCACCGTTATTATGACCGTGACGATTGCAAAAGTCGCCAAGGTTAAGCAAATTGCAGTCGTTACTCCTCCAAGTGCGGATGGGAAAATTGCCTCTCAAATGCTCGCGGCACTGGCCCTTCTCGGAGTGAAAGAAATTTACAAAGTAGGGGGAGCTCAGGCAATTGCGGCATTGGCTTACGGTACTGAAACAATTTCCTCAGTGGATAAGATTTACGGCCCAGGAAATGCTTATGTTAATGAAGCCAAACGGCAAGTTTACGGGTTGGTGGGCATTGATTTACTGCCAGGCCCCAGTGAGGTAATGGTGATTGCTGATGCTTCATCTAATCCCGCCTATGTTGCAGCTGCATTACTATCACAGGCGGAACATGGCTCCGGGAAGGAAAAGTTATTCTTACTTTTTTCGGAAGAGGCTCATTTTGAAAAAATTGTGGATGAAATAAAAACTCAATTGCCTGAGCTTACTCATAAGGAATCAATTGAAAGGGTTTTAGTGGACGGATTCGTTTCGGTTCATCTTCCCACGCTTGAAAGAATTGCCGCAATTGCTAATTTTATTGCACCCGAGCATCTTGAACTTCAGGTAAACGAAGATAGTATCGGATTTTTAACCAACGAGATTACCACCGCCGGGGCATTTCTTCTTGGACACGCGACTGCTACCTCTCTGGGTGATTTTGTTGCCGGTCCCAGTCATGTTCTTCCAACTGGTCGTTCGTCCCGTTTTTCATCCGGGCTTCGGTTGCACGATTTTCTCCGCAGGTCGAGTTTTATACACTACGACGTGGAATCCGCTTCTCGGGCGAAAAAATCACTGGATGTATTTGCGGAAATGGAAAAATTGGATGGGCATGGAAAATCATTCTCGATAAGGATTTAGTTAGTTTGATTACATAATGTCACTCCAAGATTTTACTGCAGAGACAATTCTCAATCATAATCCTTACATTCCTGGAAAACAACCTGCCGGGCTGGAGAGGATTCTGAAGTTAAACACAAATGAAAATCCCTACCCGCCTACTCCGAGAGTATCAGATATTATATTGGAACAGGTAAACAAACTTAATCGTTATCCAAATTCTTCAGCACAGGAGTTGAGGGAAACAATTGCCAAACTGCATAGTGTAGATTCCGATCAGGTCATCGTGGGTAATGGATCGGATGACATACTTAATCTTTGTGTACGTTGTTTTTCGGATAATGAAAAGTCCGTGGGAATGTTGAGCCCCAGTTACTCACTCTATGATGTCTTAAGCTCCTTGCAAGGGGCTGAAACAAAAAAAATTCCATACGATAACGAGAAATTCGATATTGAACCACAAACGATTATTCAGTCCGGAACCAACTTGTTTTTCGTAACAAGTCCACACGCACCCACGGGCAGAATTTATAAAAACACCGTATTTTCATCGATCCTTAATGAATACTCGGGAATTCTTGTAGTGGACGAAGCATACGCGGACTTTGCTCCTAATAATGCTGTTTCATTGCTCCTTGAAAATGAAAACCTTATTATCACCAGGACGCTCTCAAAATCATATTCCTTAGCTGGTTTACGGGTTGGTTATGCACTGGCAAGCCGGGAAATAGTATGCATTCTTAATAAGGCGAGGGAGGTATACAATGTGGATCGAATTGCCCAAGTGATTGCTCAGTCCGCACTCGAAGACCGGAAGTATTTCAATCATATCATCAACAAAATTATTTCTGTCCGAGAAAAAGTGTATACAATCCTTAAAGATTGGCGGTGGTTCACTTATCAGAGCGGGGCGAATTTTTTATTTACCAAGCCGATTGATTTTGATGGTTCCACCGGAGAGGAAGTGGCGGAAAATCTGTATCTATTTTTAAACAGTAAAAATGTGTTTGTTCGGTATTTTCCTGATGATTCATTAACCTCCTCGTTTTTACGAATCAGTATTGGCAAAGAAGACGAAATGGATATGCTCATTAATTTAATAAACATATGGAAAACAAAAGAACATCTGAAATAACGCGCAATACGAATGAAACCCAAATAATGGTTTCATTGAATTTGGATGGTTCTGGAGAGGGTGAAATTTCAACAGGTGTTCCATTTATGGACCACATGCTTGAATTATTTTCAAAACATGGTTTTTTTGATTTAGAAATTAAAGCTAAAGGAGATATTAATATCGATTATCACCATTTGGTGGAAGATATGGGAATTACTTTGGGACAGGCGTTCAGTAAGGCATTGGGGGTAAAAGCGGGTATCAAGCGTTATGGTTTTTTTGTTCTGCCAATGGACGAAACTTTGGTTACGGTGGCTTTAGATTTGAGTAATCGAGCTTTTTTAGTTTTTGACGCGCCGCTTCCCATTTCAATGGTTCGAGATTTCAATGTGCAGCTTTTTAAAGAATTTTTTCAAGCGTTCGTGAATGAAGCAGGATGTAATTTACATATTCGGTTGGAGCACGGAAAGGAACCGCACCATGTGGCGGAGGCAATGTTTAAAGGATTTGCAAAGGCATTAGATTTGGCAACCAGTTTGGAACCAAGATTAAACGGAGGAATTCCGTCTACAAAAGGTACGCTGTCTTCATAAAAATTTGAAATGCCAATGGAGGGTCAAAAAATTGGCGTTATAGACTATGGGACTGGAAATCTCAGAAGCGTGGTCAAAGCATTTGAGCACCTTGGCTCAACGGTCCGTGTTTTACAATCGCCCGAGGGCCTAGAAGATGTGGACGCCCTCGTCTTTCCAGGACAAGGAACTTTTGATCAGTGTATGGATGCTCTGCAAAAAACCGGATTTTCCCAAGCAATTAAAGAATGGATTTTATTTGGTAAACCTTTTTTTGGAATTTGCTTGGGTTTACAGGTTTTATTTGAGAAATCAGAAGAGGGAGAAAAGCCTGGTTTGGGATTATTTCCAGGGATTGTCAAAAAGTTTTCTTTAGATTATAGTTATAAAATACCACATATGGGCTGGAATTCAGTTCATTGGGGTGATTTAAAAGATCATCCAATGCAGGTAGGTTTAGAAAATAGCGATCAATTTTATTTTGTTCACAGCTATCATGTTGAATCTGAAGAAGTTAACTGTCATGCTTTGAAAACTACTTACGGATATCCTTTTTTGAGCGGTATTTTTCATGATAATTGTTTTGCTACCCAATTTCATCCTGAAAAAAGTCAGGCAAAAGGTTTGCAAATTTACCAAAATTTTCTTCAAGATATAGTCGCATAATTAAAGTTCCAAGTTTTATCCCCCAATTTTATTACTACCCCAATCAATATGGACAAAAATGCTAATCTTACCATAGGAGAAAACACCTTTGCCTTAAATATTCTTGAAGGCACTGAATCTGAAAAAGCTTTAGATATAAGTATTTTGCGCAAGCAAAGTAAATTCATTACCTTTGACGATGGTTATGGCAACACAGGCTCCTGTGAAAGTAGGGTTACTTTTATTGACGGTGACCAAGGTATTTTGAGGTACCGTGGTTTCGACATTACAGAACTTGCTACTAATTCAAATTTTTTGGAAACTTCTTATTTAGTTATTTATGGTGAACTGCCGACTGCAAGTGAAATTGATTTGTTCCAGGAGCGAATCTCAAAGTACGCAAAGCTACCCAATGAGGTGATTTCGGCAATCAATGCTCAACCAAAGAATTCCCACCCGATGGGGGTGTTAGCTGCTGGATTACACGCACTTGGTGGAGCTTATCCTGATTTTTGTACCAATAATAGAAAAGCAGATCTGGAAAGATTTGATGATTCTGCTGCTCTTATTATCTCTACTATGAGGACTATTGCAGCAACTAGGCACCGTTTTCTTCTTAACGAAGAAGTACCGGACTTTGATTCGGAAGAAAGGTACTGTAAGAATTTTCTTTCAATGATGTTTGCTAAGAATTCTGTCTCTGAGGAAATGCCGGATTCTGTGGTCAATGCTTTGGATTTAATCTTTCTATTGCACGCTGATCATGAACAAAATTGTTCGACTTCCACCTGTCGAATGATTGCTTCCGGAGGTGCCAATCCATTTGCCTCATTAGCGGGGGGTGTTTCTGCTCTTTGGGGACCCCTTCATGGAGGAGCCAATATGGCTGTGATTGGTATGCTTAATCAGATTCACGATGCGGGAGATGATGGATCCCGTTTTATCGAATCAGCTAAGTTGGGTAAGACTCGCCTGATGGGATTTGGTCACCGCGTCTACAGAAATTATGATCCACGGGCTAAAATCTTAAAAGCGGCATGCGATAATGCCTTGGAAGCACTGGGAGTTTCCAGTCCGATACTTGAAATTGCTCGTAGGTTGGAGGAGGAGGCTTTGAAAGACCCCTATTTTGTGGAAAGAAAGTTATATCCCAATGTTGATTTTTATAGCGGCATTATTTTACAAGCACTTGGATTCCCCACGGATATGTTTACGGTTTTATTTGCCATAGGTCGAACACCCGGTTGGCTTGCCCACTGGAAGGAAATTGCCGAAACTGGTAAAAAAATCCATCGACCCCGTCAGATTTATCAAGGATCCACTTTGCGTCCATATTTATCTGTAGAAAAAAGGTAGACTGGTCGGTTATTTTTTGTTTGCCTGAGGTTGATTGAGGGCGTCTTCAAAGTTCATTCCGGCTAAAGTGCGAATACCCTTAATTAGAATCCAAAAAGCATAAGCACTAACAACCATACATGGTAGACTGATTATCGGAAAACTCCATCCCATCATCGTCCCTACTTCGTCGTTGAACGCGAGCTTGTCAATCGAGGGTTCAGTTATCACAATTGCTCTAGATAAAAAATAATTCAAGCTGGCACTAAGAATAAATGTAAGAGCTATTAACCAAGTGCATTTTTTTAATAATTGATTAAATTCGGATGTGGTGCCGCGAGCCTCTAGAGCCTGATCCACCAAATCCACTCGAATCACATCGGGATTGTATAAAAAGAGCTTAACAAGAGGCTTTTTAGTTTTTAAGGTTAGAATTGTTAGGAGTCCTAAAATTGCTGGAAGGGCTGCCTCCTTGATCGCAAACATAAAAACTGTGGCACCAGGTAGAAGTCCGATACCTCCGGTTAGAAAAGCACTTAACGCACCTAGGATAGAGAGGAAATTCCATTTCTTACGTCGTGCAAAGTCCCAAAGGCCGTATCCAATCGGGAATGAGATGGCAAGAACGAGCATTACAGAGCCGATTAATGTTCCATCCTTGGGAGATTCCAGAATTTCTTCCAAAGTGGGACCAAACCAATCGTCTCCCTTTCTGAGGAATAAAATAGGAACGAGTAAATTAAAGCCCAGGTTCAACCACAGGCTTTCTTTTTTAGGTTTATTATGATTCATTAAATCCTTATTCATCGATAGTAGTATCTAATACATAAATCTGCATAAAGTCGCTCACATTATATGTTATGGTTAAAAAATTAAATTGTTTGGTTTCTGCAGGACCAACTAGAGAGTGGATTGATCCTGTTCGTTTTATATCAAACCCTTCTTCCGGCAAGATGGGTTATGCTTTGGCAAAAGAAGCCATGCGAAGAGGCTATGAAGTAAATCTTGTTAGTGGGCCGGTGAATTTAAAAGCGATCGATGGCCTATTCATAACTCAGGTTGAAACTGCCGAGGAAATGAGGCATGCGATGTTGGAAAAGTTTGAACAAGCTGATTTAATCTTAATGTGTGCTGCAGTTAGTGATCATCGCCCGGTGGTTCGTTCAAAGCACAAAACGAAAAAAACCGAGTTTCCACAAAGTATTGAAATGATAGCGAATGAAGATATTCTGGCAGAATTAGGAAGTAAAAAAGAAAAATTTCAAACTTTGGTTGGGTTTGCTGCTGAAACAGAAAACGGAGAAGAAAACGCTAAGAAAAAATTAAAAAAGAAAAACCTGGATTGGATCGCTCTTAATGAAATTTCAAAAAAGATGATTGGATTCAATTCTGATTTCAATGAAATAACTTTGTTTTCATCTCATGGAAAAACAATTAAGTTAGGATTTTTAAACAAAGAAAAATTGGCAAATCGGATGTTCGAAGTAATTTTAGAATGAAGGCAGTAAAAAGCCCTCTTGAAAAAGTTCTAGGTAGGCTAGATGACTTAGATGAGGTTAACCTCGGTATTCTTGTGCAAAGATTGGCAAGGGAGAGAAAATTATTGGAAACCGTTTTTGATGTTATTCGCGATGGAATTTTAGTTCTGGATGATAAAGGTGATATTAGTTATGCCAATATACAGGGTAAGCAGTTAATCGGTCTAAAAGATAGCCAATCAGGACAGGTTTCTCTCATGCGGGCTGCACCAGAAATTGCTAGAGCGATTGGATTGGGTCAGGGAAAGGAAGAGATTAAGGGAGAAGTTATCGTTCGTGAAATGGAAATCTCATACCCGGATTTACGTTATATAAGAGTTTATGCTGTTCCAATTGAGGAAGCATTCGAGAAAAATCCAGAGTATGAAAAAATTGGCCTTGCGATTATAATGACTGATATTACCGAAGAAAAGGTAAGTCTAGATGAAAGAATAGAAAGCGAAAAGGTCTCAAGCATCATGGATTTAGCAGCAGGAGTTGCTCACGAACTAGGAAACCCGCTGAATTCTATTCACATTCACTTGCAGGTATTAAAACGCAATTTAGAATTTCAAAATATGTCTAATAAGAAATCTCAAAAATCATTAACAACATGCATAAGTGAGGTTGAGAGATTGGATGGAATAATAGCACATTTTTTAAAAGCAATCCGGCCTCAGGAACCTAATTTTAAAAATATAAATCTACTCAATATTTTGGAAGAAACAGTACGGCTAAAAAAAGATGATTTAAGTGCTTATAAAATAAAAGTATCAATGGAGGCAGGTGTTCGAGAACCCGTAATTAAAGGAGATAATGATCAATTAAAACAGGTTTTTTTTAATGTATTAGGAAATGCTATAGAAGCTATAAATAAAGAATCACAAATCCGAATAATTACGGGTCTTGAAGAAAATTTTGTATATGTCAAAATAATGGATCATGGGACTGGTATCAGTAAAGAAGACTTACCGAAAGTATTTGAACCATATTACACTACAAAAAAAAGTGGTCATGGTATAGGGATGATGATAGTTCATCGAATAATGAGAGACCATGGAGGGGATGTGGGAATTGACAGTAAGGTGGGTTCTGGGACCATAGTAACGCTGCGTTTCCCTAGAAATTCATCTCGAAGAAAATTATTAGGATCACAGCAAGCCAAAACCAAAAATTAATCATGAAGCCGAACTTACTCATTGTTGACGATGAACAACATACCCGAGAAGGCCTCGAGTTAGCTCTTGAGGATAAATTTGAGGTTTTTCTAGCTTCGAACCCTGATGAGGCTTTCAATGTAATGGAATCGGAATCTCTCGAAGTAATTTTAACCGATTTGAGAATGGGGCAACAAAGTGGTATGACCGTTATTGATCATGTAATATCTTTACCTTCAGAACCAATATGCATTATGATGACTGCATACGGTGAGGTTGATGTGGCAGTTGAAGCCATGAAAAGAGGAGCTTTTGATTTTTTGTCCAAACCCGTAAATCTGGAAAAATTAGAAATACTGATCCGAAGAGGATTGGAATCTAAGAAATTACAAAAAGAAAACCATGAGTTGCATAACCGATTAGATAAAAAATTTAATTTCAAAGGCATTCTTGGAAAATCGCCCGCACTCGAACAGGTTCTAGAAAAAGTAAAGTTGGTTGGGCCCTCAAAGGCAACTGTTCTATTAAGTGGTGAAACTGGTACGGGAAAGGAACTTGTAGCTCAGTCCATTCATCAGAATAGTGACCGATCTCGTGGACCTTTTGTACCAGTTCATTGTGCAGCTTTACCCGCAAACTTGCTTGAAAGCGAATTATTCGGTCACGAAAAAGGAGCTTTTACAGGTGCCAATGAGAGAAGAATCGGTCGTTTTGAATCTGCCAATAATGGCACTTTATTCCTCGATGAAATTGGAGAGATTGATTCTGCAACTCAGGTAAAATTGCTTCGTTTCCTTGAAACGAAGTCCATCGAGCGTTTGGGTAGTCTGAAAACCCTTGAAATTGATACTAGATTGGTCTGTGCTACAAATAAGGATCTTTTAAAAATGACTAAAAAAGGAGAATTTAGAGAAGACCTTTATTATAGATTAAATGTGGTAACCATAGAACTTCCTGCTCTACGAGAAAGGGGATCTGACATTGCTCTTCTTTTGGAACATTTTCTAAGCCAATTTTCGATAGAAAATAATTTTCCCTCCCCAACTTTAAATTCTGAAACTCTAGTTATTTTAAACGCATACCAATGGCCTGGAAATATTCGAGAGCTTAGAAATTTCTGCGAAAATTTAGTGGTATTAAATCGTGGTGGAGAAATTACACCGTATGATCTCGATCCCCGTTTTTTCGATCAGGCAATTGACAATCCATCTAGCAATTCGGTACCATCCATGTCTCTTTCTGTTGAAGAAAATGAAAAAAGACTTTTGCGGAATGCGTTGTTACAAGCAGGAGGAAATAGGACTAAAGCGGCTGAACTTATGGGTGTTAGTAGAAGAACCCTCCATAGGAAACTTGTTCGATGGCCAGAATTGGATACCGATTCAGATTAGAAGAATCAACAGAATGGCTGCTCGGGCTGGATTCGAACCAGCGACCAAGTGATTAACAGTCACCTGCTCTGCCACTGAGCTACCGAGCAATTTCCTTATATTATGTATTAACATTCAGATGCTGTCAATCTTGTGGAAATAAATTTACAATCTTGTTATATTAAACTTCAAGGATCTTAAAACAAAAAGGTCTCCGCCCCAATGGGACGGAGACCAAGTGCATATTATCAACTTTATCGCGTTGAGAAAGTGCCCTCGCCCCGTTTAAGCCAACGGAGCGAGGTTTTTTGGCTTTTGTTTCCTGCCCAAAAACAAAAGCACTAGATTATTCAAGGTTATGAACTTGAAACAAACAAAATTAGAAACTGCTGGTAATAGTTAACATTGCGTTCACGGGAGCACCAACGGTTGCTTGGTCAGTATCATGAGCTGTTGGAAAGTAAACTTCGTCGAATACATTCTCAGCATTTAGTTGGACCCGAGTATTGTCTGTTAACGCATATGCTGCACCCAAATCAACTCGTGTATAGTCAGGAAGTTTAGCTCCATCCTTACTTCCTCCATAGTCGTCAATGTCGATGATGCTTTCGTCCTGATAGATAATGCCAAGATTGACACTAAAACGGTCAGAAACCATGTAATTATTCCAAATAGAGAAAACATTTTCAGGTGCTTCTTGCGATAAAACTATGGTTCCATCATCATTAGTCTCTGCATCCAAATTAGTATAAGCGATTGATGTGTACCAATTTTCGGATAACGAACCGGAAAGTTGAACCTCAACTCCACTTGTTTCCGACTCTCTAACAACTGTTGATGTAGCGTTTATATAATCAGGCTTTACAGCAGTAAGTTGAAAATAAGAAGCAGATAGATTCATGCCATTCGCCAAGTCAAGCTTAACCCCTGCTTCCAAGTTCTCAAAAGTGTTCGGATCAGTTTTGTCATCATCACTCTTGAGGTTTGCATATTGTTCATCATTTCGAGTTGTCATTGATTCACTATACATACCGTATAATGTTAAATTTTCTGTGGCTTCGAAAATAAGCCCTAAACGAGGAGAAATTTCACTATCGTTATCACTAAGTGGAGTTACATTGTAACTACTATCGTAACTATCAACTTCAAAATCGAATTCATTGTAACGAGCACCTAAAATCAAATCAAGATTGTCCATAATTGCAATTTCGTCTTGTAGATATATGGATAAAACTGATACATCTGCTTCAGCTTTGTCCTTAAATGTACTAGTATAATTGTTATAAACATCGATTACACCATCATTATTTGTGTCTCCAAAACCTCTGTTTATCATCATCCTTGAAATAATGAAATCCTTTGTTTCGGAACCTGTACTACTTCCAATGGAGTAGAAGTCTGACTTCATACGATCATTATTGTTGTCAATAGTAATATATTCAAAACCAGCAATCAAGTTGTGAAGAAATCCACCCATTTCAACTTCGCCTACTAATTCGGCAGAAAGTGTAGTTGTCTTCCTTTGTGTGGTATCTAGGTAACCTTTAAGTTCAGCTGTTCCAGCAGTTTCATCCCAACCATTGGCGTAAAAATTTTGATACAGTTTATCATGATCGTTGTGAGTTAATCTAAAGCGACCGAGAATATTGTCAGTCAATTGATTTTCTAACATAGCACGAAAAATATGAGCTTCATGTGTTGTATAGTTTTCTGTCGGATCTCCGAATACAAATTCTTTTAGTCTCTCAACAGGTTCCTTGGTAGTTCTGCTGGTAGGAATACCGCGATCGATAAATCGTTCTTGGTTTAAGTATTCGTATGATAAATCAAGCGAACCTCCATCAAATTGATATCTGAAAGTAGGATTTACACCATGTGAATCACCGTAATAAAAATCTCTATGATTTTCCAGATTTTCTGTAAACATATTGACTCTTAAAGCAGAGTTGTCTCCGATTAAGAAGTTGTTGTCCAGTTGTACATTTATTTCACCGAAAGTATCAATACTTCCTTGGACTTGTCCAAATGTTTCACCGATAACACCCTTTTTGGCAACTCGATTGACCAGACCATATCCTCCACCGAATCCCGATAGAAGAGCGTTGGATCCTCTGAGAACCTCAACTTGTTCAACATTGTATAGAGGACGATAGTACTGTACATCGTCTCTGATACCATCGACATAGAAATCTGCTGTAGTACGGGCACCACGAATAACAACGGCATCACGATGACCCTCTCCTTGTGAATTAATAATTCCTGGGGTGTAATTGATAATATCACCGACACTGTTTAAGCCTTGAGCCTTAAACTGATCATTGGTCATGATCGAAAGACTTTGTGGGGCCTTATTTAAAGGCATGGATGTTTTCATACCTGATGACAAGGTTGGTGCATCAGATTTGGAACCTAGCACACTGATAGGTGACAGTTCGGGTGCGTTGTCTTGTGAATGCCCAACAGAAGCGAGAGCAAAGATTGCACTCAGGGGCAAGTGAAGTTTATGTATTTTCATATTATTATATATTTTGTCCGGGTTTGTTCGTGTTTGTTTGGTTACCACATTGGGCCTGAGAATGAGACTCAATCTCATGTGAGAATGAGACTCAATCTCAATATTATATTTTTGTCAACTCTTCCATTAATTTTTTTGTTTCTTTCAAGTTGCTTATCCTTGAAGACTCATTTTTATCAAACTGCGAAGTGCTCCCGTAGTTCAATGGATAGAATATTGGTCTCCGGAACAACTTTTTCGACTTTCGTTTTTCCGAAAAATATGGCGTGTAAGTAAATGTAATTAAACGAAATCTCAGTATTAAAGCTGAATGCAAGAGAACCACTCCCCTACTCTTTTTCAAAAGATGCAAAACTACCAATCGGAAGGTAGAAGAAAAGAAATACTGATTAAATGCAAAAAATCTTACACCAAGTTACACCGGGGGGCGGGGGCTTGGTTCCCGCACCTGCATACTTTAATATTATTTTTAAAGCCCCCGTGAATTTTTTTGCAGTAATGCTCTGTGTATATGAGAGTCAGGTTCGGTTGATTCCAAATCTTAATTATGCAAACTACCAATGAGCTTTTGCACTTCGCCTTAGATGCTTTGCGTTGATTCCAAATCTTAACTATGCAAACTCGATAAACTTCTAGAGGCGAAGCGGTATTGCTTTGCGTTGATTCCAAATCTTAACTATGCAAACTACTTCGTCAAATATATGGTCTCCGTCAGATGCTTTGCGTTGATTCCAAATCTTAACTATGCAAACTATATCAGAATATTTTTGGCACATGTACAAAGCTTTGCGTTGATTCCAAATCTTAACTATGCAAACTCGAGTCATTGAGGATAACGGCGATGTCACGCTTTGCGTTGATTCCAAATCTTAACTATGCAAACTACAATTATATATAGCACGCTAAACAAGGAAGCTTTGCGTTGATTCCAAATCTTAACTATGCAAACTTTAGTTCAGGTGCTGGAGCATATAGCTATGCTTTGCGTTGATTCCAAATCTTAACTATGCAAACTTGATTTGCAGACATAATGGATATAATTATAGCTTTGCGTTGATTCCAAATCTTAACTATGCAAACTTTTTGATAGTGATCGACAAGGTATTTTATTGCTTTGCGTTGATTCCAAATCTTAACTATGCAAACTGTCAGATCCTAGTTATCTAATACCAAGCTCGCTTTGCGTTGATTCCAAATCTTAACTATGCAAACTAGGTTTTCCTAAGTTGCTGTCATTCAAATATTACCAAATTTCCAACTGTCTAGGCATCCGTTCGGATTCTATCTCTTCGGCTGGACTCCCGTGTATGATGTAGGATCTCTCCCATTGTGCCTGAGTGACATATATCGACCTAACTGATCCTTCAGGTGGCAGATTAAACTTTAACCTCCTAAGGTGTGTTTGCATTCTTGAATAAGTGACGGTTGGGCGTGCATAAAAACTGAATTGAATCATTTTATAGCCATCACTTAAAAGATATTTCCTAAATTGCGTTGCTTCTCGCCTCTGTAATTTTGAAGAAACAGGAAGATCAAATGCTACAATCATCCATCCCATTTTAAACTTTTTGCCGTCCATGGTTGGAATACTCTTGGGTTAGAAGTCATAATAGATTTTCTCAAGGAGGCACAGGTAGCTTCTACTAGTGATGCTAAATCTAGATTTCTTTCTCTATAAAAATATTTTCGCTCGAGTGCATTTGCTAAGGTGTCCTTAAACAACCCTATGTCATCGGGGACTTCCTCATGCTCGTTAATAAAATGTGCTAAGTGATAATCTACTATGGGACGAAATGGTTCAATTACATCATACGCAAGCGGTGCAGACCTTTCTCTTAATGCATGGCCTAAACCAAATTGTGGGTCTAGCCCAACTGCTAGTAATCTCTGTAAAACTATATTCAATAATACAACATATCCATAATCAAGAAATGGGTTAACTTGTCCAGTCCCCCTATCTCTGGAGAAATCATAAATGCCTGTATATTCTCGAAAAACTGACCAGTGATATTTAGCACAAGTAGCTTCCTTGTTAATCCGTTTGGATTTTGAAAAAGTAACAAGCAGTTTTGTTTTTTCTGAATATGGTAAAAGGTGCTCGCACAATGCACTTTGATTTTCGCATTTCGCATTGATTAAAGATCTCCATAGAGCGGCCTTCATCTTTTGGCTCAAGGTTGCAAGCTTCCTTGTAAGTAATGTATCAGTTGAACGACTTACTGGTAGTAAAATGGAAACAGGTTTGTATTTCTCGCAAATAATTAGTGGCTTACCTGCATTACCCATTTCCACCAATAATTGCTTATGGATAGTGATATCGAATCCATTAATAATTACAGATGAGATATCTTCGATAGGTAAACTTTTTTTATCCTCATCTCTTTTCAGAATTAACTGCTTTTTAGTAGAAGTTAATTTCCCTTTAGAACAGTTTATATCAACCGTATGGTATGACATGTTAATTATTTAGATTAGGCTTCTTGGTATAATTCTGAGCTTATTTTTTAAAAGTGCTGACACACTAGCTACCTTTCCCCCAAAGTGAGCAAAATCATTTGATGGAATAGAGTCTATTGGTGACAGTGTTAAACGTAAACCAACAGCGGTATTCTTTATACTTATAATTCTCCATATACCTTTATAAGTACCTTTTTCTACTTCTATAAAATCACCAAGTCTTGCTATTTTAGATTCACTCGAACGAGTTTTTAATTCCTTTATTTTTTCCCACGACCGGAGATTGGGTATTACTTCTGGTGGGTCACCTAACCAAAGACCATAGTTTCCTTTGTTTTGAAGAACTGCATTTCTTTCTTTGAGTTTGCTGGCACCCGATGGAACTATACCAGTAAGTAAACTCAATTTAATCCCTGGGTATAATTTTCCACCTCGTTTCAAATCAGCAACTTGATTTTTCTGATCAACATTTACAATTCCGTATTCATTCTCATCTGGAGAGAAAGAACCTATTCTTGCAGGAATATGAAATCTAACTCTTTTTTCTGATAAACATTGTGCCAAATTTTCTTTTAAATCCTTTGGCAAATCTTTAAGCCGTGGTTCTTTTTTTGCTGAAATTGAAATGACATCCAACTGTCCCAGTTGCTTTGCCTCTGAATCAGTTAGTCTTCGTTTGTTTAGCATGCGCCAAATGTCACCATCGTTTGGTAAAATTGTTGCAGTAATAGCGGCAACAGATGCGTCAAGAGCGTGGTGCAAGTGAGTTATTCCTCGAATTTCAGATTTTGTTTTAAGCGAATCGTCTTCGTTTAGCACTCTGGAGTTAGCTTGTGCTAGGCATCCCAGTAATTTCCAACTTTTACGTGCAAGGCCAGTTGCAGAGCCTGGTAAGGCAATATACTTGGGTTGCTTAACTTCGTCTTGATGAATGCTTCTAATTCTGAATGTTGCAAGTCGATTGATCTGGGATGTAACAGTCAGGTCACCTGCAGTAAAATCTGATTCCCGCTCATTAAAGTTTTTGAGTGTTAAGAATCTTTTTCTGTTTTTCTTTCTTCTGATATCGTCATTTGAAGAACCAGTTTCTTTAAGTTTTTTTACAAAAGCCTCAAATTTTTTAACTTGCATAATTGACTTTTGAGGTAGCCCCGGAACTTTATTGCCTCCTTCATCAACAATGAACTGTAACGCGGTTCTATTAAGCTTCCACCTATTAACTTCCTTAAATGTTAGAACTAGCCCATCCAAAGAGTCCGATGGACGTAAGGAACGAGGAATAATGTGTTCCATATCAATACTTTCATCAAGGATTTGATATAGACCATATGTGTCTCCAGTAAAAGGACATTTAAAGTCCATATCTAAAGCAATTCGTGTTTTTCTAATTAACCCAGCTGAAATGCTAAATGACTTTCCTGTTTCAGTTCTAAAATCCTCAAGTGTTTTTACAGCATCACGGTGCTGTTTAAGTTTTCCGCCTAATATCTTTTGTTTTTCTTTATTCGATTTTCCTGAAAATTCTCTAAGATCTCTAGCAGTTTCAACAACCACCGAATCAACTGTTGACAAATCTCCACCAGCAAATTCCCGAATAATTTCTTTATACAACCTTTCAGTCATAATTAATCTGTGACGAACCAAATGATTGTTTGTTTGTTTTTCTACAGGAATTGAAAGTTTTTCTTTCGATAATAAAGCTACAGTATCTAGGCAACCTTGAGTTTCTCTTGGATCTTTTCCTTCCATCACTTCTTTGGTCGCTTTCGATAGAATTCTTTTGGAATAAGGTGCTCGCCCAGATGGAATATTTTTCTCTACATCCAAATCCTGTTTTAGCCATTTTTCAAAAGCAGGTTTATTCTTTCCTTTTTTCCTCTTCATTACCTTTTCATAGGCAACTTCCATTAGTTCCTTTACCTTTTGGGTATTGTCAGATTGTTCGAGCCATTCACAAGGAGCAGTTCTTTTTGACTTATTTAGCCGACTATTTATCGACTTTTGTACTTTTAAAGGAAGTGCTTCAAATGCTTCATTTAAACACGCTGTATTGATTGCTTTCTTGGCAGGATTAAAGACCAATGCTTTCTCCATTTCGGGAGTCAGAAAATAAGTATCAATGTTGGTATCAATGTGGCCAAAATTATCAGATATGAACTTTTTAAGTGTGGCTTTCGTAAAAAATCCCACTTTTCGGATCTCTAAATCGAGAGCCTTTCTTTCTTCAATTTTCAAAATCGAACTTTCGCCCATCTCACCAAATATTCGGATACCTGCAATTATCATTGCCCAGCGATATTCATAAAATTCTCTCCTTTTTTTACTTGGAGTCTTTTCACCAGTAACCGGGCAAATGGAAATTAAACGATTGTCAAAGCGAGGAACAAATCCTCCAAAAAGAAGACCTCCTTTAAATCTTAACGGTAATTTGTATTCAGGGCAGTTTAAAACTTTGGCATCATCTAGTAGGGCAATTATAAGTTTTTCATCGAGGCCTTCAAGTTTACCAATGTGAGATTGAAGGATGTTTCTGACTTCATTTTCAACAATCGTTCTATCGAACGCATAATCTCCGGTTTTATATTTTTTTCCAGTCGTGGATCGTTTTTCACCATCAGGGTCTAAATGTAGCATAGCACAAACTGTTTGTGCCATCGTACTTGTTGAATACTCCTGCATTATACCACTTGCTGCTTTTACTCTTTTTGCCTCTTCCTCAGCTTCTTCCTCCGGCATGCTTTTACTCCATGCTTTATTGCCATCATAACCGCGATTGTGAGCGTACCACCTGATAACATTCCATAAACGAGGCCAATCCAAAGTTTCAATCCCAAGTAAAACACGAGAAGCATCAATCCATGGTGAAGAATTGCAGACTAATTCTGCTTCGTTTCCTTTAAAAGCACCAATGTGTTTCAAAAGTAATGCAATTCTTCCAATTCTATTTCGAGTTGCAGCAATATTTCTGCGACCAGAACGGAAAAGGCGACGTTTTGAAGCAAGACAATCATCTGCTTGAAAAAGTAAACTACCACAACCCTTAATCTTTAAATTGGTAGGGTCAATAACTGACCAACCAATTGAGCTATGTCCGATATCCAAGGATATAGTAATTTTATTTTCAGTTTTTGTTTGCATGGGAATAAGTTTTGTTAGAGTTATTGGTTTGGAATCAACACAAAGTTAGTAATGCAGGCCGATTTCCTGGCTCATGTTTCGTGACCACACCGGCTTAAGAAAGCATTTATAATAGGGCAACCTTACGGGTTGCCCTTCTTTGTTTGTAGAGTACATTTTGGGGTGTATTAGATTCCTTACTTGAGGTAAGTTGATCGATCAAGTAGATTAGTTAAATAATTAAATTTATTAATCACGAATGAACCTCCGCACCCGTCTCTCCCGCTCAGAAGGTTACCGATTGCTAGGGATTTTACTACTGAGGTAAAAAAAAGAGGCGTTGCCCGCAAAGACAACACCCCTTAGAAGTTAGTCTGAAATTCTTCATTTTTAATTCGGAGTTTTTCAAATCTCTTTCTCCACGATGTCTGGAGTTTGCCCAACCCCAATGCATTGACAATTCAGTTTAATCGTACAATTATGCAGAGCATGAAGTTCATCGGGCAGGTATTGGTTATGTTTTTGGTAGCGGTTTTATCCGCCCATGCAGTACCATCTGTCCTCAACTATGCAGGTCAGGTCGCAGTTAATGGACAACCCTTTGAGGGTGATGGAC
>CACHJU010000018.1 GCA_902580225.1 uncultured Verrucomicrobiota bacterium
TGCCGTACACTTTGGTCCTGATGGTAAGTTCTATTTCAACTTTGGCAACAGCGGCAGGCAAATTAAGGACAAAGAGGGAGAACCAATCATCGATCAGGCTGGCAACGAAGTAAAAAATAATCGCAGGCCCTATCAGCAGGGGATGGTTTTTCGTTGTAATGAGGACGGTTCCGATTTCGAGACGATTGGATGGAATTTTCGAAATAACTGGGAGGTAACTGTAGACAGTTTTGGAACCGTTTGGCAGTCCGATAATGACGATGATGGAAACCGCGGGGTGCGTATTAATTATGTTATGGAATTCGGTAATTATGGGTACAGGGGAGAATTTACCGGAAAGGGATGGCGAGATAAGCGCACCAATATGGAACAAGAGATTCCACTTCGTCATTGGCATCTTAACGATCCAGGTGTAATGCCCAACCTTTTACAAACGGGAGCGGGTTCCCCAACGGGAATTACGGTCTACGAGGGAACATTGTTACCATCTGTTTTCCATCGGCAGGTAATCCACTGCGATGCCGGACCAAGTGTTGTCCGTGCGTATCCTGCATCTAAAAGGGGTGCTGGTTATGAAGCTGAAATAGTTGATATTCTGAACGGGGCAAGTCGCGATAAATGGTTCCGCCCATCAGATGTAGTGACCGCACCCGATGGTTCGCTCATGGTAGCGGACTGGTATGATCCAGGAGTTGGTGGACACAACATGAGGGATTTGGATCGCGGACGTCTTTTTATGGTTGCTCCCCAAGACCACAAGTACAAATCTCCAAAAGTAGATGTTTCCGAAATCGAAGGAGCGATCACAGCTTTGAAGAGTCCAAATGAAGCAACCCGTTACCTTGCATGGCATGCTCTTCACGATCAGGGAAAAAAAGCAGAGGATGCCCTTAAAGCTCTTTTTTCTTCATCAAATCCGGTTTACCGTGCACGTGCTATTTGGTTACTTGGCAAGGTTGAAGATCGGGGCAAACACTACATTAATCTTGCCATCAAGGATCAGGATCCTGATATCCGTATCGTAGGCATACGACTCGCTCGTCAGTTATCAGGAATCAATGCTTTGGACTTTATAGAGAAGCTGGTTACCGACAAATCACCTCAGGTTCGGCGTGAATGTGCTATAGCCCTACGTCATGATAAGAGCTTACGGGCAGCCGGGCTTTGGGCTGAGCTTGCGATGCTTCATAACAGTAATGATCGCTGGTATCTGGAGGCTCTTGGTTTAGCTTCGGATTTAAACGCCGATGCTTGTTTTAGTGCTTGGTTGGATAAAGTTGGTGACCATTGGAATACACCATCGGGTAGGGACTTGATTTGGCGTGTCCGAGCAAAAGCTGCTCCAGATTATCTCATTAGGATTCTGAAGGATAATAATGTTCCGCCCGAAACTCATCCACGCTTTGTGCGGGCCTTAGACTTCCATTCTGGTCCGGAAAGGGACAGGGCATTAGAGTCCTTGCTCGACATTTGATTTACCCTTGCATTCTTACTGCCCCGTTAAAAAATTATTATAGAAATTTTCCTGGAATTTTATGACCTTTCCTTCAATGATTTTTTTTGGCTTATTTCTTTTTGGCTTTAAAGTTTTGGGTCAAGAAGAAGCTAGCCCAAAAGACCGGCTTATTGTTGAAAGTCTTATTCGTCTAAATCGTTTTGATGTTTCAGAGAATGAGAAGTGGAAAGCATCGGTTCTTCGATATGTCCGTTCTCTCCGGTCACAGGAAGAATATTTTGATTTAGTCGAACAGTTTTCCATTGTCGAGGAGGTACCGGAATTGGTTCGGCTTGTAGAAAAGGATGCAACTACCGCTGAAGCTTCTCAAGCGGTCAAGTTGATCTTTCATTTTGGTGAGCACAAAAAACTTTCCAAGCTCCTGTTTTCTGCGAGTAAAGAAAATGCCTCTTCAATCATTACCTTAATTGGCTTTGTCAAAACCCCTGAGTCCCGAAAGCTCCTTGAAAGTTTTGAGGCTATGAATGAACCTGCCTTATTTGATTCTAATAATGCTCCTGCCCGTCTCTTTACTTCAGAAGATATAGAACTGCTATCGGCCCGAAATGGAAATGTAAAAAAGGGCAGGGTCGTATTCCAAAAGTTCTGTTTTTCCTGTCACAAGGCTGGGAATCTTGGAATGGATTTTGGACCAGGTTTGTCAGAAATTGGTGATAAACTTCCGAAAAGCGAATTAATACTTTCAATTGTAAAGCCTAATGCCGGGATCAGTTTTGATTATGAGGGATGGACTGTAGAAACAAAGGAGGGTGATATCTTATCTGGAATAGTTAGTGAAGCTGATGAGGATTTGATCGTTCGGATGGTTGGCGGACTCAGTCAAAGAATTAAGAAAGCCGATATAACCAAGCAAACCAAGATGGAAATTTCCTTAATGCCAGAAGGTCTCCACTTGGCGATGTCTGAGATGGATTTAGTGGACTTGATAGAATTTTTATCGAATCTACGGAAATAATAAAAAGGAGTTGGATTTGTCAAGAAGTGAAAATTTTTTAACGGATCAGTTTTCTTAAATAAAATACAGATTTTATTCAGCGTTTCCTTTGCATAAGATACCAGCCCTTTTTTATGAATTGGAATAGCGGAGTGTAAATGGAATAATAGATAGTAAATTTCTTGGAGAACTTCGTCGTGGATTTGACCATTTTATTTGGAGGGTGGTTCATAAATATGTTGAAAATGGAATTAATCTTTTACAGGTTATGTAGCAGGGAAAGGGGGAGAATAGTGGGTTGCACTCACATGTTTATGAATGTGAACACTTTACAGTTAATAGAGGGAGCGGAAATAATTCCTAGAGTTAAACAATAAAAGTATTTGATTCGAACCATACCTTTGGCAATACTGATCATCTGATTCTTAAAATCCTTTTCGACTAATACCCTCCGATTCTAGCCTATGAATAACAAGATACTCTGCGTAGACGATGAAGAAGCCATTTTAAAAGGTTTTCAGTTAAACTTAAGAAAAGATTTTGAACTCCATTTAGCTTCGAACGGAGCAGAGGGATTGGAAGTATTCGATCGTGAAAAAGGATTTGCACTTGTTTTATCTGATATGCGAATGCCAGAGATGGATGGGGCAACCATGCTTTCTGAAATTAAAAAAAGAGATTCTGAAGTTGTTACCGTTCTTCTGACCGGGCATACGGATTTTGAGTCTGCGATAGCAGCCGTTAATGAGGGAAATGTATTTAGAATGCTTTCCAAACCATGCCCTCCAGAAATGCTGATTAAAGTTCTTCGCTCCGGGCTTGAACAACATGATTTAATCAAGAGTAAAAGAATATTACTCGATAAAACCTTAAGGGGTGCAGTTGACGCATTGGCTCAATCCTTATCCACAGCCAAACCATTATTTTTTGGAAGGGCTCAAAGAGTTCGAAGGCTTTCGAATGAACTGGCTGAAATGATGCAAATTCCAAATAGGTGGCGGGTTGATGTTGCCAGCGTTTTTTCTCAACTTGGATATATTTCATTGCCTGAATCGGTTAGTGAGGATGTGTACCATAAAAGGGATTTGCCAATTGAAGTTAAAAATTTAGTTAAGCAGGTACCTGTTGAAACCCAAAACCTTATTGCAAAAATCCCAGGTCTTGAAGAAGTGGATGAAATTTTACAAAAGATTGATGTTCAGCATCGCTTCGAAAAAGATAATGGATCTGGAGTCCGTACTTTAGCTTCTATTTTAAGAGTTGCACTGGATTTTGATTTTTATGAAGAGCTTGGGCATGATAGAAGTGTAATCGTACAAACTTTAAGAAGTAGGAATAACGATTATGATCCAATAGTAACTGATTTTTTATCAAATTTATTGGTTGTTGCTCAGCAAAAATTCCATTTGGAAGAAGTCTCCATAAAAAATTTGGAAATTGGAATGAGATTAGCCCAGGAACTTAGGCTAGACGACGGTTTTCTTATCGCTTCCTGTGGGGCAGATGTTGACCGGCAACTTCTCAAAGTAGTGAGGAACTACATCTCCTGTTATGCAGAAAATCCATTTCCTTCAAAATTGCAGGTTACAGTACCTGTAGCTAACTAGAAGATTTCTTAAATTAACTTTGAAAGTTAGATCATATATTTGGCTACTTTCTTCGGCAAGTATAGGTGGAGCTTTATTAGTTGGAATTTTGGGCTGGTGGATGTTCCATAGTACAAATCAACTTGCAGATGAGCTTAAAAATGAAACCGAAAATTCAGGAAAATCCTCAGGTGAATATTCGGTTGTTAAAGACTTCTTAGAACTCTCTCGAAGTATTGTTATGTCACTGGAAGTTTATCCTGAAAACTACGCAGGTATTTTCGGTGTTACTTGGGATCGGTTGAATGCCGCCAAAAAAGGCCTGAACGATATTGCCGAAAATTATCTAAAAAATTATCCCAGAAGCATGTTAAATCCAATAGCTAATGGTTTAAACGAATTGACCTTAGTCGTTCGTAAAATGGAAAAAATTTCTACATGGGAAATGTCAGGAGAGAGTAAATATATGTCTTATAATCAGGCAAGATCACATCTTAATTCTGCCAGTGAAGAACTCGATCGTGGTTTAAATGTTTTAGAGCAGGAAGCGGAAAAATTTCTCAAAAATTCCCGTTCTTCCCTAAAGGCAAAGGGACTTGAATTAGAACAAAAAAAAGAATCTGATTTACTAATCCTTATTATATCCAGTGTATTTTATTTCCTACTTGTAGCTGTCTTGGCATTTGTAACCTATAAGAGCTTTGCAAGTCCGATTCGAAAACTCGAATTTGCTGCAAAAAATGCAATTGACTACAATCACCCATTTACCCTTAAAGAGACCGGTCCTTACGAGATAAGATCCTTAATTAAACGTCTGCAAGGTCTAATATTAGGATTAGAATCAACAGTTAAAAAAAGAACATCTTCTTTGCAGGCAAAAACGATTCAATTGCAAAATGAAATGAACCAGCGGAAAGAATTGGAAACTCAATTAGTGCATGCACAAAAAATGGAAGCGGTTGGACAATTAGCCTCTGGAATTGCACATGAAATTAATTCACCTTCACAATTTGCAAATGACAACATCTTATTTCTAAAGGATGCAGTGGATGGGTTCATATCTAAACTGAGAGGAGAGCCAACTGCACCCGATTTAAAAGAACTTCAGTTTCTTGCCGAGAATGCCCCGGAGGCGGTTGACCAGGCAAAAGAAGGAATAAGCAGAATAACCACGATTGTTAAGTCGATGAAAAATTTTGCCTACAAGGATGCGGAATCCATTAAAAAGCCGAGTGATCTCAACCAGGCGATCCAATCTACAATTGTGGTTGCGACCAATGAGTGGAAATACCACGCGGAGGTTAAATTAGAACTAGATGAACATTTACCCTTCGTGCCTTGTAATATTGGCGAAATCAACCAGGTAGTCTTGAATCTTGTTGTCAATGGAGCTCATGCGATCAGGGATCATTTTAAAAATGGTAAAAAAGGAAATTTAAATGTTTCAACCAAACATTATGCAAAAGCGAAATGTGTGGTTATTGCTATCAATGATAATGGAGGCGGTATTCCCGTGAAAGTCCAAAACCGTATATTTGAACCATTTTTTACAACTAAGGAAGTGGGTGTGGGCACCGGTCAAGGACTGGCAATTGCCCACAATGTAATAGTCAAATCTCATAGCGGTCAAATTTGGTTTGATACTGAAGAGGGCAAGGGAACTACATTTTTCATTAAACTTCCCCTGAATTAATTCAGCTAATGAATGAAAAGCGGTAGGGCATGAGGATTTTTACCATTTGTTTGGTTCTTGTTTTATTAATTATGGGTTGCTCAGATAACTATGATAACCATGAACTGGTTTTAAATAAGTATACTCCATTTACTGGTGAGCCAATTAAGACGGTAAATGCAAAAGAAGTGAAAAAACTTATCGATCCGAAAAAATATATATTGATCAATCCGGGAGAATTTTCAATGGGAAGCCCTCAAAATGAAATAGGAAGGAATATTGATGAAAAACAACATTTGGTTCAAATAACGAAACCTTTTTGGATTAGTAAGTTTGAAATAACCAATGAAGAATGGAATGTAGGAACACCTCCGATTTTAAGAAGAGGAAAGCGGGTATTTGAATTGAAAAGTGAAGAGTTACAACAGATTTGTGTGGGAGAAAATTTTTCAAGCGGACATTTCTCAATATTAGATTATGAAAAGATAGTTTCTGCCACTATAACGCGTGCAACTAGAAAAGGAAATATTATAACTATAGAATCAAAGTCCCATCGATTATCAAAGGGAACATTTGTAAGATTAGCCGGGTTGTCTGGACATCATGAAAATGATCCGGATCCAAATGATGTTCATATTGTAAATGAGGTTACGGAGGATACATTTACGATCTTTCAGAGACATTCTGGTTTTTTCGATACTACTGGAAATTATAATGTTGGGCAAAAAATTAAGTTTAAAAGAAATTTTGGACATGAAAGTCAGGCAAAAAAAGGAGAAACTGCAATTATTGAATCGATAGTTCATAACAAAGTTAATGATGTGCATCACCCAATTTTTAGGCTTTCTGATGGAACTCAACTTAGCTCTCAACCAAAAATAAGTGGATTTGGTCGAGGAGTATGGTGGGAGGTATTCCATCAACCAAGAGAAAGTATAGATTATGAAATTTCAACAGCAGTACAAAAAACATCTTCAAAAACTTTCTTTTTAGAAGAAGTACAAAAAAACTCAGGATCAGGGAATTGGGAAATAAAAAAAGTGAAAGGAGAAAAATATCAAATAAATAAAAAGAAATTTTCCAGACTTTATAACATTATTAATCACCTGAATAAAGAATTTGGTGTGTATAAAAGTGGACTCCTTGTTCAAAAAAACCCGGTCACTCATGTTTCTCATTCACAGGCTGTAGCTTACTGTTGGAAAAGAACAACTGAGGCCCATAAAAAAGGTTTATTGCCAAAAGGTTTGATATATCGATTACCCACGGAGGCGGAATGGGAATACGCATGTCGATCAGGAACATCGGGAATCTGTGGACTAGGAAGTGGAAATCGCTTATCTGGAGTAAATGCTTGTTTGAATGGTTCTAGACCTGAATATGTTTTAGGCGGAGAAGTTATGTTGATAAACCGTAAAAAAGTAGCAGCAATCAACATTGAAAATCCACCTTATGAACCAAACGCATGGGGTATCCATGATATGCATGGAAATGTTATGGAATGGTGTCATGATTTTTATTCTGCCTATCCTTCAAAGTCAAAATCTGTTGACCCGTTGGGACCCTTTAACGGAAGTCGTCGAGTTGTTCGCGGAGGAAGTTTTTATCGTACCGCTCAAGAATGTCGTTCTGCGAGTAGATTTAGTTATGAACCTTCTTACAGAGGTTCAGAAATCGGATTTCGTATGGTAATTGGATATCCCCTTTTATAATTTAGTGATATTTTTTAAATAGAGATCGACAAGTTTTTTTGAAAGTGTGCTTGGCAATGAGTATGTAGTTACTCGATCTACTCTGGCTATGTTAAACCCTATGCAGTTTCCTTCTAAATTAAAAAGTGGTCCGCCCATGGCTTCTCTTGGTAAGGGTAAATCATGCTGTAAGATCATGGAAAAATTATCTTTCCTTTTGGAGACGGGTCCGCTCATTTGAAGATTGCGATTGAACAGATCAAAAGTCACTGATCTATGACCTAGTGTTACCAAAAAGTCTTTTGAAATGTTTTCTCGAATCAGTTTGATTTTGACTACATCGCCGGGATCTTTTTTACCAATTAATTTTATGAGCATATCTTGGTTTTTGACTCGTCTGTCATCCGCATGTGTTATGATATCACCTTCCTTTAAACCTGCCCGAAAAGCAGCGGCTTGGGGAACAACTTCAGAAACTTCAACACCCCTAAATGTTGAACGATCTGTTACTAAGAGAACTCCCATGACTCCTCCTTCCCGGTCAATTTTTCTTGAATTACCACTTTTAACCCCGATCCTAATTTCTTCCAAAGAAGGATATGCTGCCAAGACCCAACTCCCCTCAGTCACATTATTTTCCATCTCCCAATTAAGGGAAGGAAAGGAATTTTGATCTGAGATCAGCTGGTAGATGGCGAGATCATTTTCCTCATATCTCCTTTTTATTTTTAAGGCATATTTTTTTCCGTCATAAGTTTCTGCTTCACGTGCTCCGACACAGGAACTTGCTTTAGTTAGGATGTAACCTTCTGGGTGAATAATTCCCCCAAGTGCGATCATTTTTTCATTTCTAAGTAGGCGAACGGTGGTATCCAAAGCAATGTTTTTGGCTTTTCCAAATACTTTTTGAACAGCTTTTCCATTAAGCCTGAATTCGGGTAGAAGAGAATGAGAACTGTTGAAATCCTCTTCACCATTAATTGTAAGGTATAAAAAAATAGAAACCGAATAAAAAAAAATAATTCTCATACTACGATTTTACTTCTCGGGCCTTGCTCCTAACGGCACCTTAATTGAAATTTGAGAGTCATTACGATTGTATTCAAGTGAGACCAATTCATCAGGTTGCTTGGAAGAGATTAATATGGTTAACTCCTCTCTTGAATCAAGAATTTCTCCATCCAAAGAGATTAAAATATCATTTTTCTTTAAGCCGATGTTGTCGGCTGCACTTCCCTTAACAATATTTGTTATCTGCAGACCTAGTTTGGTCTTTTCACATGCCACTCCGAGGAATCCTTTTGTTTGAAGTTTTTCGAAGGTAAGGATTTCTTTTTCTTTATAAAAATCCCAATTGATGTGGTAGCACTCTATTGGAACATGGAAATTTTGATCAGGTTCTTTGGAAACTCGGCTATGGATTGCAATTACATTTCCGTCAAAATCAAAAAGAGGACCGCCGGAATCTCCACCGAGTAAGCGACTATCTGATTGAATAGTATCTTCAGTTTTTGAAATTATTCTCCCTAATCTCACAACAACTCCCCGATCTTTATCAAAACCACCTGGATGCCCAATTGCAAAGCACCAATCTCCGGGTGATGATTTATTCATGGAAGCAATTGACGAGTATGGCCATTTACCTTTTTTGGTAATTTGAACCATTCCGGCATCAGAAATTTCAGATCCACCCAAGCTGATTGCCGGAATCCTTTTACCATTGATTAAACGAATATTTATTTTTTGCCCGGTTTTTCCAATGACATGTGCTGCTGTTAAAACAAGTCCATCTTCAGATATAATAACCCCACTGCCTACACCATCGCTAGTCTCTATGGAAACAAGTGCCTTTTTGGATTCTGACAAAAGCTCTTGGAGTCGGTGTTGGATGTTAAGCAAATCATCTTTGCTTTTAGGAGTTTTTGATTTCCATTGCTTCGTATCAACAATGTCAGCAAAAACATTATGAACCAAGAATAGACCAAAAATAATACCAAATTTAAAAATCATCTACTAATAGAAAAGATGTTTTTATAAAAACTGCAAACATGCGGTGCAAAAAATGTTTAAGTTATAATGTGGATTGGATAAATTTTATCAGTCTTTTACACAGCAACCTATTTTTTGAATTACGATAGAGTAAAATATGCATTTTTTTAAAATTATCATTCGAATTGAACCGTTCGTAATTTGGAGAAATTTTCTTCTCAGTAGAAGTGGAAATTATAAGGAGGTCAGGCATTATTGCTTGGGCACTACTTTGCGAAATTGAGATTAAAGAAAAGAGAATCTTTTCTTTTTCAGTGGATAAAATTTCTGATTTGATTTTTTCTTTTTCATTAAAAGAAAGAATGCTTGATTTAATAGCTTCCTCAAATGAAGGCTCACAAAAAATCGAGATTGAAGGAATTTCTGCCCAATCATCTCCGTTGATACCGAAAAAATTGAAATTGGAAAAGTGTTTACTTCCCCTTGAGGGAGAGGTGAGATACCGAATAAATTTAAAGGATTCAACGGAGTGCGATTCAGGGCTTAAGATACTGCATAAAATAGGTAATTTCTCATTCTTTAATTCCTCTAGTTGTAAAATTTGAAAATCATTTTGAATAGCCATACTTCTTCTCAAAAAACCACCCATGAATTGGTTGGATTTTTGAAGGCTAGAAACAAGCTCAATCTCAGATTCAAAAAATTTGAATTGGGAATTTTCAGAGTGATTGTGACTAATAATTTTTTGTATTTTATTCCAAGGTCTCGAATCCGGATAGCAAAGACCAAAGGTAATATTTAAGTCAAGAATTTCAGAAAAGCTTTTAGTCACCAGTTTGAATTTTCTAGGTAAGGCAAAAACAATTGAATCATGGGCTATGGTAAAAGTTTCAGCCTTTTCTATTTTTGGAGACCTCCTATCTTTTTCCTCCCTGTTATAACAAATCATGAGGTTGGCATTTTTTGCATTCTTGTTAAGGGATGAATTGGAATTTTTAAAATAAGAGATTTGAATTTTGATTTTTAATTCCTCTTCAAATTCTTTTGCCGAATTTTCCAATGGATTTCTTAAAGAGTTTTCACAAAGAATATTTAAGGTAGATTCATAGGAAATTTGGGGTGTTATTTGATTCCACACAGCAAACATAGCTGTTAGTACAAACATAGACAGTAAGGAAAGGGTAATCCCTGTGTATTTTGGTGTGCGAAAAGTTTTTACCTGATCTGGTTCAAATGGCTTTATCATGTTTTTAAGGCAAATTGCTGAGTACGCATGATTTTCAATAGAAAAAATAAGGGTAGAAAGAAAGACTTATGTCTTTAAATCAAATTTGAAACGATCAAATAGAATAGTCCGAGCATAACAACGATAAAAGGAGCGGGAATTTTACGCGAGATTAACAAGACAAGTGAAATAATAAAACAGGCTATTTCTATTGGAGTCCAACTTATGTCTATTAAAATTCCTATAAATACTCCTGATACTAAACCACTTGCCACTGCATTTATGCCACGGAGTGCACGGTGTGCCCAGGGTAAAGTTTTTAATTTTCCCCAAAATGGATGAACCAAGAAAAGAAGCAGGGTGCCCGGAATGAAAATAGCCCATCCAGCGATCATTGCACTGAGTAATTGACGGTTGATACCATTTTGCTGCTCGCACAAACCACCCGCATAAGCAGCGAATGAAAACATTGGACCTGGCAGAGCCTGAACCAAACCAAATCCGGCAAGAAATTCATCTTGGGTCAATAGGGCACTTGTATTTACAAGCTCCCCCTGCATGATGGGAACCACCACCTGACCACCTCCAAATACTAAGTATCCGTACCGATAAAAGCGCTCAAAGGTTACCCAAAGAGAATTTTCTGAAAAAAAGGAGGAAATGATCCCGACACAAAGCAAGGTAATGAATAGAAAAAATATTCCCCATGGGACAGAAAATTTGCCAGCATGCAGGCTTTGGAACTGGTCTGTTTTAGGCGAGAGGAGAATGGATAACCCAGCACCCACACAAAACGCTACGGGAATAGCCCAAGGCGTTGTGCTTAATAAAGCAATAGCTAACCCAAAGCCCCACAACCCAAAACTTAGTGGGTTAATTACAACTTTTTTTCCAAGCACCCAGGCTGCCCATCCAACGAAAGCGGCTGCCATTGGAGCGAGAAAACTAGTTATATTGCCAAAGTGATTCTTGTCCATTAAAGCTGGAATCAGGGCAATCAATGTCATTAAGCAAAGAGCTGGCATGGCCCAGACCAGAAGGGTAAGGATGGCGAGTGGTCGTCCACCTTTCTCCAACCCAATTGCAGTAATTACCTGAGTACTTGTGGGACCGGGCAAAAAACTACATAGTGCCATCCATTCAAGAAGTGCTTTCTCTGATAGGTAGTTTTTCTTTTGCACCAGGCGGTCAAGAAAAACTCCCAAGTGAGCTTCGGGTCCGCCAAAAGCGACCAAGGAACAAAGGAAAGTATCCTTCAAAAATTGAAATTGAGAAAAAGCTTTGGGAATCGGTTTTCCTAAATCATCTTTTTGTGCAGTCACTCAGGTTTTTTAAAAAAAGAATTATAAACGAAAAGAGCAAGGAGTGCCCCAATGAGTTGAGCTACGCAAAAGTGAAGAATATCGCTAGGTGAGATACCCGCAAAAGTGTTTGAGAACGATCGACCAATCGTTCCTGCCGGATTGGCAAATGAGGTGGAGGAAGTAAACCAGTAAGCTCCTCCAATGTATGCAGCTACGGTGGCTGCGACTTTTTCTTTAGAGGAAAGTAGAATGACCAGTAGTAAGCCGAAGGTTGCGGCTATTTCACTTACGAACAAATTGGTGCCTGATCGTGCTTTTTCAGAAAATTGAAGAGGGTCCAAATCGAAAAGATAGTTGGCTAAGATTACACCAAGTATAGCTCCAGCAATTTGAAGCACACTGAAGACTAAGAAAGTAGCTGTATTGATCTCCCCACGCAATCGCATCACCAGAGAAACTATTGGGTTGAAATGTGAACTGTGATCCCCCAGGCAAGTGATTAAAAAATAAAGAGCAAAAACGGTTGCAAATGTATTGGCTAAAAGAGTAACCGCATCATTTTGATTCAGGTTTTGGCCCATAATTCCCGAACCTACCACAGCCCAAAATAAAAAAGCCGTTCCAAGAAATTCAGCTAAATATTTCGATTTCATAAAATTTAATAAGTTAGAGATTTAAAGATTCGGGTAGTGTAAGGATATAGTCTTTGATTTCATCGCGCACTTTTCGATAACAATCCAGTTGAGCCTCTTCGGTTGCTCCTTGTTCGGCCAATTCCTTTGCCATCTTCGGGGGATCCGGAAATCCACTATGTACCACCTTACAATTTGCGGGAAAGACAGGACAGGTTTCGTGAGCATGCCCACAGACTGTGACCACCACATTGAGCTGTGTATACGCGAAGTCGCGAATATTTTCTGATTTTTGGTCGGTCACATCCACACCCACTTCCGCCATTACTTTTACCATGTGCGGGTTGAGCCCGTGCGTTTCAATACCGGCCGAAAATGCCTCAATATGGTCTCCCTTAAGGTGACGGGCCCATCCCTCAGCCATCTGACTACGGCAGGAATTACCCGTACAAAGAAAAAGAAGTTTTAGTTTTTCAGTCATTTTATTTACTTTAGTCTTAGCAACACGAAAGGGTTGCCTGTTTTTCTTTCTGACGATTCCTTAGTTCAATCGGGGTACAGGAAGTTACTTTATCCAATCTTTTCAGATCCTCCAGTACTTCTGAATCTTCTGAAATTTTTCTTTCTATCCATTTCATTAGGGAGTTGATATCCTCATCTTTCTGATCGAGTGAGTAGTGGACCCATCTCCCATCTTTCCTACTCTTGACAATTTTGGCTTTGCCTAGGGCGTTCAAGTGATTCGAAGCCGTGGCTCCACTGACGCCAAGCCATTCATGGATTTGACATACACACAACTCTTTTCTTTTCAGTAACGAAGCCACGATCCGAAAGCGGTTACGATCTCCCAATGCTCTAAATAAATTATTCATGAAGGTCCTTATATTTAGTCATTCAGCTAAATGCAATCATCTACGATCTGTAATGCGTGGAACACCCAATTTACCAAAAATCATTACATTCTACGGGGGAAATTGGCGCAAAACTAAGTTAATATTCAATAATGGGACAAAAATGTGGCGGCATGGAGGTATGTTTGTTAACTGAAACTTTCCCTCCTGAGGTAAACGGTGTATCTTTCACTCTCGCCAGATTGGCCAGGGGATTATCCTCACTTGGTGCAAAGGTTAAGGTTTTCCGCCCCAAACGAGCTTACAAGGGGGCAGCTGACGAACCTTGGCAAGAGATAGATCTTCCAAGTTGCCCTATCCCGAACTACCCACAGCTCAGATTTGGCCTCCCGTGTGCCAGCCGACTTCGTGATCTCTGGCAAATAGAACGGCCCGACATTATTTACCTCGCCACCGAAGGTCCGGCAGGATTTTCAGCATTGCGAATAGCCAAAAAATTAAGAATCCCTACAGTGTCGGGATTCCATACTAACTTTGACCTTTATCTAAAACACTACCGAATCTCTTTGATTCAACCACTCGTCGATGGATACCTTCGTTGGTTTCATAATCGTACTTCCGCCACTTTCGCCCCAACTGATTGGATGATCGAAGAGCTAAAGAACAAAGGCTACCATAACCTTCGCATGCTAAGCCGCGGAGTTGACCGGGAATTATTCTCACCGAAACAGCGATCTGAAAAGCTCAGATCAAATTGGGGAGTCGCAAGAGAAGATAACGTAGTCGTTAGCGTTTCAAGAATCGCAGCGGAAAAGAATCTTGATCTAACCTGTTCCCTGGCAGAGCAAATGATTGAGACAGGTAAAGCTCAAGCAGGCGTAATCGTAGGAGACGGACCAGAACTTAATAGACTAAAGCAAAAGTTCACAAAATTACGATTCACGGGATGCCTTTCCAAGCAGGCACTTGCTGAGCATTATGCATCCGGCGATGTCTTTCTTTTTGCAAGCGTTACTGAAACATTCGGAAATGTGGTCACGGAAGCATTGGCCTCGGGAACTCCCGTTGTAGCATATGACTATGCAGCACCCTCTGAATTTATTACTGAAGGAGTAAATGGATACCTCGCATCGATGAATGATGAAGAGAAACTACGAGTAAATCTTGGAAGAATCCTCAGTAAATCAAGAGATGAGTTGTCAGAATTTAAAAGAGCAGCCAGAAGATCAACGGATAAAGCAGACTGGAACCAGATTCTTGAAAAGTTTCAGTCAGATCTTTTGGAAATTCTGCAACAGGTTAAAGAAAATCAGGTTAAAAGTTTTTCCTCTAGCTCTGGTTCACAACCACACCCAGCTTGATGAAGCGGAAAAAAGTTAAACTCGAATATAGAACCGTTTTTTTGTCTGACACTCACTTGGGAATGCGGGAAACCGGAATTCAAAAACTTAATCATTTTCTCTCGCATATCTCATGTAAAACTTTGGTACTTAACGGCGACTTCATTGATGGATGGGCCTTGGAAGGTAGCGGGGAATGGAAAAAAGCACACACTCGATGTGTACGACTAATTCTTAAAATGGTGGAGAAGGAGAAGACTAAAGTCATCTATCTGCGGGGTAACCACGATGATTTTTTATCACGAATTCTCCCCATTACTTTTGACCGCATTAAAATATGTGAAAAATATATCCATAAAGGAAAAGAAAAAAAATATCTTGTTCTGCATGGTGATTGTTTTGACAGTTTTTCAACTAAAAGGAAGTGGATCGCGAAGATTGGATCCATTGGCTACAATAACCTAATGCGATTTAACCGTATTTATAATAAATATCGTAAATTTCGCGGTAAAAAGCCATTTTCACTGAGTGCATGGGCGAAAGCAAAAGTTAAAAGTGCAGTTAATCATGTGCATCGCTACGAGGACAGTCTCGCGAACATGGCTCGCAAGCACAAATGCGACGGAATGATATGTGGACATATCCATGTTGCTGCAGACCGAATTATCGAAGGTATCCATTATCTAAACAGTGGAGACTGGGTGGAATCAAACACAGCAATTGTCGAAGAAAAGAACGGTCATTTGGGAATTTTGAGTTACGAACAATTCTGCAGAAATATGAAATTACTTAACGAATCAAATTACCGTTCACGTGCAAATTTCTCTTCTTTAAAAAATAATCATCCAAGCAGAATTCGAAAACCAACCTCCTTAGAGGTTCTTTCAGCAAACTAATTTTCAAATACATTTGTGCTTTTGTATTTCAATTTTCTATTATTGTTAAAGTAAATATTTAAATATCTGCTTACTTTTTTTTTGCGTGTTGAAACTTTAAGGGGATAATAAAATCATATGATCAAAATCTGCGTAATTTTCTTTACGGTTTGTCTTTCACTTCACAGCCAGCAAAAGATTATAATTAAGGGTTCAGATACTCTAGGTTCAAAAATGATGCCCAAATTAGCAGAGGCATTTACAAATGAATTTCCCGGAACACATTTTGAGATAGCAGCGGAAGGTACATCAACCGGTATTTCAGCAATTATTGATGGCACCGCGGACATTGGAATGTCTAGTAGAGATGTAAAAGGCAGGGAGAGAGCCTCAGCCGGTGCTAATGGAGTACGCCTTTACCAAACAGTTGTTGCCATGGATGCGGTAGTAGTCATAGCAAATGCAAAAAATCCGCTTTACAAATTGTCGGCTAAAGACCTCGAGAGAATCTTTACTGGAGATGTCACCAACTGGAGCTCAGTAGGGGGTCGTAGCGGGATAATATCAGCCTATACCCGTAATACATCTTCCGGGACATACTCTTTTTTTCAAAGAGAGGTACTTTCAAACCGTGATTACGGAATTAATACTCAAAAGATGGTTGGTAACGAGCAGATTGTTATTGAAGTGGCAAATAATCCAAATGCAATCGGCTATGCTGGTTTAGCTTTTACTCAAATTAAAGGAATAAAAACCCTCGAAATAGAAGGAGATCTACCAAGTGCTAATTACCACAAACCAACGAACGGGCTTTCGCGGACACTTTCTTGTGTAACCAATGGAAAACCGACAGGCAGGATAAAGGATTTTTTAGATTTCCTTACAAGTGCGGGTGGTCAGAAAATCATTTCAAGTACTGGTTTTCTTTCATTGCCGCTAGCTCGAAACTGATGTTCCTTTTTAAAAACCCTATTTACTTAGTAATAATGTCACAGAACTTTTTTATCTCCGTTACAGTATTGTTACGATTTCGTGTTATAAAAATTAGGAATTTTTAATAACTACTATGATCCAAGACTCTACATTCGAAGCCAGCTCTCACTCAGTGCTAATTATAGATGACGAAGAAGCTATCTGTGAAATGATTGAATTTAAGTTAAGTAAAGAGGGTTACCGAGTCTCATGGATTACCAATCCTCTTGAAGCTATCGGTAAAGCTAGAGATTTTGAACCAGACATAATTATTCTTGATGTAATGATGCCTGAACTAGATGGTTTCCGGTTATGTAGCATGCTTCGGGTCGATGGTGTTCTGAAACATGTCCCTATTCTATTTCTAACAGCAAAAAATGAAGTTGAAGACCGAATAAAAGGATTTAACCGAGGCGGAGATGATTACCTTACCAAACCATTTGATAACCGCGAATTAGTTGCCCGCATAAAAGCAATTCTTAGCCGTAGTCTTCGCAAGCAAGAAGCATTACAAGGAAAACTCAATGGTGGAGGCATCAGCTTGGATCCTGAGTCCCACGAAGTGACAATCGGAGGGTCAGTTATTGATCTCACAAATACTGAGTTTCGCTTGCTACACCTTATGATGGAAAGAATTGGACGAGTACAAACTAGAGAAAATCTTCTTGTTAATGTTTGGAATTACGACTCTGAAATAGAAACTCGAACCGTTGATAATCATATTGGTCGACTTCGTGCAAAATTAGGCGATAAGGGAGAATTTGTTAAAACCGTTAGAGGAGTCGGCTACAAGTTTCTTGTGGATTGATTCTTTTAAAATCGACATAATAAAGGAATGTGGACATTCCTCGCCGTCGCTTTTTTTCTAATTGCCTTTTTTCTTTGGGCACAAAAGCGTGTTACTCAAAATATTATCGAAGAGATACTTATCGCTTTGGAAAAGGGTCATAATTTGATCCTAGAAAAATCGCTTTTTCTTTCTTCATCCTTTTCCCTACATCGCTTTCAAAAAATTCTCGATGAAAACAGGAGCAAAATAACTTCTTTAGAAACCGAAAGGTCACAAAGAATAAACGAATTCAACGAAACCTTGGGTGGTATTTTAGATGGAGCCATCCTTCTAGATTTACGTCATACTGTCACCTTTGCTAATGATTCAGCCGACTTGTTTTTTGCGGAAGGACAATCACTGGTTGGTCGGAGACTCGAATCGGTATTGGACTCTGCCCATGTGCTTGAAATGATAGATCGTGTCAAAAACCACGAAAAATCGGAGAAATCAGAATTTTCTCTTCATCGTAAAGGCAGTCATGATGACTTCGAAATTACGGCAACTGTCATAACTGACTTACAGCAAAACAATGAGAAACACATCCTCTTATTATTTCACGATGTAACTCAAATTAAACGAGCTGAACGTATGAGGAAAGACTTTGTGGCAAATGCTTCCCATGAACTTCGTACTCCGATAACCATAATAAGAGGGTTCTGTGAAAACCTGATGGAGGAAGAGGAAATTAACCCAGAACAAAAGACACTCTTTCTCCAAAAAATCCATCAAAATACACTCCGCCTACAGGCGTTAATTGATGATTTGCTTAACCTATCTGAACTAGAAGGAAGCGAAAATGCAATTTCTCCGACTAATAATAAATTGTCTGAAATTATCCTTGGAGTTGAAATGTATCTCACAGACAAGACTTTTGTTGATACGGATAAACTGACTTTTGACCTTTGTACAGAAGATGAAGCATTTCCTTTTGACGCAGTTAAAGTAGCTGCTGCAGTTAGCAATCTTATTGAAAATGCTTTCAAGTATGCCGGAGATTTCACTCAGATAAAAGTTAAAACCTCAATTTATGAAGATCAGGGAAGTGACTGGATAACTTGTTCAGTCCAAGACGATGGCGTTGGAATTCCTGCAAAAGATTTAACTCGCATTTTCGAAAGGTTTTATGTGGTGGACAAGGGTAGATCACGTGAAAAAGGAGGTACTGGACTTGGCTTGAGTATAGTAAAAAATATTGCTGAGTCTCACGGTGGTCATGTCTCTGCTACAAGTACCCTGGGGTTGGGATCCACTTTTTCATTCACATTGCCAATAAACAAACCTTAGAAGGTTTTCCTTAAAGATTTCTTGACCAGACTTTTGATTTGAGCTGCTTTAAAATCAATATATTGCGGTAGCCTCGATTTTAATTCATATAACAAACAACTTTGTAAAAAGGTTACACACTCTCTTCTATAGACGATTGCTTTGTAATTTTCCACTTATTAACTTATTGATTAATGTTTTCATCCAAGAAAAGTTTTAGCAGCAAAAGAAAAGAAACTTGGATAAAGACCATTTTTGGAAGCAGTGCAGTAACATCGATTATTATTCTGAGTCTGATTATCGCGTTCCTTTTTAAAGAAGGGATAGGTTTTTTTGGACAAAATAAAAGTGAGCTCGATCTTTTTCGAAAATCAGGAATGGAGTTCTCTTCCCTAATAACCGGGCAACATGATTCCCAGACTCTGATCTACAGATATCTAGAAAATATTCTAGCAAATGAAAGCAAATATGCGGAAAGCATGGAACCGGACTCTAGTGAGATAATATCCGCACAAGACAGGAATAAAAAACTTTTAGAATTTTCGAGGAATTTTCAGGACATCAAAGAAATCCTTCTGGAGTATGAAAAAGATATTGTGGAGATGGCTGCAGAAACTAAACAATTTATTCTAATCCAGAATCTAATTAAGGAGCTCAGACTAATCGCTAGAAAACATAAGCTAACTGAAGAAGATTTTTCGATTTCAATGGATGAGATTGATAAACGAAAAAAGTTTAGTTCAAGGGAAATTGAAAAGTGGTCAAATTATTTTTTCCGACAAGGGTTTGAGGACGAAGCTAAAAGTTTAAGTGCTCTTTTGATTAATTACGACACATCATTGGCCCCATTTTATTATTACGACCGAACTACTGAAATTGTAGAATCCTACTCAATTACATATCAACCTTTGATCAGGAAACAGAACCAAGAGTTTGAAGAGATTTTTAAAAATTTTAATCCAAAATTTTCTTTAAAAAAATCAGTAGAGGATTTTAGAAAAGTCAAAATTGCATTTGTCGAGTATCTTAACACAACTGAGTTATTCGATAAAAAAATCAAAGAATGGAACCCAGAAAAACCGTATCCTTTAGCAGATGCTTTCAGTAGTTTTTTTCTAGGAAGAGATTGGATTACCAACAGTGCAAGACAGGATTGGTACGGTGTTTTACCACTTCTTTCAGGTTCTTTGCTCATTACACTGATAGCGCTTTTACTTGCGGTTCCATTTGGATTAGGTTCAGCAATTTATGTGAGTCAGGTAGCAAACACTAAAGAAAAATCACTCATTAAACCAGCTATTGAATTAATTGCATCTATCCCTTCAATTCTGATTGGATTTTTTGGTATTTCAATGCTCGGAGGATGGATCACAGTTTTTGCTGATGAAAGATTAAATTCACTCACAGCTGGATGCCTCCTTGCCTTAATGGCGGTTCCAACAATTTTCTCCTTGGCGGAAGATGCCCTTAACAATGTTTCATTGCGCTTGCGAGAAGCCTCTTTTGCATTGGGTGCAACCAAGCTACAAACATGTCTCCGAGTTGTTATTCCCTCTGCACTCTCCGGAATGATTTCGGCAGTTCTTCTTGGTTTTGGGCGAGTTATAGGAGAGACAATGGTGGTTTTACTTTGTGCAGGAAACCGAATTGCAATTCCAGATTTCACAGAAGGATTTTCAGTCTTAGCAGAACCTGTTCATACCATGACTGGAATTATTGCCCAGGAAATGGGGGAAGTTGAATATGAAAGCATTCATTACCGGGCACTATTTATGGTAGGTATTGTGCTTTTCCTTATTACTTTAGGGATAAACTTTTTTGCACAAAACTTAACTCACAAAATCCAAAATAAATAACATCGGTGAGTAAACGTAATTACAAATTGAATAATTCTTCTTCCTCATCAAAAAATGTGATGATGTTAGAGAAAACAATTTTCTGTATTACCAGAGTTCTAACTTATTTTATCCTTTTTTGTGCGTGTTTTATTTTTTGGGACATTATTTCCAAGGGCTCTCGAAAAGTATTCCATAAAGAAGGTTTTATTAACTGGGAATTCTTTACCGAATCACCACAAACACTTCATGTTATTGAACATGATGGTGAAACATTGGAACTTAGTTCTGAAAATTATTTTAGCTTTAAAAGAAGTCTATCAGACGCTGCTTGGAAACTTTTAATAACAAAAAGTCAATTTAAGGAAGTTAAAGAAAGGCTGGTAAATAATTTAAATGATTTAACAGAAACACCATCTCCTTCTTCCCAAAAAAATTTGCTTCACGATTATATTGAAAATGAAAAAAAGGAAGCAAAAGAAAAGTTCAACTTCTGGCTAGATATGTTAGAAAATCCATCAAATCATGCTTCGGATTTTGAAGTTTCCGAGGAGGAAATACCCTATTTGGTAGGACGCTTCATTATTGCATTTTTAAATCAGGCAAAATCAAAATATAAGCTTCTCGATAACGAACTATCTTATTTTAGTGCACTCCATTATCCAAAAATTGACAATCTTACACCGACTAATATCGAAGATATCAACTTAGCTTATTTCAATTTTCTTAATGAAAATTTACCAAAATTATGGAATGTTTTTGAAGCCAAAAATAAAAACCTAAGAGAAAGAGTTGTAGAATTTGATGAAAACCCATCGACCTCTTCCTTCGTATTCCTTGAAAATAACTTCAAGTCTATTGATGAAGTCCAATCACTCCATGAATTTAATTCTATCGATCTTCTGAAGAAAATAAGCGATGATCTTAGATGGATATCTTCAAGTTTCAGGATTTCAGTTGATTCCAAAGACTATGCATACTCGGGCGGAGGAATTTTTCCTGCCATTGCAGGCACTTTGTTATTAGTCGGAGGTGCTATGCTAATCGCACTAATCATCGGTGTATGCTGTGCTGTTTTTCTTTCGGAATATGGCAAAACCGGGAAGTTCCTTTCTCTAGTTCGGCTTTCAATCCTTAACCTCGCTGGAGTTCCATCAATCATTTTTGGTCTCTTTGGAATGGGATTATTTGTTATTTTCTTAGACTGGAATGTCTCTCTTATCGCAGGTTGGTTCACGCTGGCTTTTATGGTTCTACCAATAATTATCACTGCGAGTGAAGAATCTTTACGTGCGATCCCTCAAGATTTTCGTGAGAGTTCAATAGCACTAGGGGCCTCTAAATGGACTATGATAAAGACGAGTGTTTTGCCATATGCTTTGCCAGGAATTCTAACCTCTTCAATTCTAGGCGTAGCTCGTGTAGCAGGAGAAACAGCACCAATTATGTTTACAGCTGCTTTTGCAATGAGATCTGAATTACCGTGGGAAGGTCTTGAAAAGTGGACAGATTTCTTTTTCCAAGGAGTAATGGCACTACCTTATCACATTTATGTTATTTCCAAGATTCCACAAAATGAATATACGATAGATATGCAATACGGCACAGCCTTTGTTTTTTTAATGTTGGTTTTCATGCTCGCCAGTCTGTCTTTTGTACTTCGTGCTCGCCTTCGCAGAAAGTTTAACTGGTGACTTCTTTTACGAAACCAACTGTGAAAAAAAACAAACCATCCAAATCACTCAATGCCATAGAAGTTAATGATTTGAGTTTTGCATACGGTAAAAATGAAGTTCTAAACTCAATTTCACTTGAAATTTTACGCAACAAGGTAACCTCGTTCATAGGTCCATCAGGATGCGGAAAGAGCACATTATTGAGGTGCTTCAACCGAATGAATGAATTACTAGAAAATGCCAGAATAATTAAGGGTTCAGTAGTGGTTGAAGGACATGATATATACGAAAAAACTGTAGATCCAATAGAATTACGAAAGCGTATTGGTATGGTCTTTCAGAATTCTAATCCTTTCCCAAAAACAATTTATCAAAATGTAGCCTATGGACTTAAGATTCAGGGCGTGAAGAGTAAGCGTAAAATTGATGAGATAGTCGAGAACTCCTTGATTCAAGCTGCTTTATGGGATGAAGTTAAAGACCGGTTAAATGCAAATGCCTATGAATTGTCTGGTGGACAACAGCAACGTCTTTGTATTGCCCGTACCCTTGCTGTAGAACCAGAGATAATCCTTATGGACGAACCCTGTTCTTCATTAGATCCAGTTGCCACCGCTCGGGTTGAAGAATTGATTCTTAGCCTGAAAGAGCAATACACGATTGTAGTTGTTACTCATAATATGCAACAGGCTGGAAGAATTTCAGACTTAACCGCCTTCTTTTATTTAGGAAAACTTATTGAATTCGATGAAACCAAAAAAATATTCATTAACCCTAAAATGAAGCAAACCGAAGATTACATTTGCGGCAAGTTCGGATAACTAGAACCTTTTAGTTAACAGAATCCATGGCTACACATTACGAGCAAATACTTGAAAATGTAAGATCAAAACTCCTTCTAATGGGACAGCTATCAATCGACTCACTCCGACTTTCCTTACAGGCACTTATCGATAAAGATGCAGAACTTGCCGGAAAGGTAAGGTCAAAAGACAAGGAGATCGATATGCTTGAAAATGAATTAGTAAACGATGTTAATGTTTGCTTATCGACTCACGCTCCTGTGGCAGGAGATCTTAGACTTCTCGTTACCACAATGAAAATAAGCCATGAGATTGAAAGAGTTGGAGATGAGGCAAAGTCCATTGCAAGAAGGTCAAAGAAGATACTTGTAAATGATTTTCATGTGATACCGAAGATGGCAGAAGCTGCTCAAGATATGCTTAGGGAGGCACTATCAGTATTCGTTGAGTACGATGAGGAAAAGGCGAAATCAATATGGACCAAAGACTTGGAGATTGACGCTATGAACCTTGAGAACAACCAATTCTGTCAAGCCTTGGTTATAAAAGATACTCATTTGGTTTCATCTATCTTTGAACTCCTGTTTATTTCGAAATCGCTTGAGAGAATTGCTGACCATGCAGTAAATATTTCAAAAGAAGCTGTGTTTTTAGCAACAAGTCGTGACATCCGTCACGCCCCAGAATTTAAGAAGTCTTTCCTAAAGAAAAACCTCGATTAAATTACCCTTAATTTCTGAAATTTTGGTTGCTCCTAAAAATTTCATCTTCATCATAATAGACCTTTCTTTTTATCTTAAATTTTGATTTTTGATTCTCAAACGCCCTCAAAGAAACCTCAATGAGATTTGATTTTTATATTGTTATCGCATGAGTGACCTCAACTTTTGGGGTGTTTTAGTCAACTTTTTATACATATTAGGTGGGTTAGGTATTTTTCTCTATGGTATGCGTGTGATGAGCGATGCCATACAAAAAATTGCTGGTGCCGGGATGCGACGGATCATGGCAAGTATGACAAAAAACCGATTTTATGGCCTCTTGACAGGTCTTTTCGTTACCTGCCTTGTTCAGTCATCCTCTGCAACGACTGTCATGGTTGTTAGTTTTGTAAATGCACAACTCCTAACTCTCACCGAATCCATTGGAATTATTATGGGTGCTAATTTAGGCACCACTTTAACTGGCTGGATAATCGCATCTGTTGGCAAATTTAGCCTATCGAAAATTGCACTCCCAATTATTGGTATTGGTTTCCCATTAATTTTTTCAAAGAAAACAAAATTTAAACATACAGGTGAGTTTCTCGTTGGTTTTGGGCTTCTCTTTTTTGGTCTCAGTGAACTGAAAAATGCAGTGCCAGATGTTAAAAGTCTTCTACAAAGCTCTGACCATCATGATCTACAAATGGTTCGTGAAATTCAATCAACGATTGAACAGTTAAATAGTTACGGATTCGGTTCCATTATCATTTTTTTGATAATAGGAATTATTATGACTATTATCGTTCAATCATCTTCTGCTGCAATGGGAATAACCATAATACTTGCGGTGAATGGATGGATTAATTTCGAAATCGCTGCTGCTATAGTACTAGGGGAAAATATTGGAACTACAATTACTGCTTGGCTTGCATCCATAGGTACTACGCTATCCGCCAGAAGAGCTGCTCGAGCCCACTTGATTTTTAATGTTGCTGGTACTTGTTGGATGCTAATTCTATTTTATCCTTTCGTCTCAATGGTGGATTCAATTATGGAAGGATCTATATATTTGGAAAATGTTACATCTACTGAGCTAGAATCTCATTTTGATAAGTATGAAGATCAATCTGATCCTAGTCCCGAAGAGATTGCCACCGCTAAAAAGTCAATAGTTGACACAAATATCCCTCTGCATCTTTCTTTATTTCATACTATGTTCAACCTTTGCAATATTGCACTATTGATTGGATTTTCTCCTCGCATTGCAAAACTCGTTGAACGCCTTGTTAAAGATACTGGAAAATCAGAGTCTATTTAATTTCATACATTGATACTTTAACTTAATTGACTACTATTAAGCTCTGAAGAATCTTTTATACCAAGCTTTGATTCATACTTGTAATCAATCTTTGAATCATTTGGCTAGTTCTTATGCGAATGTTCCTCAATCTATTACTAATATGGTTTCATTCTCTTAGATCATAATTCTTAGATGAAGTATTGGTTTTATCTTTTTTTTCCTGTTTGGTTACTTACCAAGCCCCTGAACTTTAACCGGGATGCCCTTTCTATTCTTTCGGAAAATTACTTTTACTACTATGGTGTGGATGGAAACAAAAGAGAAACCGATCTTCGTTTGGATATAAGGGAAGAAGCACTAGCTTCCGACCCCTTGCCGCTTGAAAATATAGGCGACTGTTGTCACCGCCTCGTTGAGCTAGCACATCGAAAATATCGAAAGAAGCGAGTATTAGCCCAGGAAATGCTTCGTGAGATCAAAGTCTTTTCTGAACAAATCCTTGATTTTATGGAGTTATATCAGACTCATCTGAAGGATGGTAGTATTTCGTATATACAAAAAGCAGAAGCGATTGAAGATCGAATTGATGTTTCCAAAAAATCCTTACGTAAAAATGCGGTTAAAAGAATGCAGGACAAAGAAAATTTAAAGGCAGAGATGATCTATGTCGATATACTGAATGAAATGGAAAGTATTGGGAATGATGCCCTCAATGTTGTGCAAGCTCTCAATCATTTTGTTTAATCGCTTTCTGTAAAAGCACCGTTTTCACACATCCAGCTTGCCTTCCTCACTTCGTGTGATGGAATATTTTAAATGAGTGTTCTTAAAATAGAGCAACTAAAGAAGTCTTATACAACACCAAGTGGGAAAAAGTTACCCGTAATCGATGTGCATACATTCTCTCTTAATGCAGGAGAGTTTTATGGTATGCATGGTAAAAGTGGATCAGGAAAGACAACATTCTTACACCTAATTGCGGGGATTCTTAGCCCCGACAGTGGGTTAATTGAACTGCAGGGCAGGGATGTTGGAAAAATGTCAATCTCTGAGAGAGACGCCCTTCGAGCTTCACAGATTGGATATGTTTTTCAGTCCTTTAATTTGCTTCAGGGGTTTACATGTCTCGAAAATCTTGAAATAGCGATGTCTTTTTCCGGAAATTTGAAAACAGATATAGCGGTGGAATTACTAGAAAGGGTAGGGCTGAAGGAAAGAATGTCTTATTACCCTTATCAGTTGTCGATAGGGCAGCAACAAAGAGTGGCACTGGCAAGGGCAATGGTGAATCACCCCAAATTAATTATTGCCGATGAACCGACGGGTAATTTGGATCCAGACAATGCCGAAATAGCGATGGAGCTTTTACGGGATTTATGTGAAGAAATAAATATTACGCTCTTGGTGGTTAGCCATGATTCAAAAATCATCGATAATTTTAATCAAAAATTAAGCTGGGAAGAAATTAATAATTTCAACAACACGGAAGTGGATTTGTAGTGCTTGTAATATGAATAAATTTCGTTCGTTTTCACTTCTTTGTTTTCGGGGGGTCAAGCAATTTGGATTTTCCTCGTTTGTCGCATCCCTCACTATTGCCATGGCAGGTGGATTATTTTTGGGAACTTGGAAAATAAAAGAAAGTGCTCAAGAATCATTTAATTTATCTTCGGGTGGATTTGATGCCGTATTAGGAGCCCGCGGATCAAAATTACAGCTTATACTTAATGCTCTTTTTCATTTGGAGGCATCCCCTGGAAATCTTTCTTGGGATCAATATGAAATGATTAAGAATACACCCGGTGTAAAAGAAGCATACCCTTTAGCGGTTGGAGATAATTTGTTGGGATATCGATTGGTGGGTACTTTATCCTCTATGTTTGAGGTTCACGAATGGAAAGAGGGAGAGAAATACAAAGTTCAGGGGAAAGGTCGTATATTTACTGATAATGCAAGGGAAGCTCTTGTCGGTAATTTTGTTGCCAACAAATTGAAACTTCAAATAGGGGATACTTTTCAACCATACCATGGGCTTACTTTTAGGGAAGACAGTAAACATGATGAAATATATGTGGTTGTAGGTATATTGGAACCCACGGGGACTCCTGCTGATAAAGTTATCTGGATTCCAATCAAGGGAATTCAACACATGGAAGGGCATTCAAAAGAATATGCATCTTCAGTTAGTGCAGTTTTGGTAAAACTAAAAGGAGCAGCCGGATTTGCATTAGAAATGAAATATAATAAACAAGGCAATCAAGCAACACTTGCTTGGCCAATTGCGGCCACTCTTGCAGAATTTTTTGACCGGTTAGCCTGGTTCGAAAAAATACTCGAGTGGATTGCCTATCTGGTCGGATTAGTTGCCGGTTTGATTATCCTAGCAGTATTAAGAAATTCAATGAACGAAAGAAGGCGAGAGTTTGCTATTTTGCGATGCCTTGGAGCGGGAAGAAGTTTTGTTACTAATGTGGTGTTAGGGCAATCCATAATAATTTCTTTGATTGGAGCCACGGGCTCATTCTTTATTTATTTTGTAATGAATGGTGTGGCATCTCATTTTATCAGGGAGCAGACGGGCGTTCTTTTGGAGCCATTCAAGATCGATTTTACTTTTATTTATGTATTCTTATCCATTTTAGCTTTAGGAATTATAAGTGCACTGCCTACCGCTTTTTTGGCTTACCGAGTAGATATTAGCAAGAATCTCCGTTCATTGACCTAAGCTATAATATTCAATAATTTAAAGAGGTATGGGCTTGCGACATATGGTTTTTGAGATAATTCATTATTAATGCCCGTTAAACCGTATTCAGTAATCCTAGTTTTTCTTTGTTTTTCGTGCACCGAAGAAAAAAATGAAGAAATTTCAAAAAATCTTCATCCGATTGGTCAACCAATCGTTGGCGAACCCATATTACCAGTTGAAGATGATTTAAATAATTCAGAAATAATGGTGAGTTCTGAAGGACCAGAAATTAGTGTAATCAATGAATTTAAAGATTTGAATTCTTCTTCAGAAGAGGTAATAGAAGAGGGATTTGTAGTAAATGGCGTTCGAAAAATAAACGATCAAAATAATACTGAATTAAGCATCGTAAGTAATCTTCCTCCCTTAGATGAGAATAGTGGATATGAAAGTTTACCATTCCGGGACTTAACCAATTTTGCTTATGAAGTCAGTTGGGAAGACGATGGCATGGAGTTTGATTTTTCCGCTTATTCGAAAAGAGTTCCAAAATTGATCAGGGATCAAAATGGTCTAGCTGTTGCAGTTGAGGGGTTCATGATTCCCACAATTGTTGATGAGAATAATAAAGTTAAAGAATTTCTTCTTCTTCCAGACCAAATGAGTTGCTGTTTTGGGCAAAGTCCCGAAGCTAATGGATGGGTAGTCGTTTCAGCCCCAAATGGAGTTGAAGTTCTAATGGATCAAGTTATCAGGGTGATGGGAAACTTGACTGTAGAGGAAAGGTGGGACGAAGAATACTTCGTTGGGCTCTACCACCTCGACTGCAATGAAATAATTGAACCTTCTTTGTAAGGCAGGATTCTTTCCGTTATTCCTTTTCAGCTTTCTTTTTTGAGTCTACAGCTGTCCCGACAGAGACATTAATCATAATATCAGGATCATCTACAGAACCATTGTCGGATTTTGAACCTAATTTTATTTTATCAACAAATTCCATTCCTTCAATGACCTGTCCCCAGACTGTATATTGTCCGTCCAAAAAAGAGGATTCATCAAAGCAGATAAAAAACTGACTATTAGCACTATCAGGATCTGATGATCTTGCCATTGAACAGGTTCCCTTGATGTGTTCACGATCATTAAATTCTTCTTTTAAGTCAGGAAGGTCTGAACCACCAGTACCCACTCTTCTTTTATTAAAGTCTTTAGAATTTCCATGTTCAATGTCACCAGTCTGTGCCATGAATCCCTCAATTACTCGATGAAAGACTACACCATTGTATTTTCCTTCATTAGCCAGTTTTTTTATTCTTTCAACATGATTGGGGGCGTCATCTGTATATAATTCAATGACAACTTTTCCGTCTTTGAGTTCAATAATCAAGGTATTTTCTGGATCTAGTTTATCTTTTTTAGCTTCTGACATAGCAAAGGGAAGCAGGAACACGAGTAACGCGAAGTACTTCATCATAATATATATTATAGGTTGTGGTGCAGTAAATTAAGAAAATTATATCAACTTAAAAAACCGCTTGGGTAAAGGGTGAAATGAAACTGTTTAAAAATTAATGGATAAAAACTCGAATAAAAATCAGATGTTTTAAATAAGTTGAGTAATTGGTTGGCCTTTGTCTGTAAGAGTAAAAGGCCGCATGGTGGAAGAGTAGATGATTTGATCTAGCGGAAGTCCAAGCGAATAGGCTATAGTTGCATTAAAATCTGGGATTTCAACTTTTTGCTCAACGACTTCCCTTCCTTCTTTGTCGGTCTTCCCCCATACTTGTCCTCCTTTGATACCTCCACCAGCGAGCATGCATGAAAAAGCTTTTGGGTAGTGATCTCTGCCCTCATTCACATTGATAATTGGTGTTCTGCCAAATTCCGTTGCCAATACCACCAGAGTTTCATCAAGCATACCTCTTTTTGATAAATCATCCAAAAGTGCGGAAAGTGCTTGATCTAAAATAGCGGTTCTCTCAGGAACTCGGGTGAAATTATTTTGATGAGTGTCCCAACCGCCAAGTTGAACTTCGACGAATCGAACTTGCCTTTCCACTAAACGACGAGCAAGAAGTACACCCTGTCCAAAATTATCTTCTCCGTATGATTCGCGTAGATTATCCTTTTCTTCTGAAAGATCAAAAGCTTTAAGATCTTTGCTTTTCATTAAGCGCACAGCATCTTCGTACATGCTTGTATAGGCATGTACTTTTTTCAGATCGTATTTCTGAACAAATTTTCGGTCGAGTTTATTGGACAAGTCGAGGTTTTTTTCAAAGCCTTGTTCAGAAAATCCCTTGAGCATCCTGCAATTTCGTAAACCGTCATTTGGATTTCCAACTGCGAGTGGTTGATGAGTTGAAGGCAAAAATCCAGATAAAGGGTGTCGACTGCCACCGTTTATGATGACTGCCCCTGGAAGAGTTGGATTGAATCGACCATCTAGTTTGGTCATCCATGCACCCATGCTCGGGTGAACAATAGTAGCCCTTTGTGCATAACTAGTATGCATAAAATAATTTCCCTGTTGATGTGCACCTTTTGTGGATGTCATACCACGTACTATTGCAATCTTGTCAGCATGATTTGCAAGCAGGGGAAGGTTCTCTGCAATTTTTATCCCTTCTGATTTGGTTTTTATTGCCTGAGTCGGTCCACCGGTTTCGGTTCCGGGTTTGGGATCAAAGGTATCGATATGAGACATGCCCCCTGACATGTAGAGGTAGATAACATTTTTGGCCTTTGGTGCTGTATTAAGAGGCCTGTTTAACCCGAGCCCAGCTCCGAATGATCTTTCCGGTATGGCCCAGGGCAGAATACTAACACCAAGAAAGCCTTTCGCTGCATAGCTCATGAACCTCCGTCTTTCAAGTTCTCCGATATTATTAAAAGTTTTATTCACAGTAGATATAGATTTGAAGGAAGGATACTTTATTGAACGAATGAAAATTGTCGGGTATTTAAAAGAGCCCATGCAACCCCAAAGAAACGACGGTTATCGGCTTGGGCTAAAGCTTTTTTTTGATTTTCTGTCATCTTTTTGTAGTGCTTTTTCTTAGTTTTAGACCAATTAGCTGATACCTTAAAGGAGGGAGGCGGGATCGTAGATTTCGCTTTCACTACAGAAAGGCAATTTTTAAGTTCATCTTTCGAGGGTTTACGGTTGAGAAGAGACAAAAATAAAATCTTAATCTTTTCTTCATCTGAATGAGCTTGGGATAAGTTTTGAGATAAGGGAGACAAAGGGTTAAATACAGCACCATAAATCACACCGTTTAAGAGGGTAAGAGCTTGTGGTACGGATGCCTGTTTGCTTGAGTTTTCAATAATTTCGCGATCCGATTGTCCAAATTCTCTCAGAAAATGACCAGGAGGAGCGGGAGTTGTGATTTCTGAGGCTCTCATCAACCCGGTATTATAACCTTTCCATCGAGAATCTGCTTTTCCAATTCCGGAAGTTCCTCGATTATATAGGGAGCGGACGTCGAAATCATCCCCCATAATTATTTTCGCAAACAAGCTTCTCTGGTGATTTCGGGCTTTCCCGTAATCTCTGCGTAAGCGAGCTACTGCTTCTCGATCATCAGCTTCTTGCGCCTCCCGAAGGTCATTTTGGATACGCTCCATTTCGCTGAGTACCTCTTTGCTTGCCTTTGCCGCCTTTCCGGCAAGTGAAACCATAACGCCAGGTTTGAGGTTTGTAATTTTATCCTGATATTCGGCAAATCGTTCGAGTTTGTTATCTATGACTTTCGGATCCCTTATCCTTTCGTCGGGGTGGGGTATTGCAAGAGAGATAAAGGAGTCCCATAACTGTTCGGCGGACATTCGGGCAAGGATTGGTCCTTCGAAATAATGGGGTTGATCATTGGCGATTTCATAGTTTACCGCTTCACGATTGAATATTTTCACATTTAGTAGCACACGTTGAAATTCTTTCAAATCGTAATTAACCCGGACCATAAGTTTTTCCAAATGGTTTAGAAGTTCAGGAATTGAAGCTTGGGTATCATCACGCCAATCATCAACTGGCTCGACCAAGCCCCTTCCGAAAATCTTTTTCCACATTCGATTGGCGATGACCTTGGTGAAGCGTGGATTTTCCGGTGAGGTCATCCATTTCCCATAGGCATTAACCTTATCGTTAGTCTTACCCAATTCAAGGGGTTTTCCAAAAATAGGTGCTGGAGAGACTCGATCCTTAGGCTTGGCGTCATCATATTGATAATCGTGGGGTAAAGTGAGTGATCTTTCTGTATGCCGTGCTCCATATCGGAGAGGTTGAATCATCTCTTGAAGAGCCTTCTTCAATGCTGCACTTTCCTTGGATTGTGCTTTTTTCTTTCTTTTTTGAAGAGAAAGATCTTTGTTCGCTTGAGCAAAGTGATTTTTTAAACGATTTTGCAGATCTCCACCCATTCTAGTAGTAATCCCATATGTAAAAGCAGCCATTTTGTAATATTCTTGCTGAGTCCATTTGTCGAAAGGGTGGTTATGGCATTGCGCACAAACCATTTGCGTTCCAAGAAAAAGTTGCGTGGTATTAGACATGTTGTCCAGTTCCATACCTGCATCTCTGAGGTAGTACCCAGCTGCACCGTCTTCCCAGGGGTATCCTTCCGCAGTGATCAAAGAGAAAGCCACTTGGTCGTAAGGGATATTCTGATTTATCTGTTCGCGAACCCAGTAGTTGTAAATTTCGCCTGCACCGATTTGATTGCCGCCACGCATTCGAGTCTGCAACCTGAGCAAATCGGCCCACCAATTGAACATTTGACTATCGTAGGCAGGAGACACCAAGAGATAATCAATAAGTCTGGCTACTTGATCCTCGTTTCTATTATTAAGAAACGCGGTAGTTTCTTCGAAGGATGGAATCCTTCCTGCAACTGTTAGGTAAGTTCTACGAAGCAGTTGCCCATCATTTAAAATTTGGGGAATCTCTAGATTATGCTTGCGGTGGGCATTGTCTAAAATTTGATCTATGGCAGCGGCTTCTTTGGCAACTTGTTGGGGAGAGAGCAAAAATGAATCATGAAACAACTCTCCACTTAAGGGCAAAAAAAGTGAAAAGAAAGTAACAAAAGGTAAAATCTTTATCATAACTTGATAATCATCATATCATAATGACAATATGTTGCACTCCAAAACTCAACTTCTGTGTAATTTTTATTTTAGAAGGTTGGGCAATTACTGGGTATCCCTAAAACCTATTAGACAGAGAGATAATAAAATTTCGACCGCTTCCATTCAAACCTGATCCGTGCACACGGTAGTCCTCATCAGTAAGGTTTTCTATCCCAATATAAAGGGATGAATTTTTAGTAAGTTTTCGACTGCCCCTAATTCCAAATGTCAAGTATGACGGAGTTCCATCCTTGGGAATTCGTGAACCATCGGTTTCATCTTTGAGAGAAAGTTTATCTGCTTTGCTGACTGCAAGTGCAGAGAATTCAGCCCACCAGTTGGAGTTTTGGGGAGTAAAGCGGGTTGAAAAGTAAATTTGGGGAGGCATTAAGCGTGTAATTGATCTGTCGGTTGGCGAATAGTTTCTTCCATCAATGCTAACAGTACCAGTTGCATTATTATCAAGTAATTGTTCAATCTTACCATCCATCCATGAGAGCCTAATATCGGACTTCCACGATTGGGTCCAGTCGTATGATAATTCAATTTCAACTCCTTGAATGTAACCATCTCCATTTGCTTTGAGTACATTTGACTTACCGGTTTCAATAGGGGAGCGCATAATCATATCGTTAATCCAGGTGTAATAGTAAGACGAAAAAAATGACCAATCCCCAGCCGAAATCCGAGTCCCAATTTCTGCTTGCAGGAATTTTTCTGGTTCAAGTTTGGTATTAGGCTTTTCGATTGCACTGGTTTCGTCTGTTGAAGTGAGGTCATACAAACTGGGTGGCCTAAATCCTTGAGAAAGCCCAACAAAGAAAAACTTGTCTGCCCCGAAATTTTTACTTGCCCGTATGGAACCAATTAATTCGTCATAATTCTTTGTTTCGGAATTTTGAACAGTCGAAACATCATTATTTTTTAGATAATATCGGTCAAGTTCAGCCCTAATAGCAGCAAAACGAATACCTGGTTCCAAAGTCCAACCGGATTCGAACTTAACCGAATCATTCAAATAAAAAGCAAGTTTGTTATAATGAGCATCTGCAGCAAGAGGACCTTGAACTAAATCAGATAACTTAATTTCGTTATCATCAAATTTATAACCACCCGAAAGCAAAGATTCTCTATGCCATTCTACACCATAGGAGAGTATTCCGCCCCAAAGATCGTCCGTTTCAAACCTCGCATTTATTCCCATGTCTTTCAGGTCAAAAAACTGAAAATCTCCTCCACTGGTTCTTTCTTTCATGCGGTTTCTTTCTTGTTCATGTTGATGAAGGCTTAGGGTAATAATACCGCTGTCAAACGCTCCTTCTAAGTCTTGCCATTTGAGTTTTCCATAATACAGGTTCCGTTGTTGATCGAGTCGCCTCCATCTTTCAGACCCCGGAGAAAGTCCCATCCAAGTTAAACCGTCTGTAGTTTTATGAGTTCTAGGCACATCATTCATAAAAGTCTGCTGAACTCCAAAAATAGCTTTTGCATCCTGATTAAGCTTTCGAGCAACTCGGAAATTTGTTCCGCGTGAGTCATATCCAGTGTTGCTTTGTTTACCAATTTCCTTCCCAGCTTTTAAATCCCCAAAAGAACGCTCTGCATGAGATATTTCCCCGAACCATTTCGAACTGGATACTGATCCTTTCAGAGCAGCCATCCATGATCCTTCAGCCGAGGATAATCGCCCCAAAAAATTTCCAGATTTTAATACTTTATCATCTGAAAAAACGGGTTCTTTGGAAACAATGTTAACAACCCCACCGATTGCATCTGCTCCATGAATAATTCCATTTGAACCACGAACCAACTCTATTTGATTCGTTCCAAATGCTTCTACCGTACTCCAATATTGATTGGGCCCCGAACGCATAGCCGAATGGTTGAGGCGAATTCCATCTACAAGCAATAAATTATGGTACCCAGTAAGTCCTCGAACGTAGGGTGAGGATTGGCCCAGTGCGGTTTTTTGAACCATGATTGAAGGAATTCCAGATAAAGCTTCGGGCAACGACCTGGCAGTCCTCTGTATGGCATCAGTTTGCAGGGTAGTAATCGACCAAGCAGTAGAATGCAAAGGCTCTGGGAATCCACCTTTAGAAGTCACAACCATGGGTGCGAGTTCGTCAATGGTCTCAGTTTTTGCTTTTGAAAAGGCTACAGTAGGATAGCTGCCAATCAACAAGGCAAAGACGAAACAAGTATGGGGACAAAAAAAATTCACAGAGTAGAATTTATACAGAAACTGATAATGATTTTCTAGCAATAGAAGAATTAGAGATCATTTGCTTATAAATAGTTCGGTCTTAATCTTTTATCGGATGCAAGCTTGATGAATACAAGGCAACCGAGCATGATTAATATTGCGGATCCCCATGAGACTGCATGGGGTCCCAGGTTCATAAGAATCCAGTAGCCCAGAAAAGGAGCTGGTAAGCCTCTCGTTCCGGAAAAAAATAAATGCAAGCTCATGTAACTAGCTTCCATTCCTTTAGGTGCGACTTTAGTAACCCATAATGTCCAGACCATTGTGCCGCCACCAATTCCTGTTCCAATTAATGCGGATGAAAGGCAAAGTAATGGAAGGCTTTTGGACTGAAAGAAAAGAAAAAGACCCAATAGGAAAAAAATGTCTGCAGATGTTCTTACATAGGCTAAGTTGAACTTATCATAAGCCCGGCCCCAAATTGGTGTACTGCCAATATCTGTGACCAGCGGAACGACCATTGTAATAGAAAGAACCATAGTGTTGCTGAAATTCAGTCCATAAGCCGGATTAACTAAATATTCCACACGAATTGGTATCGTCAACAAGACGCCAATACCAGTTAGCATCAATCCTGATAACATCCATAAGAAAAGCCGATCTTTAGTCGCCTGCAGAAGATTTTTGAATAAGCCTAGAGAATCTGATTCGAGTGGTTTGGATGGAATTTTCAGATGGAAGTATGCCGTGCCAAGGCAAATTAGAAAAGTGCCAAAGGCTATAAACTTAAAGTAGCTAAGGTCCAAATCCAGAATTAGTCCGATAAAAAGTGCGGTGGCACCCCCGGCCGCGGATGAAAGCATGAGGTTACCGGAAATTCGCCCCCCTTTTTCATTAGAGCTGTAATTATTAGAGTATATATGAATCATCATCGATGGTACCTGAACAGCAAGTATACAGCCCAGTAATACACAAATTACATAAAACCAAGCAGAGGGTGATATAGCAGAGATTAAAATAAAAATAGCCGTTAACGCCATCAGGGCTGAGCAGATTTTGCTAACTGGTATTCTGCTCTTTCCAATAAGAATTAAAAATATAGGTGCAAAAAGAAATCCGATGGCTCCTCCACTGGCCAATAATGATTTTGCGGTATCGGATGCATCGAAATATCGAATGGCAACCAGCAGGCATGTGGAGGCAAAACTAGCCTCCACGATGCTATTACAAGTATTTCTCCAGAGATCAAACTTTTGAGTTTTTGAGGCGATACCTTTTGGATAATCTTTGGATTCGCCACTCATTAGTACTTTGCTCGATCTCTGAAAATATTTAAAAACTCATCGATAATCTTTTAAGTTAACAAGCAAATTTATTGAGACTTTTACACTTTTTTATTACCAGGCGTACTGCCAACCAAAAGTCCAAGTGGAATCAAGCTCCAGTTGGACACCATTTACTTTTTGATCTAGAGGCGTTTCCCACTCGGCAGCCAAGCGATGGCCTTTCAGTCCGCCGTCTTGGAAATAGTAATTAAGACCTATGCCAAATGTTGTTAGATCACGGCCTTGGGAAGTAGCTTGATTACTGGGGCTCATGTTTTTTTGCATAGTGGTTAATCCTTTGTGAGCTCCATCAATTTCCTTTTGGCTCGAATAATTAAATTTTGCTGATGCACTCAGGAAATCAGTAATCTTCCGTGCTCCCCATAATGCCGCCTCAAATTTGTTACCTAAGGTGTAATCCTGATCATTTTCTCCAATTCGAATAATTCCACCTAATTGTACTCCATAAGAATAATTTTCGGTTTGTCCAAGATAAGTAATTGCTGGATGAAAATCCAATGTACCTGAGCCCAATTGCATGCCATATCCTAGTATATTATTTCCTGATTTTTCATCAATTGAACCTGTTGGTAAACTTATTCCAAGGTTGAGATGAGCACGCCTTCCGTCTTCCCAGCTCGCAATGTCATATAAGCCTGCAAGTTTTAAGTCACCGATACCAGAACTTTTAGTATTCATGGTCATATTCATTGGCATAATCATATTCATTTCATTCTCTAGGTAGTTCAGCATTCCCACTAGAGTCCATTTGTCAGAAATGGCGTGCATAGTTCCAAACATATGCATATCCATTGTCATTTCTGTGGGAACCATGCTCGTCATCCCAGTTAATTGACTTGTTGCCGTGACCGATTCGGAACCTTTGAGTAACCCCTTCATATCCATGGTCATGTAGCGATAGGATATCATCCATTCGCCCATGGCATGCATGTGGTCACCCATTACAGAAATAGGTGCGTGTCCATCTGGCCGGGCTGCAGTCCAGGGTCCTTCATGGGCGGTGGAAACAGAGACATTTATAATAAGGGAAGCAAAGATGAGAGATAAATTTTTCATTGTAGTAAAAAGATTGAAATTTTGATTGTAGCTGAAAAAAACGAACCAAGATGTATACTTTAAAATACATAATATAAAATTTTCCACGCTTTGGGTGGAAAGTAAGGTTCGACAGGAGAATGCTTACGCTCTGGTCCGCGGAGGAGGGAGTTTCGCAGGATCGTAGGTAGAGGAGATATGCCAGATAGGAGGGTATAATTCTCCAACCATTTTTAACCCAGGATCAGTAATAATTTCAGAATTTTCCGACGCTAATTTTAATTTGTGCGAAAAAATCTCTATGGACGCTAAATCTTTTTTTTCTGAATCTGTTTGTTCGCTCACAAATTGACAGACGCTACAAGCGTTATCACCATTGAATGTCCATTCTAACGATAAACTGATTGACTGGGTTTCCTGGTAAAATTCATCAATCATATTTAACCACGCTCCCACTTGAACGAAGGCCAATGGCATACCGCTTATTGTCAGGGTTGAAAGAAAAGAAAGGAATTGTAGAATTCTTTTGAACATGAATTGGGACTTTCTCTTTAGAAACTTTAAAATGACGGAATGTTCAAGAGTTTTTAGCCAGTGAAACTTATTTAATTATGGCGTGCCTTTTTAAAAATTAAACAAAGATTCGCTCGATCGTCCAATAAATTCCCATTAGTGCAATGAGAATCGAACAGGGAACAACTGCGATCTTTCGATATGTTGCTTCATCTTTTAGCCAGAAAGTTAAAAAAAATACGATTATAATTACGGCTAATTGACCGAATTCAACTCCAACATTAAAGCCAAGTAGCCCAATTACCAGCGATGTTGGATCCAAATCAAAAGCTGATAGGGCACCGGCAAAGCCAAGACCATGAATCAAGCCAAAGAAAAAGACAATGAACAACCTTGAATGTCGATAGTTAGGAAAGAAAATATTTTCAAGTGCTACCACAGCTATGCTTGCCGCTATAATGGGTTCAACCACATGAGGTGGTGCTGATATTAATTCCAGAGTCGCAAGCCCAAGGGTAATAGTGTGAGCAATCGTAAATACGGAGACTTGGTATAAAATCGGCTTCCATTTTCTTGAAAGAAAAAAGAGTCCAAGTACGAATAGGATGTGATCAAGACCAAAAGGGAGAACATGGACAAATCCTTGCCTGGCAAAAGAGTAAAAGGTGCTTCTGGCATCCTCCCTACGTTCTTCTACACTTTTCTCAGCAATTGATCCTGATTTTTGTGTCACTTGTTCAGTAGTTGATTCTGATTTTTGCTCAACCTTGTGTTGTGCAATCGATTTTTCGTCAATAAAAGAAAGATCAAATTTAAAACTTTCTTCATTAGGAAAAAGAACATTTACTCGTCTTTGAGGTTTCCCATTTATTTGATTCGTAAAAACTAGATCGTAGGGAGCTTCGTCCTGTGACCTTATTTGATAAAAAGCAGAGTTATTATCGAGAGAAATATCATACTGGCCTTGTAAAACTAAAATGTTCTCCTCACTTAAATCTCCCCCATCCTGTTCCACGAAATCAAATTTAAATTCAGGCAGATACCAATCATTGTTGCCAAAGCGTAATTGAAGAGCATTTTCGATCATACTTTTCGCCTGCAGAATAAGATCTGTTTTGTTTGAGTCAGAAAGTTGTTCGAAAGCACTGCTTGTAAGGAAAGGCACCTGCTCAGGGTCTTCAGCAAAACTTCTTGTGTCTATTTCGATATAAATAGAGCTATTACCGTCAGAATTAAACTTACCAATGACTGGTATGTCTGGAATGGGATGTCCATACAGAAACACTGATAGAAATGGAAAGAAAAGGAGGATTTTCAAAAATCTCATCTTTAAAAGAAAAATCTTAGGTTGAGGAAAGTTAATTAGGTTATTTTGTAAAATTAGTAATATTAAGAAGTTCTTTCTTGTCTATCTTGTATTTGGATATTCAATGTATACTTTATTTAATATTAATCCTCAACATTACCCATCATGAAAAAAATATTCTCAATTCTCGCTTCTCTTGCATTCGCAGGTTCCGTTTTTGCTGGATGTCCATCCAAACCCATTCACGGAAAAGTAGTTGGTTTTGACGAAGAGTCTAAAACCCTTACTGTTGCTGGTAAAGGTGGTCAAAAGAAGGTACAAATAGGCAGTAAAACAAAAATGGATGGTATTGATTGTCCAACGAAACTAGCCAAAGGTGACCGTGTTAAGATTGAAGGTTGCAACTGCAAAAGTAAAACAGCCACCAAAATTGCAATGGCGAAAGGAAAAGGAAAGAAAGAAAAGAAAGGATAATTTCTTTTTTAAATAAAAATTTAAAGTCTCTGGATTTCCAGAGACTTTTTTTTGGTCCGGATTAAAAATGTCTTTTTCATATTACTTTCTTTTTAAAGTATATTTTTCTAAAAATACCGTCTTCAATTCCAAATAACCATGCAAACCCAAAACAAGCCATTGCCACGACGACCATAGAGGCTGCAATGGAACAATCCAACCATCTAGCTAGGCAAAAGCCACCTAATGAATATATTAAAGCGAGTGGAACCGAACATAAAAGAATTGCAGGCATTCTTGTGAAAAAAAATGAAGCAGTGGTGGAGGGGAAAATAAGCATAGCTATCACAAGAATGACTCCAACGGATTCAAAAGATGCAACTATTGTGACTGCAAGCATGAGCATTAGACCATAGTGAATTAGTTTAATTGGAAGCCCGAGAGAAACTGACAGGGTTTCGTCAAAACTGGTGACTAAAAGTTGTTTATAAAAGGCAGCTATTAAAATGATGATGATCAAGGTCACCCCACCCATGGTAACTAGTGGACGAGGGCCTATTTCAAACCCTTTCCAAACTAGAATTTCAGATATTGGAGTAAATCCAATTTCGCCATATAGCAAACATTCTGCATCTATGTGTGCATTACTACCCATTTGGGTAATAAGCAAAACACCAATTGCAAAAAAACTAGTAAAGGTCAGACCCAAGGCTGCATCCAATTTCAAAGGTGTTTTCTTGTTTAACCATTCGATGCAAAAACTACAAAGTAAGCCGGCTCCGCAAGCACCCATAAACATAGGGAATAAAGCTTTCGATTGAGTTGCAATAAAGGCAATTGCAAGACCGGGAAGAATACCATGACTTATCGCATCTCCCATTAGAGCAAGTTTTCGAACCACAATGAAGGCTCCTATCAATCCGCAGGAAAGAGATACCATAAAACCCATGGCCACAATTTTGCCATTCCATGCAACACTCTCCGGTGATGACCATGGCATCCAAAATGTATCCCTGATGTCAAGGGGTGGGAAAAATTCAATCATATTAAATCTTTAGCGATTTTTTCGTAACATATCCTTGTTCAATATCTTTTTGGCTCGGTATGAGTTTCCCATGAGGGTCGCGGGTTGGATTAGATAAAATGCGTTCAATTTTGCGAACGGTTTCGTCTCCAAGAACATGTTCAATTTTTTCCGCATCATCATGTACATGGTCAGGTGAATACTGAACTTCATTAGTGAGATATAATTCCCAAAGTCTATGATTTCTCACTATTCGACAGGCTTCACTCCATCCATTGGGAGACAGAGAGATAATATTTTCTCCAGGCAGAGTCTTACTTTTAATTAGATTAATGAATGCATATTCTTTTTTCACTAAAGATACAACTTCCTGATAAACTTCAGGAACACTGATTCTTCTTCTTTTTGCCAAGTTACCGAGCAGCACAGTATCTTCTGAAAAATGATTCTTCTCCAATTCCTGATAAATCGCTTTAAGGGTATTTTCCAGCGCAATCTTTTTCTTTTTACCGCGAAATCTTAACCATTTTAATAATAACCCATTTTCATGATGGAGAAAAAGGGTGAGGAAGAAGAAAAATGTGGAAGTCAGAACTATAAGCGGTCCGGTTGGCAATCGGCTTCCGAGAAATGATAGATAAGAACCAATGATCCCTGCGGTTATACCTAAAAAAGCCGACCAGACAAGTAATGCTTTCATCTTTTGAGTAATGATTGAGGCCGTTGCTGCAGGAATAATCAACAATGCAGAAACAAGAATTACTCCTACTATTTGAAGTGAGGTAATGATCGAAAAAGCTAGTAACATCCAAATTAGATATTGTAAAAAATCAACTGGAAGACCTAGGGAGCGGGCATATCCGGGGTCAAACCCAGTTACCAGTATTTCCTTATAAAACAGACAGGAAATTAGAACAATTAAAGCAGATGAAATTACCATACTCCCAACATCAGTAGTTGAGAGTCCAGTAATTTGACCAAAAAGGTAACGGTCAATTCCGGATTGATTTCCCAATTCCATCTTTTGGATTCTGGTTAAAAGACAAATTCCGACCGCATAAAATCCTGATAAAACCAAGCCAAGTGCACTATCCAATTTGATTTTAGTCGATTTTTTGATTAACGAAATTAAAAAAACACCCAAAAAACCGGCAACCATTGCACCTACAATAATACTTAGAGAATTTTTGGACTGACTCCATAGAAAACCGACTGCAACTCCTGGAAGAACTGCATGTGAAAGGGTATCCCCGAAAAGAGATAATCTTCTGGTCACCACAAATCCACCCATTAAGCCACAACCCAAACCCATAAAAATTACCCCCAGAATTACGACCTGGACCGAATGGTCTGAAAAAGAAAAAAATCGAACTGTTTTTGAAACTAATGTAAAGTCATTATTTACTGTGGTAGCAGATATGTTCCCAAACGGATAAATCGTCAGAAGAATTAGATATAGTTTAAAAAAAATCAATCGCATGTCTTTTTATAATGATCTGATGAATGTAAGAATTTATTTATAGGTCATTGTTTTTTGATCGAAATTTGAGCAGACTGATCGGCAATCTCAGTAAAAACAGTCAGCCTCCCGCCATAAGTTTTTTGCAGGAGATCTTTTGTAAATATTTCATTTATTGTTCCATATCCCACCAACCTCATATTGAGCAGAATTAGATGATCAAAATATTGCTTTGCGTTCGATAGATCATGGTGCACCACAATCAAGGTTTTCCCTTTTTTTTTCAATTCCCTGAGAATTTCGATTATGGCTGTTTCGGTCACAGCATCCACTCCGGCAAAAGGTTCATCCATCAAATACAAATCGCTTTCCTGTGCTAGAGCCCTTGCCAGAAAAACTCTTTGTTGCTGTCCCCCTGAAAGTTTGCCAATTTGCCGATCTGCATAAGGGGACATGTTGACTTTTTCAAGGCATTCGTAAGCAATATTTCGATCTTTTTTACTTACTCGTTTTAACCATCCATTATGACCGTATCTGCCCATTAGGACCACATCCAGAACAG
>CACHJU010000019.1 GCA_902580225.1 uncultured Verrucomicrobiota bacterium
TGGTACCCAAAGTGCATAATCAGGAATTAATGAAGAAAAATGAAAAAGTCGCTTTTCAGAAAAAAACTGCACAGATAATCCCAAGAATTTTGAGTCCAGAAAAAGTTGGTAAACATTTGGATTTGCCCACACAAAGGGTCAAGCCCAAGCCAATTATTTTGACAACCCAAAAGAAATGTTCACCTTCTCCTCGAAATCCTCAACCGGTATCACCCGCCGTGTTTTACTATGCACCCAGAATGAAGAGCATAAGGGTATCGTCTCCTCCAAATATTGTAGGTTGGGAGAGAAGTTTAAGGGAGGAAATGAGATTAAATGGTCGTTCCAGGAGCACCATAAATCAGCTCCTTGGAAGGATTCAAAGCTATTACGACGACCCTACGATTACTGCGGAAGATTATTCCCCCGAGAACGAAGGCTATCAACCCAATCCGGTCCTTCGAGAGTTGGCAGAAAGTAGAATTAGACGGGCGGTTGAATCAATCGCAGAATTCTTTAAAAAATCGGGTAATTACGAAATGGACTTGGGTAGATCCAGCAGTGGTACTGACATGATGAATGGAAAACTTGCTTTTATCAACACTCAGCTTGCCAAGCTGGGTAAGGATCGGGTCACAATGGCAGAGTTGGAGGAAATAGTAGGATTAAAGATTCAACCTAATCATCCAATTCCAATGCATATAAAAGAAGTTGAACTAAAGGAAGAATTAAGACCCAAGGTGGTGGTGCCAGAAATTGCTGAACTAGTTCCGATGCATGACCCTAAATTTGAAGATTTGGATTTGGCTGATCCTAATTTTGACAAAGAATTGTTGGTTGAGGAAAACATTGAGGAATTATATTTATCTTTTGCCACTTGGTTGGCTGATCATCAAAAACCTTTTCCTTCACTCGATCCTCTTGTGGATGCCAAGACTCATAAATATTATGATCGTATAAATGCTGAACTTCGGGAGGTAGGAAAGTTTGAAAATATGCAGATTTTTCGGGAAAAAGCACTGGCTCACCTGGATGAAATTTTAGACGATCGAGGAGAAAGATCTCATCGGGAGGGTCCAAGTCGAGAATTGCATAAACCTAATCAGACTGAAGATTTAGATGACCCTGTTTTTCGTAAAAAAAATCCTCATGTTCATCGCTATGTGCATTTGGCGAGTCTTCCAGGAAAAGTGGTTTCATTCAATCCTACCTCAGTTCCCACTGAATTACCTGGAAACAAGACCCCATTCGATCACAATGGAAACAAGCGGGTTTTTCGGGTTATGAACAATCTACCCGGTTCAGCCGTTTATTAATAAGTAATAGCCAAAGCTAGTCATTAAGCCCAGTACGAGGCGGTGATCGGCACAAACCCAAGTGAATTTAACGCCACTGGCAATGGTAACCGACCAGTCGAGAAAGTAAATTGGACGGAGGCGGTTGCGTTTGCACCCAGTTAACCACCCAAGAGCAGGCAGCAGGGCGATTGCCTTCGGGCTGGGACAACCACTGCCTATTCTTGGGGCACGACAATTGCCAGTTCGAACGCGAATTATAACTGGGACGGCGGTGCTAATGACGGAAACGATTTTAAACAAACCCGCGATGTGGGGCAATATGCCGCCAACCCGTGGGGCTTTTTCGATATGCATGGAAATGTGTGGGAGTGGACCGCGGACTGGTACCTAGCAGCTTATCCCGCGGGCAACCCAGTGGTTGATCCTACCGGAACGGCCTCGGGCTCGAATCGGGTCAAACGGGGAGGTTCCTGGTACGGCGACGGGACGAATTTGCGTTCCGCTCGGTGCGGTAGCCGCACCCCCAGCAACCGCATCCGCGACCTTGGCTTCCGTGTCGGTTTCCAACAGCAGTAGTAAGGGGCGAGAAGAATGGCAGCTCAATGGGTTTGCTGTTCCCGTGAGGTGATCGTGTGGATTGCCGTGTCGGGTTTGAAGGAAACCCTTCTCGCAATGACAAAAAAGTAACTCCAATCACTTCATTTCCTTCATAATAAAAATACCACTCTTGTCTCAAATGTGGTAAAATTTAATTGTAAGTGCTAAATTTAGTACTATATTTAGATTAAATATGAATATATTATTAAGTACTTTTTCGGCCAGTGTTTCTGAACTTAAGAAGAACCCCAGTCAATTAATCGAGCAATCGGAAGGCGAATCAATTGCGATCCTGAATCATAATAAACCGACTGCTTACTTGGTGCCTGCGGAGAAATACGAACGGATGATGGAGGAGTTGGATGACTTGAATATATCCCGCATCATTCAGGAGCGAGAAGAGGAAAAGAAATTGGCCAAGGAAGTAAGTCTGGATGACTTATAGGCTAAAATTCCTTCCAAGTGCCTGGAAGGAGTGGAACAAAATAGGAGATGTTATCCGGGAACAGTTCAAAAAGAAGCTTGGTGAGCGAATTCTGAATCCAATCATTCCGGCTGATCAACTGAGAGGTTTTAAAAATTATTATAAGATTAAACTCCGATCTGCAGGGTATCGACTGGTCTATGAGGTGGATCGAAATGAAGTTGTTGTCTATGTGATTACTGTTGGGAAGCGGGAAAATGATTTAATTTTTAAAAAAGTTAAAAAACGGACTCAGAAAGAGTGAGGATACGCTGATTCTCACCAACTGAACCGATAATCTCCGTACGCATTCCCTCGAGATACGATAGATTGCCGCGTCGTCCGCTCCCGCTCCCTCCTCGCAATGAGAATGTGTGTTGTCATCGCGAGGGCGTTAGCCCATTCATAATTTAGCCAACGGTTGCCCCGTCAACCACTTCAAAACCTTCAAATTCGGGATGGCCTAAATAGAGGTGCCCGCGGTTACCGGCTCCGGAATGGGCTTTTCTAAAGGCCTCCGATTTGGTCCATGCTTCAAACTCGTTTTCTGAATTCCACTGGGTATGGGAGGCGTAGAGCACATGGTCTTGGCGTTCGGGTCCTTTAAGCAGGTTGAATTTTATAAACCCGGGCTCGTTTTCGAGATAGGTGGTTCGGGTTTCCCAAATTTCCTCGAAATCTTTTTCGTGGCCTTTGACAATTTTAAAGCGGTTCATGGCAATGTAGTGACTCATAGAAATATCATGCTATGGATAGATTGAATAGAGGCGAATATTTTCAACTTGAGATAATGGTAAAATTTACGCTATGAGACCCATGAGTATGGGTAAAATAATTATAATTATTGGAGCGGTCATTGTACTGGTTGGTGTGATCCTGCAATTTGCCCCGCAATTGCTTTCCTGGTTTGGGAAGCTACCCGGGGATATCAGGTACGAGAGAGGAAACACTAAATTTTTCTTCCCTATTACCACAATGATTCTTGTCAGTGTGGTCCTGTCTTTATTACTGAAAATTTTTGGCAAATAATTTCAGTTGCCAAACAGTCCATGCTGGGGCATTCCAAAAAAGATGGATAAGTGGAAAGTAATCTTGGGGTTATACTGTGGTGCGGTGTTGTATATATCATCGCTTTCGCCCGGTGAAATCCCCGATGCCCCGGTTGAGGTTTCGGATAAAGCTCTTCACTTAGTTGAGTATGCGATTATGGGAATATTTGCCTGGGGTGCATTTGGAAAGGGTGGTGCCGGGTTTCCGTGGGGCTTGCTTGCCTTTTGCGCCTGCTTTGGAATTGGGGATGAATGCTTTCAGGATTGGATGGGGAATGCCCGTTCCCCGGATGTATGGGATGCGGCAGCGGATGCGGTGGGTGCGTTTATCGGTCTTTTAGTTTCGATGGTTTTTTGGAAGAGATAGGAGAATAATTTTTCTCTTTTTTTACATTACACTTGCCAGATGCAGGGGATTTGGAAAAGGATTTTTATATGAGTGAAAATCTAAATACTGAAAACAATTTATTAGTCCCTTCAACACGAAGAAATTTATTTAAAGGGGTGGCAACTGGTCTGGTTGCGGGCTCTGTGGCGGGTCCTGCAATACTTTCTGGTGCAAAAAAGGGGAAGAAAGCCGGTGTAAGAAAGGGCAGGATTAATCAATCTGTCGTGTCCTGGTGTTTTGCTGATCACTGGAGCGTGGAGGAAACCTGCCAACAGGCCAAGAGGTTGGGCTGTAAGAGCGTGGAATTGATTGATTCCAAGCATTGGCCGGTCTTAAAAAAGCATGGCCTGACCTGTGCGATTTCAGGCATACCCGTGGATGGCCCTCCATTTATTAAAGGCTATAATAATCCGGAATATCATGGGTGGTTAATCAAGGCGACCAAGCAGGCAATTGATGAATCGGCTGATTTTGGCTGCCCCAATGTGATTGCATTCACCGGGTACGAGGAGAATTTTTCCCGTGAACAGGGAGCGAAGAATTGTATAGAAGGTTTTAAAAAAGTGGCCGGGTATGCCGAGAAAAAAGGAGTGACGATTTGCCTGGAAATGCTCAATAGCCGGGATGATACCGATCCCAATAAAGGACACCCCGGATATCAGGGTGACCACACGGATTACTGTATGGAAATTTTAAATGCAGTCGGTTCGCCAAGGGTGAAGCTATTGTTCGATATTTATCATGTGCAAATCATGGATGGGGATGTGATCCGCCGGATTGGCGAGTGCGGGGATATGATCGGACATGTGCACACCGCGGGCAATCCGGGCCGGGGCGAACTTGATGATAAACAGGAAATTAATTACCCTCCAATTATGAAGGCATTACTGGATATTAAATATAATGCCTTTGTGGGGCAGGAATTTATTCCGACCCGGGATCCGGTAAAAGGCCTGACCGAAGCGGTCGAGCTTTGCGATGTGTAAAAAATAAATCCTTTGTCATTGCACTTTTTTATTCCCCTTACTACTCATAAGGGAGTGGTGAGTTGGAGATGGGAAAAGTAAAATATATTGATCTTTTTTGTGGTATCGGTGGGTTTAGGTATGCCTTAAATTCCCCTGATAACCGATGTGTTTTTTCCTCGGATATTGATCCGGATGCCCGGTTAATTTACGCCCAAAATTGGGGCGAAGAACCTGCGGGGAATATTGGGGAAGTCGAGGTCGAAGATGTTCCTGCCCACGATGTGCTCTGTGGCGGTTTTCCCTGTCAGCCTTTCAGTATATCCGGAAATCAGGGCGGATTCGAGGATGTGCGAGGTACATTACTGCATGAGATTTTACGGATTGCACGGTACCATCAACCAAGTGTTTTATTTTTGGAAAATGTAAAGAATTTCCTACGCCATGGAGGGGGAGAGACCCTGGTTAAAACCATTCAATTACTCAATCGAGCCGGCTATGTGGTACATCATTCCTTGCTCAATGCCTCCCGTTACGGGGTGGCTCAAAAAAGGGAGCGGGTTTATTTTGTCTGTTTTCGAAAAGAGCTGGGAATTGAGGATTTTTCATTCCCTGAACCAAGCGATGAGGATGTGGCGGTGGAGGATATTTTACTACCCAAGGGCGACCCCAGGCTTGATGACCTGATCATTGAGCGCTCAGACTTGCGAATCAAAGAAAAACTGCCCAATGAACGGGAGAACCGACCCCTGCGGATTGGAACCGTGGGCAAGGGCGGACAGGGAGAGCGGGTATACAGTCCGAAAGGCCATGCGATTACTCTTTCCGCATTTGGCGGTGGGATTGGGGCAAAAACGGGGATGTATTTAATCGACGGACAAATCCGCCGGCTTCATCCCGAGGAGTGCCGTCGCCTGATGGGATTTCCAAGTGGCTTTAAACTACATGACCGGCCCAATGTGTGCTATAAACAATTTGGTAATTCCGTGGCCGTGCCGGTGGTGCGAAAAATCTTTCAATCAATTCTGCCTGCACTCAGTGGACGAACTTTGCAGGCGGCCTAGTTGTAAATATTTTTAAGAAATTCAATATCTACTTTTAGCTCACTAATTAATTTTTTTGGCCCTAAAACCCGTGCGTGTCTCCCCCAAGACAGGATCCAAGCTTTTATTTCGATCAGATCGCAAACTGTAATAGAGAAGTCTACCCCCCCATCTTTTCGAGACTTTGTAGTTTGGGAAGAATTCCATTCTTTTTCCAAAATAAAAGGTGCGGCGACTGCGTCAAAGAGTACCTTTACTTTATAAGTTTCCTTCCCGATAAAGGCACCAAACGAATATTTTCTTGCCTCATTAAGATCAAACTTTTGGGCACATTTGAATTCCCTCCCCAATTTGATTTCTCCCTCCATTCGTGCAAGATGGAAACAGGCCGGATCCTCCGATTGAGGGTGTGTGGCAATTAAGTACCAGTTGCCACCATGATTAATGAGATGTCGAGGATGTAAAGTTTTCTTCTTTTTCTTTCCAGTTGAGGCCGCGGTGTAGTTTAACTCAATCGTTCGTTTATCCCGGCAGGCTTGTCCCAAAATATCCAATGTCTCATATTTGGCTGTATTCACGCCATTTGGCAGATAGGATACAAAATTATTCACCTCTTCCATATGGCTCAGGTCGAGAGAGGCCAGATGCACGAGTAATTTTTTATAAAAGCTTTTTAAGGGATTTTCGTAAGCACTTCCCTGATATTGCTCGATTGAAGAACGAGCGATTAGAAGGGCAAAAAGCTCCTGTCTACTCAATTTCATAGCAGGCATATCAATCACTTCCTCAGTGTATATGTAGCCCCCATATTCTCTTGAATAAGTTATTGGGAGGTTCATCTCTTTTTTCATAAAAGAAATGTCTCTCTGAATAGTTTTGGTCGAAACCAAAAATTTGTCAGCCAAAAGGGAGAGATTAGGTGCTCTTTGTTTGTTTAAGTATTCATGAATCCTCAGGATTCGACTTAGCACTTTGTAGGTTGATTCTCCATCATTATCCATAATACAAATTTTACTGGACATTATATGTCCTACTCAATCTTTAATATAATAGATCACAAAAATAAATCTTTTCAAACAACTTGAAATAATTAATGTTCTGATTTCTACTTACCAAATTACCCCAAATAATGCCAAAACTAATATTACTCTCGCTTGGAAAGAAAGACTTAAGTGTAGTACTCGGACGTAAAGTAACCAAAGACGACCTTTACGGCCAAGTGAAACGCGTAGTCGAAAAAGACGGCCAGCCTCTTGTCCGGGGTCTGCTCGCTCCTGATGGGAACCTGCTTACCCGAAAAGCACTGTCCAGTATCCGCTTGGATCCTGAGGGCACGCCCGTTGAAGAGGAGGAGGTGCTTCATGATGGGAAGGCGGTGGAGACGCTTCCATCCTCTTTTGATGAGAGTGCTCCGCTTAAAAAGCTACCCATTACCGCTCTTGCCGGATTTTGTGCGTCCGATGTTTATCCTCTGGAAGATTGTGAAATTCCCGTTGGACTCTATTCGACATGGTTTGCCTACCGAAAGGGGCCGGTGCGCAAAGAGGCATTGATTTTGGTTCGGGAAGATGGTGCATTTTTGATGTCTGGTCACAGAAAGAATTCCCCACTTGTCGGCCTGGGTGTGGTGTATGATTTCTTTGACGCGGCCAGTATCGAAGATGATACGGAAGAGGATGACGATCTTGATTTTGCAATGATGTGAGCCTGTTGGGCGACTACTCCATAATTTTATGAATGAAATACACTTTGAGTACGAAGGGAAGGCCGCCCGCCTGAGCCTCCAGTCTTTGAAACGGGAAAAAGCCCAGCCTGCCGTTCGCAGAAGAACCAGTACGGGCGAGGTATCCATGGTACGGGTTTTAAATGGACAGTCCCAGTCAATCGACAAGGAGAAGCTGACCCCGGATGATTTGATCAATGGGGATCCCGAGATTGAGATCGAGAGCGGAGGAACCCTGCCTGAGCTCGAGCTCTTCACCCCCGCTTATTTGATACCCGGAGAGAATGCTGAGATTTCTCATGAGTTTTCTGAAATAGAAATCGTGCACACTCCCGAAGGAGAAGAAAAAGAGAGACGCCCCCGTGTGCTTCGTTCCTCGAACATCAATGATGTTCACCCCATTAAATTTGGAAAAACCTTTCCCATTGAAAAAGCATTCACCAGCTTTGTATTCCGTGCGGTTTATCAACTTGTTCATGATGATGGTATTGGCTACGAGTTTTTGCATGGAGTGGCCAAAAGACTGCACGATAAAAAAGAAGTCGCCCTGCTAGGTGCCGGTCCCAAAGGAAATGCTCCACTGATCCTGCGGGACAAGGGCAGCCCTCACCGTGCCTTTCTTTTTGGAGAACTGGGCGAGGTTGGAGAGTCGGACAAGTATCGATTGCTGCTTCTTTTATCCAACCAGGAGCTCAAGCTACCGGTCAAACCTGAGTGATATAATTCTGTAAACCAACTTAACTAGAAAAACAAAAACCTAAAAATACCTTGAGCGAAGAAGATATATTAACTAGTGAGATAGCTGAGGCGTTTGTTCTTGATGAAAACTCGGTGACTTTAAGCCAATACACCGGTATTGAGGATTCGGCGGCCGAGAGTTTGTTAAAATATGAGGGTGGACTTTCCCTCGATGGCCTGACCGAACTGAGCGATGCGGCGGCGGAGAGTTTGTCGAAACATCAGGGTGGTCTTTGGCTCACTGGCCTGACCGAACTGAGCGATGCGGCGGTGGAGAGTTTGTCGAAACATCAGGGTGGTCTTTGGCTCTCTGGCCTGACCGAACTGAGCGACTCGGCGGCGGAGAGTTTGTCGAAGCACAAGGGTGAGCTTTCCCTCTCTGGCCTGACCGAACTGAGCGATTCTCAAGGGCAGGTTGCATTAGCGGAAAAACTGTCGAAACAACAGGGTTTTCTTTCCCTCTCTGGCCTCACCGAACTGAGCGATGCTGCGGCCGAGAGTTTGTCGAAACATAAGGGAGGACTTCTGGGAGGACTTCTTTCCCTTGATGGCCTGACCGAACTGAGCGACTCCGCGGCGGAGAGTTTGTCGAAGCACAAGGGCGATATTTGGCTAAGCGGCCTGACGGAATTAAGCGATGCGTCTGCGGAGAGTCTGTCGAAGCAAAAGGGTGTGCTTTCATTAGGCTTAACTAAATTAAGCAACGCTTCAGCGGAGAGCTGCGGATGCCTTGTTCTAAAATAATTTTAAATCTGTCTTCAATCCAATCAAAACCCCAACATCATGAGCGAAAAAAGAATACTGACCAAGGAAATCCTCGAATACCGTCTGTTACCAATGAGCGAATTTGGTTCGATGACGCCAGGAGCGGCCGAACTTTACGCCGAAAAAGGCGAGCTTACGACACGCGACTATCCTGACCCTAAAGATCTCGCATGGATGCATGAATTGAGTTCGGAAGTGGCCGAAAAACTGCCGACGAACCAATACGGATACAATGGTTTGAAACTCAACCAACTGACTGAATTGTCCCTTGAGTCCGCCCGCGCTCTTGCCGGCAACGAAGGTGAAAATCTTTCCCTGAACGGACTGACCAGTCTGTCCCCTGAGGTGGCGGAGGCCTTGTCGGCTTACGGTGGAAAACTGAGATTAGACGGAATTTGCTCTCTGGATGAGAAGACCGCGGAGGCTCTGTCGTCCTTTAGCGGAGAATCCATATACTTGCCTTCGCTTACGGAGGTGAGCGAGGAGGCCCTAATAAAACTTGCCGCCGCTGAGTCGAACTTACATCTCGACGGTCTTCAGGCCCTTTCCGAAAAGGGGGCGGAAGCTTTGGTTAGCAAGAATCGCATTTTAGATTTGATAGGGTTGGTTGAAATCAGCGATGCGACCGCCACCATTCTCAGTCGAAACACAAAAAATAATCTCAACGAAAAGATCGATAAGCAGATTAAGGCGGCGGAGAAAAAAGCATTGGAATCCACCGCGGTGATTCCAAAATCGGAGTTGTCCAAGATTCGCAAGTTCATCAAAACGGACGAAGGCGAAAAGGTGGCTTTGGCTTGCCAATTATTGGAAAGTTTTGAAGCTTCCGAAGCGGACTACGTCAGGCTTTTTCCTAAGACTGTGATTTACCGGTTGCTTAATACTTGGGATCCAAAGGCTTGGGACGCTCTTTGGGATAACCTCTGTCGGCATCGAAAAACGGAAGATTTGCTAATTGAGCAGGTAACTAAGAGATTGAAAAGTTTCCCGAGCGAATGGGGTTTGCGTGACAAGCGAATTAACGACTCTAATGCTATGTTCTCCAACTGTAAGGAATCAACTCTCATACGCAGTTTTATGTGCACTGATCATATCTACACTGATACGGATTGTGGAATGAGACTCAATGAAATTGAAGAGTTGAGCGATTGGGCTTTGGATATGCTCTCCAAGCAGGAGTTGGGACTTAATCTTAACGCTTTGATTGTACTAAGTGATGTGGGTGCAGAGAGCCTATCTAAATTTAAGGGCAATGAGCTTTCACTTGGAGGCCTAAGGAAATTGAGTGATGTGGTTGCAGAAAGCCTATCTAAATTTAAGGGCCACTGGCTTTCCCTCGGATCGCTTGTGAGTATGAGCGATGCAGCAGCGGAGAGCCTTTCGAAACATAAGGGTGAACTTAACCTTAATGGCCTGACTGAGCTGAGTGACTCGGTGGCGCAGAGTTTGTCGAAATATGAGGGTCAACTTTACCTCAATGGCCTGACCGAACTGAGCGACTCGGCGGCGGAGAGTTTGTCGAAGCACAAGGGTGGCCTTTAACTCAATGGCCTGACCGAACTGAGCGATGCTGCGGCGATGAGTTTATCGAAACATAAGGGAGGACTTCTTTCCCTCTCTGGCCTGACCGAACTGAGCGATGCGGCTGCCAAAAGTCTCGCAAAGCATCAAAATCTAGCTTTACCCTCTGATAGCTCATTTCATTCGGGGTGTCCGAAAATAGCGAAGCTCGTTGAGAAGTACCGATGATCTTGGATTCCTTGACGGAAATTTTTAGACCAAATCAAAAACGCATGAAGAGTCAATTTGGACCAATCGAAAAAAAATATTCAACCGAGTTATTTTTAACCCAATTTATCATATGCTTGATCAAACTAAATTCGTAAAGAAAGCTGGCAAGTACGCCATTGCCGTAACCGGAGGCGTGACCGACCGCGTACTCCTTGACGTAGGAGCCCGCTATGAGGAAAACCTCAGCAGGAACCTGTCCTCGCTGCATCCCGATGAAATCTCCAAGCGATTCGCCGGCATCAAGGAATTGCTTTGTTCGACCAAGTATGACGGCGAGGGCGTGCTCGTCTTCTTCGACAAGGATTTGGATTGCTTTGCATTTACCGCTCCTTCGGGTCGGGCGAGGGTCGGTCTGCCTGCCCTGGATGAACTTTCAAATAAATTAAAGGAGGCGGGCGTGGGCAAGGCCTTGTTTAGGGGCGAGCTTTACCTGCCGGTGAAAAAGGGAGAGCGCCGACCAACCATTGCAGATGTAGTGAGGGTATCGTTTGGGACGGATGCAGAGGAGGTTGCCCAACTGCGCCTGGCCTTGTTTGACATCGTGATGCTCGATGGTAAAGATATGCGCGAAGACGCGGGCTCATTTCGCGAGGAATGGAACAGGCTTGAGGAGTTGGTTGGTGCGGAAGCGAAGGACCAAGTGCACCGTGCGGAGGGTTCGGTGATCGCAGGTAAGGAGATTGAAAAAATTTTTGTGGACAAGGTGAAGAAAGGGGAGGAGGGCTTGGTCATCCGTTTGCTCGACAAGGCGGATGGGTTCAAGATCAAACCCAAGCAGACGGTCGACTGCGTGGTCATGGGTTACGTCGAGGGTGAGGTCGACGGAATAATCGGTGTGACCTCACTGTTCGGAGCTTTGAATTACCCGGCCAAGGGGAAGGATGTAGAAACCGTATTTCAAAGTTTTGCACGGGTCGGCTCGGGTTTCGGGCATGCCTTGCGCGAAGAACTGCTCAACAAACTCAAGCCCCTCAAGGTGGATAACCCCATCCCCATGACCGATTCCGACGGTAGGCCCGTATGGTTCGTAAAACCCGAGCTGATTTTCGAGATGAACGGAGAGGACTTGGTCTCCGCGGATTCGGGTAAGAAACCCCGCCGTACCCAAGCTTTTTCCTGGGATGCAAAGAAGGGAGCTTATTCCTATGCCGGGCTTTCCCCATGCCCTCGTTTAGTCTTTCCTACCTTTTCGAAAATGCGTGAGGATAAGCTGCTGGATGCGGGCGGAGCGCGAATCGAGCAGGTCATGGAAGATCCAAAACCACCTGCCATGCGGGCTGAGGGACCCAAGGCACCCAAAGTCATACGCAGATCCGTTTACAAAAAGGGGGATGCGGTGCGGAAGTTGGTCATTAGCGAACGTGCGGCCGATGACGAGACCATACCTTACGTCCTTTACTTTAGCGATTTCTCGCCCGCAAGGAAGGATCCACTCAAGGTCACCACCCAGTACGCTTTGTCCAAAACCCGTAGGGACGCTCTGGCGGATGCCCTGATCGAGAAGAACATAAAAAAGGGCTGGGAGGAAGTGAGTGGATAAAGGAAATGAATGAACCAGACATGAATTTAATAAATCGGTAACGGATTGGTACTTACGGAGTAGAAACTTATGGGTGAAGATAAGACATTAGAAACCAAGGAACTTGGCAAAATACGAAAGATACTCGATGAAGGCAGTTTGGAAAAGGTAACCTTTGCCCTCGATTTACTTGAATCGCTGGGAGCTGAAGATGCGGATTACCTAAAACTTTTTTCCCAATCAAGAACCACCAAGCTTTTCAAGGGAAGAGTACATCAGGGACCCAGATTTAATACGAATACGAATATGAATGGTGAGATGTTCAACCTCTTGGCAGAACGTCTGTATCCATTTGCTGATGCATATTCAGCCCTGGATGATTCGGTGAAAAAATTAACCGCCAATCAGATGGTGGGCTTAATGATGAATTTGACTGAATTGAGTGATGCAGCTGCGGAGATTCTTTTAAAAAGCGCTGATTCAAAATTCAATAATCGAAAAGATCGAGTATCCTATGGTTACGATTTCCGAAACCTTGCTTCCTTGAGCGATAAGGCCGCCCGGTTTTTTTCAAAATGTGAAGGTTCCATTAATCTCGATGGATTGGCCGATTTAACTCCCTCGGCGGCTGAATCTCTTTCTCAATTCCAGGGAGTTCTTAACCTTAACGGCCTGACCGAACTGAGCGACCCGGCAGCGGAGAGTTTGTCGAAACATCAGGGTGGTCTTTCCCTCTCTGGCCTGACCGAACTGAACGATGCGGCGGCGGAAAGCCTTTCAAGGCACGAGGGAGTTCTTAACCTTAACGGCCTGACAGAACTGAGCGACGCGGCAGCGGAAAGCCTTTCAAGGCACGAGGGAGTTCTTAACCTTAACGGCCTGACTGAACTGAGCGATGCAGCAGTTGAGAGCCTGTCGAACCATAAGGGAGAATGTCTGAGTCTCAAGGGCCTTACATCCCTGAGCGAGGCAGCAGCGAAGAGTTTATCCATGCATACAGGATATCTTAGTCTCAGTGGCCTGACAGAGCTGAGTCAGGTGGCTGTGGAGAGCCTCTCCCGTCACAAAAATCACCAGTCCTTTGATTTTAATATCAAACTGCTGAAACGCGTTCGGGCTTGTGCCCGAACAAAATACCGAAGTTCACTGCCACCATGATTCACTCAATTCCCCAAAGAAAAGCAGCAAGCCCAATGAAATCTCCACCCACTTTTAATCCAATCGGACGAGTAATCGCTCTGTTTGTTTTCTTTACTCTTTCAGGGGCTCTCTCCGCAGTCGCCGAGGACAAGCTCATGGTCGGGATCAAACCGGTGGCTCCTTTTATCATGGAAGACGGTGGAGGAATCTATTCGGGCATTAGCGCAGACTTGTGGGAGGAAGTCGCTCGGGACCTCGAGCTGTCCTTTGAGTATGTGATGAAGGACTCGACCGAAGACCTTCTTGAGGCATGCAAAAACAAAGAGCTCGATCTTGCGGTGGCAGCCATAACCATCACCCCCGAGAGAATGGAAACCGTTGATTTTTCGAGCCCCGTCTTCAATTCCTCAGTCGGAGTAGCTATGGGCAAGGAAAAGCCCGGGTTGATTGATGCGGCGTTCCTAGTACTGGATGCCTGGTTGCTCAAGGTTCTTGTCACACTTGCAGTGCTCCTGCTCTTGGTCGGATTAATCACTTGGCTCGTGGAGAGGAAGGGAAATCCTGATTACAGCGAATCATCTCTCATACAAGGCATAGGACAAGGGGTTTGGTGGGCTTGCGCCACCATGACTGCAGTTGGATACGGCGACACCGTGCCAAGAAGTTTCCCCGGTCGTCTCCTTGGAATCTTTTGGATGGTTACCGGAGTGGTTATGATTTCCCTTTTCACCGGTTCGCTTGCCTCTACCCTCACCCGTAGTCAAATGGTTTCCGGAGTGCGCGACTACAACGACTTGGCTTTCAATTCTCCAAAATCCAAAAGGCAAAAGATTCCATAAAAAAAAATATTGCACGAACAAGGAATTAGAATATCAAATCACACGATGAATTCGCAAAGCAGTATTCGAAGACTCAATCTATGTTCTCTCGCTCGATTGAGTAGAATGAGTTTATCTTTGACTGACCAAATTGAAAGGCTACAAAAGCGAATCGAAAGCATGGAAGCGGAGTGTACGAAACTCGCCACGGATGAGGGTTCGGTTGTTTTGCAGGAATATCACGGTGAGTACTTATTGAAGTTTGATCGAATGGAGTACGAAATCGATAATCTAAGATCAAAATCGCAGGATCTTGAAGAGAAGCGCAAGGTTATCGATGATGTCAGGTTGTCCAAAGAATTGATGACCAGGCAAGCCGAAGCACTAGGAGGGATGAGAGTCGTTAAGCTCAAGGATTCTCTCATCTTCGTTCTGATTATTTTCGTTCTAAGTTTGCTGATCATGGAAATTTACCGAATTGGAGTTAATGGTAAGGGAGCAGAAGTTGAACTTGTTCTGCAAGAGGGAAGGGTAGTGGATGTTCGCGTTGTCAATGCGGGGGGCGGATACGAGGCATTGGAAATTAACACGGCTGGTGAAAGACCCAAGCAAGAGGCATTTTTCAAACCTTTGCTTGAGAACGGTAAGCTGATCGAGGTGGAAATAATATTGAACGGGGAGGGATACACCAAGAATTCAAATCTGTCGGTAATTCCGGATTTCTCAGACAAAATTCATTGGACCTTTTGGGGGCTCGACACATTTTGCTGCTGCCTATTTATGCTCAATTTCTTCTTTGAACTCAAGCTCTCAGGGAACAAGAGATGGTATTGGCGTAGAAATTGGATTGATTTTCTTACCTCCATTCCCTTTCCCCCTCTTCACTTGATCAGCTTGGGGGGAGAGAGCGTCAATGCTCTTCGAGCAGGAAGAATTATCAGGGTGATACGAGTCTTGCGGGCCCTGAGAGTGTTACGGATGTTTTTTTTCTTTTGGCGCGGCTTGGATCACTTGTCTTCGGTTATGGATGTCAAGTTGCTCAAACGCTCACTAATCTACGGACTGTTCTCAATGTTTGCAGGGGCCATGATTTTCATGAGCATGGAAAGAATGGAGGGAGGAGATGGAAGTTTTCTCGAGTCCCTGTGGTGGAGTTTCACAACCTTGGTGACAGGAGGCTTTGCGGATATTCACAATCCCCTAACCTTGGGAGGAAAAATTCTCACCGTGATGCTCGTAATCGGAGGTATGGTCTTGGTCGGTGTTTTCACTGCTACGCTTACGACGGTCCTGGTAAGGGATGACGAAACATGGCAAAGGCATGATATTGACGAGCAATTCAATCAAATGGCAAAGCTTGAAGAGAAGGTGGATGGAATTGCGGACGCCCTCCAGCAATTGAAGGAAAAGTCCAACCCGGAAAAAAAATCAAACTGAATTCGGTAATTCAAGCACTTTACCAAAAGGAAGCTCCGCCGCATCCACAGCATATTCCTCGGGCACGACCCAGAGCATCCTGCAACTTGGTGGAGTGGTTGGCGGTGGCGCGTAGCCGTCGGTGAGGTAAAGCAAACCGTCGAACCTGCGTTGTTCCTGCATCCATAGGAAAACCGGTTCGAATTCCGTTCCACCTCTTCCTTCGACCGTTTTGGGTGGTTTCCCATTATAATCGTACCTCCTGTGGATTTCTGCATCGCACTCCACAATGGTCACGCTTGCGCCTGCCTGCCAAATCCCGTGAATTTCTGTGAAGAACTCCTCAAGCATCTGATCATCGACCGAACCCGACGTGTCTATGGCAATAAGTAACCTCTGAAACCGTTGGATTTTGACGCCAGGTCGGGTGCCAAAACGTTTACTCACGCGTTTTACGGTATGCCTGATTCTCGTCTTTCCCGTAGCTGCGCAAAAGATTCTCAGGGCCCGTTTCCAATCGAGCTTGGGTTGTCGGTCCTCCAAGATTTCCGAGAGTTGGGCTAGTATCTGGGCGGGCAGCGAACCCCATTCTCGGGCTGAGGTACGGTCCTTCGCAGTCAAGATCGTGCTTTCAACAGAATACCGGCCCATGTTGTCATTAATCTGATCTTTGCCATCGCTCCAGCCGCCATGGTCGTCAGCCTGGGAATTGCCCAAGTGCCGGGCCAATGAAGAGGCACTTTTCGGGGCTCCGGTTTTCGTCCAGTCTCTTTCTTCCCAAGACTCTTTTCCTTCGCCATCCTGACCGTTCCCTCCTTCGCCGCTCTCGCTTGCGTCGTCTGACTTTTCCATTTTCTTCAACAGCTCCATCAGTTTTTCGTAGTAGTGATCGAGCGTTTGATCGGGTGCAAGATCGAGTTCGGGGAAATCGTCCGGGCATAGAAATCCATCCGGCAGGGGCAGGGGTGCGACCAACTGATTGACCACCAGATCAGCTGCAAGATCATAGATCCTTTCATTCCGGTCCGCCAATCGGAAAAGATGACGAAATACAACATGGAGGAGCAAGTGCTTGATCACGCCCATCCGCAGCTTGTCCGTCTGGATCGGACTCCTTCTCTTCAGATCGTTGAGAAAGAAATCGGGGTTTACCTGAACGACGACTTGATTCCCATTCCACAAAATGCCCGCAGTCTCGGTTTTCAGAGTGACTTCCCTGGGCATCGTTCCGAGCAAATGAGCGTAGAAGGGTTCCTTGAGCAAAAGATCGAATCCCGTCCTGGCCAATTCCTCTTCCGCTTCTCCAAGGCACGGCACCGAGTCCTCTTTTCTTTTCACGCTCACCTTTGAAGCCTTGGCTCACTCATTCAAACCGATAACCCTTCATCAGTTGATCGACTATTTTCTTCTTCTTGTCATAGACGGTTCCCGATTTGTTGGAAGCCCGGGCGGATCCGCCCGAAATGCCCGACAAGGTCTCAAGGACCGGCTTTCCCTGGCCTGTGAGCGAGTGGGTCGACAATTGCATGAAGCGAGTTGACTTTCCGCTTTCCTTGACGAGCATCGTCGTCCCCAAAAATCCTAAGTCGAAATTTTCGTTTTCCTCAAGCACTGCGATCGATTCCTTGGATAAAATGAAAGGAGAGCTACGCCAGGCATATGCGTCTCTGATTTGATCAAAACGAAACTTGGTGGGAAGATCCCGCTCGGCCAAAACGGCGGCCGTTTCATCAGGGATTTCAACCTGATCATGCTCTTTGCAGGCTAAAACGAGAGGGAAGGGCAGAGCTGCCAAGGCGGTTCGCTTCTCCCCAACCCGAGCCAGTCAGACCCCAGAGATAAAGGGTGCCCTTGAACGCGGACAGGCTCTTTGCCGCCGTTGAGCCAAGGCTAGTCAGACCATAGAGATCAAGAGAATCCCATTTGGAAGTCTTCCTTGCCCCGAGGACAAGTACAGCCGCGTCTTCAATTTCCGTAAAATCACCAACCGCGACCGAGTTCTCATCCTCAAGGTACTGCTCGGCGATCTCCTTGGTCAGTAGCTTTTTCGCACTCATAGTTTTTGGATCAGTTCACGGGCCAGGTTCTTGTCCTTGAGAAAGCTCTTTGCTGCGGCCGAGGAACTTGAGCTTAGGTCTAGCATGATGCTCGCCCGTAAATCGTTCGGGATTTCTTTTTGGAGCAAAAACGAAGAGAAATTTTTCAAGTGAACATCCTTGGGTATGTATTTCTCAGAGGTCACATGCAGAAAAAGCCGGGTGCAAACCGAAGAAATTCGGTCGATTCTTTTCCTGCCGTCTTTTCCTAAAGACAATTCTTTGAATTTTTTTTCCCAACTCTTGGAAGATTTGGCATCGAGAATGTCCTCGGGGTTGAGAAGAACGGTCAACTCGTCGTTTACGAAATTGATGAAAGCAGCGACCGTCGTGTCGTCGAGCACGCTTCCAGCCAGGTTTGCAATGGTGTCCAAGTTTCCCTTCAAGTCGTCGATGTCCTCAATCTGCTCGAAAAACTGGACGAGCGTTCGGGGGGTCGTTCTCAGACCGGTCACGGATTCGGGATAGTTTAAGACGAATGCAATGCCCCGCGGGTCGACCTCGGCTCCTTGCGCCCACTTGGCCCATACTTTCGCATCGAAAGTGAGTGTAAAATGAAGCATTCGGGTGAGCATGGCGTCATCCATCGGAGTTACCGAGTAACTGGCTCCTTCGGGGTTGGCGGTGGCGACGATCTGCCATTTGGTCGGCAGTTCCCAGGAAAACATGGCGAAGTTTTGGAGCAGTTGCATAATCCCGCGCAGGATTCGGTCATCTGCCCGATTGACATCGTCAAGCAGAAGAATGCCAGGACCTTCGTCTTTGGGTACCCAATCGGGCGGGGCGAATACGGTTCGTTCGTCTCCACTGTTTGGCTTGTCAGGAGTAGGGTCGACTACGATAGGCATACCGTGCAAATCGCCCATTTCCTCAAACTGAGCCGGTGCACAATAGGCAAATTTCCAGTTTTTCGCTTTGGCATACTCCTGAACCATCTGTGTTTTTCCAAGACCGTGAGTTCCCCAGATGCAAATCGGTGTGCCCGTTTTGCCATCTGCGTTCATCTTTTCGTTTTTTTCGAAAATTTGGGCAAGCAGGTTTTGCATCGCTACTGAATTGAGACTGGGCCCGTATCCGTTTTTTGACTTCATGGCATCAGCAAAATCAATTTATTTTTTATACTCAACCTTATTGTGGTGAAATAAGTTCAGGGGCTTGGAGGAATTGTACAAGAAGTTGCAAGGGACATTATTTGTCCTTTAGACATGTTATTGTTTTCCTATGATTAATATGGAAGATTTTTTCGGAATGGGCTTCGAGGAAGAGCCTGAATTAACTAATGATTTGGTTCAGGGCAACGAACCCGAAGGAGGAGGGTGGGGGAGTTTCCTTTTGGGAGGAGCGATTGGTTCCGTTATGGGAGCTGTTAGCCAGACTTCGGAGAGGTCATGTCATCCCGCAGTCTTCGAATCCTTCAGTTCCGAGGAAAAAATCTTTCTCCGTCAGATTTGGCGTTTTGAGGAAGAAATTGACAAAGCACAGGAGCAGGATGATGTCGAGCGGATGGTTCTGCTGCTAAACGAATTCGTCGGGTGCATGCATGTATTCACCCTAAATGTGGGGGCGGCGGAGAATATATCGGTTTTTCCCCGCATTAGCTCGATTTGCCCCTTAAGCTTTAAAGGCGACTGGTAAGAAAGCCAGGCCGAGCCAGTACCTCAACTGCACCCACCTCTTTCCTTTTAAGGCATAACTGTTTTTGTCATGAGCGAAGAAGAAATGGTCTTTTATCTGGAAAAATCCATAATTTGCCCTTTTGATTTGATTATGAATGTATCCGACTGCAAAGTCCTTAAACAGCATTTATGTCGAAAGGCTTAAGGCCCGCCCGAAAATGAAACTGTGATTTAATGAGAAAAATTCGTAGGATAGAACTTGAGGACTTTATGTCCCACAAAAAAACCGTTTTGGATTTTGCTGATGGTATTACCTTATTGTCGGGTGATAATAATTGCGGAAAGTCCGCCGTGGTGGTGGCGTTGGAGGGTATTTGCGGGATGACTCACAGTGGATGGATGGTTCGCCACAAGGCCAAACAGGCAAAGGTAACTTTGCACTTGGAGGATGAGGATGGAACCGTTCACCTTGTCGAGTGGAGAAGAAAGCAGAAAACCCATGGATGGACAGTCAATGGAGTGAAGTCTGATCGTGGTAAACCAGATGACCTTCATGATGTTTTACGAATGGGTGAAGTAAAAAAGAAGACGGGTACGGGTTCATTCAATGTTCACTTTGCTCAGCAAAAAGACCCGATTTTTCTGTTGAATGATACGGGAAGTCACCGGGCTGAATTCTTCACTACCGCGGGGGATGCCCAACTACTCCTCGCAATGAGGCAAAAGCTTAAAAGTAAGCAGAAAGAAGCGACCGGGAGGCTGTCACAATGTGAGCGGGAAATTAAAATCAGTAAAGCCAGAATTGAGTCACTTAGTGAAGTGCCCGAGATGGTGAAGTCGGTGGATGAATTATCAGAAAGAAGAGCAGGTCTAATTGAAGTTCGTGAAAAGATATTGGATATGAGAGGTATGCGTAACAGTCTGGTTCTGGCTGAGGCCGCGGAGAATTCTGCTCAGGACCGTGTAACTATACTTGCCGATCTCCCGGACACCCCTGAGATTGAGAACCTGGATGAACTAAAGGCAAGTTTGCACAAAATCCAAGATTCCGAAAGTGTACTCGTTTATCTTAACCAAAAAGTGGGCGCATTTAAGGAGATCCCAAAATCTCTGAATGTTGTGGACACCACTTCTATTGAAAATATTCTTCAGCAATTGTATGCCTCCCTTAAAAACTTGGATTTGTTCAAGGAAATATTCGAAACTTTAAAGACGCTGCCAGAAGATGGTCCGGAGCTAGCTAATACAGAGAATATTGAAGCTGATTTAAATTCATTGCATGCTCACTCAAGTGAGCTTTCCAAAAGGGAGAGGGAGTTAAAAAATATCGATGGTGAATTAAAGTCCTTACAGGAAAACTGGAAGGATTTGATGAAGAAAAATCCGAAGTGTCCAACATGTGGATCGATTCTCGATGAAAGACATTTGGAGGGATTCCATGATAAGACCTAGAAGAAATAATCAAGAAGGATTCCTTTTTATTGGTGATCCTCACTTATCGGGCCGCAATCCTGGCTTGCGTAAGGACAAGTACCCCGAGGAAATACTAAAAAAATTAACCTGGTGCTTGGAAAAAGCTAAGGAGCAAAATTTGCAACCTGTTCTCTTGGGTGATCTCTTCCATTATCCAAGGGATAATCCCAATTGGTTGATTAATCGATTGATTGAGTTGTTTAACCAATATTATGTGGTAGGGATCTATGGGAACCATGACTGCTATGTTAATGAGCTGACGGAGGATGATAGTTTGATGCTCTTGAGCACAGGGGGGCATCTGCCACTTCTCTCAGAAGATAATTGGATGGAGCTGGAGATGAGTGATCAAAGAGTGATTCTTGCAGGCACGCCATGGGGAAAGAAGTTTCCTCCCAGCCGAAAAAGTATTGAAGAAAAGTATGGCTCGAAAGATGCAAAAATTGTCTGGATCACCCATCACGATCTAAAGGTTTCTTTATACGAGTATTTTGGACGAATTAAGCCACAGGCAATACCGGGAGTGGATTATGTGGTAAATGGTCATTTGCACCATCCCGTAGATACCATTACGAGAGAAATGACCAAGTGGTGTATTCCGGGAAATATTTCTCGGGTCAAAAAAAGTGATGCCACTGCCAGTGCAAAGCCACAAGTGTTAACACTAAAATTAGACAGTGGTTCCTGGGTAGAGAAATATTGGGAAGTACCGCACAAGCCATTTGAGGAGGTTTTTCATGAGGGCGTAAAAAAACAAAATGTTGGCGAAGATGAATTCTCCGGCTCCGTGGTAGGCTTACGCGAGTTGCTTAAAGAAAAGACCAACGAAGGAGCAGTATTGGATGAATTTCTCCAAATTAATTTTGAGACATTGAAACTTTCAGCCGATGTGCGGCAGGAAATACTTAATCTAAAAGAGGAAACAGCAAAAGAGTGGAAAGAATAAAATGAGTGAAGATGACCAGATAAAAGAGCTGCTTAAAAGGCACCAGGATTTACTAAGTCAAAAAGCAATTGCGGAAGACCGACTGAAAACCGCAAGCAATCAATTACAAAAAGCCAAAGAGGATGCTCAAGAAAAGTACGGTACCGATGACCCGGAAAAACTTTCAGCCAAGCTCGATGAATCGAGGGCAGAGAACGAAAGTAAGATCGCCAAGTTTGCCAAGGACTTGGGTATCGTAGAAGAAAACCTGAAAAGCATAGACGAGAAGGCCAAAACCGCTGGCGATAATGACTGAACTTATCCATAGGGAAATTCCTTCCTTAGATAAGATAAACCGACATGCCGCAATTTTGTCGCGTTTACTTGACGACGAGAAGGGAGAGCTAGAAAGAGCGGAGCAAAACAAAAAGAAGGAAGAGGACTTATTGAACCTGTATCCCAAAGTGGATCAGGCAATGGAGAGTCTTAGCCAGAAACTCTTACATCAAACCGTTGGGAAGGCGGAGCGATTAATGAGTGAAATGGCCCAGGAGGTCCTTGACCAACCAATTGAGGTGAAAGCGAGGGTTTCTGAAAATCGTGGTGCTGCAAATGTTGATTTTCATGTTGAGAAAAATGGAGAAGTAGAGGACATTATAAAAGGGCAGGGAGGTTCCGTAGCCAATGTCTTATCAGTCGCCCTTCGAATTTATGCTCTGGAATTTCAACCTGATAATGAACACCTAAAGTTCCTCGTGCTTGATGAGCAGGATTGCTGGTTGAGGCCGGAGTTAGTTCCCCGCTTGCTTAGTGTAGTCCAAGAGGCAGCTAATGATCTGGGATTTCAAGTGCTTTATATCAGTCACCATGATTCTGCTATGCTTGAGAGGTATGTAGATAAAACATATTTGCTTGAGCCTGATACAAATGGCGACGCTCAGGTGCGTGAGATATTTTTCCATCCTAGCGAGCAGGACAATACTGTTTAAATTAGTATTGGCTTATCATTTTAAGTTTATGTCTAAATTTAACCTGTGAGTTCTCAATCCAGTATAAAGCGACTTAAACTATGCTAATTGGGCAGGTTGCATAAAATGTCTGATACTCTGTCTGCTGAAATTACTAAGTTAAACTATAAAATTGATAAAATGGAGGGACAGTGCAACCAATTGGCAGTTGATGAAGGCACAGTCGTCATACAGCAATATCATGGAGAATATTTACTCAAATTTGATCGAATGGAATACGAGATCGATGGATTTCGTAGGAAAGTCGATGATATGTCAGAAAAGAGAAAGACCATTGATGAAGTTCGCTTAGTCAACGAGTTGGAGCAAAAACAGGCTGCAATTTTAGGGGGAGTCAAAATGGTAAAGGCGAAGGATACTATAATCTTTTTCCTTATCCTATTTGTACTTTGCTTACTCGCGATGGAAATCTATCAGATTGGAGCACCTGGGAATGGTGCACATATCGAGCCTTGAGGGGTGGAAGATCGAGATGGCAGTTTTTTGGAGTCTTTGTGGTGGAGTTTTACCACCCTTGTCACTGGTGGATTTGCAGATATTCACAACCCAGCAACCATGGAAGGGAAAATTCTCACTGCACTTTTGGTAATTGGCGGGATGATATTAGTGGGAGAATTTACCGCTACCTTGACTTCTGTATTGGTGCGTGAAGATGATTCTTGGCAAAGAGATGATATTGATGTGCAACTTAGCCAAATATCAGCTCTTGAAAATAAACTGGAGTCCATAGAACAGGAACTCAAAAACCTAAAAACTAAGCAAGGCAAAGACTAAGACCAAAATCACCCAGGATATTTTGAAAAGATTAGCAATTCCAAATTAATCAGCCCAAACCATTATATTCCTTTGCGCACGCATCTTCTCTTTTTTTGGAAAATATGGGCGAGCAGGTTTTGCATCGCTGCTGAATTGAAACTTGGACCATATTGGTTTTTTGGCTTCATGGCATCAGCAAAATCAATTTATTTTTTATATTCAACCTTATTGTGGTGAAATCATTTCAGGGATTTGTAAAATGTGAAAGAAGTTATAATGGACACTATTTGTCCTTTAGACATGTTATTGTTTTCCTATGATTGATATGGAAGATTTTTTCGGAATGGGCTTCGAGGAAGAGCCTGAATTAACTCATGATTTGGTTCAGGGCAACGAACCCGAAGGAGGAGGGTGGGGGAGTTTCCTTTTGGGAGGAGCGATTGGTTCCGTTATGGGAGCTGTTAGCCAGACTTCGGAGAGGTCATGTCATCCCGCAGTCTTCGAATCCTTCAGTTCCGAGGAAAAAATCTTTCTCCGTCAGATTTGGCGTTTTGAGGAAGAAATCGACAAAGCACAGGAGCAGGATGATGTCGAGCGGATGGTTCTGCTGCTAAACGGATTCGTCGGGTGCATGCACGGTCCATGGAAAGATCATTTCCCCGGAAACGAGGATTATTGTCCGACCGAGAAATTCAATGCGGAGATCGACAACTTGGTCCTTCCTGTCCTCCAAAAAGCGGCTTCTTTTAGTGAGGACGAACTGAATGCCCGGTTGACGCCCGAACAGTTCAAACGGATTGATGGCCGTAATATGACCTTAAATCCAGACGACTGGACTTTCTGGTTGAAATGACGATCATAATTTGACGGAATTGGAATCACTCTTTGTCATTTCGATATTGTATTCATTCATAAAAGACATTCGATTGAGATATCAAAGGTCCTTTCAGTCTTGTATACTTAAATCCCAAACTCTAATTATTTCCCACAACTTTGAGCCAACAGCAACTCAACTTCGACCCGGAGGAGCCGATCGTTTCGACGATCAGGCAGGCTCCGGGTGGGCATGGGATCACCCTGTACGGATCGAATGATCCGGAAGAGCTGATTGCCCGCTGCTCCGAGGATTTAAAAAAACCGCTTACAAATCCATTCAAGAAAGAGGAGTTCCTCGTGCAAAGCCGAGGAATGAATTCTTGGATAAAACTGCAAATGGCGGACAGGTTGGGGGTGTTCGCAAACGTCGAATTCCGGTTCCCGGAAGAAACGATTTGGATGATTCTGCGAGGCTTCCTGGGAGAGGGGCCGAAAAGAAATCCCTTCACCAAAGAGGGGATGGCATGGAAGATTTATGATCTGCTTCCCGAACTGATAGAGGTCGAAAAAACAGTCTTTGATCCGGTTTCCAGTTACCTCCGATCAGACTCCAATGGGAATGAGAGAAATGCGGACAGGGCGTTTCGCTTGTGCAGACAGGTGGCGACCCTTTACGATTCCTATCAGGCGTACCGGCCGGAGATGATTATCGATTGGGAGGCCGGCAGATTGCCCGAAGGTGGGAATTTATGGCAGGGCGTTTTGTGGCAAGCCGTTCGCAAGGCCTTTGGGCAGGAGTCTCTTCCCGAACTCGCTCACAGGCTTCAGGCGGCGGAGGTGCCCGCTCGGGACGATTGGTTGCCCGAGAGGTTGTCGGTCTTCGGTATTTCCACCCTCCCTCCCGTCTTTCTCGATGTTTTGCAGGCATACGGGCGCTTCCGTCCTTTGCGCATCTACGCTTTGCAACCGGCTCCGGTCATGTGGGGAGAGGTGGAATCAGAAAAGACCCTCGAAAAATGGAAGGCCAGGGCGATTGACCGGGCCCGGGTCCAATCAGGCAGGCAAGTTGCCGAGGAGGACTTGAGCGAGGTGGGAGGAAATCCTTTGATCGGATCGCTCGGACGGACGGGTAGAGAGTTTTTCAATTTGTTGGTCGATCGGGATGCTCATGACATACCCTTGAAATTCAGAGAACCTGTTGGAGATTCCCTTCTTGCCCGCATGCAACGATGGACCTTCGAGGTCTTTTCCGAGCACCCGGAGGAACGAAAACCACTCGCTGAAAATGATGAGTCCATCGTTATCAACAGTTGTCACGGAGCGATGCGGGAAGCGGAAGTGTTGCGGGATTATCTTCTGCGTCGTTTTGCCGAAGACCCGACTCTGCGTCCGCGTGACGTCTTGGTGATGATGCCTGACCCCGAAGGCTACGCTCCTTATCTGCGGGCAACCTTTGGCGGGATGGAGAAGGGGATGCCCGAATTCTTCCCTTTTTCAATCGTGGACCGCGAGCCAAGGCAGGAAAGCCAATTGGTCGATTGCTTTTTCGATCTTTTGGAATTTTTCGACGGACGGGCTACCAACCGGGAGGTGATGGACTTGCTCGACTCAACGGTTTTCCGGGCGAGGTTCGAGCTTGAGGACGAGGATATCGAGGCTTTCAGGGATTGGATCCGCGATTGCCATGCTCATTGGGGGTTGAACGCAGAGCATCGCGAGCGCTTTGGTTCGGTCAAGACCGACGAGCATACCTGGCGCTGGGCCCTTGACCGAATGGCTCTGGGCTTTTGCATGCGCTCAAACGGTGAGCGCATGTGGGACGAGGTATTACCTTACGACGAAATCGAAGGAGAAAATGCCTTGCGCTTCGGAAAGTTGTTCAAGGCAATCGATGCCTTGACCGAACTTGAGGAGAAATCCGCAAAGGAACATAGCCTAGTCGGTTGGGTTGAGTTTCTCGGTCAGCTCACGGACGAATTCTTTCCGGAAAACAATGAGACGCTGATGGATCGCGGTCGCGTGCAAAAGGCGATCAGGGCATTGCAGGTCGAATACTCCGAACTCGCCGCAAAATCAGTCGTTCCTCTACGGGTGATTCGTTACCACTTGAGCAACGTTTTGGAGGTCGGATCACCAAAAGGACAGTTTCTCACCTCGGGGGTCACCTTCTGCGGGTTACGCCCGATGAGAAGCGTGAATGCCCGGGTGATCTGTCTGATCGGAATGGATGACGGAGCCTTTCCGCGCCATACGAGGAAACCCAGTTTTGATCTTTCGGGAGAGCGCGAACCGGGTGATCGTTCATCCAGAGAGGACGACCGTTACCTTTTTCTCGAAACGATCTGGTGTGCTCGTGAGCACCTTTATCTGAGCTACGTCGGCCAATCGATCCGCCAAAGCCAGAAGATTCCCCCCTCCGTTGTGGTAAACGAATTACTCGACGGTTTGGACAAGTTGGTGGATTTCGGATCCAAGGATGGAAAACCGGCCAGAGCGCGAGATGAATTGGTACGCGTCCAGACGCTGCACCCCTTTGGTAAGGAAAACTATTTGGGTGGCAGGATTATGCGCTCCTTCTCTTTGGACAATTTGGATGCGGCCAATGCTTTGCTTAGTCCGGATGAAGAGACTCCTCATTTCTTATCTGAAAAAATGTCCGAACCCGAAGAGGATTTGGACGAGTTGAGCCTGGATGATCTGATCCGTTTTTTCGAAAGCCCGGCAGAGGCCTTTCTCAAGGAAAGATTGGGTATGAGCCTGTGGGACGAAGATCCTCCGCCCGATGAATGCGAACCTCTCGATCTGGGTAATCTTGAAAAGTATGCAATCAAGGACCGCCTGCTTGGCATTGCCTTGGAGTTGGAAGAAGACGCCGATCTTTTCGCTTTGGAAAGAGCGGATGGAGGACTTCCTCCGGGAAGTCTCGGAGAGGTTTGGTACAATGAATCCAAGCGGGAGGTCGACCAGTTCATCGAGCAATGGGGAGAGGAGTTGAAGGGCGAAAAAGAGGAACCCGTGCTTATCGACGAGGAATTCAAGGGAATCAGGTTGCGTGGAGAGTTGGGTCCGTTCGTTAACCGTAGGCAGATTCTTTACCGTTGCGTCAAAGAGATCAAGGGCAAGGATCGTCTGAGGAGCTGGGTCAGGCATTTGTTCGCTTCCGCATTCGCAGAGCGTTCCGTGGAGACGAGGTTTTATTCTTCGGACAAGAAATATCTTTGCCTCAAGCCAATGGCAAAGGATGCGGCCTGCGAGTTGGTCAAGGATTTGATCGAACTGTATGAATGCGGAATGTGCGAACCTCTGCCTTTCTTCCCGGAGGCTTCCTTTGCGTATGAATCCGAGCGCAACGATCCGTCACCGGACAAAAAGGACGAGGAAGAAAAAAACCCCGAAACCAAGGCCTTGGTCGAAGCGCGCAACAAATGGAATTCCGGCAGACATCATACCGGAGAAGGCGAGGATTCCGCCAATCAGCTTTGTTTTCGGGAAGAGCCTTTCGATGATCCGTCCTTCCCTGAATTGGCCAAGAGAATTTACGGTCCTTTCATCAAGTCGAGCGGAAGCGACGAGGGAGGTGGCGAATGAGCGGATTGACTGCATTCGATTCTTCAAAGACCAAGCTCGAAAAGGGCGTGACTTTGCTTGAGGCGAGTGCTGGTACGGGAAAGACTTATGCGTTGGCTCGAATCTTTTTGCGATTGATTGCAGAGGAAGACGTGGAGGTGGGAAAGATCCTGACCGTTACCTTTACCTCCGCGGCGACCGAGGAGTTGCGTGACCGAATCCGATCGCTTCTCGTCGAAGCTCACGAGACCTTGCAGGAAGAACCCAAAGCCGATGAAGACGCTGCTTTCCTTCGATTGAGAAACGAGGAAAAGACCGGGGTGTCCAAGGATGAATGCTTGCGCAGGATCAAGCTTGCGATCACTTGCTTCGACGAGGCGATCATCAGTACGATTCACGGGTTCTGCAACCGTGTGCTTACCGAGAATTCGTTCGAGACCCGCTCATTATTCGATGCGCAATTGGACAAGGCTTCCAAGGAAATGGCTCTGGAAGGAGTACAGGAGTATTGGAGAGAAAGGTTTTCTTGCACTCCCCCGGTGGTCTCCGCTTGCGCTTCCACCAAAAGCATAAAGCCTGATGAAATGGCCGATTTTTTGAATGGCTTGCCCCGGACTCAGGAGTACGTTCTCGGATTTGAGCAGGAAGCGGATATTCGGGAAGAAGTGGATTCTTTGCTCGCAGGTTTCGAGAACCTCAAGGCGTCTTGGCCAAGTGGGCATGCCGACTATGCCGATTATGTTACCAATTGTCTGTTCAAGAATGCCCGTGCGAAGACCAACTTGGACAGGCATTCGCGTATTCTCAATCAAGCTCTTTTGAAGGACGAGCCTTCGCCTGCGGGTATAGAGATTTTGGATGAAATGCGCGCTTCGAAGCTCAAGCCAAAAAATGCATTCGGGGACAGAGAAAAACCCGCTTTCTCCTATGAGGCGGATACCTTTTGGTCGACCTTGGAACGTTTTGGCCGGGCGGTACGGGTCGATTGCATCCGCTTTTTGGAAAAGAGAATGGAAGAATGGAAAGCCAAGCGGGGCTTGCTCTTTTTTGACGATTTGCTGAGCTTGACCGCAAAGTCGGTCGCCAGTGAGGATCAGGATGGAGAAGCATTGAGGGTGGGGCTTCGGGAATCGTTTGATGCCGCTTTGATCGATGAATTTCAAGATACCGATCCGGTTCAGTTTGAAATCTTCAGCAAACTTTTCGGGGAATTGGGCGAGCATTGGCTTTATCTGATTGGCGATCCGAAGCAATCGATCTACCGTTTCCGGGGAGCCGATCTGGAAGCCTACTTCAATTTCGCAAAAAAGACCAAGGCGCTCAAGTACTCGCTCGATACCAATTTCCGGGCCGTTACCCCTTTGGTGGAGTCGGTCAATGCATTCTTTTCCCATTCGCTCGAACCGTTCCTTCATCAGGAGCTACCCTTCGCTCCCGTTAAGCCAAACCACGCCGGCAAGGCTGACAAGGAAAAGACCTATGCGGAAGAGAACGAAGGCAAACCGGCTTTCGTCATCAGGGAGCTTGGTTGGAGAAAGGAAAAGGAACCGAAGGCGGATGAGGCAAGAAGAGCCATCCGCAAGGATATGGCAAATGAGATTTACCGTATCCTGTCCACGGGAACGATCGGCGGGGAAAAGGTGAGGGCCAAAGACGTCGCGGTTTTGGTCAGGAGCAATCTGGATGCCCGTAACATTTGGAAATACTTCAGGAAGAGAGGACTGGCTGCAGTTGTTTTTACTGACGTCAGCCTTTTCGAGTCCCAGGAGGCCAAGGAACTCCTTTGGGTTCTCGAGGGTCTGGTCAACGCAAGAAACGAACGCGCAATCAAGCGGGCATTGGCTACAGGTTTACTCGCCATGACGAGCAAGGATTTTCAACTTTGGCAGGACGAACCCGCGAAATGGGACGAGTGGGTCGGTAGATTCAGAGAATACCACGAGACTTGGAGAAAGAAAGGCATCTATGTGGCTTTGCGCGTACTATTTAGGGAAACCCGGGCGATTCCTCAGAACATTAGACGGCCCGACGGAGAGAGAAGAGTGACGAATTTCCTTCACCTTGCCGAGGTGCTTCATCAAGCCACCTCGACCAACCCGCTTGCCCCGTCTTCCCTCGTCGTTTGGCTAAGAACGAGAATGGAACAAAGGGACGTGTCCAACGACGAATACCAACTTCGCTTGGAATCACAGTCCGAATCCATTCGCATCCTTACGGTTCACAAGTCCAAGGGTTTGGAATATCCGATTGTCTTTTTACCGGGGCTCTCCTTTCTTTCTGGAAAAAAGGGGGACGACTTCAAATATCATCGGGAAGATGGAAAATTGGTCGTCGATCTTAAGAAGACCGCGGGCGAAGACGCTCAGGCTCTCGGTAAACGTGAGGAGGAGCAGGAAGACGCCCGCGTGCTCTACGTTGCACTGACCCGTTCCGCCGCTCGTTGTTACGTCTATCATGCTCCGGTAAAGATCTCGGAAAAGGCAAGGGTGCCTGCGCAAGTAAGATTGATGCGTTCATGGGGTTCGCAGGCCCAAGCGTCCGAATCCGAGGATTCTGGTTTTCAGGAAGCCAATACGATTCAAGAACAGGCACAGATCTGGGTGAACGGGTTGTCCGGGCAAGCCGACTACATGTCCTGTTCCGACGGGCAATCTGATTTTCAAGGAGAGGAAAATCCAGCGCTCAAGAGTTCTCATGATGATTCACTGGAGGCTCGGAATTGGAAACCGGATCGCAAAATTCCGAGAGCCAAAATCGTCGAGTCTTTCAGCGGTTTGTCCAAGCAAGTGGGCTTTGATGGGCGCGATCTGGACGGCATAAGCGAAGGCCAGGACAAGCAGCAGGACTTTCTGGGCGAGGAAAAGACCCCGATTTTCAAGTTCCCGGCAGGAGCCAATGCGGGAAGCTTCATGCACGACGTTTTTGAGCATCTGGAGTTTTCCGACTCCTCAAATTGGGAGGGCTTCATTGAAGAAAAGCTGAAGGAACATCAATACGATTCGAAAAAATGGACGTCGGTTATTTTGGGTATGGTCGAAGAAGTCATGGGTACCGAGTTGGAGCCCGGGTTTTCACTGAACAAACTGGAAACAGAAGACCGCTTGGAGGAGATGGAGTTTCACTTTCCTATGGCCCCGGGTTTCCTTCCCGAACTTGCCGGGTCTCTTCCCGATAGCTCGATCCTAAAGAAATATCTTGGCCGGTTGAACCGTGGGGATTGCAGCAGAATTGAGGAATCCGGTTACCTCAAGGGCTTGGTGGATCTGACTTTCAGGGCAAATGGAAAATACTACGTCCTGGACTGGAAATCGAACAAGCTTGGAGGAAATGCAGAAGGCTTCGGGGAGAAGGAAATGGAAAAGGAAATGCTCACCCATCACTACGTTCTGCAGTATCATCTCTATGTGGTCGCCGTTCACCGTTTCCTCCTTAGCCGAATGAAGGATTACTCATATGAAAGAAACTTCGGAGGCGTGTACTATCTGTTTGTGCGCGGAATGAAAGTCGGTTCCGAAAACGGAATTTATTTCGATTTGCCCGATCTCGAAACGGTAAGGATTTTGGAAAACTTTCTAGTTGCGGGCAAATGAGTGCGGAAAAACAAGAGCAAAGAGATTGGGAGCTGGATGCATTGGCTTCGGCAATCTCATCTTTTTTCAAACGCCGGGTAGCGGGAGAAGAAGGCAAAGCGTTGGCGGGGTTGACGCGGGAATTGGCAGCAAGGGCAGGAAGCGGTTCTAGTCATCTTGGTTCCGAACAGGCGGATGAAATTTATGAGAATTGGGCTTCGCTTCCCGGGATGGGTAGCGCGGACGAAAACCTGCCCCTCGTCCGCACCGGTGGAAAACTTTATTTCCGCAGGTTTTTCGAATATGAAAAGAAGGTAGCCGAAGCTCTCGGTCAACGCATCTCCAGTTCTCCCGTCCGGGCATCTCAGGGCATGGTCGATTTCTTCAAGGATTCTCTTGCAGGTCAGGTTGATGATCAGCAGGCTCTTGCCGTCGGGGTCGCGCTGCAAAAGGATCTTCTCCTGCTCACGGGTGGGCCGGGCACGGGCAAAACACGAACCATTGTGACCATGCTGGCCGCCCATTTGCAAGCAAATCCGGGCATGCTCGTTGCCCTGGCCGCTCCGACGGGCAAGGCAGCCTTCCGGATGAGGGAGTCCATCCTCGAGACAATGGGATCCTTCGACTTACCTTATTCAATCCGCTCCGCTCTTTTGGATTCCGCACGCTCGACCACTATCCATCGATTGCTTGGCTCACGGATCGGATCCGTTGAGTTTCGCAGAAACAAAGGCAATCCGCTTCCGCATGATCTGGTTGTGGTGGACGAGGCTTCCATGGTTGATCTTCCTTTGATGGCCAAACTGTGCGACGCTTTGAGTGAGAAGGCCAAATTGATTCTCGTCGGTGATGCGGATCAATTGGCACCCGTTCAGGGTGGAGCGGTTTTCAACGGGTTGGTAAAGCCTTCGAAACGCAATGTATTTTCTCCTGGAGATTTACCCATGACGACCGCTTTCTCAAGTTCGGGAACCGCATCGGAGGGTGACGATCCTCTAGCGGGCAGTTTGGTTTGTCTTAGCCGGGTTCATCGTAGGGAAGGGAGTCCGTCGGCGGCTGTTTTGGGAAAACTATGCGATGCGGTCAGAGACGGAAAGGCGGACGATGCATTGGCACTGGTGGAAGCTGGGGAAGAGTGCATTCGTTTTGTCGAGAAATTGGATGATCCCGTAATCGATCCTTCTATTCAGGCAGGCTTTCGGGATCTTGCGAATGCACAATCAGCGGAATATGCACTTTTAGCTCTGGGAAAATTTCGCATCCTTTGCGCTCACAATCATGGTCACTTCGGCGTTTCGAATTGGAACTTGCGGGCGGACAGTTTGCTTCCTTCCGAGGAGTTACGTCCCCGCCCCATTGTGGTAGGGGTGAACGACTATACGGTCGGCTTGTTCAACGGGGACGACGGAGTCGTTTTGGGCAAGCGGGCGCATTTCGGAGCGGAAAACGGCACCCGTGAGGTTGCCCGATCCAGGCTTCCTCAACATAAAGCCGGATACGCCTCTTCGATTCACCGAAGTCAGGGATCCGAATTCGATAAAGTAATGATTATTCTGCCTCCCGCGGATGCACACCTGCTGACCAGAGAACTCCTTTACGTGGCGGTCAGTCGGGCCAAATGTGCAGTTACATTGGTTGGTGATGGACACGCCCTCAGAGCTGCAGTCGAACATAGTGAGGAATCTCGCTCCGGCGTGCTTGACATGATTGCCAAGCGGTGAGTCTCGAATAATCGAAAGATTTTGTTCTGGGAAACTACAAACCTGAAGGAGGAGGGGGAGTTCCCTTTTGAGAGTAGGAATCGGGGCCTTGGTCGTTTCGAACTTGCCAAGCGGGGAACAAGATTTTGAAGACCACTGGTCTATTCCCGAAGGTTTTTCGAAGGACAAAAGAATCTTCCTTTCCCAACAATCCTACTTTGAGCAAGAGTTGGATTCGGCATTGGGAAAAAATAATTACGAAAGAGTTTTTATTATACTGAACGGATTGTTTTATTACATTATTGGTCCTTGGAAAAAATCCAAAACCAAATAAATTTTTTTTCCTGATTATCTCAAGTTTGAGCTTGAAATGAGCGTACTTGTGCTCCGAATTCAGAAAGAGCTTAGAGAATTCTTGAGAACAAGGTAATCGAGAAATCAATCCTGAAAGGCTGAGGAAGTTGAAAAATGCAATTTATACTTTTAACCCTAAAACTTGGCACTTTACATAGCAAATGATTAAATTCGATAATCGGATGGATGGTTATATTTTACACTTTATCCAAGCACCCAAATTTATTTTGATAAGGATATGATTGCAGCTAGGTCAGCCAAAAATACACTGGGTTGTTTAATCGGGTGTGCGATTGGGGATTTGGGGGCAATTTTTCTTTTTCAGAGTCATTTTGCACCGGAGTCTATTCCCCAAGATTTATGGACTATGGTTTGGATCGTGGCCATGAGTTCGGGCATTGTAACCAGTGTGATTTTGGAAACTTTTATATTATGGAAACAGTTGGGTGCAAAGGAAGCCTTTAAAACTGCGGTTGGAATGAGTATGATTTCCATGCTCCTCATGGAAGTGGCAATGAATGTGGTTGATTATGGGATGATGGGTGAGCCGGCAATCACCTTTGCTGTTTTACCTTTTACATTAGGTGCAGGCTTTTTAGCGGCATGGCCATATAATTTCTGGCGTTTGAAAAAACATGGAAAATGTTGCCATTAAAAATCAGAAAAGAGAACTTTACACTTTTTCTATCCTTGCCCTTCGACGCGTTTTATTTCTAATCTTTTAATATTATGAAACTACTTCACCGTGAAGATGTGTTAGAAGCAGGGCACGACCTACCTACAACTGGACTTTGTGCGAACATCGGCCCGGCTGAAATGGAGGAGTTGAAATTTGGTGGGGAGTGGATTCTTGCTGAGGATGAGACCTTGGTTGCGGACGGTCATGAGCAGAGATTTTTATACATGGTGGTGATGGGGGAGGTCGGAATTTTTAAGGCCAATGATCAGGGAAAGAGCCAGCATATTGCCACTTTGGGAAATGGAGCCGCTTTCGGAGAAATGGCCTTTCTAAGTGGAGGTGTGGCTTCAGCAAGTGTGCAGGCCGTGGGCGAATGTATTCTATGGAGGCTCGATCACGAACGGCTGATCGAATTTATTGGCGAGCATGGTGCAGCTGGTGGACAGCTTTGTTTAAATGTGGCCAGTATTCTTTCCGGTCGTCTGGTGGAGGGGAATGGAAAAGTAGTCCAAATGGGTAAGGAATTACAAACTTCTCTGGCTCAGCTTCAACAGGTAGCTTCGGCAGGAACCCAGAAGGATCAGGCGTTAAGACAGATGCAGGGCAAGGTTTCCAACATGCAAAATGCATTCAAGGGAAGTGCTGTTCAGAAAAAAGGTAATAATTGGTTTGCGATTGCCGCGAGTGCAGTTGCATTTTTAAGCACTGCAGGATTGGTTGCTATGTTTGTGGCCACAGATGATTCTTCCGAACAACTCAGTGTTGACCTCAGCCAAGAAGTGAAAGAATTAAAAGCCAATGAGGAATTTTTTCTGGGTCTAAAGAAAAAACTGGAAGCCGAAAATAAAAGCCTCGCCGAAGATAAAACTGAATTAACTGAGTCCAAAGAAGAACTTTCCGAAAACATTGCTAGGCTTATGTCCAGTGAACTGGCACTCAGGGACGATGTGAGGGGATTGGAGCGAAAATTATCGGATGCCCGGGACGAAATAGTACGGGCCGGTTCTTTAGCAAAGGCGAGTGAGAAAATTGATCCTCAAGCAAAGAAGCCCGTTGATCAATCTGAGACCGATGCAATCCTTAAATGGGCTCGAAGTAACACTACCCTAGTTTTCCCTCTTGTCTTAAAGGCTCTAAAACCAGTAGTTTTACAGGACCGTGGGCAACAGGTGAAAATCCCTGTCCCAGTTGGAGGATTTTTGAAAGCCTCTCGATTTCACCCGACTGCTCCGGACTATTTGATTGTTTCCCAAACAAATAGTGACAAGTTTCTCGCTACTATGCCGATTGCAAATGGAAGCTTTGTAGAAGTGATCAAACCGAAGTATCAGGCTCACATGAGTCGAATGGGAAGTGGAGGGAATCCGCTTTTTACCCCCTCCAGGAAGAAAGTGAGCCCATCCCCAGTCTCTAGGCCCGTTTCCAATATGAGTTCAAGCCCGTCCAAACCAGCAATTGCTGATAATATGGAATCTGAAAAAACTATTAAAACTGCTCCCGTTTTAACCGGTCGTCCAAAAAATCCTCAAAAACCGGCTAATCTTTTAGACCAAGTTTCAAGTAAGCCAGCCAAGGAAGAGGATACCAGTGATCATGGACCCAATTGTGTTTGCAGGGCCTGTCGTACTAAGAAAATGGGTAAAGGGGGAAGTCTTTTTCCAGACTTATAGGTTTCAGTTAAAAAAAATTACTTAATCCATTTATGGAAAGAGTCTTTCCCAATTCTTAATAAGTACGAATTGTTTCTTTAGAATGTTAAATTTTGGTAACGAGAAATTTAAGGTTTGTTTTAAGGTCTTTTCATTCAATTCTAATATCTTTATTAACCCATTTTAATATATAAAAAATCAACATACCTTCTGCTATCAATTTTTTGATAGGAATTTCCTCTGTATTTTCTCAAGATAGAGAGCCCCGTGATCCTCGCGGAGCAACAGTGGTTCCTAGAGGACTCCGTGCAACGCGTCTCGAGCTTCCTGATCCCCGTGGACCAGCTGTTTATCCTCGCAGTGCACCACCGTGATCCTCGTATTGACCCTCGTGGTGCTCCGCCGCGCGATCCGCGTGTCGATCCTCGAGAAGCACCGCCACGACGATAGGAAATTAAGTAAAATTTCGCTTTAAGACGTAGGGAAGGCTGTGGAAACGCAGCCTTCCTTTTTTTGCAACAAAGAAGATCTATAAAAAGTGAAGAAGAGTATTCTACCTGCTAAAAAGTGCATGTAATCCGGCACCGATAAGAGCGGAAAATATGGCAAGGATTAAATAAGCATTACGATTATTCCACCGGGTCAGTTTTTCCCATCCCGAATACCAGTAAACTGAAACTTCTTCACCGTGTCGAAAATGTTGTAAGTCCTCAAGAAATGAGGAAACCGATGAATATCTATCATATTTCTTTCTTTTTAATGCTTTTAAACAGATTGCCTGAAGGTCACGGGGCAGATCGAAGTGAGGAGCAACTTCTCTAGGCAAAGGAAGGGAGTGTTCGAGAATCTTCTTTTTGATTTCATAGGGGTCTTCTCCTTCAAATAAAAATTGATGAGTCATCATCTCATACAGAATGATACCGAGGGAAAACACATCGGTTCGCCCATCAAGGTCGGGTTCGCCCTTAGCTACTTCAGGAGTCATGTACATTGGGGTACCATAGTGTTTACCAACAGGTGTCAAAGTTGTATCTGTTTTCCCATTTTCAATATCTTCCGATTCGGCGATTGGAGCCGAACCTAAAACTTTAGCCAAACCCCAATCAAGAACATAGACCTCCCCAAATTTACCCACGATAATATTTGCTGGTTTTAAATCTCGGTGAATGACTCCGAGATCGTGAGCATAGGCAATGGTCTGGCTAACTTGAATAAGAATATCCAGGAGACGTGGAAGGGGAAATTTTTCCACAACCTCGGGAACTTCCTGTCTTAAGTCAAAAAGGATATCCCTGAGATCCCTTCCATCCACTTTTTTCATGGTGAAAAATAACTGACCTTCCCGGTCACGTCCTAGTTCATACAGTGGAATAGTACCTGGATGTTCAATATTGGCAGTGACCCTTGCTTCTCTGAGAAATCGCTTATTTTCAATTTCAGAATCCTGTAAGTCCTGATGTAAAGTCTTATAGGCGACTTCGCGATGTAGATTTAAGTCACTGGTGTGAAATAATTTAGCAGTTCCCCCTTCGGAAAGAGGTTTGAGGTCACCATATTTTAATGACCCGCTTTTCCAAGCCCGGGGGAGAAGGGCGTCGGTTTCATCTGATTGAAAAATATTGGAAATTTTGGATTCTTTTTTAATCACATCATTTTTGCAGTCTTGGAATAAGCATTCTTTTTCCGGGCCATTTTCTTTTGAGTCATGAGGGGTACATTTTGTCCGAGGTGAGGTCGATTCTTGGCACGGGCCATTTTAATTTGCCGATTTCTTTCTTCCAAGCTCGAGCGTTTAATTGGATCTAATAAATCGGCACAATGAGGGCAGCAGATTCCTGCCTCATATTTTTCAGATTTCATATCGTTGGCATTTAATGGCCATCGGCAACCGAAACATATTTTCGAATCACCATCCTTTAAACCGTGAACTACTGAGACCCGGTGGTCGAAGACAAAACATTCTCCTTCCCAAAGGCTTTTTTCCAGTTTCACTTTTTCTAGGTAGTTTAAAATTCCCCCCTTTAAGTGAAAAACTTCTTTGAATCCTTTTTTAAGTAGATGAGAAGAAGCTTTTTCGCAACGAATGCCTCCGGTACAGAACATGGCGATTTTTTTATCCTTATGCGCCTGTAGATTTTTCTGGACATAATCGTTCCATTGTCCGAATGCTTGGGTTTTGGGATTAACCGCTCCTTTAAAAGTACCAATTTGCACTTCATAATCATTACGGGTATCAATGAGAATCACATTGGGATCTTCCACGATGCTATTCCATTTCTCAGGTTCGACATAAGTACCAACTTTTTCATTTGGGTTAACGGATGAATCACCTAGAGTAACAATTTCTTTTCGTACTACCACCCGAATTCTGTAAAAAGTTTTTCTCGGAGTTATGGTTGTGCGAAAAGGCATTTTAGCGAACCGCTCATCTTTTTTGATGAAGGTTATAACTTCATTTATGCCCTCTACAGTGCTAGAAATGGTTGCGTTGATTCCCTCTTCTGCAAGAATTATGGTACCCACTACACTGAATTTTTTACACTTGGTTCTTAGCTTTCTTTGCCAATCCAAACAATCGGGTAAGTGGGCAAATTGATAAAATGTCGCTATAGTTTGCTCCATATTGTTATCAAGATAGTCGAGTCTGGAAGGATAATCCAAACAAAAAATTTATTTACTGAGGAGCAACCTCAATCATTGCTTTTAAAACTCCGGAATTAGATTGAATAAGGCTATCGAATTTATCTTTTACCTGATCCATAGTAATGCGGTGGGTAATCCAAGGGTCGGTGTTAATAGTTCCATCTTCAATCAATCGTAGAATGCGGGGGAAATCCGAGGGTAATGCATTGCGGGAGGCTAGCAGGTCAATTTCACGTCGATGAAGGGCAGGGTGCAAAAAAGAAATTTCCTGTGTGGTGATTCCAACATAGACAAGGGAGCCACCAAAAGAGACATATTCAAGTGCGTTGGACATGGAATGATTATTTCCGGTAGCATCGGTAACCACATCAAAAAAGCCTCCCTGGGTAATTTCTTTCATCTGTTCGAGTTCAGAACCATCTGCTTTGAAGGTTATCAAATTTTCAATACCATAATTCATTCGACAAAATTCGAGTCTTTCTTCAGACATATCCATCACCGTGATAGAAGCACCCGTAAGGCGGTTAAATTCAAGTACAGACAGACCGATTGGCCCAGCTCCAATAATTAATACATGATCACCTTTTTGAGGGTTTCCTCGATCCGATGCATGGCACCCGATGGCAAGGGTTTCAACCAATGCGAGTTGTTCAAAAGATAAGCTTTTGGATGGGTGTAACTTGTCTGCCCGGATAACCGAGCGTTCGCACAATCCTCCGTTCATCATAACTCCAAAGACTTTTAGGTTTTCGCAACAATTACCATATTCTTTTTGGCATGGATGACATTTTCCGCAGTTGAAATAAGGTTCAACCGAACAGCGATCACCTGGTCTCACATTGTTTACCCCTTCACCAATTTCGAGTACTTCTACCCCGAGTTCATGACCTGGTATACGAGGATAATCAAAGAAGGGGAACTTGCCTAAGTAGCAACTCACATCAGTTCCACAGATACCCATCTGTATGGTCCGAATTAAAGCTTCGCCCGGACCAGGTTTCTCTGGTTCTTCGATTGCAAAATCTTGAAATTCCTTGGGCGCAACTAAACGGATTGCTTTCATTATTTTACAGGAAAGGTGGTGGTGGAGCTCTTTATGATTGAATGGCTTTAAGCCAGAAATGAGCCATCAGTGATGCTCCATGAGAGGATGGATGAACGCCGTCGCCAGCCCAGTGTTTGGCAGGTGCATATTTTAAAGCTTCATCAAACAAAGATTGAAAAGGAACAAAAATCCCTTCAAATCGATCCGCAACTTTGCGGGCAGATTCACGGTAATGATCGAATTCAGGAAACCATTTGTCATTCACAGCCCCACATTTAAGAACAAAAGGTTCGCAAATTATGAAGCGAGTATTGGGCAAGGACTTCCGAGTTCTATCGAGTAGGGCAATAAAATCATTTTCATAAGTTTTTACGGTACCATCATACCTTCCATTTAGACCGTGCCAAATATCATTAACTCCAATCAGAATGCTAAGAATATCAGGTTTTAAGTCGATGCAGTCCTTATCCCATCTGGCGGCAAGTTGATGTACTTTATTTCCCGAGATACCGCGATTTTGAAAGGTCAGTTTTAATTCTGGATTTCCGATGAGTAGATGGGAGGCGGCCATCCATGCGTACCCACTTCCAAATGCTTTTTGTTGATTGGCCAATTGTTTCTTTTTGTCTCTTCCTGCATCGGTTATAGAATCACCCTGAAAAAGGAAACATTGACCTTGATGAAGGCTTAATATATTATTAGAAATTGGTTCAGCAAAAATACTGTTAGATATGGAAGATGCAATTCCGGTCATCGTAGCGGTTCCAATAAGTTTTCTGCGGGAAATGCTGAAGTGTGGATTATTCATAATATCGAATTATAGGATTACATTTAATTTCCAAAATCAATATCCAAATTATAAGAGATAAAGAATATCGTTGTTTATAATCGAGTAAAATTGAGTTAATGTTTCATCATTTATGAAAATCCTAGAAAAACTTTCCGCATATAACATAGAACTTCCACCTGTACCTAAAGCTGCCGGACTTTATAAAACCGTGCTTGTGCAAGATCGAATAGCCTATTTTTCCGGTCATCTTCCCATTCGTAAAGATGGCACGCTGATAACCGGGAAAGTGAATCTTGATTTAACTTTGAAAGAAGCTGTTTTGGCCGCACGCCAAGTGGGTTTAAATATTCTAGCCAGTTTACAATATGAGCTGGGTGATTTGGAAAGAATTGAAAAACTTGTCAAATTACTGGGAATGGTCAATGCAGAATCTGATTTTACCGATCATCCTACGGTAATGAATGGTTGCAGTCAGTTATTTCTGGATATCTTTGGAAATGAATCTGGAGTGGGTGTTCGGAGTGTCTACGGAGTCTCTGGATTGCCTCTTAATGCTACAGTGGAGGTGGAGGGGGCATTTTTTCTTAAGAAATGAGGGTGATCAGATGGTTTTTTTGGACCTTTGGTTTGGGGTTAGTCTTTTTTTTAAGTGTATTTCTTCTTCATCCCATTATTTTGCCTGAATATGCCCGTTTATTTCATAAGCAGAGTGCGACCAAAGGTGCGGACGCGATTATTTGCCTTTCGGGCGGACGAAGCAACCGTGTTCCAGAATCGCTGAGACTTTGGAATCTGGGTTATGCAAAACTTCTCTTTGTCACTGCTGCAAAACCCATTAATGCCGAATTTCATAAATTGGAGCGAAGCAATCTTGAATTTGCCCAGGAGGTTACCAAAAGAATGGAACTAGATGCTGGTTGGCAAATTCTACCATCTACCACTGGAGGGGCGACTTCCACTTTTGATGAGGCAGAGGATAGCCTTGTCTATGGAAAGAAAATGAAATGGAAGAGAATTATTATTGTGACCGATGATTTTCATACCATGCGGGCTCATTATGCATTTGAGAAAATTTTCCAAGACTCTGGAATTAATGTAGAAGTCGCAGGTGCATCCAATGAAGTGTATTCGATAGAAGACTGGTGGAAATCAGATCGTGGCATTATGGCTTATTTGGGGGAGAGTATTAAATTCCCAGTTTATTTTTTTTCTGATTCTGAGCCCAAAGTTGTGCGCAACGATTAAGCGATAATCTTTAAACCTTTTCGGGTACCATGTAGGGTGGTCGGTAGGTTCGGGAAAGCATTTTATTGGCTTCCTCGTCCCCGGTAATAGTTTCAGTTTTGGAGTCAAAGTTTAAGGTTCTTCCGACAATATAGTCGGTTTCCTCTAACTTTAATCCATTTTCCTTTAGATGTTCCTGCATCCGTTCGAAATATTCATAGGCTTGTTTATTTCCGCCGAAGTCCTTATTTTTTTTATTAAAACCTGATTTTTCACCTAAACGGTAGGAAATATTTGCGAGATGGCATAGTCCACTGGAAACATGACCCTCATAAACATGGGCGTCGAGATGATTTTCTTTTCGATTTCGGACCGCTTCGATGAAATTTTCAAAAATATCGACTTTCCCTCTGTCTGCGAGTGGATTTTTTATATTTTTAAGTCCGTGACTTTGAGAGGTTTTTTGTTTTGCATTCTTATTAAAGTAAACATGGTTGGAAACCCCCATATTTGATTTCCCGGATAGCCCTCGGACATCAAAAACAAGGAGGGATTCACCGTAGTCAAAAATAGCTATTTGAGTGTTAGCGGTTTGAGCTTGGTCCTTATACCCGAATCTTCCGCCGACACAGAATATCTTTTTCGGCCAGACAGCTCCAGGAATCATCCATCTAGCAATATCCATCTGATGGACGCCTTGGTTACCGATATCTCCATTTCCGTAATTCCAAAACCAATGCCAATTATAATGAACTAGGTTTTCATGATATTTTTCCTTGGGAGCCGGACCGGTCCAAATATCAAAATCGAGTTCAGGGGGAGGGGATTTTGGATCTTTAAAACCGATTGATTTTCGTCGCTTATGGCAAGTGCCTAGAGCAATTTCCAATTTCCCTCTTTTTCCGGATGCAATTTCCTGCGCTAGTTCTGACCATTTGCTAAGTGAACGGTTTTGGGTTCCATGCTGAACAATACAATTATATTTTTTGGCCGCTTCGACTAATTTTTTTCCT
>CACHJU010000020.1 GCA_902580225.1 uncultured Verrucomicrobiota bacterium
TGACTATGCCTATGAACTGCCTCAAGGGATTCAGGGCTCTCCTTATATCGCAATTGAAAATGGCATTCTTGTAGGCGATGTAACTAAGCTAAGGGAGTGGAAAACTGGTACTTACGGCAATTCAATTATTGAGGCGGATGGTTTTGGAGCACCGGATTGGGATTCGTCTATGGCGGGTCCAATTTTAACCAAAAAAGCATTGTCTTTTATCAAAAGACATTCTGAAAGAAATGAAGATAATGGAATACGAAAACCATTCTTCATGTGTTATTGGAGCCAGTCTTGTCATGTTCCCCATACCCCCCCTGATGAACTGATGGGGGAAAAAGTAAAAGGTGCATCGCTGGACGCTCATTTAGATATGTTGGTGGAGGCTGATATAAGCCTGGGCAAAATAATTGATGCTCTCAAAGCGAATGGTGAAATGGAAAATACATTGATTTTCTTCACTAGCGATAATGGTGGCTTATCCCGAGGTGCTCTCGGCAATTATAAGGGAGGACACAATTCAAACGCAGGTTTCCGGGGAAGTAAAGCACAGGTCTACGAAGGCGGGCACCGCGTGCCTTTTATTGCCCGTTGGGGAAATGGTAAGCAGAATTCCCTAATCTCCCCCAGCTCTGTATCGGATAGCTTGATCGGGCTTCAGGACATTTATGCCACTTTAGCCGAACTCACAAGTCAACCAATGAATCCAGGAGATGGATTAGATAGTCATTCATTTCTCGGCTCGCTTCTTGGCCAAAAAACTTCTTTGCCTCGGACATCTTTACTTATTCAGGCAAATAATGGAGCTTATCATGGACAACAATCCAAAAAATCCGTTCGAGAAAACATATGGAAACTAATTGCAACTAAAGAATTAAAAGCCATTGAATTATATAATCTCGCCAACGATCCAATGGAGAGTAACAACCGGATTGGTGAAAAATCGCAACACGGTCGAGTCGAACGGATGACTACTGAATTAAATCGAATTATAAACTCTTCTAGAAGTACTCAACCTTTTATCTTATCTAAGAATGAGGAGAACATTGCCCAACCCAAAATACATTCCTATGAACTTTTCTCTCCCCGTGCCAGTTTAATTGGTAAAATGAAAACACCTCAGGGAACCAAAATCCAAAATTGGGGAGATAAATGGAAAATTGAGGGAAAAAGTCCGATGAGAGTATCCTTCACTCCCAAAACTGGCAGTAAATGGAATCTTTCAGAATACAAACTTGTAGGTGTTCCAATTCAAAATTGGGAGCCCGGAATAACTACAATCGAGGGAAGAATCAACAACGGAAACCTGACCAGTTGGTCCCACCATGCGGTTGGTTTTGCAGTGGCACCCAGTTGGGAAAAAATAACTTTAGGGTTCCCCTTTCCGATGATAGAAGAAAGCTACCAGGGATCATATCTTTACAAGGATCAATTGGCCAAGCCAGACGGACACCGTGTACATTGGCGAAGGTTTTTTCCTGAGGATGTTCGGGAAATCATATTTGACCTCACCTCATCATCGGGAAAAATTAATACATTGATAAATGTGCCCATTCTTGCATGGCCCAATAAGAACTTATTAAATGATCGCTTGGAAAGCTTGCCCTATCTCGATGATCTTGGTCAAGTAAATGCCGTCCAATGGCCTGGCAAGGCAATGAACTTAAAAGAAGCAAGGGATACTATGCTAACTGAGTTCAAACAGGCTCAAAAAGATGCTAAGGAGAGAAAAATAAGTAAATTTGGTGGATGGGTTGACGGTCCGAGATTGAATGCAACCGGCAGATTCCGGACTCAAAAAGTGAATCAAAAATGGTGGCTGGTTGACCCGGAAGGCTATTTGTTCTTTTCTGTAGGCACTTGCTTAACGGGCAATCGTGCGGAAACCTTAGCCGAACCAAATAGAGAAAAAAATAACTTCTTTGCTTACCTGCCAGGTGAAAATGACTATTTAAAATGGACAGGGTTGAGAAAATTAGGAGGAAGAAAATTTATCAATTTCCCCGCTTTAAACTACAGGCGATATTTCGGGGATAAATGGGAGGAAACGGTCAATATTGGAACTCATAACCGCTTGCGGGCATGGGGATTAAACACTCTTGCTTGCTGGTCGGACGAAAGGTTACAGAAAGATCGTAAGACCCCCTACATGCTAATCTCATCCATTTGGTGGCAAGCCAATGGTCATCGAAAATTTCCCTCCCCTTTCCGTCCAGACTTTCAATCCGACTTGGAAAAAAACCTCAGAAAACTAGCATGGGCAAAAAACGATCCTTTTTGTCTGGGAATTTTTATTGGGAATGAGTTGGAATGGCCGGATCGAATTGGGGAAAAAATTCAAAAGCTTCCACTAGACCATCCGAGTAAAATTTGGGCAGTCAATGAATTAAAAAAACAGGGCAAAAATAATTCACCCGCAAAAGTAAAAGATTTGGATCAACTCTATTTCCCGTTCGTAAAAGCGTTCTTTCAAAAATGTAAAGCTGCGATCGAAAAAGAACTTCCCGGCACCCTCTTTTTAGGTTGTCGAACCCACCGTGGACCTAATGTACTAGGAAGGGGAGCACTTGGCTCAGTGGATGTTTTTTCTGTAAATGTTTACGATTCAAGAGTACGATCATGGCAGATTCCCACCGATATAGACATTCCCATTATTAGTAGCGAATTCCATTTTGGTGCAGTAGACCGGGGAGTTCCCAGTCCTGGGCTTTCCGGATCTTGGGATCAGCGACAACGTGCACTTTCTTTCGCCCATTATTTAGCCTCGGCACTAGCGGACAATCGATTTGTGGGCGTAAATTGGTTCCAATGGATTGACCAGTCGGCTGCGGGACGAAAAGACCGCGAAAATCACCAGTGCGGCTTTATTGATGTTGCAGGAAGAGCTTACCCCGAACTTGTGGAAGTGGTTTCACAGGCAACCAAAAATATGTATCATGCTCGGACTAAAGAAAATTCATACACCGAATCCGTTCTTGCTGACTTATTAAAAAATTAAAAAGGCTCATGACTAGGTTAATAAAATTTAAAGGCTTTATTTTGGTTGCATTCCTTTTATCTAATACTCTCAAATCCGATATCCGTCCTAATATTCTTTTTCTTTTTAGTGATGATCACGCCCTTCGGACAATCGGTGCCTATCCCGGATCTATCAACAGCACTCCTAATCTTGATCGGATTGCCCAGCAAGGTGCAATATTTACCAATTCATTTAATGTGAATTCAATCTGCTGTCCTAGCCGGGCGGCTATCCTCACCGGCAAACACAGCCGAGCGAATGGGGTAATTGGTAATAGTTCAAAGTGGAACGGTAAACAATGGGTTTATTCAAGAGAAATTGGTAAGTCAGGCTACCAAACCGGACTTATTGGGAAATGGCATCTTAAAGGAAATCCAACTGATGAATTTCAAAGTTGGGAAATTCTCTCAGGTAAAGGAGGACAAGGATCCTATTTTAATCCAACCTTTCTTTCTTCCAAGGGAGAAACCAAGGTAATAGGTCATTCTACCAAAATTATTACCGACAAAGCACTTGAATGGCTAAAAAAGCGGGACGATGCAAAGCCTTTTTTGCTCTGTGCTCAATACAAAGTACCCCATATTCATCGCCTACCCCCAATTAAACATATGTACGGTTACGATGAAGTTGAATTTCCGGTGCCTGATACTTTTTTCGACAACTTTTCTACTCGTTCATCTTTTGTTTCGGAAACATGGATGGCACTCAAGGGGATGAAAGGGCATGTCTTAAATGTTGCTCCGACAAAGGAAGAAATTGATAAAAACCCAAAAATCCGACCATTATTCCTCAACGAAATGACTCCTAAACAACAAAAAGCATGGCATTTGGCCTATGATCCAAGAAATCTCAAATATCGGCAATTACTACAGGATGGAAAGTTAGAAGGTAAAGCAAAAACACTTTATATTTATCAACGTTTTATTAAAGATTACATTCGTTGTATAGACGGTTTAGATGATCAAATTGGCAGAATTCTGAAATTTCTCGATGATAATGACCTGGCGAAAAATACTCTTCTTATCTACAGTTCCGATCAAGGTTTTTTCACGGGTGAGCATGGGTGGGCCGAAAAGAGATGGATGTACGAGGAAAGTTTTAAATCTCCTCTATTGATGCGTTGGCCCAATACAATCAAACCTGGCACGGAAATCACAGAACTAGTACAAAACATTGACCTTGCTCCAACCTTTTTGAAAGCAGCTGGTTTATCAGTGCCAGAGAATCTTCACGGTTTACCACTGCAACCTCTATTTTTAAAGAAATCAAATCAATCTTGGCGGAAAGATATTCTTTATCAATATTTTGATGGTGGAACACCTCAAAAAAGAGGGCCTTACAATATGCCTAGACATGAAGGCATTCGTGATGAAAAATATAAATTAATTTCATTTTATGAATTTAATCAATGGGAATTCTATGACTTAGAAAAAGATCCAAATGAACTTAGTAATTTAATTAATGACAAAAAAATGAATAACGAGATTTTTCGAATGAAAAAAAGGCTAAAGATATTGAAAAATAAATTTAGTCAATGAACTAATGAAATCTCTTAAATTTATTTGAATTCAAAGTAAGTAGTTTCATTGACTTACATATTGCTCATGTTCAGGGTTTCATTTATTCCTCATTAATTTTTAACCTCTCCCAAGTGGTTTCGTTCACAACAAGAAGAGCTCATATTAAACAAATTTCAGGAGCAATCTTGGCTCCTTACATCCACTCTGCCAAAGAATACCGAACAACGGTTAAACAAGTTAATGACGGAGTGATTGGGAAAATTGTGGAAGCCCTTTACCAACCGCAAACTTTGATTATTCCGATCCACTTACCGAAACGGTATTACTTGGTGTTATCGCTACTCGATTCCCGAAGCAGGAACTAATTTGGGATGCTTTAAAATTATTTTTTAAAAATAGCCCCGAAGCAGCTTCTCTCATCAAAAAGAAATATCGTAAGGGATGGGAAGTAAGAGGACTAGGCTGAATTAATTTTCTCCATCTCGTAATTCACCCATCCATCCACCCTCTTTGGTCGGCGGAGAAAATTTTATAGCATATGGAAGTTCTGTATCTCCTTCCAAAATTTGTAATTCTTTCCATTTTTTTTGATTGGAATTAAAGTTGTCCAATAAATATGAGCCTCCGTCATGAATGGTCTTTTTCAAAAGTGTGTATAAATCTCGTATCACATATTTGCCGAAACCCACTTGGCAAGCAGGTACCGAGACAGTTCTGCGGTCACAATTCATAGAGGGTTTAAATCCAAGTTTTTTTTCAAGATCTCCTTGAGAAAAGAATTCATTCATAACTAATCCCGCCCATCTTTCACTGTGTTTCCATTCTTTTCCAGGATTACTGACATCAGCACAATGCAAAATAAAAGAACTCAATAAAACTCTTGATTCATAACTTAAAAAACTCGAGACATTTAAACCATTTTTATAATCCGAACGGGCTGCACCAATATCTTCTTGAGTAGGTTTTTTTCGATGTTGCTTGATCACCGAAACTAATTTGTCAGAAAGTTCGGAAAATTCTTTCATCTGATCCTGATGCCGCTTCATATCAGTCCACAAAATAGATTGTTCAATCAAATCTCGTCCCTCTTTGATCTGTTTCTTTTGTAAATCTTCCATTCCTTCATTAATAACTAAAATTTTATGCTTATCTAAAAGTTCGAGAACATAGTTGGCCGAGCGCTTTTCTTGCAAACTCTCTGCACCAGTTTCCTTAAAGTAGGGATGCTCAACTTGAATAAGAAATGAATTATTCACTCCAGTGTGCAAAGCATCGTGACCAAGTGCAGACAGAATAAGGCAAGACCGTTCGGATGGAGTAAGGTATACGCCCCCACCAGTTTCCAACAACATATGAGTCGTAACCATAACATCCATGGCATGCGTAAATGAATGATATTCCTTGCGGATTATTGAATAATCAATTCCATCGTCTTTTTTAAAATATCCCTCTCTCAAATCCTCAAAAAAAGCATGTAAAGAGTCTGCTTTGGGATTTCCGGGCAATTGGTAACAACCCGCATCAATAAAAAAGGAATTAAAGACTTCCAATTGTGATTTATGTGAATTCGAAAATTCAAATGCGTTACTTGAAAAGCCAAAAGAATCAATTGAAGAATATTTTCTATTAGTCCTTAAATTAGAATCTGAATCGCTCACACAAGAAACAAGCCCCAAAAAACAAAAAAAGAAAACAAATTTGTTACATAAATAAAAACTATAATTTAAAAAATTCATAATCTCTAATAATCTATCAATTAATAAATCCTAATCATAGTGAGCAATAATAAATTATTTTCTAATACCCTTCATTTGAAAAATAATCTGAGCAGAATCGCGATTAAAAGCCTGCTCGAATTCAGGATAATAGTTTATAACTTCATAAAAGAAACGGGCAGCATCGTAATCAATTACATGGTATTTATCCTTAAGTTCTTGTTCTGTTGGAAAGATAATTTGGCGACCAACCCGAAACTCATCAATTGTGACTGGCATGGTGCTATTCAAAGCTAGAATTCTCTTCAACACCAACACACCTTTTAAGACCTCCAAAGCATCAGCTCCACGGACTCCAGGAGGAGAGATATTGGTTCCTAGTAAGATTGTATTTCTATTTGCATCGTCCTTATTTAATCTACTCATTAACTCAATATAATGAGATGCACTACGCACTCCAGTGCGATAAATCTTGGCCCTTGGGTGCTCAAAAGGGCCAGCCGAATTTGCTTTATGGTCCGCAAAATTGAACACCAAAGAATTATCTTGAGACTTTGCTAATTTATCAAGAAGAATACTCAATAAATGAGTCTTAAATTTGTTGCCATATTTGACATCATTATTCTCTTCAAAAAGAAGAATGTGATCATCAGCAATATATTGATGAAATTTTGATTTATGTACAATTTCCCAGATCATCCTTCGTACAATAACTTCTTCTCCGGGAACTTTTTTACCCAAGTAACTAAAGATTGGCGCCTCGTCTGCAATTTCAGGGTGCTTCCTCTTATAAGCTCTTAAATCTTCTAAAATATTTTGATAAAACTCGCTTTTAGTGGCAAAAGAAAGATCAAAAAGGTCGTCATCCCGAATTCGATAAGCATTTCTAAAAAGCAGATTGTCAAATGAATCAAAAGATTGAGAATCCTTGGGAATGACATAACTGAAGGACTTTTCAGACGCGTCCATTATATGTGGTGTCAGAACAATGATAACTTCACGATCAGCACCGCTTTCTGATTGGGACTTAAATAGATTACCTAATACTGGTATTTTGGAAAGTAGAGGAATACCGGTCGACCCTTGGTTCTTTTTTTTGTCAATTAATCCTCCTATAATGAAAGGGGTATTATCTGCGACCCGAATAAAACTCTGAACTGTCTTACTTTCAATACTTGGAGGCGTTCTTTTCTCAGGTTCAAGAGAGCTTTCGGAAGCATCATATATAGCACTACTTACAATTGTCTCAGTCTGCATTGTAACTTCAGAACCGTCTTCTGAAATTCTTGGTCGAATATTTAATACAATTCCAGTATCAATATAATTTACACTTTTTTGAGTCCCGTAGGAAGTGGTCTGAATCGTCGTGTTGGGGATTTGGGTACCAATACGAATTAATGCCTGTCGACCATCAAGCACTAAAATGGTTGGGTTAGTCAAAACCTCTGCTGTCCCATCTGAAATTGAAGCATTCAAGGCGGCCTTAAAACCAAGAGGATTTAAGTTTCCAGGAACTCCAAGAATACTATCAGTGACCGGTTTTGAAGGATCCGTACGGGTCATTCCATTATAAATAGGATATCCAGAATATGATCCTATTTGATCATTCCTAAATGAAAATAAAGAATTTTGATCAGAATAAAAGCGACTACTTATGCCATCTGCATTTAGCTCGGTGATTGATCTTTTACCGCTATGGTGGTAATTGATTCCCAATTCTTTCGCTTTGTTCGTATTTATTTCAACAACCAAAGCTTCAATAACAATTTGGCTTGCCGCAACATCTACTTCATTTCTCATCAAATTCAATAGTGCATTCAGTTGTTCAGGATACTGCTTCTCATAAATAAAAAGTAATCTTTGCTCTGGTGCTCCGGTTGTTGATGAATGAAGGTATGTGCCACTTAGACGGTCGGTGCCCATCGCATTTCTTCCTCCGTCCAGGGCTGGTTGCATCAAACTTGTCTTCGCTGCATCTAATATTTTGACCACTATTGGATATTTTTTAGACTGAGCAAATTCTGTAAAGATACTTTCATTTAATGTTTCACCTCTTCCTGCACTAAACTCAACTGTACTGTATCCTAATGCTTTGAGTAATGCTAAGACTCGATCACTTTGCATGTAACTCAAGCGATAAGAATGAAAAGCATACAAACTTTTTTCAGATCCGATAGCAGCAATGGGCGTTGGAGGTGACAAAGGAGCCTGTGCTTGGTATTGTCCTGAATTATTTACAGGAGGAACCACAGGCTGACCTTGAGGTGCATAGCCTTGTTGAAATTGCTGAGCAGGTGCATTATTAGGAAAAGCCGGTTGTGCCTGTGCAGTATTTGTCTGTGCATATAAATTTCTAAACTCTTTTTTTTCTGAGTAATCAACCGAGGACACCCCTAAAGGTGTGGGTGGAATTTTGCGGGAAGTTATTGAAGTGGATATTTTTCTAAAATCAAGTTCTGAAATTTCTCCAAAATTTTCACTAAATTCAATGACCTCTTTAGCCAAGGCAATACTTGCGATAAAAGAAGAAAAGAACCAAAACCAGAATAAACTTAAGATACTGATTTTTTCTAAAATAATAAGATTATACTTTTTTTTCATGGATGAAGTTTTTAAAACGAATTATTAGTCTGAAGTTTGTTTGATCTTTTTTTTGCTAGTAAAGATACACTTGCATTTGAGTCACTAGAGAGCATATTACAATATTTTCCTATTTCATCAGGATCAGTTTCTAAAGATAAAAAGACCTTTAGACCTGTCTCCCTCACAGAATTATTCTCGTGGCTAAAACAATCTAAGATGAAAGGTTTAACTTCTAAAAATGTTTCCTTGGTGAATGCCATTAACAATTCGCGTAAAATAGGAACCGGATAATCCATAGAAGCCTTTTCCACAAATGTTTTTAGACTGATTTCTGGTTTTTGTAAATCATCCTTTGGAGTTACAAACTGTGTTAAAATATCTGTTCTCTTGGGACCCATAACTCCTTTTAAAACCTCGATCGCCTCAGATTTGGCATTCACATCATTCGCTTTTATACAATCAAAAACAACAAGAAAGTTTATATTTGAATCCAAAGTAGACATAATATTCGTTAAAACTTCTAATTTTTGCTCAAACATTTCATCCAAGGAAATCTCTAAATCTTTGAATTCATGAACTAGCCTAATCGTAGCAATTATATGATAATAAGTTTCACATTCAATTAGGAGTTTTTTAAATTCATTTTTTGCAAAAACTTTATTTTTTCGAGTCAAACAAGTTGGGTTAATATTACTGTAGTACTCTTTAATATATTTAAATCGTTCTTCTTTTGAACTAACCTTTGCAATTTGGTTTTCCAAAAGATTGTAGTTTTTGGGAATTACTGAGTGAGGAAGAAAGGATGGAGTTGAACTTGCTGAAGTAACCCGGGGGAAAACAAACTTTGCACCAATCATCTCAACTAATGAATTCAGATATTGCCTGTAATTTAAAAAAGCAACAAACAACCAACATAAGCAAAGAACAATAATGATTAGGTTCAGCCGCAAAACAATATCATTTTCAGTGCCCTCTTGCCACCAAGCCAATGTCGAAGTGATTACTAAACTGATAGCAGCTATGGTTGCTGGTCGGGTTAACCCATCGACTGCACTGTTCATTTGACCTCTTAATTTTTTATTTACCGAAAGAAAGAGCATCTGCAATCCCACATATTCAATTGTAAAAAAGACGACTTGCGTTATGAACTTCCCAACATAAACGGCATCTTGTTCTTGAAAAACCACGGCTCCAATTGCAGTCAATAGAAGAAGAATAGGTAATATCGAAATGGCTGCAATCACGCCTCCTCGGGTTAAAATAGCTTTTACTACGAATAATTGTAATAATAATTGAGCACAACTTGTATAGGTGTAAAATTGACCAAAAAAATCATACAAATCCTCTGAATAATCTTTTCGAACTTCAAATTTAAAATTTATATCAACAATCGATAAGACAATAGCAGAAAAAACCACCAACCAAGTCATAAGAATGGATTGTTTACTGCTAATCAAAACTAAAAGCTTGCTAAGTACACTATTTGATTTTTCAACATCTGGCTTTGGCTCATCATCTGTTAATTTGAATAAGTCAGCACGAACCATTAAAATTACTGATACTATAATTAAGACCGCTGCCACCAGACCAAGAGAAAGTTCATTTACAAATTCCTGCTTGCTAGCAACAGAAATTGTAAACCCAGCGAGTATGCAACCAAGGGTTCCTGCTGCACCAATCAAACCCATCCATTTTTTTGATTCGGTCGGGTTTAAAACTCCCATAGCCATACCCCAAAATAATACCATGGGGAGTATTACAATGGTTTCACAAAGCATATAAGCAAATACATATATCGGCTTTGTTTCTCCCTTATTTCCAAACAAATAAACAACACAAACCATAGCAAGTAATGTGATCACTATACCAGATGTAGCAATTCTCATTGCTCCAAAAGCTTGAAAACGGCCACATAGATAAGTGGTAAACAATGCAAGAACTATCGAAAGACTTGCCGCAGCCATTATCATTAATGGGATACTTTCAGGTTGAAAATATTTCAGCAAAAAAGAATCAGATGTTGCACGTGCCATCATGGAGCTTTGTGCAACCATAAAATAAACTAAACACAAGATTTTGATTTTCCTATCAATCTGGAATATTTTCATTAAATAGAAATTTTAACTTATTTGTTGATTTCAAGGATAAATTACTGAATTTGGGAAGGGTGCCCAAATCCTAGATTCTAACATAATTTACAAACATCAATTTTAAATCAATATTATAGTTAATAATTTTTTTATAAATTTTATAAACTTTTGATCCATATTTCTTGATTAAATTTTGTCCCAAAAATGTAATTTTAGGTTTAATAAGTTTTTTACACTTGAATTAATTTTATTAAGAGTAGAAAATAAGGATTCGTTGAATTATTAATACATTACCCTAAATTATATGAATAAAAGTCTCCTCTTAATGGCTTTTGCACCAACAGCCTTTGTTCTGGCTCAAAATGCTCCAGCCCCCCAACTTCCCGGACAAACTGGTCCCGCAACCGCGGCTCCACCTTTCCCTGCCGGTGCTCCTCATGCAGCTCCTGCTGGTGCTCCACAATTCCCTGCCGGTGCTCCTCATGCAGCTCCTACTGGAGCTCCACAATACCCTGCCGGTGCTCCTCATGCAGCTCCTTCTGGAGCTCCTCAATTACCTGCCGGTGCTCCTCATACAGCACCTCATGCAGCTCCTGCTGGTGCTCCACATCATCCACCAACTACTCCGCAACAAGTTCCTAATGGACAGCCGTAATGGTAAAATTGATCACATTGGACCTGCGAACTAATTCATATTAGTTTTTCTGAATAAATTTCAGAATTAAAATTTAAAGCCTCTCGCAAGCGGGAGGCTTTTTTTCGCTTATAATATAAATTTGGGTAATCTACATTTCATATGGATGAAAACGAAAACTATCGAGATGTTAAGTTTTTAACAAATTCGAGTTCAATTTCACTAAATTCCAATTTTGCAATTATTACTGCTTACAACCCTATGGATGAGTTATTAAATCATGAGATTAACAAAGCAAAAAATAAAGAATTGTATAAATATTTACAGAAATTTAGGAAAAAAATAATTCTCATAATTGGTTGCTCACATGATCTTATCCACCAAGAACCTGGATTTCTAATAGACATTACTTTAGAAGATGCTTTAAGAATTGGAAAAGAATTTCAACAGCGGGCTATTTTTTGGATAGAAAAAAACGAACTTGAAATTATATATTGCGTAAAAAGACAAAGAATAAAAATTGGCAAATTTTCCAGTAGAATAGAAATCACTGGACTGCAATTGCAATCAAGCTACTTATTGCAGGGACATAAAGATTATCATTAAGCGTCCATGCTCCCCATTTTACTGGAAATATTTCTAAAAGTGCAATCGAACTGGAAATAATTAAAATTTGAAATATCGAAATATCACCGGCCCAACAATTTATAAAATCAGGAAGATTTGGAAAAATAATTCCGAATAATAAACAACAAAACAAAAAGCACGCCACCCCACCCTCTACGGTTTTGTCTCCAACTTTTATTCGCCCAATTGCTTTTCCTACAATAGCAGCAACTGCATCACCCAATATAAAAAGGGTTAAGCATAAAAAAACCGAAACCGAAGCGACTTCACTGCTCATAGAGATCAGACTGCATATATATGCCCCCGCTAAAATATAGGTTGCACCAGTGAGTTGTTTTTTTTCTTCAAATCGCATCATTGATCCAAACAGTACAAAGAAAATTTTAGAAAACGCGGAATTGTTAAACCTTATCCATTCAATTAGAAGAGAAATTAACAACAAAGAAAAAATCACAATTGTCACTTCCCACTTTGAAATATCCAAGCTTCTCGGAGAGTAAAAAATTAAAACAGGAATACAAACGGCTAATACATGAAGAATTTTTCGGTTAACTTCTTCTTTTGATAAATCCCCAATCACACAATATATATCAGAATTTTGTCAGGAGTAACTAAATTTTTGAGAGTAATTCAGTTATCTTCGAAATCAAAAGTAACTTGGTCCTTAGTCCGGTTTTCTTCTTCCGAATCTTGATCAACTTTAGTTGGGGAGTTTTTGATTGGAGTGGGTTGAACGACCTTCTTTTTATCGGGATCGATTTTATCTTGTTTAACTGACTGATTTCCTTCCTCGGGACTCCCATTAACATTTTCCCCTTCCAACTTGGGTGCATTGACGACGCGATCCACTTTATGAGCAGTCAATGTACTCCCTTTTACTGACCGACCCTGCACTTCAACCCAAGAGAAATCAAATTCAATCACTTTCTCACGAACTCGTTTAAGCTCCGGATCTAAGTGAACTAAAATACGACTATTTTTCTTATCTGAGTCATGCTCAGAAAAGTAGAAAATTCGGCTTTTTGAATGAACTTTAAAAAGGGGGTATTCCTTGTCTCGGGTGACTCCACCTATTTTAAACTTTTTGGCATATAAACGACCGGAGCCCCCATCACGATAAACCATATTATATACTTTTTGGTCATCTCTCCTAAAGACTGCAACTTTTAATGGCTTTTTACCCACAAACATTTTATCAGCAATTTTCATCACTTTCATCACCCCATCTTTCCCAATAATAATAACATCATCTAAATTAGAACATTTTTCAATAGCCTCATCTTTTTTTAGAGCAAATCCAGCAAATCCATCTTTTCGATTTATATATAAAGTTTCACTCGCAACCACCACCTTAGAAGCGACTATCTTATCAAACGCAACTAATTCTCCATCTTTATTGACGCTTAATTCAGTCTTACGTTCTCTTCCCTTACCATATTTTTTCATTAACTCCTTAAAGTAACGAATGGCATATCTGGTAATTTGACTAAGATGCCCCTTTACTTCCTCGATCTCTTCCTCGAATCCTTTAATCATTTCATCCGCCCGAAACGAGTCATACTTTGAAATTCGTTTAATTCTAATTTCCAAAAGCCTTAAAATGTCATCTTCTGAAATCTCCCTGTGGAATAACTTAACATATGGTTTCAATCCCTTGTCAACGGCGGCAATTACTCCTTCCCAAGTTTCTTCCTTCTCAATATCCCGATAAATCCGTTTTTCAATAAAGATTTTTTCAAGTGATGAAAAATGCCATTTTTCCTCCAGTTCTCCCAGCTTGATCTCTAATTCCTGCTGTAAAAGATCACGAGTTAAAAATGCCGCTGACTTTATCAGATCATTCACCGATAAAAATTGGGGGTGATTATTCTGAATTACACATGCATTGGGAGCCAGACTCACTTCACAATCAGTAAAGGCATACAAAGCAGGAAGAATTTCATCGGCTGATACAGTCGATGGTAAGTGAATCAAAATTTCGACAAATTCAGCTGTATTATCCTCAATTTTAGAAATCTTGATTTTACTTTTGTCATTCGCTGAAAGTATGGAGTCAATAAGACTGGTTGTGGTAGTACCAAAAGGAATCTCAGTGATCTTAAGAAGATGCTTTTTTACTTTTTCCATTCGGGCTCGTACTCGGACTCGCCCGCCCCTGCTTCCACCATTGTAATCACTACAATCAGCGATACCGCCTTGATGAAAGTCAGGAAGTAAATTAATCGGATTTTTTCTCAGAGCATCGATTAATGCTTCAATAATTTCATTAAAATTATGTGGAAGGATTTTGGTTGAAAGTCCAACAGCAATACCCTCTGCACCCTGAGCGAGCAAGAGAGGAAATTTGACAGGAAATGTAACCGGTTCCTTATTTCGTCCATCATAAGAGGAAGCCCAAGTTGTAACTTTTGGGCTAAAAATGACTTCTAATGCAAAAGGAGTCAGTCGGGCTTCGATATATCGAGGAGCAGCCGCTGAATCTCCAGTCAATAAATTTCCCCAATTTCCCTGCATGTCAATAAGTAGATCTTTTTGGCCAAGTTGAATCATAGCATCCCCAATTGAAGCATCTCCATGCGGATGGTATTTCATGGTATTGCCAATTACATTCGCCACCTTGTTATAACGGCCATCTTCCAACTCACGCATGGAATGCAAAATTCTTCTCTGCACTGGTTTCAAACCATCATCAGCATGGGGAACAGCCCTTTCTAAAATCACATATGATGCATAGTCTAAGAACCAGTCACCATACATATCATCAACATAAATCGCATCATCGCCATCCCTCTCCGTTACATCTTCAGCGATTAAAGCTTCAGGATCAAATCTCCGCACGACGATCTCTTTCTCTTCAGAAGGTTTTTCCTGCTCAATCGAGTTATCTAAAGACTCTTTATTGTTTTTCTCTTCTTGATCAGACATATTTTAGAAAAACTTTTTTAAGCAGCTTCATCGTCCGTCACTTTTTTAACTGAAGAAGAAACTGATCTTTTACTCGTTTTTTCTTCAGGGACTTCATTTTCCTTATCAACAATATCAAGTTCATATCGGAGATTCCTAATAATATATTGCTGCCTTTCAGGAGTATTTTTACCCATGAAAAATTTAAGCATTTCCTTAATTGATTCATGTGCATCAATTTTCACTGGGTCCAATCTTATATCTTCTCCAATAAAATGTTTAAATTCATCCGGTGAAATTTCTCCCAATCCTTTGAATCGAGTGATTTCAGGATTTTTACCCAAAGTCTTAATGGCTGCCTCTCTTTCGGCATCATCATAACAGTAAAATGTTTTCTTTTTGTTTCTCACCCTAAACAATGGTGTCTGCAAAACAAAAAGATGGCCTTGTCTAATTAATTCTGGGAAAAACTGTAAAAAAAATGTGATTAGCAAGAGTCGGATGTGCATGCCATCCACATCGGCATCAGTCGCAATCACAACTTGATTGTAGCAAAGATCTTCAAGATCTTCTTCAATCCCAAGTGCAGCTTGTATTAAATTAAACTCTTCATTTTCGTAGACTACTTTTCGAGTAAGCCCAAATGAGTTGAGAGGTTTACCTTTTAAGCTGAAGACCCCCTGAAATTGGACATCCCTTGCCTTAGTTATGGATCCACTTGCCGAATCACCCTCAGTAATAAAAAGTGTACTTTGAAAACGATTTTTATGCTTGGTGTTCAAATGAACTCGGCAATCACGGAGTTTACGATTGTGAACCTTACTTTTTTTTGCTCTTTCACGAGCAATCTTTTGTATTCCTTTTAATTCTTTTCTTTCCCGCTCGCTTCGCTGAATTTTGTTTTGCAAAGCTTCCGCAGTTTCAGGATTCTTATGCAAATAATTATCAAGTTTTTCCTTGAGAAAATTTCCAATAAAAGAACGAACTGTTTCACCTTCAGGAGACATAGTCAGAGAACCAAGTTTTGTCTTTGTCTGGGATTCAAAAACGGGTTCTTGAACCTTAACACTAATCGCGGCTACCAACCCTCCACGAATATCTGGAGCATCAAAATTTTTCTTCGAAAATTCACGAACTGTTTTAACCAGACCTTCGCGAAATGCAGCTTGGTGAGTCCCCCCCTGCGTGGTATGCTGACCGTTAACAAAAGAAAAATAATCTTCGCCGTATTGCTCTATGTGGGTAAATGCGACTTCAATATCTTTCCCCTCTAAATGAATAAACGGATAGAGCGGTTCTTCGGAAAGGTTTTCTTCGAGTAAATCTTTCAATCCATCTTTAGATTTAAAACGTTTGCCATTATAACGGATGGTTAAACCTTTATTCAGGTAGGTGTAGTAACGCATCATGCGCTCGACAAATTCATTCCTGTATCGATATTTCTTAAACATTACCGAATCAGGAGTATAAGTAATTAAGGTCCCGTTTTCTTCCTTGGTCGGCTTATTTTTTTTATCCAAGACCCGAGGTTCACCACATGAATACTCGATCCTTCGGGTCTCTCCCTCTCTGAAAGACTGGATATCAAATTTAGCGGACAGAGCATTGACTGCCTTTATCCCAACTCCATTTAAACCTACAGATTTCTTAAATGCTTCTGAATCATACTTTGCACCAGTATTGATTTTAGAAGAACAATCAAGAAGCTTTTCCAAAGGGATACCCCTACCATGATCTCGTACTTCCACATTCTGACCATCACATTCAATATCAATTTGTTTACCAAAGCCCATCACAAATTCATCGATGCAATTATCGAGGACTTCCTTCAGTAGAACATAGATACCGTCATCATCTGAAGATCCATCACCCAGTTTACCTATATACATCCCTGGACGAAGACGTATGTGCTCTTTCCAATCGAGCGACTTTATACTATCTGCAGTGTAATTATGTTCCGCCATATTTCCCTTTGATCCGTTCCACCTATATATACTTATGGGAAGAAGATTAGTTTTTGTCCACAGGAAAAATGCAATCTTGCTCAAAATTCTTTTTTACTAGATTTTAGAACAGGTTAGAAAAAGTATTTTTTTATGATCAAAGACTATCTGCTCGCATTTAATCAAATTAAAGATCCTCGATTTTGGAAACCGGTAATTTGTTCAACTCTCTTATCGTCGATTATCCTTATTTTATTCCTTTTCCTTGGATCTTCTACAGGCGACTTAATCTTTGAATATTTAAATTCATATTTTGACTTTTTGGAGAAAGACTCATGGGTTAGGACTGTAATTAAAGTAATCCTTGCGGTTTTTCTGTTCATTTTAGGATTCTTTTTTTTCAATTCCATCCATGCCGGGTTCCTCGGTTTATTTATGGATGGTGTAATTGATGCCGTGAATGAAAAGCACTACCCAAGTATTAGTCTTAAACCCGCTCCCAAAACCCTGACTTCTGCGATCATTGCAACTCGCCTCGTGGTACTAAGCTTAGTTGTGAATTTGATTGCCACCCCCATTTTTATAATTGGATGGTTTTTGCCACCCATTGGAATTGCGATGCAATTACTAGTCAATGGATATCTACTTGGAAAAGAATACCAGGCTGCAATTGATCAAAGACTCCCCTCTGAACTTATCCATAAAGCTGATTCTTTCACTCTTCATGGAAGTCTAGGCACAGCAATTTGGTTAGTTCCAATTCTAAACTTGTTTGCCCCGGTACTTGTCTGTGCATCCATTTTTCATGCAAGAGCGAAAGAAACCAAATAAAACAGTTTACTTCAGTCGATTTTTTTATTTTTAATCTCAAGCATAAGTTTTTGATGGTGAATACGTGCCACCTGCTACATGTATGTACCTGTAGTTTGACCGTACTTATTAGCAACTGCTTTTGCCAAAAACTGGAGTGCATCCTGAGGCGAGTCACCTGTAAGCTCTAAAAATATTCCTACATACAAATTTGCATGGAACAAAACTCGGTCTTTGTATCCTTTGGAAAATGATTTGTTCTTTATTTTTTGAAATATTTGCAAAGGAGTCAGATCCCCCTTAAACATTGAGTATAACCAAAGGTAAGGTGGACGATCGTCCCTCTGGTAGGTGAGTAGACCTTTTCGGGCTTTTTCTAATCCACTCTCTTTATATTGAGACATAAATCGCCAAATGCCATTTTCCCGGTCCCTACTGTCGTATTGATGGTAAATTTCAAATTGACGTGCCGCTTTCGAAAAATCGGAAAGATAAAAATAAGCAATTCCCAAGCGCCAATGAGATACATTTAATTTAGGGTTTAACCGAATCATTTTCTCGTAGTCGTTTCGTGAATCTAAAAATTTACCTTGAAATAATCGGGCATCCCCCCTCATGGGATAGAAAGAAATTTCGTTTGGGCTTTGCTTGATTTGAATAGTTGCCAATCTCTCCTGCCGAGAAAAAATTTTTATAATCGCTTACGATTCCTCAGTGGAAATAGGACAATAATTAGAAGCCTGAAGGGATAAAGTAAAAATAAGAAAGGAAAAATAAATGGATAAAGATTTACTGAGGAAACTCATCTTTAAAACGCACCCCTTTTATCGATCCATTTTCATCCCATTCCTCAATTAAACCAATCGCTGCTCCTTTTTCGATTTTAGTCCGTGATCTCATTTTTCCGTCATCATAAAAATCAACTGCTGCTCCGCTAAAAGGTAATTCTTCCTCAATTCTATACCATAAGCCATCTTCTCGATATTCGAGTTCCTTAGACTGATCAACCTGAGGAAGAGTTTCTATGCTGTCTTCTCTAGGGTTAAGCTCCCCAATGTTTTCGGTAGAGCATTGAGAAGGTAACCAGACAATGGCAAGTCCAAGAAGTAAAACTGTTCCAATCCACCAATAAGCAACTGAGGACAAAAATCGGGTACGAGGAATATCTTCCGGATCAGGAAGGTCGGGAAATTTCTGTTCGCTCATAACACAAGAGTAAAGCCAAAATTAATTCAATGAAGCAAGGCGTAAAGGAAAACATTCATTCCCAACCTAGAATAAAATGCATGCGCATAATTACTGATCTCTTCACCAGAATAATATTTAAAAATTCTCCAACTACCATTCGGTTCCTTCACCCAGAGAGGACGCTGACCATTTTCTGAATAAATGACATCCTTTAAGCCATCTTCCCGGGTAACTTCGTAAGTCCCTCCAGAAAAAGAAGCCAATTTTAAATTTTGATCAAAATTCTCAGCTGACTCACGAATACGAAATGATATGGGTGGGATCCATGCTCCATATTCATCTCGCCCCCAACCCATAGCGCAAATAGGAGAAGCTACACAAGCCAAGCGACCCTTTATCTTAATACCAACAAATGAATAAGTCGCCTGTGGCCATTTTTCCCTTTCCACAAAATGAAGGACAGTTTCGGGTAACCTTTTTTGATCTGCCTGAATTTTCAAGTCTTCATTCTTCGGCAAACCTCTGAAGAAAGTCCGGAACAAATCATGATCGCGAGCCAAGGGAATGAAAGTCTTCTCAGGTAATACCTGTGAAAAAAGCTCTCTTACTTCAGGGCGCTCTTCCCACGCGGCATAACTGTGCCCAAGATCAGAACCAAGAAAGGAAGCTTTTATACCTGCATCCAAATAGACAAATCCACCCAATTCCATATATCGCCTAAGTGCAGTTCTTTCCTCTACAGAAAACTCAAGATTGGGCTGTTCATCACAATTCACATATAGAATCGGGTTTTCTTTCAAACGTTCATCAGTAAAACTGTTAATGAATAAAGGATCAGTATCAAATCGTGCATTGGTTTGATCGTTCATCATTTTCAAAAGACTCGGAAGAGCATCGGGATATCTACGAACCCCGCTCTCCTGTCTTAATAACTGAACAACGCGGATGCTGCCATCCCTAGATTGGTTTGATCCCTGGCCTGATAAAAAAGAAAGCAGGAAAAAGTTGATAAATAATAGACAAATAAACTTCATTATGGATTTAAACCTAGTTTGTTTAATTCAATTCGAGCTAAATTCGAAATTCGATTTTGTGGGTTTCTGTTAATATATTCATTCAGAGCTGGAATACCATTCTGTTTATCTTCAAGCAGGCCATCCATCGCAGCTCGCTGTATTACATAATCATCATCGAGTAAAGATCGGCTCATCACTTTAATCCATCCCGGAACCCGGCGAGCGGACATCGCTCTTATAGTGGTTGAACGGACTATCGTATCTTCATCAATTAGAAGATCAAAGCCCAAAGTATTGATTGCATCCTGCTTTGCAGTCAAAAGACTTTGAGCAGCAAAAATTCTTACATCAGAAAATTTACTATCAACCAAAAGCTTAAGTTCACTTTCATTTAAATTTTCGATCCGTCCCCGGAGTGAGTTCAAAACATTTTGCCTGACTCCTTTGTCACGATCTTCAATCGCGGGCAACCACAATGAACTTTTTTTCCAAGCTTCACTTAAACCAATATACCTTTGCCAAGCAACAGCCCGGATTTTCGAACTGCTATGAGCAGTCAAAGCCCGATACACCCCGATTGCATCTACACCAAGGGCAGAAACCGCATACAAAATGGTGGTTACCTGAGTGCTCATTCCATCCGCTTCAAGCAAAAACAGCTTAATTTTCTCAACTACCTGGGCAGGTACACGTTCTCCAAATCTGGCTAATTCCACTGCAGCCATAGATAAAATCTCGGGATCTGAATCAGCGGTCATATCCCTTAGAATTGAACGATAACCGTCGTGATAACGATTTGAGTCACGAGCCACAGAAACCACTTTCAAGCGAATTCCCCGATCCTCATGTAGTGCCAATTGCTTGATACGATTGACAATCCTTGATTGAGACGCATTCGCAGATATTCGAGTCATTGCAGTCAATAAAACCCCAACATCAGAATCCGACAAAAGCTTCTCCAGAGTAGATACCGGGATGGGAACTCTAAGATAAATATGATACTTGAGAATATTTTGACGAACAATCGCATCTTCATCCAGAAATGCATTCAAGGTCATTTGATACAAATCTGCTCTCATTCTTGCAGGAACAGCTCGATATACCTTTCTTCCATTAATTTCAACAATCTCCATTCCGCTTCTCATCATACCGCTCACTAGTCGAGGAATCATAGTAGAAACCTCTCGCCGGACTTCAACATCTGGATCACCCAGTTTAGAATAAATTTTTTCAACCAAAGATTTGTCATATACAACAAACCCATTTGATGCATGTTCCGCGAGAGAAACCATCGCAGCCCTTCTTACCAAAAAGCTTTTATCATCAAGAGCTCCAACTAATAAAACAGAAGTTCTTGAATTACGATATTTACCAAGTAACTTAGCCGCCCCTACTCTTCGGCCAATATCATTATTTCTTAAATCCTCACCAGCTCGTTCGATCGTTTCTGCTTCGCTGGAACGACGAGCAATCGGAGCAACTTCGAAAGTGGAATTTTCATCTATTGAATTCAACAAGCTATCATTAGAATCATTTAATGGATTAATCGCTGGAATCCCCTGACTTAACAAAGTGATTGAAAAAAAAGTGAATAATAAAAAACTCAAATAAATCTTCATCGTAATCCCGCCTGCCTCCTCATTATCCACTCCATGCCTGCCACGACAAAAAGAGCAATAAAAAGTACCCACAAGTTAGCAAGACTATGGCGTTTTCGAACCGTTGGTAAATCCACTTTAAAAGTGGGCTCCCAATTGGTTTTCATGTCTTCAACCGATAAGTACTGACCACCGGTCAATTTTGCTAGCATTTGCAAATCCAATCGTGCAAAAGATGTATCAACTGCCTCTTCACCGGCTTCCGAAACGCGAAGAAAATTCTCACGCTCCAAAATTTCTCCATTCGGAAACCTTGAATAATATTTAACCGCATATGCTCCCGCCAAGGTGGGACGAAAACTCCCAGCATATCTACCCGCCAATGAGCCTTCTGGATACAACTGTACAACCTGTTCAAAATCATCCGGCCCGGCAATTCTTGCCTCAACCATTGCATCCATTGATGGTTCGAAATCTGCGCCCAATGCATCGACTCGTAGTGGAGCGTCTACTCCCCTGAGAAAAGGGACTCGGGAATCCTCCGTTTTCAAGCGGTCTTCCCCACCGGTGCCTAACCATTGAATCAATGCCTGCCAAAAATACCTAAATTCTTTTGAACCCTCTTCGTCACTCAAGGAGCGACGCCAATCATTGGGTGATCCCCAATACCCAACTTTACCAGCTCCGTAAGCTTGAACACTCAAGACTGGTTTGCCATTGGCTCGTGAAAGAACAATTCCCCTGGCAGCTTGGTTTTGTTCTTTAACAAAAAAACCGGGAAGCCGCTTGGGTAAGAAAGGTTTCATTTTATCAACTTCATCTATCGGACCAAAAAGTGGTTCTTCCAAGGTTAACAAGGTGAGGTCTTCCTTAGCCATAACTTTCTCAACTTCCTTGGCAGGAACTAGCCCACCAAGTTTTGAACGTGCGTTTCCTAGTTCTCCAAAAAGAAGCAATCCTCCCCCTTTCTTTTGTACAAAGTCTTTAAGTGATAAAACTAGACTGTTATTAAGATCATCTAGGACGCTTGTATCCAAAAGAATCGCATCATAATTCATCCAAAAGGATGTTTTTTTTGGATAATGAGGATTAATATCTTCACCGAATGCATGAAAAGCTTTTTCACTCATTCGAACCAAAGCACGAAATTCAAATCGTTCTTCATTAACTAAAATCCTTTTTAAAAATGGAAATAATGGTCGTACCTGATTGGAAATGTATAATGTAGTGAATTGATCGGGTGCTTTGACCACGACTAGAAGAGAATCTGAATCATTCGAGGGGTCTGCATCACCCCTAGGTGAATTAATTAATATCCGATATCTGTAAGGACCTGACTGTTTGGGAACAACCGGGGAAAAATAAACTTCTTTTTTTTCACCCGCGGACAATGCAACCGAAATCTCTTCCAGTGTTTTATTCCCAAGCTTTAGCCGGAGTTTTGTTTGGGTAAAATCCTCGAATTTATTTTCGACTTGGGCACTTAGAAGAAGCTCCTCCTTTGCAATTGCAATAGGTTTTCTGTCTGAAAACTGAACCGACAAGTCACCTATCATTTGCTCTTTTCCGACTCCAACCACATTGACCGGAATTCCACGGGTTCTATATTCTTTGGCGACCTCTAAAATTGAGGCTCCTGTATTATTTCTTCCATCTGAAAAAACCACCACGGAACCAAGTGATTTACTATCTTTTTCATTTTGTAAACTCCTTGACAATGCATCTCCCATGGCAGTCTTTTGTCCGAGTTCAGTTACTCTCCATGAATTTCTGCTTAACCGTTCAACCTGATTCGAAAAACCGAGGCTATCAACCTTTCCGAATTTATCTTTCATTTTGGTGATCCAAGAATCAACATTCGATGAATCCATAAAAGGCTTAATCTGTTCAATCCTTTTAATACCACCTGCCCCATCTTTTGTATTCATACTTCCGGATAAATCAGTAAAGGTGAGCAATTGGAATTCCTTGGGATTAGGTTCATCTGAAGTGACAAATGGCCGAGCTAATAAAAGCAGAAAGAACAGGACACCCAAAAACCTCAAAGAAATCAATTTCCACGCCAATTGAGGAATAGTGGAACCTAAAACTGCACGGCTGTGAAAAAGAAAGAAAATGAACAAGAAACCTGCAATCAAAACAAACCAAAGGGGTGAAAAGGGCCAGTCCCAACCCATCATTATTCCCCCTCCGCAATCCTGCGGAAATACTCTTCTACTTGTTTCTTATAGCGACTCGGAGCAGCCGTGGTTTCTTGGTTTCTTCGCAAGCGATTTTCAACTGCCTGTTTCCAAAAGAATTGTTGCACCAATTCAAGTGCGTCCGCTACCGCAGCCGAAGCCATGGAGGAGGACTGGGAAGGATTTTCACTTTTGGCAACCTGATCAAAAAACTGGGTCAAGTTTTGCAGTCTTTGATCTTGCTCAGCATTAGGTAAAGACCCGACTGCATCAGCGAGTTCTTTTGACATTTCTTTTAACTCTTCTCCACTCATATCAGGAATCTCCTCTTGGGCATTTTGTAACTTCTCCACCAGTTCACCTAGAGCTCCATTTCCAAGATTCCTTAATTTATCGGCAACACCCTGTAAATCATCGCTCAATTTTTCTAAGTTTTCTGCCACATTATCCTCCTCTTTCTTAGCCTGAGGAAATGCTTCGTAAAGAAGAGAGTTCGCAGCCCGCTTGCCAGATCGCTCCAGTCCACCCTCTCGAGAATCGCGGGCACCTCGTAATAAATCTTCAGTAGCATTTTCATTAAAATTACCCATGGAACGGGCCGCTTGGTCGATTTTCTCAAGAAGTTGCTTGGCCAAGTCGTTTAACTCTTCCTGTTGATTCTTCAATTTCTCACCCTGCCCATCTTGGGCAATTTCGGTTTCATCTCCCAATTTGCGCTGTTTCTCAGCCAAGCCGGAAGCACCTTCTTGAAGTTGATCAACCATTCCTGCAGCAAGGGCAGACATGGCAGATTCAACTTCTGAAATCGCTTGACCGAGCGCTTCAGATGCCAAGTCACCATGGGGCTGTGCTTTCCGGGGAGAATCTCTTCTTAAATTCCCTGCAGCATCTTTCATTTCCATTCCCGCCTGATCGAGAGAACCAACCTTGCCTAAACTTCCACTTTCCTCATACCACCTTTCCCGAAGTCCTTCTAGATCCCTTCTTAAACCCTCTTGTTCCAGGGCAATTTCTTGATTAGGCTCACCTTTTTTACCGGCACCTGCTGCTCGCCCTATGTCTCGGTTTAATTCATTCTGTCTTTCTTTAAAATCTTTGAGCTTTTCAAGATCCTTCGCCAGATCATTTAATTGTTCAGCAGGATCCTTGGAGTCATTCTCCTCATTTACTTCATTCTTCCCTACACTCTCCTTGCTTTCCTTTGGTTTTCCCTTACCTTTCGATTTTTGTTTCTGCATTTTTTGCATCAAAGCATAAAGCTGAACTAACTTACGAAGTGTTTTTTCAGAGGGTTCAAGAGATTCATCAAGCATTTGATCGCCGGCATAAATTTCGGTTTGTTCAATATGATAAGTGGCTTCATTCAACAATTCACCCAAGTCGATTCCATCCACAACTGGAAACTGCCCCTCGAATTCATCGTAAACTTTTGTCATTTCATTTTTTAGACCCAAAGAATCCATGGCAATGGCAAGACCAAGCTTTTCCTTATTAAATGAATCCTCGAGCAGAGCATCATAAGTGGATCGGATTATCTTCTTGGTTTTATTAATGAAATCCCTAACTGGAATTTCCTTCTGCTCCCCGCTCATTTCCTGATCAGACTCAGTTGAATTTCCCTCAGGAGGCAAAATTTCGATAAAATAAATTTCCGATCGTGCAATTTGGCCTTCTGGTTCTTTATTGTCCATGGCCAAGGCCATGTAAGTAATAACATCACCAATTGCCAGTGCTCGTTCACTAAGATCTAAAACATATGAAATAGTTTTTTCTTTTTCAATAGGATCAACGAAAATGGTTTCTTCCTCTTTATCCCCTGCATGCGAAATGTTAATTCGAACATCGGCAATCCCATGATCATCCGAGGAGTAAATCTCAATGAGTAGACTGTCCTCAGATGCAAGCTGTAAATCTTTTGCCGGTTCCGTTATTTCAACTATTGGAGGTTCATCAGGAATGGGGGAAAAAGTAAATTCATCATATGAAACTGGTTCCCTTTGAGGAGCATCTAAATCTATTAATTGAACCGTTCCTTTCCACTCATTCTCAAGAATATGTTCAATTCGAAAGGTGTTGGCATTAACTTTCTCAAATTCAAATTTTAAATCATCTGATAGAATATTAGCCTGAACATTTTCAGGCATTTCATTTACAATTAACTCAAGCATTATTTCACTCGCTTCCGGTGCCCGGATATAACCAAAATTTTGATGATCAATGTTGTCCATCTTTAAGTAATCAGGAGGTATAATCTTCCAATTTACTTCACTTACAGATGGCGGATCATATGCCTGTAATTTTTGCCAGTCACTCACTAGAGAAGGAGTGACCACTCGGTAAATAAAATCTTTTTGCAAAGAGGGAACCACAAATTCAAACCGACCCATTACGGGAGTGGCGAGCATTTCCAAACGTTTCATTCTTCCGTTTTCCTCAAATTCAATATAAGCCATCTTTTCGCCACGATGACTGCGGGTAACATCAGCAAATACAGAGATATCGGTGCCACGACTAAATTCATAGCTTGAACTATACTCCTGATTGTGGGTTGCACCTGTTTTGGTGGTAAATAAAAAAAGACCGGGCTCACCCGAAAGTGCATCTATCGTTTTCTGCAATGGACTTTTATTAAAGCTCAAGGCAGTAAGTGAAAAACCGAAAACCAAACCAACGGCGAGAAAAAGCCAAAAGCGAGGTTTCGGACGGGTTCCCTGTGTCCATACAATTTCCTGAGCCTTCATCTCTGTCTTTTGCAAGACCCTTTTTTCCATGAATGAAAGAGAGCGTTTTTGAGAAGCTTCCTCTAATTCTACCGCACAATTCAGCATGTCCAACAAATCTGGATTGGCCACTTCAATTTGTTTGGCTAATTTCTTAACCGTGGGTCTGAGCAAAAACGAACGGAGAAACAAACCAATAAAAACACAAATCGAGAGTAAGCCTGCACCCAAAACCCAGGTCATCGCAACTGACTCAAGTATTGGCCAAACCGAATCGTATAAATCCAATAAATAGAGAAGTACAGGCCAGCTCAAGAAACCAACGATCAAAGCAAACAAAGATCGACTGAATAGGAAGAAACGACCTTCCCGCTTTATAAATTCTAAAAAGTTAGGCATGAATCGAGTTTGCTTGTGATGAAGTATTTTGTTGCGTTGGACGGGACCAGAACATTTCAATAATCAACAGAATTGCGGCAGCGATTGCAAACCACATCCATAGAGGATCATTCTCTTTTTCCAAGACTATTTGATCCTGAAGCTTGATTTCTGTATTTTTCAAAGTTCCGCCCAGGCTTTCTGAAAGTTCTTTTTGCGAAAATGTATCGGGAGAAGATTCAGCGGAGGAAAGAACCACTTCCACCCACTGATCCTCAAATCGGTATGCCCCCGGTTTTCCAGCGGTAAAGAGTCCCTGATTCCCAGGCAGTTCCTCCCCAGGTTCCAAAACTGGCCAGGCCCTAGACGAAGATTCAATTCCCTTGCCCTGAGTAAGTTCCATGAGTAGGGGAAGAAATGAGTTGCGCAAAGGTATGTCAGTCCAGACAGTATTCATTCGGAATGGAAAGAAAACCAACTTGCCACCCCCATCAAAATTTCGAACTAATGCTAGAGGTCTACCTTCTCGGTCACGAAGTGGAATTTCAGTATCGTGCTCTACCGGACCAGGTTTCAAAATCCCAAATTTATGAATTGCAGACAAATAGAGATCGCGAGCGGACTTACCCGCAAAAACTTCGGCTAAGGCGGATTCCTCATCCAAAGACCCAATTCGGAATGGATTTCGGGAGCGAGTTGCACCTCCTGCAACACGCACAAAATTATACCCCATTAAACCATTACTCCTGAGAACAGACACCGAAGAAGAAAATGGCTCACCAGGAGTTGCCAGAACCACCCCGCCATTTTTAAGAAAAATTTTTAGGGGTCTCCCCAGTTGTTCCTCTTCAAACCATTTCCCAACTCCCAAAACCATTAAAATTTCGAGCTTTAACTGATCATCCCCCAACCGTAATCCGTCCGCCTGATCCTGATTCCATTCCCATCGGTTCCATCCATTATCGCCCGCACTTGCAACCGCGGTTTTGAGAAAAGATTTCTCGTCGTCAGTTTCATCACTTTCCTGCTCCGGCATCCAAAATCCAAATCTTCTTGCCGGTGGTGCTTTAAGCCAAAGATGGCGCTGATTATCAAGTTTGAATTCATCCTCACTTTTCACCCGCACCAAAGCTTCTGCAAAATCACCTTCTCTTAGGACAAATTGAACCTGGGTGGATCCGAGCGGAGATACTGACGCTGTAACAATTGATTGCACTTTCCCACCCGCAAATAAATCCACTTCAACCGTTTTATTTACATCATCCCAATTACGGACCACTGACCATATCCTAATTTTTTCAGGTCCAGCGGGCACGGCTCTCGCATCCATTACGCTTACATTGTTAAATCGTCTTCCTTTCAAACCATTTTTCTGACCGACTTTAACTAATTTATAAGATATTCCGGATTCCACCAAATTACTGTATGCCGTCTGCCAATCAGATTTTTGAAAATCACTTATTATTATCAACTTTCGCCCAGTTACATTTTTTGAAAACATAGATGGAACCTGATCAAGCATAAGTTGAGCATTCCCTTTTGTCCAATAATGAGATAAAAAGTTTATTTTTTTTAGTAGTTCTTCCTTTCCCAATTCTATCTTCTCCAATTCTGAACGGCCAAAAATCAGTAAGCCGACTTTTTCAGCATTGGAATTTATGATTTCAGCAGCTTTTTCTTTAGCTTCTTTTAATCCGTCCCAACCTGACATGCTTGGCGACAGATCAAGAGCAATTAAGACTTCTTCTCCACTACCCTCAGTCACTGGAGTAGTTTCAGATTTCCAATAGGGATCAGCCAGCAAAGTGGCTGTAATTAAAAAGAGAATAATTCTGATCAGCAAAAGCGGAATGTCAGAGGGTCTGCGCTTCCCTGTTCTCGGGATTTGGGAGGGACGGATGAAACGAATCGAAGGAAAATAAAACTTCTTCGTAACCCGACGATAAGCCATATGAGCAAGTACAGGCAGACCAATCGCCAGAGCGGTCCACAATGCAGCAGGTTGTGCAAATTCGATCATTTTCTGTTTCTCATACCTAAGAAGCGACGCAATGCGCAGCCCAAGTCTTGATTTGAGATTAAAGTTTCAAATTCTGATGATACAGAGGAGAGCTTTTTGCCTAAGTCTTCAATAAATTCGTTCATTTCAATTTTATATTTCTCTCGAATTGCAGGCGGCGAAGTGGAAACCTCGCGGTCTCCTTCCAGCTCCGCAAAACGCAACGAATCAGCATTCGGAAGATCGATTTCATCTGGATCCAGCAATTGTAAACACAAGCTTTCGTACCGTGAGGATAGAGAAAATCTTAATTGTTCTGCAAGTGTATCCTCCGCTTCAAGAAAATCAGATATGAAAATAATCATCGCCCTCCCGGGCAATCCGCTCACCATTTGCTCCCAGCCAAATTTATGAGCGGTCGAACCACCGGACTCCAATCCCCTAAGAGCAGAAAAAATTCGATTCAATTGACCGGAACCGGACCGGGGTCTGATCCATTCTTTAACTACATCAGAGTATGCGAATAAACCCAACCGATCACCCTGTCTATGAGCAATGTAGGCAAAACAGGCAGCCAGCATCTTAGCATATCTTAATTTCGAATATGAGGAAGCCTCCCCCTGATACCCCATAGATGCACTGGTATCTATCACCAAGCAAACTGAAAAGTTGGTACTTTCCTGAAAAGTTTTCGAAACAAGTTCATCTCGTTTTGCAAAAACTTTCCAGTCCACCAGCTTTAAATCTTCTCCACGGGTATAAGGTCGGTATTGATAAAATTCGCTTCCTCTCCCCTGCCTTAGACTTCGGTGAATGCCAGGCAATGCTCCGTCCACCACCACTCTTGCAAGCAACGAATAATCCTCTATCTGATTTAGATGGTTGGGGTCTAGAAGTTGATGATCTACAGATGCAGCCACGCTAATTGAAAAGTTTGTAAGAAAGCCAATTGAATTATTGATCTACTTTTTCCAGAAGATATTCGATAATAGAATCAGAATTAAGACCTTCAGACTCGGCAAAAAAACTTGGGAGCACACGGTGCCGGAGACCTGATTTTGCCATCACTTTAACATCTTCACAAGAAACATTCGGACGACCTGAAAGCAAAGCCCTTGCCTTCCCGGCAAGAATCAATGCTTGTGCACCTCTAGAACCGGCTCCCCATTTAACTCGCTTGGAAGTCCATTCATCACATTGATCGGACAATGGACGAGATGCAGATGCTAATCTTACCGCATAACTTACTACATTTTCAGGAGCGGGCACTTGTCTGGTTAAATCCTGCAGGGCAGTAATATCTTCAGCACCTAAAACAGCTTTCGGTTCATCACGGTCAATTCCAGTGGTCTCTCCAACCATTTTAATTTCATCTTCCATTGGAAGATATTGAATGACAGGATTAAGTAAAAAACGGTCAAGCTGAGCCTCCGGAAGCGGATAGGTTCCCTCCAGTTCGATCGGGTTTTGAGTGGCCAGAACTAAAAAAGGAGTATCAAGTGGACGGGTCTCCCCTGAAACCGTGACCTGCCTTTCTTCCATTGCTTCAAGAAGAGCAGCCTGTGTTTTAGGGGGAGTCCGATTAATTTCATCCGCTAGTACGATATTGGTAAAAATTGGCCCTGGAGAAAAACGGAAATTTCTTTTACCAGTGGCTGGATCTTCATCCACCACTTCGGTGCCGACTACATCAGCAGGCATTAAATCAGGGGTAAATTGAATGCGTTTAAAATTTAAGTTCAGGCATTTAGATAATGTTTTAACAAGGAGTGTTTTTCCCAGTCCAGGAATCCCGGTGAGCAGGCAATGGCCCTGGGCGAATAAAGTGACAAGCAATTGTTCAATCACTTCGTCTTGTCCGACGATACCCTTTCGAATCTCCTTTAGTAATCGTTCGCGGGTTTTAGGTAAACTCTCCAGAATGGATTCTGAATTTTCCAGTTTTGTCATAGATGATATATGTTATATTTATGAGAATGAAGGGCAAACTTCAGTTGCGCCACAAATTGTTTGTTCGCACAAATTAAAAATGATTAGAATTAGCTACTTTCTAATTGATTGGTGAGTACAAGTAACCGGTCCCATTCCACAAGAAATTTATCCAAATGAACCCGCCCTCCCGAAATTTCATCCTTCAAAAGAGTTCTTACTAAATCTTGTTCGTTCCGGTATGCTTCACTGGATAATAGTCCTGAAAAATGGGCCACTCTTGCCCAGAGTAAATGAGTGGTAAAGGCATCAAATTCATTGTATGCCACAATTTCATCTAATTTTCCCTCTGCCCACATTTGAGCCACAGAATTTCCACTCACATCAATCTTGCCAGGAATTCCACTAAGAGTTGCAGCTTGATGTAAAGAAGGACGATCTCGAAATTGTCCAAGAGCATCGGCAAGATCAACATTATATTCTGAATTTCTTGCATCAAAATAATCAACACCCATCCATGGTTTATCGGGTCGTTCAGAAAAACCAAAACCGGGCAAACCGTTTACTATTGCCCGTTGAACGATGATCGGCACATCAGCTTGAGCAGAATTAAAGCCTACAAGTTGGGGTTTTTTTCGTCCAACCGATTTAAGAAATGTAATCAGTAATGATTTTTCTTCGCACTTGGAGGGTTCACTCGGGTCAGCGGGTAAAGAAACTAATTTCAGATCCACCACCCCACCCGGCTTCTTTTCCCGAAGAATACCAGCCAAAGAAACGATTCGACATAGAATTGTTTTAAGATATGGCTGGAAATCTTCGGGATCTCCCTCTTTGCGAGCTGACGCCCACAATACTTCAAAAGATTTTTTTGCCATAAGGCTTGGTGTATTTACGGGATCACTTTGATGAAGAATTTCCGCGGACTTTGGATCCGGTATCCATTCCACATCAAACGAAAAAACTGAATCTGCAAGTAATTTTAACATAGTAAATATCTTATAAAATTAGGCGGGTAAAAGATCGGCAAAAAATTGCTCCGCTTTTTCATATCCATCCGGAATAGTTAAAATTTCCGCTGCTCCATTATCCACTAGAATCGTATGTTCGAAATGAGCTGAAGGCAGTCCGTCAACAGCTAACGCAGTCCAACCATCCTGAGCCATTCGAATCTGCGGACTTTTAATATTAACCATTGGCTCAATACAAATAGCCATTCCTTTTCGAAATTTCATTCCGGTTCCAGACTTTCCAAAATTAGGAATTTGTGGGTCTTCATGCAAAGAACGTCCAACGCCATGTCCAACAAAGTTGGTGATTACCGCGAAGCCTGCGGACTCCACATGGGATTGAACCGCATTGGATACATCGCCAACCCTGTTCTTATCAACTGCTTGCTCGATCCCGAGAAAAAGTGATTCCTCAGTAACCCTTAACAAACGCTCAATTTCTGGAGCCACTTTACCCACAGGAATGGTCCGGCAATTATCTCCAATAAATCCATTTTCACGGATGCACACATCGACCGAGATCACATCTCCCTCTTTTAAAATTCTTTCTTTGACTCCAATTCCATGCACTACTTCTTCATTTACTGATAGACAAGTGTACGAAGGAAAAACGCGGTGACCTGAGCGGTAGCCTTTGCAGGCACTCTTAATTCCCATAGTAGACATTAATTCACCTCCGGCCTCATCGATTTCGAAGGTGCTCATTCCAGGTTTTACCATACTGCAAAGACGGTCTAAAACGGTGGCCGCAGATTTACCTGCACGGCGCATTTTTTCTTTATCTTTAAAATTTTTACAAATCACCCTAATTACTTCTTATGAATTTCGCTCACATTCAACCACAAAAGAGATAATTCTATGAACTCTTATGCCCCACCCATTTTTTAAATTGAGGTACAAAACATATACCAAAAGAAAGCTGTAAAAAATGATACAGTATTAATGGGCAGGCAATCAGTCCCCCGCTTTTAAAATCATTTCCATTAATTACGGCAAGCAAAGGCAAACCCATTGCCAAAGATTTTTGACTAATACAAAAAAATTCAGCAATCTTAACTTCGGCTTTGTTAGATGCCCAAAAAATACCTACCCAACTGAGTATTAAATGTCCTATTAAAAAACCGATTAAATAAGGGAATAAAATCATGAAAAGGGAAATAAATTCCGTTTTCCCTAGTCCGGAAATAGTTTCAGAAAAGGCAATGTAAACAAGGACGAGGATTCCAATAAAACTCACTTTCTTAAACCAGTTGTTCATCCATAAAGCTCTCCTCTGAAAATATCTACTTTTAACATACCAACCTAAAAAACTGGGGCAAATAAACAGAAGGGCAATTTTAGGGATCACTTCTTGCCCGACTCGAACTGAGCGATCGAGCCATTCTCCTTCTGAGCCTTCCACAAAAAGTATCCATGCAAAAGGAACCCATATCATTGCCATTAAATTGGACAAAGTAGCGTGACCTAATGCGGAGGCAGAATCTCCTTCTGCAAGAGAAGTATAAACTACGCAACTCGATATGGTTGTTGGTAGAATCGATAAAAAAAGAAAACCAAGAAACCATTCGACGGGTATCAAATTAAATTCACCGGCGATGGATACGGCAATAGGCGGACCAAAAAAAATAAACCCGTGAACCCTGAATAAATTGCCAAATTCTTTAAAGACCGCACCCAATCTATGAATTTGCAAATTCCAGCCCTGACTAAAAAAAATTAAAAAGACCGAACTTGCCGCAGTAATACTAGAATAGGAAGAATCATCCTCCCCTCCTCCCCAGGGCAAAAACCAAGCCAACGCAAAGGTTATTAATAACCCAATCAAAATTCCGGATCCATTTGGAAAAACTCGCATGATACTTTGTATTAATTTACATTTTATCTATTCTCACATTTCTTACATTTCACCAACCGCTAAAAGTTTTTTGCCTTCTGAAATTAATGACCGATTCAATAAAAATTCTTACAGTCGATGCCGCAGGTACCCTGATCCAACCCTGTCCATCTGTCGGTGCGGTTTATGGAAAAACAGCCCGGAAATATAATATTGATGTTAAGGATGAGGAAGTGGAACAAAGGTTTTATGAAATTTTTGGAAAAGCCCAAAAAAATAAAAAGATCACCATGGGAGAAGAAAAAGACTTTTGGCGAGAGGTCGTAAAACAAGTTTTCCAGCCTTTTGCAAAGGGAAATGACATTGATCCAGTTTTTGAGGTTTTATGGGATTTATTTGCCGAAGGAAAACACTGGCGTATCGCACATTCAGCGGAGTCTACCTTGAGAACTCTCAAGGAAAGAGGCTATCGATTGGCGGTACTCTCGAATAACGATTCCAGATTGCGCTCAGTTCTAAACGATCATGGAATCACTTCTTTATTTGAAGAATTATTTATTTCATCGGAGCTCGGAGTGGAAAAGCCGGATGCGGCCATTTTTCAGGCTGTGGAAAAAAGAATGCAAGAATCACCCTCTTCCTTTCTGCATCTGGGAGATAGTTATTCTAGAGATTTTGAAGGGGCAAGAAATGCTGGTTGGTCAGCCCTCCTTTACGGCAAACCCGTTATTGAATCCGACCAAATCTTATCTTTTCCTGAATTGCTTGATCATATGCCATGATTTCAATCGAACGAACACTCCCGCTGCCAAACCTTTCGGAATTGTTAAGTTCTGAAATTGCCATAAAAGTTTTACCCGAAGGAGGCTTCATTACATACTTAGACTTTGAAAATGTCCATTTACTAGATCATAAAAATGTTGAAAAAGGATTGGCTCAATTCAACCAAAAACAAACTACTAATAAAATTAGTTTCTCAGGGTGGATTGGTTTTTTTGGATATGAATTCTTAGCCTCTAATCTCGGTCTTAATCTTCAAGCCAAGCGGGATTTAAACATTCCGGACGGGTGGTTTGGACGCCCCCGAACAATCATTCACCTACTCCAAGATGAAACTAGAATTGAATCATCTATTCCTCAAAAAGCGGAAAGGATTGCGGAAACACTCAATTTTAATCCAATTCATGATTTAGATAAAATAGAATTTCAGACTTACTCACAAAAATGTAATTTAGAATTCTCAGATTATAAAAAAATTTTTTTTAAAGCACGGGAAGCTATTTTAGATGGTGAAAGCTATCAGATAAAAATCTCTCAACGACACGAAGCTAAAGTCCAAATCAATCCTATTCATGCATTTGCCAAATTACATTTTGCCAACCCCGCACCGGAAGCCTTTTTGTTGCAAACCCAAAAGTTTTCCTTGGTAAGTTGCTCCCCGGAAATTGTTATCGAAAAAAAAGGCAACAAAATTTCAACTCGTCCAATTGGTGGAACTTATGAAAGAAATCAGATCGAAAATGAACACTCCGCTATTAAGCGTTTTTTGAAAGACCCCAAAGAAGTGGCTGAACATAATATGCTGGTTGACTTAGAACGTAATGACCTCTCCGCAGTCTGCCGTCCAGGTAGTGTTCAACTAACTCGTTTCAGGGAAGTGGAAACCTATGCCCATTTATACCACCTTGTTTCCACAATCGAAGGAACTTTAAAGGATAATGTTAAATTGGCTGAAATTCTTTCCGCAATGCTTCCAGGGGGCAGTATTACAGGTTGTCCAAAAATCCGTACGATGGAATGGATTGATCAATTGGAGCCCTGTTTTCGGGGTCCCTACACTGGAAGCTTTGGCATGATATCCGACCAGGGTGATATTTCTCTCAATTTAATTATTCGTTCTATGCTTATTCTTAAGGAATTCTGCTACACCCAGAGCGGGGGAGGAATCGTGATTGATTCAAAACCGGAGTATGAATACAGGGAAAATGAACTAAAAGCTCGGGCCCTACTCGATCTACTTTCATGATATTACTCATTGACCATCAGGATTCCTTTACCCGAAACCTAGAGCATTTATTGACAAATTTTGACCAAGTCAGAGTGATTGACCGTAAAAAGATTTCACAATCAAATATTGATGAAGCAAAAATGATCGTACTTTCACCCGGACCTGGCAAACCGGATGATTATCCGGAAACTAAAGCTCTTTACAATTCACTTAAGAAAAAACCCGTACTTGGAATCTGCCTTGGATTTCAATTAATGCTACAGGAAGAAGGGGGGAAGATTTCGAGGCAGACTCAAGTTTTACACGGGGTAGAAACGGATATTGAAGTGATTCCTGACTCCCATACCTACAGGAAAATCAACAAACCACTCCGGATCGGTCGCTACCACTCTCTCCAAGTGGATCCGGTGAGTATAGCTTCCTTAAAGCCTTCGATTAGTATTACAGCTCGTGACCCGCTTCGCAACACACCTCTTTCATTTGAAGATTTGCAACGCAAACTCTTTGGATTGCAATATCATCCGGAATCATTTTTAACAAACTCAGGCAAACAGATAATTCAAAACATCCATCATGCATGCGTGGGCAAAATCGGGTGAACCAATCAAACACCCTGAACCTTGGGGAATCGCAGGAGCGTTTTCCACTCTTCGTTTGTTACCTAATGGATATATCCCTTTTCGGGAGGCTTACTGTAAAAGATTGTTGGATTCAGCTCATATTTTACAACTTTCTTGGATTCCGGAAGAAAGTCTTATTGATGCTCGATTAAACGAATTTTTAAGAGAGACAGAAACAAAGGATGGTCTGATTCGGATTTGCCTTTTTGAAAACTCAATCGGCTTTTCAGCACGTTCCGCAGAATCTGACGGAAAAAAAGTGGAGGGATGGTTATTACAATATCGGCGTCCAATTCCGAATGCAAAGTCTACTCAGGAAAAAGAACTTTATGGTAGGCTCTCCGAGCTAGATCTCTCTGCTGAGGACTGGATAATAATCGATCCTAAGGATAAAGATATCCGAGAATCTGCCACCGCTAATCTTATTTTTGTTAAAGAAGATCAGTTAGTCATTCCAGACAAGCGTATCCTAAAAGGAGTTGTCCTTAGAAAGATGCTTCCCCAATTATCCGATTTGTATTCGGTTATCCATGCATCTCCATCCGATCAGGAGATCAATGAATTCGATGAAATTTTATTGTGTGGAACTGGTCGGGGAATTGCTCCATTAGAATCATTACCTGAGTTGGGCTGGTCTTCTACTTCTGAAAGCGCATTTAAAAAAATCAGATCTGAATACGAACAAATAATATCCAAGCCGAATGGCTAAATACAATTTTAATGGCTGTACTTTTGAATTAAAGTACCCGGCGGTTATGGGGATATTAAACCTTACACCCGACTCTTTCAGTGATGGGGGAAAATTCTTAAATTCAGAAATTGCGGTCAAAGAAGCGTTCAAAATGGTTGATCATGGGGCCCAGATTATTGATTTTGGTGGTGAAAGTACCCGCCCAGGAAGCGAACCGGTTTCAGAAGAAGAAGAACTCAGTCGTATTCTTCCGGTGATTGAAAAAATGCCTAAAGATCAATTTATTCTTTCACTAGACACGACAAAACCTGCTGTGGCCAAAGCGGGTCTCGAAAATGGAATCCACATTATTAATGATGTTTCGGGGGGGAATAAGGAACTTTTGGATCTGGCCGATAAGCATAATGCCGGATTTATTTTAATGCATGTACAGGGTACTCCCAAAATAATGCAAGATGCACCCAAATACGAAAATGTGGTAGAAGAAATCCATTTATTTTTTGAACAAAAAATGAAAGAAATATCTAATCTAAAACTTCCCAGAATTTGGATGGACCCCGGCATCGGATTTGGGAAATCGCTGGAACATAATCTTGAACTGATTCGTAATCTGTCCTCTTTTAAAAACGACGAATGGGGAATCCTTCTTGGGTCTTCCCGAAAGTCTTGGATTGATCAGTTATGTCATGCACCCAAACCCTCGGAGCGTTTAGGTGGATCTATTGCTTCAGCACTCTCCTCAATTTCACAGGGTGCTGAAATCATTCGCGTTCATGATGTTCGTGAAACCAGTCAGGCAATCTCTGTGGCAAAGGAACTCGCTCTTCTTTAATATAATACATATAACTTTCAAATGGGAAAAATTCGATTAGTTGGCATTGAAGTCATGGCCAGAATTGGTCTGCTCGAAGAGGAGCAATATGCACCTCAGGACTTATTAGTATCCGTCGAGTTGTCTTACGATTTTACCAATATTAAAGAATCAGATGAGGTTACTGAGGGGATTGATTACCGAGATCTCATTTCTCATATTCGAAACTTTTCGACAGCTTATGATGGAAAAACACTGGAAAAATTTGCACACTTATTGGCTTCTGAGATTAAGCAAATTTTTCCAGTTGATAAAGTCAGGCTATCAGTCGACAAACCCAGATATACCAAGAAATTGGGTCTCAAGGAAATTCGAGTGGAAGTTGAGCGCTGATGCATATTTGGGTATCGGGGCAAACTTAGGAAACCCACTGGAAACTTTTGACAAAGCCCTCAATCTCATCTCCTCTTTTGGGTCCATTCAAAAACTATCAAAGATTTATAAGTCCGCCCCTTTTGGTTATTCCAACCAACCCCCATTCACCAATGCAGCGGTACATTTAAAAACGAACTCTTCTCCCCTAGACCTTCTTTCACAAATGAAGGATGTGGAATCCCAACTGGGTAAAAAAGTCATTCACAAAAATGGTCCGCGAATCATTGATCTTGATCTTTTACTATACGATAATCTTGTTATCAAAACAGGAGAATTGACTCTTCCTCACCCAGGCATCCTTATCCGTGATTTTGTTTTGCTTCCGATGATTGATTTGGATTCCAGTTTAACTCATCCCACATGGGGTTCCAAAACACTGAAGTCCGCACTTAGCGGACTTCAGAAAAAATTCGTCGAGAACGAACCCGAACTTTGGAATTATCCGGATTAAATGATCAATCATCCCCTCCCCCAGCTAGACTCATCAAAACCTGAAGGATGTAGAAAAACAGAAGGGCAACGGATGCGAAAAGTGAAAGAGCGGCAGCAACATGCTGATCAGTACTGTGCTGGTGCAGCACATTTGAAGTCGAATAAAGAACTGCACCTCCGGCAAATACCACCATGATCGAGGAAAAGATTAGACCAAGTGAAAAACCGAAAATCATACTGCATATGATAAATCCGAGAGCTACAAATCCACCCATGGAAAGAAAGCTGCCCATAAAAGAAAAATCCTTTTTAGTAATGAAAACTGTGGCAGTGATACCTCCGACAAGAAGTAGCGTCATTAATCCAGCAGTGGCAATAACTCCTTCTCCTGCATAAAAGGTGGCAATGTAGAGGAGCGGAAGAAAAACAATTGCCTCAGCCACCACAAATAGACCTAAACCTAAATATTGCATCTGCTGGGAAGTCTTGGAAACCGCAAGTTTATTTGCAATATAACTGACTCCCATAAATAGACCGATCACAATCAGCCAGCTCATGCCACCTGTCATACTAGAAGCAAGCTTGGCAGCAAAAGGTGAATGAACCAAATAATATTCGACCGCGATAAAGCCAAGAATGGCCACCGCTAGATGCGCGTAAGTTTTGCGGATAAAACTGGCTCTTTCAGAAGCAGGACTGTTAGCCGCAGATTGAAGATCATATACTTGTTCTTTCATAATTTTTTTAATGTATTTAAAATTTAATTCCCGTTGAATAAGTAAGCGTAACAAATAGATCGAGTTTTTTCAAGGATGAGAATTTTTTTATTCAAACAAAGTTTTCTCCCTTTCTAAGAGAACGGGCAAATGCCACTAGCAATTGCACCACTGCTTCCAAATCATTTAGGTCCATCACTTCGCTTGGAGTATGCATGTAACGCAGTGGAATACCCACCAATCCAGTTGGTACTCCGTTACGGGCAATTTGAATGGCCCGAGCGTCAGTACCTGTTGGTCGGGGGTCTGCCTCAATTTGTACCGGCATTCCCTCTTTTACCGCACAATCCATTAACCGATCAAATACAGCCGGATGCACATTAGGTCCACGGGTAAGAATTGGACCGCCTCCCAAAGTAAATGCCCCGTATTTCCGATGATCCGCATCCGGATGGTCGGTCGCATGACTCACATCCACAGCTAATGCCACATCAGGATCAGCCAGATGGGAGGATGTAATTGCTCCTCTGGTACCGATTTCCTCCTGGGAGGTAGAAACTGCGACCACTTTACAGGACGGCTTTCTTCCTTTGGCCAAACGAAGCAAAGCCTCATTCACCGTGTAAGCCCCTGACTTATCATCAAATGCACGAGAAACAGCCAAGGGTCCGTGTAGCTTTTCGAATCCGTGTACATAAACTGCAGGGTCACCAATCATTATCCGTGAAAGTGCTTCTTTCTTGTTTTTGGCTCCGATATCAATCCACATTTGGTGCATCTCTGGAACTTTCCTGCGATCCTCAGGTGTCATTAAGTGAATAGCCCGTTTACCGGTGACACCACGGATAATTCCCTTGCGAGTCATAATGTCGACTCGTCTGCCCGAAATCATAGCCCGGTCATGCCCGCCAATCGCATCGAAATATAAAAACCCTTTTTCACTTACATGTTTGATAATCAGCCCGAGTTCATCAATATGACCCGCAAGCATTAGGGTAGGTGAACCCTTTTCACCAAGAGTCGCATGACAGCTACCCAATGCATCCACCGTGAAAGAATCTGCTACAGAAGAAATTCTTTTACGGACAACCTCCCGAGCCTCCTCTTCGTATCCGGACGGCGATCTTGCTTGAAGCAATTCTTTTAAAAAAGCAGGGGCTGATGGGTTTCGAGAAGATGTTTTTGGTTTTGTAATTTTTGGCATATTAAATTTATAAAAATAATCTAATATCTCCAGAGCCAGAGTTTGGCAAGTACGAGTAAATCAAGTTTTCCCTTTTTTGCATCGCGATAACTCAAAAAACTTTTATGGATTATGAGGATGACCATATACCCAGCTATTGATTTGAGGAAAGGCCGATGCGTTCGGCTTTTTCAGGGAAAAGCAGACCAAGAAACAATATATTTTAAAGATCCAAGCGAACCCGCAATTGCCTGGAAACAGGCAGGAGCATCTCATTTACATGTTGTTGACTTGGATGGTGCATTTAATGGTGCATCGGCCAATTTGGAAGCGGTTAGCTCCATTTTGAAAGTCGATGGGTTAAAAGTACAACTCGGGGGTGGAATGAGAAGCGAGGAGGCTATTGAAAAGGCTCTTCAATTAGGCCTTCACCGAGTCATTATTGGTACTCGTGCCTGTTCTGAACCAGAATGGGTTGGTGAATTAATCAGGAAATTTGGCCCTGAAAAAATAGTGGTGGGTATTGATGCAAAAGATGGAATGGTCGCCACAAAAGGATGGGTTGAAACTTCCCAAACCGAAGCGATTACACTCGCCCGGCAATTAGAAAGCCAAGGTGTCCGTTGGATCATTCATACCGATGTAGCCACTGACGGGGCAATGAAAGGACCAAATTTGGAAGCCCAGCAAAAAATGGCCTCATCTGTTCCGCAATGCATGGTAATTGCATCCGGAGGCGTGAGTCGTGAAAGTGATATTACCGATCTGGAACTACTTTCTGCACATTTCCCGAATATAGAAGGCGTAATTATCGGTAAAGCTCTTTACGAAGGTACAGTTTCCCTAAAAAATTTGTGCGGTTAATTTTTTTAGGGATTCAAAATTCGCCTGTCCATTAATCATTTAAAAATTAACATCAAATTGAACTTGCAAAGAGCAATGGAGAACTTTTGACTTGGATTGACCTAAAATTTTTTAAACCACCCTAATCAATCATGACTAAAATATCCTTCGATGTAGATTTCAGTAAAGATCCTGAAAAAATCCTCCAAGAAATTCAAGAGCGTGCAAAAGCAGAAGTTGAAAAACGAGAAAGTAAAGAAAGAAATGCTGCTTATCTATCCAAGCTCTATGAACAGGTTAATGAAAAATTAGGTACTGATTATAAAAGTGTCAGTGATCTCATTCGGGCCCTCGCTCCTTTTGCCGCACCTTCGCTCAGAGAAAAACTTTCCGGCACTACCGCAAGTGGTCGTCGTAAGACAATTTCAATGAATAAAGAGGCTTTTGATGAGGTAAAGAAACTACTCGATAAACCAAATCCAAACAAAGCCGCTATTGCTCGGGAAACTGGAGTTAGCGTTGTTCAGGTCCGAAAAGTTGCTGATGGAGGTTTTGATGAAAAATTTGGTGATGAAGCACCCTCTGTTCAAGAGAAGCCTGCAATGCCGAGCATTCAGGAAATCGCTCCTCCGAAAATGGAAACAAAATCCGAGGAAGAAAAAATTGAATTGGATCCACCTTCAATTGACTCTGAAGAAGATGCAAAAGAACTTCCTCCAATCGATGATGATTCCAAAGAAGATTCCATTAAAGATGACTCTCCTACCCTGCCTTCTTTTGGAGATAGCGAAGAATCTACTGATCTCCCACCCATCGATTTAACTCCTCCACCGCCTACACCCGATCTTACGCCCTCACCTGCCGCAGAAGACGACAGCCCATTAGATAATAAAGAAGTACAGGATGGTGGTGAAGCGAATATTTTACCCCCTCTTCCAAAGTTTACTCCGGCACCTTTCGATTCCACTGAAGAGAATGAAAGCGAGGATGCTCC
>CACHJU010000021.1 GCA_902580225.1 uncultured Verrucomicrobiota bacterium
TAGTTAGCTTATTAACCAAAAGACAAAAAATTCATAAAAAATAGATTCACAATAATGTACTTTCTTTATAAATGCCGAATAAAGTTCGATAAATCTTTTTAAAGCACCTTATGGTTTGGAGTTCTAATAAACTACACTCTGACCAAAATGTAATTTCGCTAAGGCTTATATACATAATTTTCAGCATTACAGCTTGAATTTTAAAAGTGTTGTAAAATATCTTTCGCCCTTTTCTCCCAAGTATTAATTCTAGAAAACTCAATATTGTTTGGCATTCTAGGGTAACTATGTTTTAAATAATTCAAACAATTCTCAAAAATTTCAATTATGTTAGAATGACCGAGTTTCAAATTTTTATTATAAATAAAACATCTTTCAGTATTAACAACCTCTGAAAGTGAACCTATATTTGGAGAAATAACTACATTTCCTGTAGCATAATACTCAAAAATTTTAAGTTGTGAACAGAAATTAACATTGGGATGAGAACTATCAATTAAATTCAATAGAATATCGGAACCAACTTGGTAGTTTAATACACAATCTTTATTAAGGTATCCAAGAAAAATCAAATTTGCTGGGATAGAATTAAGATTAAGAATTTCTTTAAATTTATTACCATCATCACCAGCGATATAAAAAATTACATTTTTATAATAGTGTGATAATTTAATAAGACTGTACATATCTCTACCAGGACCAACCGTTCCAGAATAAAATGCATAAACAATATTAGAATCCATATTCAATCTAACCCTAATTTTTTCTCTTTTGGGAAGTAGATTATTATATGAATCGAAATCGACAGCATCATGTAGAGTAAAAATATTTTCATTTTTAAATCCTAATATATTAATACAATAATCGTGTATTCCATTCGAGATAGCACAAATACTGAATCTATTTTTAAAAAATTTAAAAATAAGAATATTTAATCTACTTGTCTTTTTATGAATCTCGTAAATGACTTTCTTTTTCGTAAGTATTGATGAAATTACGACAATTAAATCTCGAGTGAAGACATACTTACATTCTGTTAAACTCCTTAGAACTTTTGCTAAAGATAATATTTTCATTATCTTATATCTTCCCTTTATCTGAATGTAATCGTTGTTAGGTAGGATTTCTTTAACAACTTTAATATCATCTTTTCCAATAACAACTGTTTGGCAAGAAATAATAGTGTTGAAACCTAAAATTTGCGAAGTTATCTGCTTTGATGCAGCAACGCCTTTTAGGGAATGATTCGTTGCGTAAATAAGCTTAATTTTATGAAAATTTATTTAAAATATGAGAAAAACATGATGAGTTAATTGGATCTGAAGATTTCCAAAAGAAATCCCTAATTTTATAAATATCATCTTTCTTTAACTCTAAAGCTTTTTTTGTCATAGAAACTATTTCATCAGGTTTTGTACATCCACTTATAATTTTTTCTTCAACTAAATGCCAACAGTAGTCGTAACATGAATCGATGACTAAAGAGGGAACATTGTACAACCATGATTCCATTAAAACTGTGGAGTGAGTTCCTATCACTAAACCTATTTTATTATTTATCAAGGATTCTCCAAAACTTTCGCTATTATCAATAGTCCATCTAGGAAATTCACTACGAATAAAGTCTATATTATTAGAACCCGGTTTATCTCTAAAATAAACTTCTGCAGAAGTTTTTTCTAGTTCGTGAAAATAGTCTTCGATATCAGAGTATAATATATTTGATTCGCCAATGACAAGGATTCTATCCTTACCCTTATATACTGAAATTTTTTGATTTTTGGCATCAGGGTGGTCTACCACAATTACAGAGTCTGATAATAAATGAGGATTCATTTCCAAAAGAATGTTCTTGAAGTAGTCTGACCAAACATAATATTTCGTACAAATAAACGAAATAATACCTACATGATATTTGTTAAACCTAGCATGCATATATACGTGAGTTTTTATACCTAGTTTATTACATACAAGTAAGAGTTCAGTAATGTGTCTTGAATCGTCAACAAAAATAAACTTATCTATTCTTAAAAACTTAATCAGGACAGAAAAGAATTCTATTTTATTTAAAGATTTTTTGTAACAAATCTCATAATAATCAAAATATTTACCTGAAAATATTTTAGCACGATCTTTTCTACTGAATATATTTATAAATAATATATAAAAGTAAAGCAAGGATTCATGATAGAATGGATTCTTTTTTTTATAAAAAGATAAGCAACTAAATTTTAAATCTCCAGAATGCAAAAAATTTATAGTGTAAGCAGGATTTACTTTATCTATTACATATGTAGATCTTCTGTCAAAATCACCATTATTGTTTTTTGAATCTATCAAATAATGGGCAACAATATTTTTCTTAAACAAAAATCGAATAAATGTAAAAAAGGAAATTAAAAATAATATAAAATGTCCCGAAAACACAAGCACTCTTTGACTCAATGAAGAGTACTTAATTTTGTTTCTTGAGCGAATAAAATTAAATAAATCTTGATAACACAAATTGTAACTAAAACAGTCACTACTTTTAATATCAAATAAGAAACTATTGAACAGTTTTAAGGAGTCTGAAAAACTTTTTTGCAATATTTGTAACTAACTATTAATAAATTTAAATATATCTTCTCTTAAGTTTTTTTTATCAATTTCACTCTGCAAATACGACTTATCAATAATTTCATTCTGCAAAGCATCATTCAACAAATTCATAAAAAAACCTTCTATTTTTTTATCGGGATGCGGCTGATATCTACTGGGTCTTTTACCCAATACCCAATGTATTGGTTCTCGAGGAATAAATCCGAAAATCTTTCTCATAGGTATTCTTGTAAAATCTATTTTTAGACCTGTTTTCCAAGGTTGAGTTAACCGATTTGTAGTGTGCAACATTAAGGTGTTGTTAGTTAAATTATCTAAATCATTCCAACTTCTGTTTAGTTCATGTACACTATCTTCAAACCTTAAAGTCATAATGTCATTATAATCTAACCTGAAGGAAGTGAGATCATTTATTATTTGAGTCATAGACCAATGTTTTAGTAATCTGTTTTCCATTAGCATTACACTAGAGTCCCAGCTTGTTTTCTTTTTACAAGCTGCGACAGCTTGTCCACTCATATCTATTTCAAATAATTGAGAAATATCACTCAGTGCGAAAATATCAGGGTCTATAACAACAGATCTTCCTTCGTAGTTCATCAGTTCGGGTGGAAGAAACCTACTTAGAGTGAATGATTGAAGATCGTCATCTTTGTGTATGTAATCCGTACCAGATCTCTTGTATGATTTACCAACAAATTCTTTGAAGTCTTTTCTATCATCAACATTCAATATTTCAATTTCTATGCTTTTATTATTTGTATTTTTTAGTATCGCATATTGAGCTAATTTTGCTCCAAGCAACTGCTTATTATTTGTATGTATAAAAACTATTTTTTTTTTCACAATTTAAATATTTAGGTTAAGTTTATTAGCGATGATCGCTAAAGAAAGATATAAATGAATCTTTTTACCAGGCCACATATTTGAAGAGGAAACAAAATCAACAATAGCGGACCAATTAATCAAAGATGATTTAGGCATCGAATTAAATACATTTAAGAATTCATCCTTGGTATTATCATCGTACCAAGTATGCATTGGACCTTTCCATCCGACCTTATCCTTTCTGGATATTATGTAATCAGGCAACTTATTATTATATTTTCTCCTCAGCCAAGCTTTATGCTTTCTGTGTTCAGAATAATTCAAAGTTGATGTTTTTAAATCCGCTGCTTGACGCAAAGGTGTGTAGGCAAATGGAGCACGAACTTCCATACTTTGATTCATGTATAATTTGTCAAGTCTGACAAAATTCTCCGCAGCAAGCCAAATTAATCTATCGACGACTAATAATTGATATGTTTTATCATTTCGGTCAATTATTTGATTAGCAAAAGTAGAGCTAAGTGACTTTTTCAAGTATTCAAGAAATGTATTTCTATCATTCTTTTCAAAGCAAAAAGAATTTGTCCAGCCCTTGAAAAAAAAACACCTGTCCCAGACGCAGGAGAAATCTATTTTTCGTCCATTTTTTACTTTATAAATTAAATTAAACAATGGATAGCCTATCATCTTAGTTAATCTATCAATTTGGTAACTCTTATCATAAAGAGGATAACCATAAAAAACTTCATCCCCGCCATCGCCAGAAAATAAAACCCTAAAGCCATCACCATTAACGCCCTGTTTTTTGGCCATGTAATGATAAAGAGGTATCGATACATTGTAATTTGGTTCATCAAGAACTTGATAGGCTTCAACAAGATTTTGAAGATAAATTTTTTTATTTAGACCAATCTCTTTGTGGTCTGTGTTATAGTCATCAGAAAGTTTCCTTGCCAGAAGAGCTTCACTATTATCTTGATCATTACCATCTTCATAAAAACTTGTGTAGGTTGTGATTTTTTTACCATGCTCAAATGCCTCATGAAGAATAATAGACGAATCTAATCCACCACTCAAATTTAATGCCATCGGTCTGGCACTTTGAAAATGTAAACCTATTTGCTCTTCTAAAGATACACTCTTTTCATTTAAAAATTCTTGATTAAAGAACTTTGACTTCAACTCGTAACTGACAAGGTCATATTCTAGTTGCTCGCCTGGTAATAATTTACTGACATTTTTAACAATAGTTTTATTTCCAGGAATGTAACCTATCGAACAAGCTATTTGAACCGCATGAAAATCACAATCTCTTGAAATATGAGGCATTTCAAGAAGTGCTTCGATTTCAGAAGCAAATGATAGTTTGTTATTGGAAATGTGATAATAGAGGTGCTTCTGACCACTTTGATCTCTATAGAATCTAACGATTTTTGTTTCTTTATTATACAATATTATAGAGAACATTCCATTTATATAATTTATGAAATGCCAACCTTTTACTTTTATTAATTCGTATAATAAAACTGTATCAATGTCTTCATTAATGAATTCTTTTGAAATAATATCTTTAATTTCCTTGGTATTATATAACTGGCCGTTGAAAGCCATAACCCAGGGCGAATTCCCATCTGAACAAGGTTGTCTTGATTTAAATTCATCACCTCTTATGGATAGTAACGTATGTCCGATTATAATATGTGAACCTTTATATTCACCATTGTAGTCAGGACCTCGATGATTCAAATGAGGACCAATATTACATAGAATTGGACTATCAGAATTTACAACACCGTAAATACCGCACATAATTTATTTAAACACAATAAATGCCTGAATCCTTATTCCTTAACTTATTAAAAGATGACTTTAAACGACTTTTTATGTTTAAAGCAGGGTATATTATAACAGTAAATACTCTTCTATACATATCGGAGGGACATTGTATTTCATCCAATGCATGCCAAGAATGGTCAGTTCTCTTGAAAAGCAAGCTATAATTTTCAAGAATATTTACCTTTTTAACGCTCCTAAAATCTTCTAACTTTGGAGCTGTCTTCCAATCCAAAAGATTATCGTCGTCTAAAACCATGGTATGTCCACCCCAACGATTATCCCAATTTTTGTGATTATTCATGTAAAAAAGGTGAGATGCAATTTTCTTTGGTGAATCAGTATGTGGAGATAAGTCTCCACCTCCTGTAGCATAATGCCAATGAAATTTTATGGAGAATTCATCAATTCCTAAAATACGCTTTATAAAACTAATATAATTTAAAGAAAATAATTCATTAAGAAAATCCTGCCAAATAGATGGTAATTTTGTAAAAAGATTTTTCTTAAAAATTAATTCATATCTATCATGAGATTTTTGCCCAAAATCCCTGACAATACCATATTGCTTATCGAAAAGATCAATATCAATAGGCGTGTCAGATAATTCCTTAAACGCATCAAAATTCAATAAATTTTTTTCGTTTAACCACGGAAAAGGTGTTTTGCTTAAAAATTTCTTTTCATCTATACTATTTAATACTTCTTCGTTAAAAATCTTCATTTGATAAAAATATAGTTATTCGTTCTGGGGTCACGTACATGTTTAGAATGTAATTTAAAACTGTTTTCTTCCATTAAAGAGGTAATACTGGCTGAAGAAAGCATAAGTTCATCTATTTCAACTAAAACAGTTTTTAATTTTTTTGAAGAGAGAGTAGTACACGCACCTTTCAAAATGTCTTCTTCGGCACCGTCAACATCAATCTTTATCATCTCAGGCTGCGGCAAGTTAAACTGTTTTATAAAAGTGTCTAATGAAAAAATAAGGGTAGACTTTTTTATTGTTTTATCATTGTTTCCGAATCGGAATTGATTACTATCGTTGTAAAAGCATCTTGAGGTGCCAAGCGAAGTGTCCTGATAAATGAATTCGTTAATTGAAACTGAAGATGAAAAAGCAATAGGAAAACAATGAATCTTAGAATCTAAAGAATTTAAAGTTATGTTTTGGGAGATTTTGTAGAAGTTTTGATATGCAGGTTCAAAACTATAAACATTTGCACCTAATGTTGCCGCGACTAATGAATATGCACCAATATTTGCTCCAAGATCATAAAAGATCGTTCCGCTAGTACAATTCTTCTCAATCCAATCAACGGTTTCAGGTTCTTTTGAGCAGCTAAAAGCTCGTGTGTTAGACTCTAGAAAATTATCAACATAAATCAGAATCTTTTTATCTTCATAGTCCAGTGTTTTGATCCTAGAAAAATTAACCAAAAATCCTTTAAGTTTATATAATCTATAAATCAGTGATCTTCTAATTTTACTATACATAATTAAAATTCAAAAATTGAAGTAACCCAAAACACAATAACAAAAATACGAATAAAACCTTTAAATCTGAAAATTTATTGGGCCATATTTGAACACTTATGAAACATGCATATGCCAAAGCTGTCAAAATGGCAAGTAATTCACAAAGTGCAATTAAAGTAATTGATGAACCCATAGGGACTATCAATGCAAGAAAGACACAGCCTCTAATTATTGACCAGTTCATCATGTGTTTCCGAATACCGTGAAAATCTAGCCAAGTATGAATTGATCTAAGTGGGCCTGTGCACATGAATATCAAGGTATAAACTAAAATAAAATGCAAATCCGTTTCATTTAACTTTATATTCCAAATCATAAGCCAATATTTAGAAGTAAGAATTAGAATTATACCAAATATACCATGGTAAAATGAAGCAAATTTAGAGATTACTGATTGTAAGTTTCTTCCATTTTTATTATCAATTAGAAGAGGAAGTAATGAAGTACAAATGGAAGATAATAGTTTACTGATAAATTGAAAAACCTTGTAAACTACAGAATAAAGCGCACTGGCTCCCCAATTTAAGGATTCCCCAAGTAAAATAATAGGTATTTTTTCTTTTGCAGCAGACATAATGTTCATAATTATGGATGGCCCAGAAAATAGCTTAACTTCTTTTTTCCAAACTTTCCGTATTGTACCGCACCCAACATTAAATATCGAAAATGTTTTTTTCAGCCATCCGATCCAAAAAAGAGAAACTAAAAACTCTAAAGAAAGTTGATACAAAATCACTGAAATTAAAAATTGTTGAATACCTTCTAAAATAAGATAAAGCATAATGATACCAAAAGCATCAATTATCGATTTAGTGGCAACAAGTGATTGTACTAGTGTTATTTTCTTAAAGCCTAAAGCACACTTTCCAATAGAGGAGCCAATAACATTAAGTAAATGACGTAGTATTATAAAAATTACAATATACTTAAAATCAATTCCACTTATAATTAAACTTGTTTTCCAAGGTTCCCAATTTATAAAAAGATCATTTAGCAATAAAAGGAAAATCCATGAAAATAATATTAAAAGTAATTGCAGTTTAAACAATCCCCAAAATACAACTTTCTTATCATCTAGACTTTTTTTTTCAGGGATATACCTTTCCATTGCAACAGTAGCACTACTGTATAAAATTGATGGAATAAGAATGGTTGCATTCCAAAAAATCAAAACCCCATATAATTCTTGACCTAGTTTATTAATTAATAGTACCGAAACTACTAAGCTACATATAGATACAACGAATTGACGTGTAAGGATTACGCCAATAATATTAGTAATATTTATAAATATAAATTAGATTAAAATTAAAGTTTCATCAAATAATCCCGGATTTCAGAATATCTTTCAATGTAACCACGCCTAATAAATAACCTTTGCCGTCAATGACTGGTACTGAATCAATTTCTTTATCCTCCATTAGACTCACTACTTCCAAAGCAAGTTTATCAAGAAAAATTTTGTGAAATTGAGTACTCATTACTTCTGTAATTATAGTATTTGCTAAGTCTACTTCATTCTCGAGTGTTCTTCTAATATCGCCATCAGTAAAAACCCCAACTGGAGTAAAATTCTCATCGATAATTACACCGATTCCTAAACCATATTTTGATATCTTAAGTATAGATTCTTTTATGGTTTCATTTTCTTTTAAAATCGGAAGGTTTTCGTCTTTTGCCATAATATCCTCAACTGATAAGAGTAATTTTCTTCCAAGAGCACCGTGAGGATGTGTTTGGGCATAATCTTCTTTACCAAAGCCTCTTGCTTGCATAATTGATAATGCTAGTGCATCTCCCATAACTAGTGCTGATGTAGAACTTGCTGAAGGAGCTAAGCCCAAAGGGCAAGCTTCTTTAGTAATAGTTATATCAAGAGAAATATCGCTCGCATCAAATAGTAATGAGGGTGAATTTTTAGTCATTGAAATTAGACAAATCGCATTTCTTTTTAAATACGCAATCACTGTTTCGAACTCACTGCTTGAACCAGAATAAGAAATTGCGAGAACTACATCATCCTTTGTTATCATACCCAAATCTCCATGCCCGGCTTCTGCAGCATGCACAAAAAAAGATGGAGTACCTGTACTTGCAAGGCTGGCGGCAATTTTTTTTCCGATATGTCCTGATTTCCCTACTCCCATCACCACAACCTTTCCAGGAGGGACCTTCATTTTGATAATGCTTACACATGAATCAAAGGATTCGTTGATTCGTGTTTTAACAGTTTCGAGAGAATGAATTTCATCATCAAAAACTTTTTTACCAAGAGCAGAATATTTTGAGAGATATGGATTTTTGTTCATTTGTATTTAGCATAAACCTTTGCAATTGCATCAATGCTTATTTGCCAAGAAAATTTCTTAGCCCAATTAATACAATCATCAACAGTCTTAGATTTGTTGTTATAATATTTCGCAACACATTTATTCATTGCTTCACAAATTTGCACTGAGTTATCTTGTTCAACAAGATATCCTGAGACATTGTGTTGTATAATTTCTTCATTCGCACTACCTCTTGTACCAATTGTCAAAGAACCGCACATGTTAGCTTCTAAATGAACCAAACCAAAACCTTCAAAGTTAAATTTTTCTGTTACCGAAGGTAAAACATGAGCGATACATTTAGTAAATTGAGTCTGCAATTCTTCGTGATCAACTAGGCCAATAAAATCTACTGGAAGATTGTTTGTAGATATTAGATCTAAAATTTTTTGATTATAGGAATTTTTCTTATCGAAAAAACCCACAACTCGAAATCTAAAATTTCTGTTAGATTTATAAAACTCACAAAACCCTTTCAATGCAGTTAATAATCCTTTGCGAGGTTTAGAAGCTCCCACAAAAAGAAAGTAATTTTCTCTTAAATTTTTACTTTTAATTGAAAACTCATCTTGATCTACACCGATGTGAGCAGAATCAACCTCAATATCAGGAAATTCCTCAACCGCTCTTATTTTAGTAAAATTACTATTAGATATATTTGAGGAAGAGTACTTGTAAGCTCTGTGATATAATTCCTTCCATTTAGTATTAACTGGTTGAACGCAATAAGTTCCATGAAATTGAATCATTAATCTAGCTCTATATCTTTCCGCTAATTTATGTGCTAATGGCGCTAATGGTTCAATTAAGCAATGTACTATATCGTAATTTTTACGGAGCCTGAAAAGACAACTTAAATAATCTAACTTTAATCGTAATTTTTTATATCGTCCATTTGAAGCAGATATTAAGAATGGTTTTACGTCCCAAGGAGCTTTTTCATTTGGTACATTTCTTAAAGTTAATATGTCTGCATCCAAAACATTTTTCCTTAGGCCATTTATCCAATTAACAGTACACCTCGCCCAACCGTCAGTATTGTTAAACTCAAATGTCAAATACAGAACCTTGGGGCGATTACTCAAAATATTTGTTTACTAACTTAGGTTGCTTAATCTTTCCAAATTCTTCAAAGGTATAATTATAGAAGTTTTTTATAACACCATCATTAATGTTATTGAAATATTTTTTTGCGATTAATCCATTATAATCTATATTATGATAAACTTTACCTTTTGTCCATTGTTTCAATCCACAAATAGATTTGGAATCAAATATTTTCTCAATACTTTTTATTATCAGTTTTGTTCCAAGCATAATTGATTTTGAGTTTATACTGCTAAAATTGTCATTCGCATTTATTTTAGGACGATCTGTATATATTATTTTACCGGCATCTATTTTATGGTCGAGTTCATGTATTGTAACCCCACAAAACTGAGGTTCAAAATTGACTATTGGCCATAGATTGGTCATGCCTCCTCTATAGTATGGAGAAATTCCAGTATGAAGATTCAAAATCCCAAGAGATGGTAAGCTAATAAGTTCTTTTCTTAACAAGGATGTTCCCATTACAACGAAAAGATCGGGGTTTTTGCTACGAATACAATCTACTACATTTGGTGAGTTTAGTGTCTCTCCTAAAGATATGTTTAGTGTATTAGACTGATTACCATTTTCATGGTAATCGGAAGAATTACCGAAAAAAGTTTTTTCTTCTTTAACTTTTTCATTGTTTACATAATTAAGATATTTTTTGTGACAAAAGTTGATAATTAATTTTTTAGCAATTTTTAATTTAGGCTTTGCTTTGATAATTTTATGGGAGAAATTTAAACTCTTCCCAACTGACGATTTGGGCTCTTTTACAATATAGCAATTTTCATTTTTAAAATGAGCCATTATTGCGTCAATAAAATAGAGATGCCTAGGCGCTAGAGATGATAGTATAAATAAATTAATTACTTATGTAGTTCGATTTCCTAAAAGATAAGAAGTAGCCAAGACCTAAATTAATTTTATCCTCGCCATTAACTGGCATTATTCTATCAATGACGTTAAAACCATCAAACGATTGACAACGATAATCTAAACGCCCCCTTGACATTAAAATAGAGGAATAATTTGATTCTTTCAAAAGAGAAATAGTGCTCATATTAAGATCTTGATTTCCGCCAAAAGGGAGAGAAAAAACTCTCGAGGTTTTAATATCTAAATTATTAAAGAGATCATCAAATGCGTTAATTTCATTAAATTGTTCTTCATCGCTTAAAGAACTCATCACATAGTGATTTTGAGAATGGTTGCCATATGTAATTAATTCATGATTTTTGAACTTTAAAGTCTTAGTATCAATGAACTCTGGCATTTCACAGGAAGATATTTTTTTCTCTAAAAAAAAAGAATCAATAGCTTGCTCGAAAATTCTGCTATTAATAACTTTAGTTTTCGATTGTTTGTATAAATGGCGATAATCAAAATCAAAATTAAATTTTGAATTTCTTGCCCAGCTACAAAATTGTTTCGATAAACCATTAGAAAGAATTAATCTTACTTTATCTCTCCAAAACATACCACCACCTAAAAAGGCTGTATTAACGAAGATTGTTGCAGGTATACTTAATGTCTCCAATACTTCTAAACCAATATCCAAAACGGATAAATAACCATCATCAAAAGTAACAACTGCTAAGTTCTTTTTATTTTTTGCTGCGACATATTCATCAAGTTCAACAAATTCGAACTTCCGGTTCAAATTTCTTAACTGAGTATGCAAACAATCTAGGCTGACATCATGAAATTCACCCAAACTTGAAGATGTTTTACAGATAGAATGATAAAGTAGAATTGGACTGTGAGTCCTTTTTATCAGTGTCGTTGGGATAAATTTACCTGTCTGTCTTGCGAGTTTTACTAACATCCGCTTGATAAAAATTAAGTGTAATTTCTTTTGTGATAATTTTCTGCACCTTTCTAGCTAAGTAGGGCTCTATTGTAAAACATAAGTAAATTTTCAAAAATTAAAATTTAGATGTGAGTGATTTTACTCTTTTAAAAATGTTTTGAAACTGAGGCAGAAAATGTAAAACCACTATCTGATTGAGAGGAAGAAACTGATATTTCTTCCCACCCTAAAGATGTTTCAAGTTTTAAGTAATGCCTATCAAAAGATCTTGAATTAAAGACCTCAATTGCTGCGTATTCGGATTTCTTCGCATTAGAAACAGAATTTCTACCATTACCATCAGAATTTAAATCACCAAATCTAAAAACTGAGCCCCAGGCAATGTCATTGTTAAGCTGTAAAAGTGAACCGAGGCTTAAGATTTTGGAATCAGTATCAGCCCAATGACCAATTGCTCTACCTAGATAACGATACCCCTCAAGATATATGCCGTGTTCATAGGTGATATTAAATTTCCGGGGGTCGCCCGTCCACCATCTAGAAGTAAGATCGTTATACTCAATAAAACCCCTCAAAGTTCCCAATTCTAAATCAAGCCAAATCTCAAGACCGTATTGAAAAAAAAGTGCATTAGGAAGAAATTTATCTTCATCGTCCCCCACAATTTGTGTGTAAAAAGCTATGGGTAATTCTCCCGGTCTATACCTAAGATCTATTCCAGCTAATTGGTTGCCTGGTTCCTCTAAATTATTGTGGTGGTAATTATCCTGACTTAAAAATGCATTGACAAATGTTTTAAAATCTTCCTTTCGACCTTCTCCCCCCAGTTGCATCATGCGAAATAAGCCAATTTCAAGACCAGATATTATTTCTGGTTTGAACTCAGTTCGGATTCCCCAGAGGTAGCAGTTAGGAATGGTACGTTCCTCCTCCATCATTCCAATAAAACTATTTAATGACCAAGGTCCAATCCATGACAACCACTTGTTTTCAAAAGGGACTGAAATTCTTCTATCAAGGGAAATTGCGGGAATAGGACGAGCATTATTCGAAAGTATCAAATTCCCATCCCAACCTGGACCCCACCATCTATCAACTTTACCGATACTTGCAGACCAATTAGCCAATCGCATCGCCATATAGGAACCGTCAACTTGCAAGCCTTCTTTTTTTAAACCTCTATAATCTTCATTAACACCATCTAGGGCTTGCAATGAAAGTTTTAAAGCATATCTGTCATTCATCCAGGTTGCTCCTAGTCCTGTAGAAAATCTAGCTCTTGGACGGTTGCCGAATGGCCTGAAAATATCACTATTGTCAGAGATTGAAATAGTTGAAATAACCTTGCTCAAACCCTCTCGTTGCTCTTTTGAAATTTTATCTGCAAGCAAGTTATGTTTAATATTATTTTTATAAACATTATCTAATCCTCCTAAGTTTAATGGCCATGTATTAATTGTGCTGTTTATAACCCCTCTATCTTGCAATAACCTTATTTCATGACGCAGTGGTAAATCATGTGGCGAAAGAAAAGGCTCTGCTAACAAACCATTTAAACTAAATAAAATAACAGTTTGTAATAAAGATATAAAATTTTTCATCATATTCGATTTGTATTTAAAAATGTTTTCTCAAAACAGAACTATAGATTACATCAATCACCTTTTTCTGTTCAACCTCGTTCAAATAAGGACTCATAGGCAGACTTAAACACTGGTTTGCTACTTTTTCAGCAAACTGAAAATCTCCTATTTCATGGCTAAGCTCTGAGAATACGGGTTGTAAGTGAAGGGGAACTGAGTAGTATGAAACAGAGGGAATATCCCTTTCTTTCAAAGATTGTTGAATTTTTTCTCGATTTTCAGAAAGAATTGTGTACTGGGCAAATACCGAAGTGTTATCCTTTCCTATGCATGGAGTTTCTAAACCACCAAGATTAGCTAGGCCTTGAGAATAAGTTAGACCAATTTGGTGACGCTTTTGGACTTCATCTGGAAAGACTTCCAAAATTTCAAGTAGAATGGCTGCCTGCAAAGAATCCATGCGTCCATTTATACCCAAAATGGGATGGTGGTGTTTACGTTCCTGTCCATGCACACGAATCCAGCGAAACTTTTCGGCCAATTCATCATCATTCGTAAACAATGCTCCCCCATCACCATAGCAGCCAAGTGGTTTAGAGGGAAAAAAGGATGTGCTACCAATAGTGGAGAGATTACAGGATTTTTTGCCTTTGTAAGTTGCTCCGAAGCTTTGTGCTGCATCTTCGATTACAGGAAGGTTATATTTAAAAGCTATCTTATTAATTACATCCATCTCCGAGCATTGCCCGAAAATAGAAACGGGTATGATCGCTTTAGTCTTTTCTGTTATGGCAGCCTCTAGTTGGGTCTCATCCATATTCCAGGTATCTGGGCGAATATCCACAAAAACTGGTTTGGCACCAAGAAGTGCAATGACCTCTGCAGTTGATATCCAAGTATATGGAACTGTGATAACCTCGTCTCCTGCACCTACCCCTAAAGCCATTAAAGCAATGAGCAATGAGTCTGTACCGCTAGATACGGTTACGCAATGCTTGGAACCGGTATATTGAGCTAGTTTTTCCTCCACCTCTCGAACTTCTGGACCAAGTATGAATTGACCATGTTCCATAACCTTTTGAATGCGGGCATGGATATTATCTCCAAGGAGTTGGTGACGAGATTTTAGGTCTATGAATTGCATAGGCTAAAGTTTACCAAAAAAAATTTGTGATAGAGGCAATCAATTTCATTTTTTTACGAACATTATGTTTTCTTCTAGCATAAGTTCAGCAGATGCAAAATGATTTTCAAGACTGATTACTCTTTTCTGTGGCTCTGCACATTTCTTGAACTATTTCTTCAAAGCTAACAGTTGGCTTCCATCCGAGAATATTTTTGGCCTTAGATGAATTACCACAGAGTTGAACGGGTTCGTTTGGGCGAACAAACTTAGGGTTGATCCGAATATGTTTCTGGTGATCGAGTCCAAAATACTCGAAAGAAAGTTGGAGGAAATCAGACAGCTTGTGCGTTTTTCCGGTCGCTAGGATATAGTCATCCGCTTGTTCATTCTGGAGCATCATCCACATGCCCCGAACATAATCAGGTGCATATCCCCAATCCCTTTCAATATCTAGATTTCCAAGTTCTAAAAATTCAGACTTTCCTTGGGATATCGATGCCGCACCCCGAACAATTTTTTGGGTAACGAAGTTTTCACCACGACGAGGAGATTCATGATTATAAAGAATTCCATTAGAAACATGCATATCATATCCAGATCGGTAGACCTTGCCAATTTGCACGCAGAATACCTTACAGACCCCATAGGGAGAGGTAGGGTTGAACTGAGTCTCTTCGGTCTGAATTGATTCTTGTGCATGACCAAAAATTTCTGAGGAACCAGCAAGATAGATTTTTGGCGATATCGCTTGGTCCCTACAAATCTCCAAAAGTTTGAGTGTTGCATTTGCTATTTCATGAGTAGTAAGCTCAGGAATCTCAAAGCTCAAGGCCACATGGCTTTGACCAGCCAAATGATAGACTTCATCCGGACTTACTTTGGAGAAAATTCTGCGGAGGGAAGCACTATCAGACAGATCGGCATAATGTAAAAAAAGCGACTTTCCATAAATATTTTTATCTTTGACCAAGTGGTCGATCCGCCAACGGTTCAGCGAACTGGATCGGCGAACAATTCCATGCACTGAGTATCCTTTTTCCAAGAGCAATTCAGTAAGGTAGGATCCATCCTGGCCGGTTATACCGGTGATAAGGGCTACTTGCATCTATTTTTTAAAAGAATCATATGAGTGTGACCCAACGGAAAATTCGATGGGCAAAGGATCATCTTCATCCAAATCCAGGCAACGGACTTTTTCTTCTGCTTTTTCGTATACAAAATTTGATTCGGGGCAGGTTGCCCTACCCGACTTGCTAAAAGTGAGCTTGTGCCCGTGGCGACTCATATAACCAGATAATTTGCCGGGATTACCTAGGACCAACCCGTAATCTGGTATATCTTTTGTAACTACGGTTCCAGCACCCACAAAACAGTAGCGAGCGAGTGTAATACCACATATGATGGTAGCATTAGCCCCAATAGTTGCTCCTCTTCTGATAAGAGTTTTTTCGTAAAGAGATTTCCGGCTCACCTGCGAACGCGGATTGGTCACATTGGTTAGTACGCAAGATGGTCCCAGAAAGACATCATCTTCTACAGTTATACCACCGTAAATCGCCACATTGTTTTGCACCTTCACATTGTTTCCTAGAGTGGCATTGTCTGCTACGAGGACATTTTGACCGAGCGAACAGCTTTTTCCAATCATTGCACCCGCACAAACATGAGAAAAATGCCAAATGGTTGTACCTCCACCAATAACTGCACCCTTATCCACAAGTGCGGATGGATGAATTTTTAATGGGCTGGCACCGCTCATAGTGAAACCGGTTCTCCATTTTGTTCAATACTTTGTTGGCAGGCGTGAAGAACTTTTAAAACATCAATGCCCGACTGGGCATCGGTCAAGGGCTTTTTTCTAGATTGAATACAATCCAAAAAATAACTGCATTCTTTGAGCAATGGCTCGGTGTTCGAGTGCTCAACAAATTGGACATCTTCTTTTTTGAGCAAAGGCATGGCACCATCGAACTCCACATTTTGTGGGTATAATTGGAGTTTTTCGCCATGCGGAGCGACATCATTGAAGATGGCCATCTTTTTATCTCCCACGACCACGAGGCGCTGTTCTTTGAATGGATGCAACCAACTAACGAAAATATGAGCTCTGGATTCATCATCAAATCTCAGGTTGGACATGGTAGTATCTGCAATTCCATTGGTCAGGAATGATCCACCACAAGCAGAGACCTGCACTGGTGCCTGTTCCATCAAACGAAGAATCACTGCAACATCATGAGGAGCGAAACTCCAAAGGGCATTCTCCTCGGTTCGCACTTTTCCAAAGTTCAAGCGGTTTGAATAAATATAATTAATTTTACCCAACTCTCCCGATTCGATCATTGTGTGAAGTTTAAGAACCGCAGGGTGGTATTCAAGGAGATGACCGATCATCAAAATTCGGCCGGTTTTTTCCGCCACATCCTTCATCTTTTCAGCATCTTTCAAGGTCAAAGCCATTGGTTTTTCGACAAAGACATCTTTGCCTGCCTGCATTGCTTGGATAGTTAACTCCGCATGGGTCTCTGCAGGTGTCGCAAGGGCAACGCCCTGAATTTGATCATCACAGAGTAAATCTTCCAAACTATCAGTTATTTGGGCATCAGGGGCAATCGACCGGGCAGTTATTTGACCGTTCTCAGTTGCATCAACCACAACGGAAAGAGCACCTAAGGCGTGAAAGTTCCGGCAAAGGTTTTTGCCCCAATACCCGCAGCCGACCAGAGCAATCTGTGGTCTGGTACTCATACCAGTACCTCCTTGAGCAAATTGCGGTTGTCCATATACCATTGAACTGATTTTTCGAGTCCCTCATCTAGAGAAATCTGCGGTTCCCAACCAAATAAACTTTTTGCTTTAGAAATATCTGCCCAGGTCTCCATTAAATCGGCTACATGAAAAGGTTTGTAATCAATCTTTGCTTTTTTACCCAAAAACTCTTCTAACTTGTAAATAATGATATTTAACGAAACTGGGTTTCTCCCACCGCCCAGATTGATAATCTCATACCCCACATCCTGAATGGCGGCAATAGTTCCCCGAGCGATATCATCTACATAAGTAAAATCACGGGATTGAGAACCGTCTCCAAACAATTTAATTGGTGCCTCCTCATCTATCCATTTAATGAAACGGAATATGCTCATATCTGGCCGTCCGGCAGGTCCAAAAACAGTGAAGAAACGAACCACTGAAACATCGATTTGGTAAAGTTTATGATAACTGTAAGCCATCAACTCTCCCGCTTTCTTGGAAGCTGCATAGGGAGAGAGAGGTTCGTTTACAGCCAAGTTTTCAGTAAAAGGCATCTTTTGGCCAGCATAAAGGGAGGAGGTAGATGCGAGAACAAGCTTTTTGCATCCTTTTGCTCTCATACATTCTAGTAAGTTAAGGGTGCCCTCAACATTGGTAGAGAGGTAGACATGGGGGTTCTCCATGCTGTATCGAACTCCTGCACGAGCAGCTAGGTTGAGCACGGCATCAAACGGTACCTCTGCCTGAAAAAGATAGTTTAGTTTAGTTTGATCTTCGATATCTAAATCAGTAAAGGTAAAATTGTGTGCATTAGTGTGAGTTTTTAGCTGCTGGAGTCGCCAGTTCTTGAGCTTAACATCGTAATAATCATTAAGATTATCCACACCTAAGACTTTGAAACCTTGATTGAGTAATTGGTGGCATACCTGAGACGCAATAAAACCAGCGGCACCGGTTACGAGATATTTTTTACTCATGCTTTCAAATATTTTGAGGGCTTATGCTGAATGCAGTTTCGGGAATCCACAAGCGGACAGGAATATCCACTAAAATTAAAGGTTTTATACTCATTATGATCGGTAGATACCAAAATTAAGTCGAAGTTATCTTCAATATCAACCGATTGCTTACCTTTAAAATGGGCATGTTCGCGGGTAGGAGGAACGACCGGGACAAAAGGGTCGTTGTAATCGACAGTTGTGCCCTTAGCTTCCAATTTTTCCATAAGCGCAAAAGATGGTGATTCGCGGCAGTCATCTACATTGGCTTTGTAAGCGAGTCCGAGCACTAAAACCTTTGATCCTTTAAGGGCTTTACCCTCGTTGTTCAAAGCGTCTGCGACTTTAGATATAACATAGTCGGGCATGGCGGTATTGATTTCACCAGCGAGCTCTATAAATCGTGTATGCTTCCCAAACTCACGGGCTTTCCAAGTCAAGTAAAAAGGATCAATAGGTATACAATGACCGCCCAGACCTGGACCTGGATGAAAAGCCATAAACCCAAAAGGTTTGGTAGCGGCAGCAGCGATGACTTCATGCACATCAATGCCCATGGCTTCATAAACAACCTTCAACTCATTGACCAAGGCGATATTCACGCTACGAAAAATATTTTCAAGCAGTTTCGAGGCCTCCGCTGCTCGGCAAGAAGAAACAAGATGCACCCTGTCCAAAGCTTGCCCGTATAAAGAATTTGCTAATTCCGCACACTTTGAAGTAAATCCACCTACTACTTTGGGAATAGTTTTCACAGAAGCATCTTCACGACCTGGATCCTCTCTTTCAGGAGAATACGCTAGGTGAAAATCGATGCCCGCTTTCATTCCCGATCTTTCTTCCAAAACCGTACAAAGTTCGTCCTCGGTCGTTCCTGGGTAGGTTGTCGACTCCAAGGTAACAAGAACGCCTTTTGCGAGATGGGGAGCAATAGTTCTTGCGGTATCTAAAACGAATGAGAGATCGGGTTCGCGATGATCATCCAAAGGAGTAGGCACGCAAATAAGAATTGCTTCAACTTCAGATAATCGAATTGGATCAGTGGTAGCTTCCAAACGATTCGCATTTACCTGTTCGGCAATACTTTCAGAAGAAAAATGCTTCAGATAACTTTTACCTGCATTGATCGAATCGACTTTTTGTTGATCGAGGTCGAACCCAAGAACCGAGACCTTGGAACGGGCGAACTGAAGGGATAGAGGAAGACCAACATAGCCAAGTCCAACAACTGAGATCTTAGAAAACTGCTTACTCATAAATTTGGTGTGGGTTCAGAATTTGAGGATTTTAGTTTTTGTAAGAACTGAGCAAAAAAGACGGCAAAAATCCCGAGAAATCCTCCGCACACTCCGCCGAGAACAACAATTATCTTACGCTTGGGTTTTTCGCGGTTTTCAGGCGCAACTGCTGGATCGACCACTTCCAAAGCAAAGTCCTCATTTACATTGGCAAGCATAGCTTTTTGTTTTTCCGACTCGAGCAAATTATAAAGCACATCTCGCATATCCTTGAGGGTAGTCTTAGCTAATTCTTGCTCAAGGTACCCGACCCTTTTTTTGGATTCGGCGATTGCCTGCTCGCGGAGTTGTTCATTGAGCTGTTTAACCAAATCATTTGCCCATTGGGCGGCAATTCCCGGATCTTTCCAAGAAATGGAAAGCGTTATAAGACCAGAACTATCTTGATCCACTTCAATGGCTCCTTGAAGTGGATGAATACCATCTTCGGTTGTAAAAGCTTCTTGATCGGCAGTTAATTTCCATGATTTAGAAGTTTCATCCCAAAACTCGTCAAAAATTAGAGGTAAAAGATTTTTTTCCCTAATAAATTCTGAAAGAAATACTCGAGTCTTTAATGTAGCTAAGACTCTTTCGATATTTGAATCAGCCGGAATAGTGATTCCTGCCATGGTTGCAAGTCCACCAAACTCACCAAGTGCAGAAGATGCCCCTGACACTGATCTCTCTTCCTGAGCAGAAGCAAGCAAGGTCTCTGCCTTGAAGGCCTCTGGAATGTAGAATGCATAAGCAACCGCCAGACCCGTGCAAACCACAGTCATACCAAATATGGTTTTCCATGCTTTTAGAAGAGTGCGGATGAGTTCGAGTAGGTCAATCTCATCTTTGTCCGATGACTGACCTGATTCGACCATGATATATTTGGTGAATGATTTAGGTTCTTCGCTCATAGTATTATATTTGACACGCTACCGCCTTTGGCCGTTTGCGACAAGCAAAGCCAATCGGAATAAAATCAGTGATTTTTGTTTAATCAGAACTTTTTCGATGTAAACGATCGCTCTTTCCAACAATCATTTTTACCCAGGGTAATAGACGACTCATTTGCCGATGCCAGCCCGTTAAAATTCTTTCCCGCCTTCGACCTCTTTTTGCAGATTTAAAGTCCCCTTCATCATCCAACAAATTACGCAAATTATCAAGGCGTGCCAATCCCTTTTCCAAGTGAGGTTCACCCTGTTCTTTTAAAAAACCCGAAACAAGTTTACGCAAGCGAATTTCGGCAACGAAGCGTTCCTTTCGATCATTCCGAGCAAAGACTGAATTGACCGCACCTAATTGTCTCAATGCACGGAGACCCTGGCTCGCTGAACCCTTACTAATATTGAGTAATTCCATAATGTCGTTCATGGAAAGACTCTCATCCCTACAAAAGAGTAAACCGTATATTTGGCCCAAAGACTTAGGTAGGCCAACGGATTGAGCCGCATTCAAAAATAAATCTATGATCGCAGCCTCCCATTCTGTTAATAAAACAGCCGAGGATGAAAGACTTTTAGATTTACTGGAAATTCTAAACATAACTTTAGATATCCGAAGAACGATTAAGGTTCAAGTTTTTTTGAACAACTTGAACAAAAGAATTTTCAAGAAATTTAGAATGAATTAACAGCGGCTGCAGTAACTGCAAGTTGATACACAATTTGGGTACTTGAAGTTAAAGTATCCAACCACTTTCCTTTTTGTAAATTTATAGGTACTACAATTACATCACCAGCTTGGATTTTGTTTTGGTTTTTTTGACCACTAAACCAACCAACACTTCCTTTAGTTAAAACCGACCCGTTTGATTTTATTACAAAAATCCTTTTTTCATCAGCATTCTGAGTAAAACCACCGCTCAAATTAATATACTGATCGACCGAAAGACCGGGTTGAAAAAGATGAGATGTAGGGAATTGAACTTCCCCCAAGATACTTATTTCAGTAGGCATAATCGGAACATGCAATTTATCGCCATTCCGAAGAGTGATTTGAGATTTACTAGGTTGGGCTAACTGGGAATCCAAATCAATTACTAGTCTGCCAATTGATTTTGAATTCTTCAATCTTCTTAACAAGCTCTCAGCAACAGAATTTGCTTTCTGAGTAGAATCAACTTGAGTGGGAGAAAGGGTCAGAGTAGCAATGTCGCTTTCTAATTGTTGTACCAATTTTTCTTTCTGTTTTTCCTCTCTTTCAATTAAAGAAGCCCTTGTAAAAACAGCACCAGACGGAAAGGATTCATTGGTCAGTCCACCTGCTCGCCTAACAATTTCACCAATAGTTTCGTTTTTCCTAATCGCATATTTACCAGGAAACTTGACTTCACCAGAAAGAATAACGATACGATCCTCCTGCCATGAAGGGATCTTTTTAACCGATAGGACATCACCTGGCTCAAGTTTTAAATTTAAAGAATCTTCTGAAAGTAATGATTTAAGTAATTGATGTTCCACTACCGCTTCCACTTCAGTTTTGTTAAAGTCAACTGCTAAACGTGAAATTTCTGCAGCTAAAGAAAAAGCAGATCCTTTTAAACCTCCAGCAGAAACAATTAAATCACCAACTGTCATGCCTGTAGTCAGCGGATATGAACTAGGAAAATGGACTTCTCCAGTTACAGAAACCACCAGTTTTCCTACAGCTGGTATCGCATTAAAATCGAGTTCTTTTAAAAATGGGCGTATTGCACGTTCCCTCGCCTCGATATCAAACTTCGAAAGAAATAAAAGACAATCTTTAGGGTAAAGAGGGATATTTAATTCTTTTTTATTTGCCTTGAATAATTCAAAAGGGGAAAACGACAATACCTTAACTTGCCCATCAATATCCTGCCGCTTAATTAAAGCATAATTTAAATCTGCGTTTTCAGAAAGCATGGATTTGCTTTTTATGACATCTAATAATTTAATACCCTCTTTCCACTCGAATTCACCACCACGATCAACCTCACCTTCAATTTTTATTGAATTCTTTTTTAAATCGGTAGAAGAGCCAATTGTGATAATATCTCCATTTTGAATAGCAATATTGACATCGGATTCAAAAGAAAGTGACTTTAATAATTTATTTCCAAATTGGTCTACTCTTACTAGTTGAATATCAGATGGATATGCATTAGAGCTAAACCCACCTGCCATTTCTATAATATCTTTCAAATTTATAGCGTCCAAAAACTCGTACACAGCAGGACGGACAATTTCACCACCAATAGAGATACGGGTTTTCATCCTGGGCAAAAATATGACATCCCCCTCAAGTAATGAATCAATTGCCGGATTCTCTCCCTCTAAAAGTAAATTGTAAAAGTCGTAAACTTTATCGGCACTTCCTTTTCTTTTAAGAGTTACATTACGTAAGGATGAGTACTCAGTAATTCCACCGCTCTCTAAAAGTGCTTCCATCATTGTACTCGTGGCTGGTAATAATCGAAGTCCAGGTTTAATGAATCCACCAGCCAAAAAAACCTTGATTAACCGAACTTCTCCCATGGAGACTGAGACCTGAACTCCTTCGCCAAGTTGCTCCCTCACTTTTTCCTTTATCAAGTTTTTAAGATCCTGAAATGAACCACCTTTCTCTAAAACATTAATCGGACCGATTCCAGGAAATTGGATCATTCCATTTCGACCAATCATAATAGTATAACCAGCGTTCTCCTGACCAAACAATTGAACTTCTAAATAATCTCCTGAACCTACCCTATACTTAGATGGAATCGAAGTAACTCCACGCTCTTTTGAAGTTTGAATAGAATTATTAAAAAATGAAAAACCAAAAGGTTTAAGTTCTTGCTCGGGCTCCATCCGAATGGTACTTATTTTGTCCTGCAAAAAATTTATTTTGGCCGCTTTGATTTCAGTAAGTAACTTTTTCAAATCATAAATTCTATCATTCAAATCTTTTTCAACTAAAAGAAATTCAGAGTTACTTAATTCATCTTTTGCAGTTTCGAGATTTTCTTTTTCCAGTTTTAAATCTTCACTTACTGAAAACTCAAGTTCCGATAGAATCAAGATTTGATCCTGATCTTCCTGCTCACGGCCTTCTTCAATCCTAGTTGAATCTAAATGTTTTTTTGGAGTTTCAGGAACCTCAGAAGAAGTATCTTGCCCCTCTTTAATATTTCCACCTGCCCCACGTAAACGATTAGCCTCTTGCAAAGCCATTGCTCTCTTCTCAGGCGGTAAACGATTTAAGACAGTCTGTGCTTGCGGAGAAAGTGGTTGCGAATGTAACCGAAAAAAATCACCAGCAATAAAAAAAGTTAAATTGATTAAAAAAAGGAATCTCATATTTTATAATGGTTTGGTTACTGCTGCAGAAATAGTTATTCCACTTTTATAGAGTGAGGAGGATTTAACTTAAACTTCCTCCCCCAAGGAAGTTTCAGCTTCTAAATTAGATCTTTTATAAGATCGTGAATTAAAAACCTCAATTGCTAAATAATCACTTGCTAAGCCAATTGATAAGAAATTGTTTTTGAAATAATCTTCATTTAAATCCCCTGCGGTCAAATACGAACAATCTAGTGCGACTCCATCTACTTTTATATTCTTCCAATCATTCTCGACTTTATGAAGAGCAAGTAGAGCAAGTTTTGCTGCAAAACGATCATTCATCCAAGATGTCTCTAAGCCTATGGTAAATCCCCCTCTCGGTTCATTACCAAATGAACGGGATATTGTCCGATTATCAGAAAATCCGATGCTTGAAGGAAGAGGAGAAAAACCAGATCGACTTTCTCTTGTAATGGTATCGGCAAGCAAATCATACCCCCTATCCAGTTGATCGTCGCTGATAATCAATCCTCCCAAATAAAATGGCCAACTATTGATTGTGCCTTCCAAGTTTCCCTGATCTTTTAAAAGCCTGATTTCATGTCGCAAAAATGGTTCATCTGAAGACAAAAATGGCTCTTCAGCAAGGTGTAAGAAACTAGAAATTACAACAAAGCCGATTAGATATTTTATGATCCCACCATAGTTATACATTATTAAAAAATTACACAGATTAATCCATTGAGCAATCTCAAAGCTTCAATGTTTTATCTCGCTCATTGCTAATTTAGCCTGTAAGGAATATTTTGTCGTATATGGAGGATGATCCCTTATTTAGACGCACTAGGCAACATGCAGAACGAAGGTTAACCTTTGGAGCATCTCAGTCCACAAAAGACAAGTTAAATCAAATCAAGGTATTCTTACGCTTAGAAAAAGAAATGTTACACCGTTATCATCAAAAGGGGGATTCCGGGTTGCGATTGACTACGGCGAGATCAGTCATAATGGATGTTCTTCTCCAAAATCTTTACAATTGGGCTATCCAAGTTGCTCTAGAAAGTATGGGAGGAACCAAGCCCATGAGCATTTTAGCGACTGGAGGTTATGGTAGGGGTGAACTAAGCCCATTGAGTGATATTGATATAATGTTTTTATATCCAAAATCTTCCATGGGTAAACCCTTGGACAATCTGAAGGAAATCATGACCCGAGAAATTCTGTATCCCCTATGGGATTCCGGATTAAAAGTGGGGCATTCATCCAGAGAAATAAAAGAAGCTTTAATTGAGTCACAAAAAGACATTCGTAATAAAAATTCCATGCTGGATGCCCGATATGTCTGCGGTGACCGAAAGATTGCGAAAAACTTTACAACCAAATTCCTTAAATTCTGCCGTAAAAATCAACCTGCTCAATATTTAAATGAGCTTCTTATTCATCAACTTGAAAGAAGAGAAAGCAAGGGTAACACCGTTTTTTTACAGGCTCCGGATGTTAAAAATGGTGTCGGTGGCCTAAGGGACTACCAAGGTATTCTTTGGATGGCCAAAGTAAAATTCAATTTGGAAAATCTCGAGGGGCTTATTGATAAAAAATACCTGACGGAACAGGAGGCAAAATCATTCAAGGAAGCTTATTCATTTCTTCTTCGGGTAAGAAATGAACTACACTTCCGAAGCACTCGACCAGTGGACATTCTTCATCTAGAAAAACAACCAGAAATCGCTCTTGGTTTGGGATACTCTCAAGAAGATATATTCAGACGGGTTGAAGTTTTCATGGGGGATTATTATAAAAAAGCCCAGTCAATTCATCAAATTAGTGGAATTTTAGAGGAAAGATTGGTCCATGCAAATAGCGGAAATACATCAAAATTAACTTTCATAAATGTTCTCAACGTATACCGCTCACCTCCTGTTCAGAAAGTTGATGGTTTTGACTTAATCGAGGATATCCTAACGAGTCCCGAACCTGATATTTTTGATTTGGACCCCGAGCGAATTATTCGCCTTTTTAGACATTCCCAAAGATTAAATGCTAAACTCTCGCCTGATCTTCGTGCTCTAGTCAGAAATCGGCTTTCCCTAGTGGATTCAACCCTTATTAATTCAAGCTCCGCTAATGTAACTTTTCGTTCTATACTCCAGGAAGTTGGGAATGTAAGCCCCATTCTTTGTGAGATGCATGAACTCGGTGTTTTGGGCCGATTTGTTCCAGAATTTGGAAGACTTTCCTGTAAAGTTCAACACGATTTATACCATCGTTTTACCGCAGATGTTCATGTTTTGCATTGCCTGACCAAATTGGATGAAATTTTTCAGGCTAAAAATAAACAAGCCAAACATTACCTCGAAGCACTCAGAAAAAATGAAGTTCCAGGTCTTCTCTATCTGATTCTTTTTCTTCACGACCTCGGAAAAGACCAAGGTCCAAAAGGCCATTGCGAACGCGGGGTTGAAATTGCTAGAAGACTTTTAGATCGACTAGGTATTTCCTATGAAATGCATGACCGCATTCTATTTATTATTCGAAACCATCTGGAAATGAGCCGCTTTTCAAACAAATTTGACTTAGATGATCCAGAAGTAATTGAATCTTTTGCCCAATTTATAGAAGGCGAACAAAGACTCCGCTTTCTTTATGTTCATACATATTGTGACGCAAATGCCACTGCTCCCGACCTATGGAACGATCACAAAGAAGAATTACACACCCATCTCTTTAACAACACTTTAAATGTTCTCGAGGGCAAGCATGCACGAAAAGATCCAAACATACTTAAGAATGCTTACATGGAAATCGACTTGGAGGGCATTCCCAAAGAAAATTTAGTTGAACATCTTGAACTAGTCCCCGAAAGATATTTCTCTCATACAGGGAAAGAGGAAGTTGCTTTACATGTGGGCATGATCCATTGTTTTGGCGATAACGGTAACCAGTCATCCAAACCGATTATAAGCTGGAGAAATGATATGCGCCGTACACTTACGGTTGTAGATATTGTCACCAAGGATAGACCCGCCCTATTTGAAAAAATTGCCGGAGGGTTCTCGATTTCCGGACTTAATATACTGGGTGCACGTGCGGTTACACGGAAGGATGGAATCGCTATTGATGTCTTTTATGTTGAAGAGGATAAAGGAGGGATTGTGAACGATTCCAAAACCCGAAAACTTTGTGAATCATCCATTCATGCATTCCTCGAAAACGAAACTTCGCCCGACAAATTAATTAAAGAAAAAAGAAAAAAAACCGACAAAAACAAACTCTTTTCCAACCAAGACCGATTAGGCGAAAGAATTCCACCAAGGGTTGATGTTTACCATGATGTAACCCTTGGTCGGATTATGGTTGAAGTGCGAGCAGCCGACCAAGTTGGCTTGCTCCATTTAATTGCCAAAACCATTTCCAAGTGCGGATTTAGTATAAAATTTGCCCGAGTGGCGACGGAACAAGGGATCGCCACCGATATTTTTAATATCGAAAGAGCCGCCGGGGAGAAAAATCCTTCTCCTTCACAATTTCTTGAATTAAGAGAAGAATTGAGTGAATCTTTAAACGCAGAAAAATATTACTTAGAAGTTTAATTCTTAAATCAGGCTAAAGGTAGGCTTATTTTAAAAATTGTTCCCTCTGTCCCGGATTCAACTAATTCAAGATCACCATCATGAGCTCTCAAGATTCGCTTGGAAATGGACAAACCCAAACCTGTACCCTCTGTGGTTCCGGTAAGAAAAGAATCAAAAATCTTTTCCTGGAGATCACTTGCAATACCCGAACCCGTATCCTTCACAAATAGCTGAGCCTTCCTGTCTTCACTCCAACCTGTCTCTATTGTAAGCTGCCCTCCTTGAGGCATCGCCACTAGTGCATTAAGCATGAGATTAAGAAGAGCCTGCTGAATCTGCCCCTTATCCACATAAACCATGAAATCATCCTCAAATTTGCATATATCTAGCTTAACTTGACATTGTTCCAATTTCAACCTCACCAATAATGCGGCATCCTGTATAATTTCTTTCAAAGAAAAAGGTTTTCGAAAGGCTTCCCGACTCTTTCCAAAATCTAAAATTCGGCCGGCAATTTGTTCTAAATGATCCAATTTTTCTTTAATGACTAAAAGATCTTTGCTTTTACCCTCATCTGTATCTACTAAATCAAGAGAATCAAAAAGCAATCGGATAACCATAAGAGGGTTTCGTATCTCATGGGCAATCTCAGCCGCCAAAGTGCCCAATGTGGTTAAACGTTCGCTTTTTCGAAGACTTTCCTCGGAATCAAAAACAAGTCCATAAAGTCTGGCATTCTCTGCCGCAATTGCTCCCAAATCAGCCAATGCTCTTGCAATTAACTTTTCATCGTCATTAAAGCGATGAGCCCTGTCCACATAAAGCGATAAAACTCCAATCGGTTCATCCTCATAGACCACTGGAGTCACAAGCATCGAATGGAGTTTTTCCTCTCGAATCAAAGTTACAAAGTGATGTTCTTCAGTGCGAAGTAAATCACGAGTTTGCACCTGTCTTTGACCTCGTAATGAAGTCCCTAAAATACTGTCCGAGAGACTTAATGATTCATCATAGGAACGGGAACCATTTCGATCCTGCAACGAATGTAAATTTAATAAATCCTCCTCTTTATCATAAAGAAAAAAAGCGGAAAGGTTACAATCGAGTATCAGTAAAGCCTCACGGGTAATCGTTCTTAAGACTTCCTTCCATTCTCTTTTTCCCGACATATCTTGGCCAACTAATACTAAAGTCTGCAATTGATCAGCTTTGCGCCTTAACTGCTGAATCATCCACATATTTTCCAATACCCTACTAGCCTCTTTCGCCATTAGAACAAGTAAACGCAAATCATTTCCATTAAACGCATTTAATTCAAACGAATCAACATTGAGTGCACCAACCGTTCTTCCCCCTTCTATTAAGGGAGCCGCCATCTCTGTATTAATTCGATCATCCAGAGCAAAATATTTCTCCTCGTCCCTCACATTCGGGCATAAAAAAGGCTCTCCATAAAGTGCAACCCACCCGGTAATTCCAACTCCCATCGGCAATTCAAAACCTTTACTTGCAATGGAAAGACCGCGTTCTACCTCAATGAGTAACTTGTCAGAATTTGCATTAATAAGGCAAATGGATGCCGAGCTGGCACCAAATAAATTAATAACTTCGTCTAAAATATTCTCCAATGCTTCAAGAGGATCTTTTTCATTCCCAGATAAAGTACTTATACGATACAAAGCATCAACGGCTTTGTGCTCAGATACATCTCTCTCCTCCCCTGGTTGCATGTAAAAGAAATAGCAGAATGGACTACTTAAGCGAGAATGGAAAATTACTTTTCCTTAGACTGCAGAAAATACTCCCAGGATTTATCTACCTCTTTGCCATATAAAGAGGTCATAAAGGGACGACGGGGTGGTCTTTTAGGCTCCCTCAACAATCGCATACCCGCTTCCTTAGGCAGGCGATTACTCTTTTTGCTGTTGCAACGAATGCAGGAAATGACCACATTTTCCCAAGATGTCTTTCCCCCCCGATCCCTTGGAATTACATGATCCATGTTCAACTCTTTATTTGGTAAATTCTTGCCACAATACTGACACCGGTAATCATCCCGCTCCAATAGGTTTTGCCGGTTAAATTTCATCTCCTGTAAGAGCATTCGGTCATATCCCCGAAGTAATAATACACTCGGAACAAGAACCGACTGACTGACTGTGTTTACAACCCGTATACTACCACCCAGTTCATTTTCACGGCAATGTTCAAACCAAGCCTCCGAATCAAAAACGCGAAAACTTCCGTCCTCCGCAAAAATCACTTGGGCATGATCAAGGGCAAGTAGGCTAAATGCCCTTTCGACCCCTATTACATTAACAGCTTGCCAAAGCCGGTTGAGTACGAGGGTTTGATAATTTGTATCCATCCTTAGTCAAATATAAGCAACCATAATTGGATTCTGTCAAAAGATTTTTATCAATTTTTACAACCCAATCAGGTAACATAAAAACTATTTTATAAAACTTAGTTAGATTATTAGAATTTTCCCCCAATATAACTTTGGTTTTATTTCAAAAGTTCCAAGGACAGTAAATCAAAAAATATTATAATGATCAGCCAATTCTAAAATCAGAAAACAACACAGTATTTAAACTTTTTATAAATCCAGAAATATTTGCCTACAGTTTTGTAATGCCCACTCACCAGAGGATATGTGAACACCATCCAAAGACATTTCTGGATCTAATGAATGATAATTACAGTAACAACCCTGTAAAAAATGCACCCCTGCTAGAAGGCATGCATCTTTTATTGAATTTATAAGATAAGCATGAGTCTCCTTTCTTTCCCCTAAAGATAGAAATGCTGGGTACGCATCTTTTTCAAGAATGTTTTTTAATTCTTTATAACTTTGCGGGTTTCGATGAGGCAATGAAGCGGAGGGCGGAGGGGGACTTTTAAAAAAGATATTGATTTCAAGTTTGGAATAAATGCTACTCAAACTGAGTTTTAAACTTTCAAGTTTATTGGCTAATTCTTGATCACAATAAATTTTAATTATTTCAATAATGGCTTTTTTTTGATGAAAACTTTCTATAAATAATTTTGTACGCACATCAATTTCTCCCAAGCTGACAATCACATTTAACTTTTTAAATACGATTTCTTCTTTCAGGCTTTCTAAAATAAGGATTATAGAACGGGATACTCCATTAAAATAGTTCTTTGACTGTAAAGATCCAATTAAAGTCGTGGCTCCTGTCCAAAAACAATAGGTGCGGTTAACCGATTCGATAACTGCCATCTCATCCGTCACTTCTCTAAAAAGTCTGCCCAAAAATTCCGCATGACTGTCCCCGAATATTATATTTATGGTATCATTGAAATTATTCCACTTTTTTAAATTAACAAGTTCAAGCACCCTATTATCCTCTCCACCAGTTTGATCCCCCAAAGTGGTTCTCCTCGGATGATTACTATAATGATGATGTACTAGGCTTAAAGCCTCTTCCGTTATAACATTTTTTATAAAACTCACTTAGACATTTTTCATTTTTTACCAATAGTAAATGAAATCATAATTTATACCCTCTATGGAGAGGCAAGATAGAAAACCTTAATAAAAATAACAAAAGAACCTCTCCATAAGATAATTTAAATCCGCTTATTGCCAAAAAAGCTGTAAATTTACGGAAATGGATACAAAAGGAAATACCTTTGATCTTTACAAAAACAAGAAAAGTATTTTCACTTTTAATAACTTCGGCCGTTCTTATTTTCGTAAAAATTCAGGAATGCCTTGTGCACCACGCGATACCCACCAGGTGTAGGATAATCACCAGTGAAATACCAATCACCCGGATGATCCGGCAAGGCTTCGTGTAAATTTTCAATACTCTGATAAATCACCTCGATTTCAGGATCCCCGTTTAATTCCTTGGGGCGGACTAATTCTGCTATCTTTGTTGAAATTTCATCCGAACTGAAATTCTTATACACTTTTTTAACATGGTTCACCAAATTAGGACGGGGTTTCTTCAGGGACTCCCTACAATTTTCAGCGACTTCGGAAAGCAAGCCTTCGTATCCCCTTTCTTTAAGCAAGGCAACCGCAGCCTGAAAGGCAATTAATTTTCCAAGTTCAGACATATCAATTCCATAGCAATCGGGATAGCGAATCTGGGGAGCTGTTGAAGCAATCAAAAGTTTCCTTGGTTTCGAACGGCCCAGGATTTTAAGAATACTCTGCTTCAAAGTGGTTCCCCGAACAATCGAATCATCGATGCAGACCAAAGCATCCTCTTTTTCTCGTACCACACCGTAGGTAATATCATACACATGGGAAACAAGCTGGTTTCTTCCCGATTCCTGGGATATAAAAGTACGAAGTTTGATGTCTTTATTGGCAATCTTTTCTCCCTTAGGCCAATTGTCCATCACCAATTCATTGATCAGTTCATCAGTTAATTCGCCTTTATTTTTTGCATCAATTAATTGCTGTTGCACTTCTGCCCGTCGAACCAGACGAAGTTGCTCCATGAAGCCGTAGTAGGCACTTTCCGCAGTATTGGGAACATAACTGAACACACTTCTGGAAAAATCGTTCCCGACTGATTTAAGTACTGAGGGAACAAGCAGGGAACCCAGCATCTTTCGCTCTGCATAAATATCCGGATCATTTCCCCGCGAAAAATAAATGCGCTCGAACGAACAACCGGTTTGCCGGGCGGGATCATCCGCAAATCTTTCCACCTCAAGCTCCCCGTTGGCTTTGGCAACGACTATTGTTCCCGGTTTGATCTCTTCAACCTCACTGGCTTTCTTTTCAAAAACCGTCATTAAAGGAGCCCGCTCGGAGGCAACCGCCAACACTTCATCATCTTCAAAATAAAAGCCCGGTCGAATCCCAAGCGGGTCGCGCATCGCAAAAGCATCGCCGTTTCCTATAATCCCAGCGAGGGAAAATCCACCGTCCCAATACTCGGAAGCTTTTCGAAAAACTTCGGGCAATTCAACCCGTTCACCAATCCACTTGGCCAGTTCGTCGCCCTGAACTCCATGCTTCGCCGCCTCCGCGGAAAGCCTGTCATTCATTGAGTCCAAATGATACCCGGTTTCCTCAAGAATTGCCTGCGTATCGGTATCAAAGACTGGATGCTGACCACGCTCAACCAATTTCTGATTAAGTTCCTCGACATTGGTGAGATTAAAATTTCCTGCAACCATCAGATTTTTTCCCGGCCAGTTGCTCTTTCGAAAATAGGGATGACAAGTCGTGGAACCATATGCCCCGGAAGTGCCATAACGAAGATGTCCCAATAAAATCTCTCCCCCATAATCAAAATATTTCTTAAAAGTTTCGGGGAATTCTGGAAATGCGATCCCTTCCTTGATCATTTTCCCCAGCTTATTGTGCTGCACTCCAAAAATTTTGGACAATGCCTTCGTACTTGTACTCCGTTCCCGAAACATAAATGCCTCACCAGGAGGCATATCTAATTTCATCGAACCAATACCCGCACCGTCCTGTCCGCGATTATGCTGCTTTTCCATCAGTAGAAAGAGCTGATTAAACCCCCAGAGCGGTGTACCATACTTCTGCTCATAATAAGCCAATGGCTTCCGCAAGCGGATTAGAGCAATTCCGCAGTGGTGGCCTATTTCATCGCTCATCTTAGTTTAATTATGGTTCATTTTTTGAGGAATCGCTTCGCTCCAAATCTTATGCAGTTTATTGACCGGAGAATCAAGAATTTCATTTCCTTCGACCAAAAGTTTAAATTGACCGGTATTTGTGGTATTACCCAATAAAACGGCTGGCAAACCATCCTGCATGGCTGCTGTTAAAATATCTTCTTTTTTATCTTTGGAAACCGATACAAGAACCCTTCCTTGACTTTCCCCGAATAAAAGTGCGTCCAGTCGATTCGAATCACCCAAAGAATCAAGGGTCAAATCAACTCCGAGATCTGGCTTTTCAAAAAGCATTTCCGCAGTCGCCACCAATAACCCTCCTTCAGCCAGATCATGAGCAGCATTAATATTACCGGAATCAATCGTTTTAATCAGAAAATCCTGAATCTTCTTCTCTTCATTTAAATCGACATTCGGACATGTACCTTCTTTCTTTCCATATTCAGTCTGTAAGAAATAACTCCCCCCCAATTCATAGGGCAATCCACCAAGCAAAATAATGGATTCATCAGCTTCCTTGAAAAAGCTTCTGGTAACCCGCTCCGCTTTTTCAATCAAACCCACCATAGAAATAACCGGGGTTGGGTCTATTGCCCCGTCTCCATGTTCATTGTAAAGACTTACATTTCCACCCACCACAGGAACATCAAAAAAGGAACATGAATCTGCCAGTCCTTTCACACACTCCTTAAGCATATGATAAGCTTCAGGCTTGTTCGGATTGGCAAAATTTAGATTGTCTGTGACCGCAAGAGCCCGGGCACCGGAACAGGCGAGATTACGCATACACTCCGCGAATGCAATTTGAGCACCCCTATAGGGATCCAAATAACAGAATCGATTGTTACAATCATTGGAAATCGCTAATCTCTTATCAATACCCGCAATACTCAAATGCACCACACCCGCATCGCTTCCCGGCTCAACCGTACAACCTGACATTACCATGTGGTCGTATTGTTGCCAAACCCACCTCTTCGAGGCGATGGTTGGATGAGCCAATAATTTTTCTAATGATGATTCCACCGATTTCTCGGGCAGTTCTGGAACCGCATTCAGGTTCCATTTCTTGGCATCCACAATATGAGCAGGTTCAGTTGCGGGCTGTTCATACACGGGAGATTCATCAGTAAGCGATTTGGCGGGTAAATCTGCAACCACCACTCCTTTATGACGAACCACCATCCGATCACCTTCTTTAACTTCTCCAATATGAGCTGCATATAAATCCCATTTTTCAAATACTTCTTTGATCTCCTGCTCCCTGCCCTTCTTCACAATTACGAGCATTCTTTCCTGACTTTCGGAAAGCATGATCTCATAGGAATTCATTCCGGTTTCGCGTTGGGGGACAAGATCAAGATCAATTTCAATTCCTGAATTGCCCCGGGATGCAGTTTCACAGGTCGAACAAGTAAGACCGGCAGCACCCATATCCTGAATGCCTACCACCAAATCGGGAATCGCCATCATTTCAAGACAGGCTTCAAGAAGAAGTTTCTCCATAAATGGATCTCCTTTTTGAACTGCGGGGCGATCTGCAGTGCTTTCCTCAGTTAATTCTCGGGAGGCAAAACTCGCCCCGCCCAACCCATCGCGTCCAGTGCCGGGGCCTACATAAAAAACTGGGTTCCCCACTCCGGTGGCCGCTCCCCTTTGAATATCCTCGTGTTTAAGAATGCCTGCACAGAGTGCATTTACTAAAGGATTGCCTTCATAACAATCGTCAAAGTAAACATCACCCCCCATATTTGGAATACCTAAACAGTTTCCATAATTTGAAATTCCATGAACTACCCCACGGAAAAGCCTTTTTACATGATCCGATTCGAGGGAGCCAAAGCGAAGAGAGTTGGTTAATAATATGGGTCGAGCCCCCATCGTAAAAATATCCCGAACAATTCCACCCACCCCGGTGGCAGCTCCCTCAAAAGGTTCAATTGCACTGGGATGATTATGAGATTCTATTTTAAAGGCAACCCCCCATCCTTCACCCACATCGATAACACCGGCATTCTCTTCACCTGCTTTGACTAATACTTGGCCGATGGAATCTTTGTCTTTTTTCTCGGTGGGAAAAAGGCGAAGTAATTTACGGGTGTTTTTATAGGCACAATGTTCTGACCACATCACTGAAAAAATTCCAAGCTCAGTCAAATTTGGCGTTCGGCCCAAAATTTTCAAAACCTGATCATACTCCTCGGGGAGCAAACCGTGCTGGGCAACAAGCTCGGGAGAAATCTTCACATTCAGGCACGGATCTGGATTGGGTGGTAAAGTCGAAATGGTATTCTCGTTCATAATGCGGAAACTTCCACCGAGGAGTTCAAGAGAACGGGTTTTAAAAACGCTTTTAAAATGGGCAAACCATCCAGGCTGGGATGATAAGTTTCAACCGCTCGTTCAGGATGAGGCATCATCCCGTAAACATTCCCCGCTTCATTCCGAATCCCGGCAATGTCATTAATTGATCCGTTCGGATTCCCCAAGTATCGAAGAAGAACCTGTCCATTAGATTCTAACTCCTCCAAGGTCTGGTCCTTCAATCGATAATTTCCTTCACCATGAGCGATCGGTAAAATTAATTCCCCACCAATTTCTTCGGGATTGAAGCGATCATTTGAATTCTCCAGCTTTACTTTCTGATTCACACACCGGAACTCTAAACAATCATTTCGGATCAAAGCACCGGGGAGTAAGCCCGCCTCGCAAAGAATTTGAAACCCGTTGCAAATCCCCAATACCTGACCACCCCGTTCAGCAAAAGATTTTAAATCATTCATTATCGGAGAAAAACGGGCGATCGCTCCACAGCGAAGATAATCTCCAAAGGAAAATCCGCCCGGCACAATCACCGCCTCAGTCTCCGAAGGTAGATGAGATTTATGCCAAATCCGTGCAGCGGGCACACCGAGAACATCCTTAACCGCATGTTCAGCATCCCAGTCACAATTAGAACCGGGGAATTGTAAAATAGCTACTTTCATAAAAATGATCCCATCTTATTCTCCAGCAGGAGCTTTGTCCTCCTGATCCTCGAAAATTTCCTCAACCACTGGGTTAGTCAGCATACCTATACCATCTATCTCAACCGTGACCTCATCCCCGGGAACCAAAAATCTCCTTGGCTCCCTGGCCTCTCCAACACCCGATGGAGTACCGGTTAAAATAAGAGTTCCAGGCAAAAGTGTTGTGCTTCCACTGAGAAAAGAAATTAGAGTGGGCACATTAAAGATCATATCTCCGGACGTGGACTCCTGCATTTTTTCCTCGTTCACAAAAGTACGGAGCGTAAGCTTGGACGGATCCGGAATCTCATCGGCAGTTGTTAAACAAGGGCCCACTGGACAAAAGGTATCAAAACTTTTTCCTCGGCAAAATTGTCCACCTCCTTTTTCCTTCTGCCAGTCCCGGGCACT
>CACHJU010000022.1 GCA_902580225.1 uncultured Verrucomicrobiota bacterium
TTCAGCCATTTCCTTTTCTAGGTTGCAGGAAATAAGGAGAGGGTCACGCCCGAAATGGATTTAATTTTCAGTAACATTTTGAAAGAATGTTCAAACAGAAATAAAGAATTTTGTAGTTTTCTACTGAAAACGTTCATTTCTTACTTGTGATCAAAGAAATTTTTCGTTGATTAAATATATATGATTGCACCAATCGAAAAAAAGAGATCAAAAAATGTATTGGGTGAAACTCTGAAACCCTGCTGTACAAATTTAAAAACTGGTTGGTATCGGAACGGATCCTGTGAAACTGAGCCAAGTGATACCGGAAGGCATGTTATTTGTGCCCAAATGACTAATGAATTTCTTTCTTTCAGTCAGGCAATGGGCAATGATTTGAGCACACCCATGCCAGAATATAATTTCCCCGGTCTAAAAACGGGAGATTGTTGGTGCCTCTGTGCTGCCCGTTGGCAGGAAGCTTTTGAAGCGGGTATTCCGCCTAAAGTAAGACTTTCCGCATGTGAAGAATCTGCTTTGGAAGTAGTAAGTCTAGATGATTTGAAAGCCCATCAAATTGAAGAGGATTAAAATTATGGCTACTTTTTTACTCCTTGGCAATTACCCGCTGGTCCAAAAGTAGTAAAGCCAAACTGATAGGTTACTCTTTTTTTAGTTATAATTGTCTAGGATTAAAAAAATCAGTTGCGATAGCTTCGCTTAATAAGCATTAATCTGAGTGAAGCATTATGCTTAAAATAAAAAATGATCTATGGGAAAAGATAAGGGATGGGGATTCTTCCGCATTCGAAGAATTATATGATGGGTTTGCCGGAGCCATGTTTTCCCTTTCCCTGGAAATTTTAGGTGATCGTTGGGAAGCAGAAGAGGTCATTCAGGATATTTTTTCAGTTTTATGGAAAAAACCGGAAGCATATTCTCCCAAAAAAGGAAAGTTTACCAGTTGGTTACTCGTTTTAACCCGAAACCGGAGCATTGACCGGTATCGTTCAAGAAAGAGAAGGTTGGACCGTGGAGAAACGGATGAAATTTTACAAAGTAGACCCGATCAAAGTGATAAAGACGGTGCCGAAAAAGCTACCGTATCCGATGAGCGGGAACATTTAAACCGTGCATTCTCCAACCTTCCTCCCGAGCAAAGAAAAGTTTTGGAATTAAGCTATTTCAAAGGGATGAATCAACAAAGTATTGCTGAATTTCTTGACATTTCCCTAGGTACAGTAAAATCCCGAACACGCTTAGGAATCGAGAAACTGCGAAATTCATTATCCAATCTGCGTATATGAAACTGAATTGTACTCAATTTCCCTTTTGCCAATCCATTACTGGCGGATTGATTTGAAAATCTTATCATCACTCGATATAAAGAAAATTTAGTCTTGGAAACCATAAAACAAAAAGCTCTTGATTATGCATTGGGCGTTCTTCCTAAAGAAGACTCTTTGCTCTTCGAAGCACTTTTAGAAGAAAATGACGAAGCTCGTCTTTCACTTGCTGAGGCACAGGAAGATTGTGCGAAAATCGCCCTCTCCACAAAACCCAAAACCCTTGGCAATGAAGTCAAACAACGCATATTAGAATATTCTCAACCCAACTTAAATTTCGACCCCTTTTTGGCATCCGATCCCATCCAATCGCTCCGCAATAATTTTTTACCCGCTTCCGCACGTTACCAAGGTGGTGGAGGAGGTATTCCTTTAACTGACATTACTAACGCCAAGCTTCAAGATGAAATTAATCAACTCTACGAAGATTTGATTACTCTATCTCCTTTAGTTGCCGGAAATTCAAATGCGGCTGCCGGGGATATGACTCTTTTAAAATCAACTCTTAAGAGTATGCCCTCCTTCACCGAGTCCGTCGATAACCTTTTATCCCGACCGATTGATGAAGACAAGATTGGAGTCGGGGCTCAATCGATTCATAGAACATTACTTTCTTCCATGCCTTCCCTTGGGTTCTTTTCGGACCGTTTAAATGGAGACTCCCATTCCATGGGAGATGTTCGCCGACTTTTTTATTTGTGCAGAGATCAACTCAAAATTATGCGGGCCTCATTTGATGATATTGATCCAATCCGGCTAATTGAGGATGAGAAATTACGCCTCCACAGTGCTGGACTATTACAGACAAAATGGTGGGGTGCTGAACATGCTTATTTCTCATCTCAGGGTAAAGTCAGATGTGGACATTTTTTTGATGGTCCGGTTACTGAGCGTTGTGTCGAATTTGCCGAATACGATGCCAACATGTACTGCCTGGCAAATTTGCTTTCCCCTCGCTCATCGAATGGGGAATTTCATTTGGAGTTGGTCAAAGATGCGGTCCCAAATTGCATTCTTGCGATTGCTACCGCTGAAACAAGTCAAGCCAAGCATGGTGAACTCGACCAGATCATCAACGGAATCACATCACCCGACAGTTCGCTTAAAAATGACTTGGTTCTATGGAATTTGATCGAAGAATCTATGACCCGAGCACATCATCACACGTCCGTTGCTGACTTAAGGAGTGAATCTCTTTTTGGATGTCACCGGTTAGAGAATTCGTCCTACCTTTGGTTTGCATGGCCGGCTATTGAAAATAGCCAAGATGGCGCTGTAGCCTGAACATCAAACCCTCGGCAATAGTGCCCCAAAACCGGATTTTTTTCCGGTTCTTCAATTCCCTGTGACTTAAATAACTCACCCTCGTATTCCATGTCCTCAATCGTAATTGCATCATAGGCTACATGTTTAACCTCGGCGGAAACAGAGGTATCTGAGAATTTTCTTTGAGACCAAAATCGATATCTTTCCAAAAGAAAAATATCCAATCCGGAAGATTTAGTTTTGTCCTTTTTTTTAACCGATGGTAAAACCGCACGAAATTTTGCATTGGCCTGTTGATGAGGAAATTTCCTGCCGGAAAGAAAGGAAATTTGATGGCCCTCCCAAATTCCTTCCGTTTTCGCATAGTTATAATTGAGTCCATAAAGCATGCGGGCACCCGCTACCGCAAACAAATCTGAAGAATCTAGTGAATAAAACCAGATTCCTTTATTCCCATGTCGGTCTTTGACATAAGTTCTCAGATTAATTTCCCAAAATGCGGGCCAAGGTATCCAACGAAAAGGTGAAATGCGCAACCCAGATAATTTAAATCCAACCACACTCAACCAAGCCTGGCCCTGAAATAAATCAACCCTAAGATCGTCAGGTAATGTATCCCTTACAATTTCCTCCCTGACGGGCCAGTGTAAAAGAAGTAAATCCTCCCACTTTTGTCTCATAAAAGATTGCAAAAACTGAACAGGCATTATTTTTGAAAAGATTAATTAGAAGGAAAAATTTCATCTAATTTTTCACGGCGATAGTCAAAAATTTGCTTCAGTGTACGCTTTACAAATAAAACATGAGCAATTTCCCCAAGAAGGCCGAAGGGCATTTGATAATGAATCTCGTCAGTCATCTTGGTACCGCCATCGGCATCCTCAAGAGTATGAGTGTGAAGCCACAGTTTGTAGGGACCAACTCTTTGTTCATCCATAAAGGAATAACCCTCTGAGACATATTTTATCTCGGTTAGCCAATCTGTCCATCCAAGTACGGGTATGCGGACTTTATATTCGAGTAAAAGCCCAGCGTAGGCGAAATCCGGCTTTTGTCCCACAATTTTGAAGGCCATTTTGGGAGGCGTAATTTGATTTAAATTTTGGGGAACAGAAACAAAATCCCATAGAACAGTTCTGGAAACCGGAAGAAATTGAGACTGGCGTAAAAAATGCATTTTAATCACTCTAATCCGAAGTTAATAAATGTCCAACCACTCCCTTGACGGATCCATAATAAACCATAGTGTGATAGAATGAAAATTTTTAAACCCTTCCTCCCCATAGTGTTACTTCTTTGTTTATTTTTGCCTCGGTTGGATGCACAAGATTTTAAAAAAGAAATGAAGGCGGTTCGCTCAACATTTTCGATTACTCCAGATCGTAAGATTGATGGAACAGATATCGAAGTAGGTGTCAATCAATGGGGAATCATGAGTCCGATATTTTATCATAAATCCGAAGCCTTGGCCATAGGTGCTGGCTTTCGATACGAGTTATCAAAAATCGATATATCGGACATTTCTTTGATCAATGAAAACAGTCTTCATTCAATTGACCTTCCTGTTTTTGCGGCTATTGATCAATCGGAAAATCTGCAATGGATTTTTCTTTTTAATCCGACTCTTTCGGGTGATTACGATCACATAAGCGGAGATGCAATGAAATACATGACCATGGCGGGAGGGCGTTATGAGGTGAGTGAAACATTCCAATGGATATTCGGAGTTTTTTACAGCACCGGTTTTAATGACAGCACATTTCTGCCCGGTATTGGATTTTCCTGGGAACCAACTGAAAATTCAGACTTCCTTTTTGCTGGTCCTTTCCTTCGTTACCGCTATTCGTTCACTGATTCATTGGACTTCGTAATTGATGGCAAATATTCAAGCAATGTATGGAATACCCAAAATGCAGGAATTGAACGTGACTTGGAGCTAAGTGGTTACCAATTGACCGCATCTCTGCAATGGAACCTTACAGAAAAACAGGCTGTCTATGGAGGAATCGGACTGGAAGTGGGACGTGAAATTGAAATTAAAAATGATCAAGGTGGAGTTCTCTATAAAAAAGATCTAAAAACCGCTCCTTTATTTGAACTAGGTTATCGTTTTCGCTTTTAATTACATTTGATTAAGAATGGCATCCGCGGCATCCCATCCGGACATGGCTGCATTTTCAATTCTTTCCCCACCAAAACTGTCACCGGCAAGGCTTAGTCGATCCCAGGCAGATGTATATTGAGTTTCACCGAAGGTAACTAAAGGTTTGGCAAAACCCCATCGATGGCAAGTCCAGTCGGTTATTTTAGCCTCAAGGTATTTCTCCGCCGCCTCAACAAGAAAAGGTCCGCGTTCCTGATCAGAAGAATCCCAAAATTGTTTGGAATATTCATCACTTGCATGAACTGTACAAGCAGGCACTTCTGAAACACCTTTCACTTGATTATCGGATATCCAATCAATCTCTGGTATGGGATGAGTTAGAGTTCCTGGTGAAGATAAAACCGAAGGTTTGTCCAAAATTCCCAAAAGTGCCAAACATCGCGTATAAGTGACAGTGGACAGTTGATCCATAATCTTAGATTCCAATTCAAAATGGCTTCTCTCAAATAATTCCAATATTTGAGGCACGGGAAGAGTAAGGACCAGGTGATCGGCAAAAATCCTTCGGTTTTCCCCACCCCTTTCATTAATCTGCCATTCCTCATCAAAATAAATCGAATCCACAAAAAACTCCTTCTTGAAACAAAATGACTTGGCTAATCCTTTGACCGGGGCAGTCATTCCATCCACACCCCGAAAGCGAACTCTAGGGGTCAAATCTTCTCGACCAGAAATCCGGTCGTACCAAGGAATGACATACTTAGCAGATTCCCATTTCCTAAGAATTTCAACCATTCTCGGATCACGGGCAGTAAAGAATTGAGCTCCATGGTCTATCCGGGCACCTTTCATTCTTCGAGTAGCCATCCGACCACCCACACCCCTACCTTTTTCCAAAAGCACCACATCTTGACCGGCTTCAGCCAGACGCCAAGCACAAACACATCCTGAGATGCCCGCTCCAACAATAATTATCTTCATTTGCAGATTAGCCAAAAAATGTACTTTACTTTACTATTATTAACGAAATATATAATAACCGTTTTATAAACACTTTTAAAAGAAGCTCAAATTAGAACGAATGCAAACATCATCTGAAGACTACGATTCCATCGTCAATTCCCTCAAAGGACAATTACCAAGTCTACCTTTGGTTATGGATGAATTAATGACAATTATTGCAGACCCCAACGCAGCCCTGTACGCAATTCAAGATGTTGTAAAATTAGACCCCTCCATTTATTCACAAATCCTCAAAGTGGTAAATACCGTTCAATATCGAGGAAATGAAGAACCAAGAATATCCAGTCTAGATGATGCTATGCAGCGGTTGGGGTTGGAAAAAGTAAAAAAAATTGCTCTGAATACAGCCGTATTGACCCTCTTTGAAGACATTTCCTTTCCCAATAAATTCAGTCCTGAATCTCTTTGGATTCATAGTGTGGGAGTTGCTGTTACCAGCTCAAGCTTGGCGGAATTTTTAAATCTTCCCGTGGCCGATCAGGCATATTCCTGTGGATTGATTCATGACATTGGCAAGTTAGCAAAACTTAAATACGATCAACAAAACTTTTGCATAGAATTAAACAAAGCTGAAGGATCCGGATGGAATAATCACCAAACTGAAATGAAACAAAACAGCATTAGGCATGACCTGCTAGGTGGAAAAATTGCTAAAGAATGGGGAGTTGCTCCCATTATTGAAGCGGTCACAAAATGGCACCATGAAGAAGACCGATCAAAGCGTTTGGATGTGGAGGATTATGAGACCCATAGAATGATTGACATTGTTCAATTCTCCAACGAAATGATCAAAGAAATTGAATTCGGATATAGTGGACACGGTATCAAAAAAGCCCCTTCCAACAGGATTATGCGACGATTAAAAATCAGCGATGATGGACTGGATGAATTCGAAAATAAGATTGCAGAGGAACTTGACCGCGAAAAAAAACATATTTCCCTTCTAAACGGGAAATGAATTTAAACCCTTAAAAAATCCCTTAGGAAGTTTCCAAAATATTCGCAAAACTTCTCATATACTCGATCACATCTTCCCGGCGATTTCTTTGCAAGTAGCGAAAACCTCCGTTTAAATTTTCCAAAACTTTTCGATCCGAGAGGTTTTCTAATTTAACAATATCAGAATGGGTTAGCCCTTGTTTTTCTATGGCTAAGAAAATGTCATCGACTTTATTCCCAGTGCAAGAACAATAATCGACGGCATGTTCAGACCATTCATCGAGTTGAAAATCAACCGACTCCACAATTTCAAAGCTACTCATACCAGTGAGGGTTTGGATGAGGTGACCCGCATTGCACTGACCCATGTGACCCCATTGGTACTGAACATCTTCATTTTCAAGTCTATCCGAGGTGGCTCGAAGTGCGTCAATAAGAAAACATTTAGTGGATGTTTGATCAGTGGTGTGTGAAAAATATTTAAACATAATAATTTTTATTTATAAAGAAAAACAAATTTTTCCAAAATTTCAAATCCCAATGTTTTGAAATTTCTGGTTTTTTTGGATAATCGGAACATGGAAACTTGAGGTGTACAGCATTTGGAAATAACAAGAGGTTTACTATTAATTTTCAATAAAATATGCACAATTTGGAAAATCCCATATCCTATGAACTGCCGGACGCGTCTATTCAATACTTTCCGAATTTCTTTCCTGCACCCGAAGCGGATGATTTACTGGAAAGTTTATTAAAGGGCATTATGTGGAAACAGAACACCATAAAAATGTATGGCAAGGAAAACCCCGTCCCCCGTTTGGAAGCATGGTATGGTGATCCGGGAAAAAACTACACTTACTCAGGAATCACGATGGAGCCTAGTCCTTGGAACAGTGAACTGGCAGATATTAAAAAGTCTATTGAGCCCATTTCCGGCGTTTTGTTTAATTCAGTTCTGATTAATTATTACCGTGATGGAAAGGATCGGGTGGCATGGCATAGTGATGATGAAAGAGAATTGGGTGTAAACCCCGTGATTGGATCGGTTAGTCTAGGAGCTGAACGGAATTTCAAACTTCGACATAAGAAATATAAAGATAATAATTTGAAACAGAATATCGGGCTGACCCATGGTAGTTTTTTATTAATGAAAGGAAGTACTCAGCATCACTGGATGCATGAAATCCCCCGAACTGCCAAGCCAATTGGACCTAGAGTCAACCTAACTTTTAGGGTTATTCTTTGAAAGAGTTTCCGTTCATTCAATCTTTCATCAAATCAGGCATTTGCTTGCGGGAAAATACAATCTGATTCAATGTAATATGAACCCGAGTCTGTTTTAAAACGATCTAACATTGTGAAATTTTTATCATTTATAATTCCCCTAATTGGCATTTGTCCCTCACTTTCTGCTTTCGATTCTATGTATGAAAAAACACCCGTTGGAAAAATCAAAGTACTCAATCTACCTGCAAGGGTCGCCTTAGAAGCGAATACAAATGTCTCTTATTTCGATGCAAATAATGAATTATTTAGAAAATTATTTCGTTTTATCTCAAGTAATGAAGTTGCGATGACCACACCTGTCGAAGCGGATATAAATCCTGGCAAAATGAGGTTTTTTGTTGGAAATAAAGACTTAAATAAGTCTCTGCAGTCTACAGATTCAGTAAAAGTTACGAAGATGTCGGCACGCATGGTGCTATCGATTGGAATTCGGGGTGGATATTCGGAGAATAATTTTGCGATTAATAAATCCAAATTAAATGACTGGCTTGCCAAAAATGATAAATATAAAAAGGACGGTTCCGCCTACGGTGTCTATTGGAACGGTCCATTCATACCCGGAATTTTCAAAAGATCTGAAGTTCATATTCCAATTTGTATCAAAAATGAGCCGGGGAATCCTCTTTAATCCTAATTCACTTTATTCACTCAACTCAAACCTATGAAATTATTCACACTTACAGTCATGACCGCGATCAGCTCCTTACACGCATCCAACTTATACGAACACAAACTCAAAACGATTGACGGGGAGGAAACTTCTTTGTCCGAACACAAAGGAAAAGTAATCCTAATGGTCAATGTTGCATCAAGGTGTGGTTTTACACGCCAATATAAAGGTTTGGAGGAATTGTATCAAAAATACAAAGATCAAGGATTAGTGATCTGTGGTTTTCCATGTAATCAATTCGGAGGTCAGGAACCGGGTTCCGAATCTGAGATCAAAGAATTCTGTTCAACCAAATTCGGTGTTTCTTTTCCCATGTATTCCAAGATCGATGTCAACGGTCCAACCCGTCATCCACTCTACGAAGACATAATTGGAGATAACGGGCCATTAACAGGAAAGATTAAATGGAATTTTGGAAAAATACTCATTGGGAAGGATGGAAAACCTATCGATCGTTTTAGCAGTATGACTTCACCCACCTCTGGAAAACTAATTAAGGCAATTGAAAAATCTCTCGAGGGATAGTATAACTGGATCATTTCATCTGATGCGAAATCACCTCCTAATCTTCCTTCCTTTGATCGTTTTTAACGGTTGTGTTAATGTGGAATGGCGTGGGGGGATGATACCCCATGTCGAACTAAAGAAAGAGGATCCTTCTAATAGCCAACACATCGTTAGTAATTCCGCATCGTTGCGAGAAATCTCCACCCAGTGGAACCAATACCGGGGTCCCACCCGGGACGGGCACATTCCTAATCAGAGTGTTGCCATAAACTGGACAGAAAAGCCACATACACTATGGAAAGTCCCTGCTGGTGCGGGTCATTCTTCGGTTTTGCTCGCGGGACAAACTGTATACACGCTTGAACAAACTGGAGACAGGGAAACGCTGTTCGCACGCAACCTTGCAAATGGAAAAGAAAAGTGGAAATTTGCTCAACAAACCAAGTGGGATGATATGATGAGTGGAATCGGCCCTCGTTCCACACCCACTCTACTCGACGGAAAACTCTACACTCTTTTTTCAAACGGAGTACTTTGTTGCATACATGCTAAATCTGGTAAATTGGAATGGAAAACAAAAACTGTGGACGCAAACTATGAATTTCCGGAATGGGGAATTTCTTGCTCTCCACTTGTTTGGAATAAATTAATCATTCTCAACCTCGGCGGAGAGAAAAGTGCAGTGCGAGCCTATTCGATCAATGATGGAAAACTTTTTTGGGAATCTGATTTCTCCGGAAAAGGAGTCTATATTTCTTCAAGTATTCTCAATCTACTGGGCGACAATCATCTTCTCGCAGCAGTGGAAGGTAAAGTAGCCGGTCTCAATCCAAATACTGGTAAAACCTTGTGGGAAAAACCTTGGAAGATTTTTCTGAACAATGCCCTGATTACTCAACCCATCGCCTTGTCAAAAAATTCATTTCTTCTGGCCGCAGGTTATGGAAAGGGTGCTGAATGTTGGACTATCTCACGAGGCGTTAATGAAGAGTATCTTATCGAAACAACTTGGAAATCAAAAAATCTCAAAGCCAAATTCTCCAATCCTGTGCTCAAGGACGGCTACCTTTACGGGTTAAGTGAAAACCTCTTAGTTTGCCTGGAAGCCAGTTCAGGAGTACTTAAATGGCGTGGAAATAAATACGGATACGGACGAATTTTGACATCTCGGGATAAACTCCTTATTCTGGGTAGTTCGGGAATACTTTCGGTCGTGGATGCGACTCCGGACAAGTTCTCGGAAGTATTTTCAGAACAACTTTTAGGAGATTCCCGTTGCTGGAATGGCCCGGCACTTGCCGACGGATACTTTGTTGCCATGAATGGTGAGGAACTTGCCTGCTTTGACTGGGCGGTGAGATAATGTTCATGTAATAACGAGTCTCTTAAACCACGATTCGTTATAAAACCAAATACTGGAGTTAAAACGATATGGTGTATTTAAAAAGTGTATAATTAATCCATTTACACTCATATTAAATATAAATTTAGTCTAAAAAATTTTAAAAACTCTCGACAGAGATATTACATTATCTAATTTATATTTGTGTTCTACAGTTATCTATTTGGTTTATTAATCAATTTTTCATTGTCTTGGTTACAATGGGTTTTTGTTTTTTTCATTTTATCGATTCTTTTAATAGGAATTTCTTCTGTAATTTGTCTTAATTGTAAAAATATTAAATCAAAAATTGCATCTTCCCTCGTTTATTTTCTATCAAACCTAATTCTTTTTGGTATGATCGGATCTTTATATACTATTTTATTGCATTTTGTAACCTACTCGTTACTTTCAGAGTTCAGAAAGGACTATTAATAAACTTTTAAAATACTATTTATGAAAGAATTAGTTAAATATATGCCACTTAAAGAAGGCGAAGAAATCCTCAGCACCCTCGAGGGTGATTCTTACAATACATCCCCGGATATTCTAAGTAGAATGCTTGGATCCATCATTCGTATTATTTCCATTATTACCGGTTCAAGGAAAAAAGCGTTAATAGTTTGCACAAATTCTAGGTTGATTATCATAGAAACTCAAAAGCTTCTTTTTTTCATAGATAATTCGGTTTCATCTAGAAGTTTCACTCCACGCTCAATCCAAGTTGTTGGGTACTCGTTGGCTAGAAGCTTTATCGTCTTTAAAAGTCATTACCTTGAATTAACAGCTGGAGGTCGTTCATCCTTAACCAAATCGAATGAGGGTAAGGAATTTGCGGATAAGATGATTACTGCAATTACCCATCTTACTCAAACTCAATAAATTTTCGCGGTCATAAACCGAAGTCTCGCACACTTCTGATAAGGTACTTTTCCTCTGCAACTCTGGATACCTTCGCAAAAATATTCTCAGAACAACTTTTGGAAGATTCCCGTTGTTCGAATGGTCCGGCAATTGCCAGTAGATACCTTATCGCCATGAATGGTAAGAAGATTGCCTGCTTTGACTAGTATAATAATTACAAGTGGGTAGATAGCTTCAACTTGTAGCACTTTCTTACCCATTTGATTATTGCCTGTTCTGATTTGCCCAATAGGCAACAATAATCTTATGGAGAACCAGCCACCAGATTCAATCACGCTTTGTCCTTCGAATATGAAAGCGGTTTTGGTCTTATTTCAATTCGTGCTATCACTGGCAATGGTTTTTAGCTTACTTGTATTAAAGTGATGATGATCATTCTGGTATTTTTAATGGTGGTATATTTTGTTACTGTTTCATGTTGTTTGCGGTAGTTTTTTTAACTTGGGAAAACAGGCCGATTGTCATAACTAAGGATCATTTAAAAATGTTTGCATATTCAAACAGGTAGTCTGTATTAAACTTTCGCCGACCATTTAAATTAAAGTGAGAAGAAATAGGTTTAGGCGATGATTTTGAAACAGGTATGTTTCTGATAAATAAACTTTCGAATTCCTTTTACTACTTTTGCTTGGCAGGTAATAAAATTTCAAAAATTTGCCGCTCCAATAAAGACATTCGAATTAATTCAACACATGGTCAAGGCACAATATGAAAAAGCCTAAGACCAAGTTTCAAGCAATTTCTTACCTTTGGTCCGACGGACGAAAAGGCTAAAAATTTTTCACCCTTGATTATCGTCTCTAGCCAGCTCGTTTTGCTCGCGATAATTGTAAAGATTTACTAGAAGTAGTAAAAAAATCACCCCTTCAAGACTGGGATTTCGTCCCAACTGGTGGTGTACCGGGGCGTTCTCATTTCCCTACGCATACTCCATTTTTTATTTATCCCCTGAGCAGCCAAAAATGCCCCTGACTCCCCATAACGGGCTGCAACTTCCTCGACGGCATCAACAAATTCACGCTGTCTGGGATTACCATGTTCCTCAAAAAGAAGGCCTTGCTGTGCCCCTTTAGGAATTAGATCGAGGAGTAAAACCCCCGCTTTTTTATAAGCATATCCCTTGCGATAAATCGAACGAAGCAAGGACTTGGCATTTTTCACCACCCGAATTAAGTCGTCGGTAGGTTCGTCAAATGCCAGAGTCTGAACATTGGCGTATTGCTCCTGATCCTCCCGGAAACGATTAGTTTTTATAAAAACCTGTATCGCGGAAGCAAGGGATCCTTCCGATCGAATTTTACGGGTGGCTTTGACTGCGTAGTTCGCCACTGCTTCTTCTAATTCGTCCAAGCTTTCAACCGACCGGCCAAACGAGCGGGAGGAACAGGTATTTTTACGGGGCTGGGGTACTTCTTCCATTTCCAGACAGGAAATCCCCGAAAGTTCCCGTTGGGTGCGTTCCAGAGTGACTCCGCCAATGGAACGAATCATTGAAGCTGGGGCCTTTATAAAATCCTGAACTGTGGTCAGTCCCACACGGTGCAAACGAATACTCAGACGTCGCCCGACTCCCCAAATATCATCAATGGGGATTTTTCGAAGGGTCTCCTCCTGCCCCGTATGGCACTCAAAACAGCCGGTCTTTTTTTTCTTGGCCAGACGATTGGCTAATTTTGCAAGGGTCTTGGTTTTCCCCAGACCAATTGAAATTGGTATTCCGGTCCATCGGCCCACGGTTTTACGAATACGATGACTTAATAGCAAAGGAGCCCTGACTCCTTTCAAATTGAGAAACGACTCATCAATTGAATAAATTTCGAGTTCAGGGGCAAACCGGGCAAGTACTGAAGTCACCCGGCGGGACATATCCCCATATAATTCATAGTTGGATGAAAAAACCACCACCCCGTTGCGTTCACAGCATCTTTTAATTTGATGATAAGGCGCTCCCATCGGAATCCCCAATTCCTTGGCTTCATTGGAACGGGCCACCGCACAACCGTCATTATTGGAAAGAACAATGACCGGTCGGTTACGCAGGGCAGGATTAAAGACCCGTTCGCAGGAGACATAAAAATTATTACAGTCCGCCAGGGCAATCATAAGGAATGAATTACACTGGTTACCACCCCCCATAAATGAGTATCATCCTGCTCGTTTAAAAGAATCGGTTTAAACTTTGAATTTTCCGGCAACAGCCAGGATTTCCCTTTTTCCTTTCGAAAACGCTTCACTGTCAATTCACCGTTCAAAGCCACGATGACCACTTTTCCATCCGTCACCCGGGTACTTCGATCAACTACCAGCAAATCTCCGTCATGTATTCCTGCCCCAATCATGGACTCTCCATTGGCCCTCACAAAAAAAGTGGCATTAGGCTCCCGGACCAGATGAGTGTTTAAATCAAGAGATCCTTCAAGATAATCATCGGCCGGGGAAGGAAAACCTGCGGATACCCCGCAGCCATAAAGAGGTAATTGATTTTCTCGTTCCCGGACAAACCTTAAAACTCTCTCTATCTGGCTTAGCGGTATACGTACTGGACGGGTTTCTTCTCCGTAAAAATTACTACCTTTAGGACGCCCTGCCCCGTTTCGTTTTCCTCCTCTTGTCATTCTTTTGAAATATGTTACAAATTTCAAAAAAAGCAAGAAAGGATGGCAAATGTGATCTTAAAAACTTACAACTACGATATATATATGTGGATTTATTAAACAAACAAAATTCTCTCACTCACTTTATTGTCGGGGCGTCCCGAGGAATTGGTCGGTCATTAGTTGATCAATCCATACAAAATGGACACAGTGTGACTGCACTGGCAAGAACATCTCTAATTGAACCTATTGCAGGGTGCAATTGGATCACAGGAAGTGCAACTGAACCAGAGGTATTTCTTGATCAACTACCTGAAACAATAAATGCCCTCACATTCTGTCCAGGAAAAGTAATTCTCGGCCCGATTAAGCGGTTAAAACCCGAACAAATGCTCGAAGCTTACCAAACAAGTGTATTGGATGCTTTTACTCTAATTCAGGCACTGCTCCCACGGCTCGAAGGTTCAGTGGTATTTATTTCTTCAGTTGCCGCAACTACTGGACTGCCCAGTCATTGTGCGATATCCGCCGCTAAATCAGGGCTGGAGGGGTTCGCCATTGCCCTCGCCGCTGATTTGGCTCCGAAAGTAAGAGTCAATGTGGTGGCACCAACCTTGACACCCACCGAAATGGGTTTAGGTATGGTCGGTGGAGATAAAATGATTCCCTTAATTGAAAATAAACATCCGTTAAAAGCAATTCCTGCAGTGGAAGAAATTGCCGGAACTATTTCTTTCCTTCATTCATCCGCCGCCAAATCAATTACCGGGCAAATTCTCAAAGTGGACTCCGGACTGTCCAACATTCGCCTTAATGATCGCTGATCCATCCTCTGTTCCATCTGGTGGGCGGGCTCTGGTTTGGTTTCGCAAAGATCTGAGATTAGCCGACAACCCATGCCTAGAAGCTGCCTTAAAATCGGGAAAAGAAATCGTACCAGTTTATGTCTGGAATAAGGAGGAAGGGGGTGCATGGAGCCCGGGTGCAGCCGCCCGTTGGTGGCTCCATCAGGCACTTGCTAGTTTAAACAAAGACATAAAAGATCTAGGCGGTTCTCTCATTTTAGAAAAAGGAAAAGCAGAAGAAATCCTGCCCCGACTGGCTGAAGAATTACAAGTAGACACTCTTTACTTTGGCAGAACCTACGACCCAGCAGGTCGAGCCACCGAGCAGCTGGTGGAAACGGCTTTTACAGGTAAACCCGTGTCCCTGAAATCATTTAATACCAGTTTGTTACTGGAACCCTGGGAGATTAAAAATGGTTCCGGTCGCCCCTTTCAGGTATTTACTCCATATTGGCGAAAATCCCGGGCAGGTATTTATAAGGAACCGTCTGTTTATTCCCTAAATAGTTTGATTTTTCACACTCAAAAAGTATCCAGCCTCAGTCTCGACGAATTAAACCTTTTACCAAATCATGACTGGCACTTGAAACTTTCCGAACACTGGGATGTTTCCGAGGATGCGGCCCACAAGCTTATTCAGCGAACTGCAGATGTGATTACTCATTCTTACGCAACTGCCCGTAACATTCCTTCGAAAGACGGCACATCTCGTCTTTCGCCTTACCTTGCATGGGGACTAGTGAGTCCTAGGCAGATTTGCCATGCCGTACTCACCGCGGATAACGAAGGCGGACACCGTGGGGAAAATAAATATCTCGTCGAAATTGGCTGGCGGGAGTTTTCTTACCAATTACTTTATCATTACCCTCACATCCCGGATCAGCCACTTCGGGAGAAATATTCCCGCTTTCCTTGGCTTGATGATCAACAGTCTTTACGAGCCTGGCAATTTGGAAACACAGGGTACCCCATGGTAGATGCCGGTATGAGGCAACTCTATGAAACCGGTTGGATGCATAATCGTGTGCGCATGGTGGTCGCTTCATTCTTGGTTAAACACTTGCTTATTTCCTGGCAAGACGGAGCACGCTGGTTTTGGGACACTCTGGTAGATGCTGATTTGGCCAGCAACACGCAGGGCTGGCAATGGGCGGCGGGCTGTGGAGCGGATGCTGCACCCTACTTTCGGATATTTAATCCGATCACACAGGGTGAAAAGTTTGACCGAAAAGGAGAATATGCGAGTAAATGGGTTCCCAGCCTGAAAGATTTGCCAGGAAAATGGATTTTCAAACCTTGGGAAGCTCCACCCGATCTTTTACTGGTAAGTGATGTTTTCCTTGGTAACAATTACCCTTATCCCTGCGTGGATCATAAAGAAGGAAGAGCCCGAGCCCTTGAAGCACTTTCCTCAATCAAAGAATCCTAGCTTCCACATGTTTCGAACAAGATTTTTTTATCGTTCTTCTTCCCCTAGGTTAGCTTCGGTTTCAAAATTCATATTCAATCATTACCAATGAAAACCTCTGTTGTTTGGTTCCGCAAATCCCTTCGACTTCATGATAATCCGGCCTTGCGGGCGGCATGCCAAAACGATTCTACCGATTCTATTTTACCCCTTTTTATCATTGATCCTGATGAAGTCGGGCAAAACTTTCAAAAATTAAGTCCCAACCGATTCAGATTTTTAATTGAAAGTTTATTTGACCTCGACCGTCAACTTTCCTCCAAATACGACAGCCGATTATTACTTATTCAAGGCAAACCTGAAGATGTCTTTTCTAACATCGAAGACCAAATGGGAAAATCATTCGATTCTCTCTATTGTGAATATTCCTCCGAACCATGGGAGCGAAAAAAATTATTCTCCGTCCAACATACTCTCTCTGAAAAAAACGAGAATCTTCAGGTTCATTCCTTCGGATCCTTTCATACTATTCTTGATCTCGAAAAAGTCATTTCCTCCACCGGTTTCCGGAATCCAAAATCCATGAAGGATATTGATAAGTTATTTTCATCCAATTTTACCAAAAATGAGAATGGCTTTTACGAAATTGATAATCCACTTCCTGAACCTGAAAAAATTAAACCTTTTCCCAAAATACCCGAATTTAACTCCTTATCAATCGAGCAACTGTCCGATTTGATTTGCGATCATTCTGGTGCTGATATTTTGTCGACAAAATCATATTTTCCGGGCGGAGAAACGGAAGCCCTGTCCCGATTGAATACCAAAGTTTCAGGACGTGTGGAATATGTTAATTCATTCAGGAAGCCCAAAACCATGTCAACCAACTCATCCGGTGAACCCATGGAACCCACCACCACCGGTTTATCCCCTTACTTGAGCACGGGTTGTTTATCGGTTCGTATGCTTTGGAAAGAATGTGAAAAATGCCAACTCCAAGGCGATCATACACTGCCGCCCGAATCGTTGCACGGGCAACTCATGTTTCGTGAAATGTTTTACCTTCTTTCAAGATCGGTTGAGAACTGGGATCAAGATACATCCAACGAAATGTGTAAAGAAATTGAGTGGGAAAAATTTTCTCCAGATAAAATGAAAGCCTGGGAGAATGGTCAAACTGGTTTTCCCTTCATTGATGCAATGATGAGACAGCTTCATACTACCGGCTGGATGCATCACTTGGCCAGGCATGCTGTCTCCTGTTTTTTAACTCGTGGTCAACTTTGGCAGAACTGGAAATTTGGAAGGGATGTGTTTGAACGCAAACTCCTCGATAGCGATTGGGCATTAAATAATGGCAATTGGCTTTGGCTGGCCGGGGTCGCTCCCTTTTCCATGCCCTATTTCAGGCTTTACAACCCCTGTCCTGATTCTAAATCAAGCCTCAATGTGGAAACTAAAACTGCTGAGTTTATCAAATACTGGGTTCCTGAGCTCAAAGATTTTCCCCCTAAATATATTCTGGAACCCCATTTGGCTCCTCCTTCAGTTCAATCTGATTCAAACTGCATGATTGGACAGGACTATCCGAATCCCATTGTTAACAGGAAGGAAAGTGCCAAACAGAATCTCGCCAAATTTAAAAACAGTCTTGCCCAAAGAAAATCCGCCTAATTCCTCTTAGATTTCCCATGATAATGGATTGAACTGGAAACCTAAAATAATAGTAAATTTCCCTGACGGTCTACATGAATACCATCCACCATTCTTTCTTTCTCATCCATACCGGTAAATCCGCGGATCGTGGACAAAGTGTCTGCATCCTCGATCTTTTTGTCAGTCCGCCAGCGATTAATTCTTGGAAATCGCAGGGCCACTCCTGATTTATGTCGACCCGATGAACGGGCTCCCTCAAAGGCAATTTCAAAAACGAGTTTGGGTTTGACCGATCGAACCGGTCCGAATTTTCCGGTTATATTTTTTCGAATATACCGGTCTACTTTTTCAATCTCAGCATCGGTTAATCCCGAATAAGCCTTGGCCACTGTTACCAGTTGCTTTTTTTCACCCCATACCGCAAGGGTATAGTCCGAATAAAGATTGGAACGCTTCCCATGTCCTAATTGGGCACTCACCACCACCATATCAGCAAGATATGGGTCAATTTTCCATTTATACCAACTGCCCTTCATCCTTCCTGCTTCATAGGTTGAATTCTTTTTCTTAAGCATAAAGCCCTCCACCCCCCGGGCACGAGACTCTTGACGAAGTCTGGATAAAGTGGCCCATGATTTCTCATTCACCAGAGAGGATAGGCCAATCGGAAAATGATCGGGCAAAGAAGAGAGAACCTCATCCAATTTTTTTCTTCTATCAGAGAGGGCTAACTTTCTTAAGTCCTTTCCTTCCATCCGCAAAAGATCGTAGGCCTGAAATCTAACCGGTTCCCGTTTCAGAATGGTTGGTCCCGGTTCTTTCCTTCCAAGCCTTGCTTGCAAACGTGAAAAAGATCGTAGACCTTCCTTTCCCCAAGCTAGAATTTCACCATCCAAGCAAAGGTCTCCCGGCAACCATTTGCCTGCATCCATGATCTCTGGAAAGGAATGACCCACTGATTCATCTCCTCTCGACCAAAGCATACAAGCCCCCCCCCGATTAATCAACTGGGCCCGAATTCCATCCCATTTCCACTCCACCTGCCAGGATTTCACTGCCCCCAAACTCTCCACCTTTTCCTGCAATTGATGAGCCAGACAAAAGGGATAGGGCTGGCATAAACGACCCTCTTCATTTTCCGGATTAAGGATTTCATCGAGGCTCATTGTCTCTGGAGTCCATTTTCCAGCCATTCTTTGAGCAATTATAGCCGGTTCAACTCCCCCCACTTTCGCTAAAGCCTTACATAAATTCCCTTTTGAAACTCCCATTCTGAATCCACCGGTGAGAAGTTTATGAAATGGAATTAACTCTTTGTCTTCCAGGGAATCCCATGCCTCAAAGATTTTTGCTTTTCGTTCAGCCATATTCATCAAAACCATAGGTTTGATATACTTCAGAATAACTTCCTTTAAGCTGGTTACTCCAGTACCACCAGCATTAACTAAGAGTGAAATTGTCTCGGCCAAATCCCCAACACGGTCATGGGACTCTTCAATGAGCCATTCAGGTAATCCGGAATGCTCGGAGGCAAACTTACGAAGTTCCTTAGTTTTAATGGCTCCCTTGATTCGATTTCCGGCCAGAAACCAGCACGCCCATATTGAATCAACCGGATTGGCCATTTTAAAATATTGAACCAAATGATCTAGTCGAGTATTGGTTTTAGGCGACTCATCGAGATCGTGAAAAAGTTCGGCAAATCTTTTCATTCTAATTCCTCTCGTTCAAAGACCGACTGATTCAAAACGGATGTGTTGATTCCCTCTTCAGTAAGAAATCGGCTTAAGGCATCCCCATTCCCATGAGTTAGTTTCACAATCTCAGCTCCGGTTCCACTGATTACATCAACCAAGCCCTTCCAATCAGCATGATCTGAAAGAACAAAACCCCGGTCAAAATTTTTTCTTCGGCGCTGACCGCGAATGGCCATCCAACCCGAAGCAAAACCTATCTTTACATTACGGAACTTTCTGGTCCAGCTGCTGTCTTCAACCGCAGGAGGAGCTATCACGATGGCTCCCGAAAAGTTTTTTTCTCCATTCACTTTTTTAACCTCAGGTAAATGAACACCCGCATTGCGATAATGGTCGAGAAATGAATGAACTGCAGAATGAGCGTATATTGGACCAATATTAGAATCCAGACCGCCCAAAACACGCTGGGCCTTACCAAGGGAATAGGCAAATAACATTGATCCATGATCATCTTTCTTATTTTTATCCCACCAATGATTAATTTTTTGATGAATTTTTTCTTCGGGCTGCCATTGGTAAACAGGAAGACCAAATGTGCATTCTGAAATAAATCCATGGCATGGAACTAGTTCAAAAGATTCACAGGTTCGATCTTTCTGTGGTTTATAATCCCCGCTTACCACCCAAATTCTTCCATTCACTTCTATTCTTATCTGTGCAGAGCCTAAAATATGTCCAGCAGGATGAAAAGAAACCAGAGCATTCCCGATGGCTTTTTTTTCTCCAAAGGGAATCGATTCAATATTATTTTTTGATCCAATTCTTGTCTGCAATAAAGATTTACATGGATCAGAACATAAATAATTTCTATGTCCAACCCTTGCATGATCACTATGTGCATGCGTAATGACGGCCCGTTTCGTGTGACCTCTTGGATCAATGTAAAAATCACCCGCTTCACAATATAAGCCTTCTTTTCGTACGCTTAAAATTTTATTATCAAGAGACATAATTAAGAGAACAATAACATCTGATTCGTAAATAATACAAAGGACAAATTTTATTCAAATTATCGCGTCAATAGGGCTTCCGAAAATTTTACTGAATCCACCATGACAGTCTTTTCAAAAAAAATTCATTTTCAATGATCCCAATCATTATTTTCCTCGTTATCTAATACATAATGGTAAAACCAAACACACCAACTAAAACTGATAATGAAAATCCCGACCCAGTCGGAAGATTTATATCGGAACGTTCACGCATGGCACCCCCAACTAAAGAAGAGTGTGACAAACTGTTTGAGGAAATGTCCAAAGGTTCTGATGAAGCTCGCAAAGAACTGATTGAAAGACATATCCGCTTAGTCGCATCTATTGCTCTAAAGTTTCGTCAAACAAATGTTCAGATGGAAGACATTATGGCCGAGGGAATTCAAGGTCTTGTGGTTGCTTTAGATAAATTTGACCACACCCGTGGAATCAAGTTAAGTACCTATGCCGCTTGGTGGATTCGCCAAAGAATACAAAGACTGATTGGAAAAATGTCTGGTGCAGTTGCAGTGCCTCACGATGTCTCTCAAGGAAAGAGAAAGGAAGGATTAATTCGTGCTGAGTTGCAGGTTGAGTTTGGCCGAAATCCAACCGATGACGAAGTAAACCTAGCTTTAGGACAAGATAGAAATTTAACTAACCGTGTCAAATTTGCACCTACTAGTTCTCTTTCATTAGACGAACCACTAAACGACGAAACTGACAGTACTTTAGCTGATATGATGACCGCTGAAGAGGAGCTTACTCAATCTTACAGAGAAGATGGTTCTTTGTCAGATGATATCGGAGTTGCTCTTTCATTCCTTGACCAAAGAGAAAGAAAAGTGCTAAGTATGCGATTTGGCATGGAGAAAGGAGAGTCCATGAAATTAGACGACATTGCAGACTCTATGAATGTATCCGGGGAACGAGTTCGACAATTAGAATCTCTCGGTTTAAGAAAACTTCGAGCCGTCCTTTTACAAAACGGGAAAATAGATTTCAGAAAATTAGATCAACTAGTAAGTACAGATTTACGTGGCAAAACCAAGATGAGTCCTTTAGAACTCTCTCTCATTTTGGACCCTGCTACGTAAATATGTCTTCTTCACTATCTAAATGGGTGTGTCCACCCCCGGAAACTAACGAAGAACCTCAAGGTGCTGAGGGTAAAGTAGAATGGTTTAGGTGTTTGCCTTACATAATCATTCATTTATTGGCTTTGGGTGCATTCTTTTTCCCTGTTTCCACTGCCTGTATTGTGTTTGCAATCATTTCCTACAGTGCACGCATGTTTTCAATCACTGCTTTCTACCATCGGTATTTTTCGCATCGTACTTTTAAAACATCTAGAGTTGTACAATTCATTGGTGCATTTGTTGCATGTAGTTCAGGGCAACGTGGCCCATTATGGTGGGCTGCACATCACCGTAGGCACCATAGACATTCTGACACTGACAAAGATGTTCACTCTCCGCATAGTAGAAGTCTATTTTGGAGTCATACTTTATGGTTTATGACTGAATATTCAGTTCCCACTTTTTTGAAAGAAGTTCGCGACTTAACTAAATTTAAAGAACTTATTTTCCTAAATCGTTATGACTGGATACCGTTGGTCCTTCTTGGTCTATTATGTTATTTCTTACCGGAATTTACTTGGTTTGCAACCTTGACCGGATTATCCAACATGCAAAGTCTAATGTGGGGATTTTTTGTTCCTACCATACTATTATATCATGCCACTTTTGCAGTTAATTCTATCAATCACTTATTCGGAACCCGACAATTTGATACCAAAGATGAAAGTCGTAACAATTGGTTTATTGCTTTGATTGCTTTTGGAGAAGGTTGGCACAATAACCATCATTTTTATCCTGCTTCAGCTAGACAGGGATTTTTTAAGGGCGAATTTGATATTACTTATTATGGTTTAAAATTCCTGTCCTTTTTTGGATTGGTTCGCGATCTCCGTCCCGTCCCCGTCTGGGTGAAGGAGAAATCAAACCGACCCTCCTCTTAGAACTTTGCCGTGAAAATAGCGGTTGTTGGATCTGGTATATCCGGTCTTATTTGTGCCTATTTGCTACACAAAAATTATAATGTCACCCTATTTGAAGGAGGGGCTAAGCCGGGTGGTCATGTTAATACCGTGAAGACGCACGGGACATCAGGAACTTTCCAAGTCGACACCGGTTTTATTGTATTTAACCGTGAAAACTACCCAAATTTTGTCCGCCTGCTCGATCAGTTAAATGTTCCATCTCATTCAACCCGGATGGGATTTTCGGTACAGGCCAAAGACTTGAATCTTGAATACAGTGGAGAAAGTGCAATCGGACTCTTCGGACATTTCCGTAATCTGATTGATCCCAAACACTGGAACATGGTTCGGGATATTTTACGTTTTCACAAAATTGCCAAAGAAAACAGAATTAGGGATGAAACCGTGGACTCTTTTTTAAAAAAGCATAAATTTGGTCATCGGTTTTCGGAATATTTCCTTCTTCCCCTAGGATCGGCACTTTGGTCTTGCTCCACCAGTCAATTTGGTAAATTTCCCATGGAGTTTGTCTCCGAATTCCTTTCCAATCATCAAATGTTGCAGGCCAACAACCGGCCCATTTGGCGTGTGGTCAAAGGAGGTTCCCGTACTTATGTGGACAAACTGGTGGAAATTCTTGGCGAACGACTCAAAGTAAATACTCCCATTAAAAATGTTCAGCGGGTTGACAATCAGGTCAAACTGATCTTATCGGATGGAACCGGGCAGACTTTTGATGAAGTCATCCTAGCCTGTCATGCGGACCAGTCGCTTCGCATGCTCTGTTCCCCAACCTCCGAAGAAACTAAACTTTTAAAAAGTTTCCCCTATCAGGCAAATCAAATTACCCTTCATAGTGATGATTCAGTGATCCCCAAAAGAAAATCGGCCCGAGCGAGTTGGAATGCATACTTGCCCCAAAAGAGCAGCTCTGATGCTCTGGTTACCTACGATATGAACATTTTACAGAGTTTACCTACCAAGGAACCCTTCTGTGTTTCTTTGAACCAGCAAGACCTGCTCGACCCCAATTTGATCCACGGGCAGTACAATTTTTCTCACCCAACTTATCATCCCGGCCGAAAAGACGCTCAGAGCAGACATTCTTCATTCATCCGTAATCATGGAATTTCACTCTGCGGGGCCTACTGGGGATACGGATTTCATGAAGACGGATTAAACAGCGGGCTCCGAGTCTGCGAAGCTTTTGGGGAAAGACTTGAGTGAAAAGTTCGCTTTATTTTGGCGAAGTGCGCCATCAGAGAAAAGGCCCCAAAAGACACGCTTTTAAATACGATGTTTTCATGTGCCATCTGTTCATCGATGAAATCAGAGAAGTCTTCGAAAAAAAATGGTTTTGGTCAGCCAATCAAAAAAATCTCTCCTCCTATCAACGGTCTGACTATCACAAACCTGAAATCAAGGATTTAGCTTCTGCGGTTCGATCCACCATGGGCAAACAACTGGGTCGTTCAATCGAGGGTCCAGTTTCTATTATTACTCATCTGCGCACCTTTGGCTATTGTTTCAACCCAGTTTCATTCTACTACTGCTGGGATCAAGAAAAAACAATACCGCATGCGATGATGACTGAAATTACCAATACTCCCTGGCATGAACGTTATTCAAAATGTTTTGATTTACAGGATCTGGGAAAAGAAAAATCCACCCATAATTTCAAAAAGGAATTCCATGTTTCACCCTTTATCGGAATGGATGTAAATTATGACTGGCATTTTCACGGTCCTGCTGAAAAATTCAAAGTGGATATGGTTCTGTGCGAAGATCAAAAAATTATCTTCAGTGCCCACCTGAACCTTACCCATAAAATCTTTAACCTACAAAATTCGACCTGGGCACTCATTCGCTTTCCCCTGCTTACTTTTAGAATTATATTCGGAATTTATTGGCATGCCCTTCTACTTCGTTTAAAAGGTTGTCGTTTTTATCCACATCCCAAAAATTCTATTTCCCCAACACAATGAATAACCCAACGGCACAACATGCCACAAAATTCACCCTGTCCGAAAATGGAAATGCCGGATTTTGGGAATGTGCCCTGCTTGGCCAGTTAAAAAAAATTGATCAGGGTGCACTGACAGTCAAAATGGGAAAAAGAAAACTAACTCTAGGAACCCCCTCGAGTACCAGCATCTCTGCGGGTATTGAAATAACCGACAAATCCTTTTTTCGAAAATCCTGCTTGGGGGGATCTCTTGGCGTAGCTGACAGTTACGCGGACGGGGACTGGGAAACAGATGATCTGGTCAGCGTCTTCCGCCTCTTTCTCCAAAATCAGGATGTGATGGATGGTATGGAAAGCGGCTGGGCTTCCCTGCTCAACCGAATGGCAAGGTGGGGCTATTTAGTAGGCCAAAAAAATACCCGCAAGGGAAGCCGGAAAAACATCGCCCTTCACTACGACTTGGGAAACGATTTCTATGAACTCATGCTCGACCCGACCATGACCTATTCGTGCGGAATTTTCGAATCTGCCCAAACTACTCTGGAACAAGCTTCGCTAGCAAAATATGACCGTATTATTGAACAGCTTGATATACAACCCCACCACCAAGTTCTGGAAATTGGATGCGGTTGGGGCGGATTTGCCCATCGACTGGCCGAACGGACTCAAGCCAGGCTCACCGCCACCACGATTTCGGAACGCCAATTTGAATATGCCCAAAACCGGATTCAAAAAAACGGATTCGATGACCGAGTTTCTATTATCAAAAAAGACTACCGGGATTTGGTCGGCCAGTTTGACCGTATCGTTTCCATTGAAATGATCGAAGCGGTGGGCCATGAATTCCTCCCCGCCTATTTTTCTCAAGTCTCTGACCTTCTACTTTACAATGGAGCCGCTTTGATTCAGGGAATCACCATGCCCGACCACCGCTATGGACAATACCTCAAGGAAGTCGATTATATCCGCACCCGTGTCTTTCCGGGAAGTTGTGTGCCCTCCGCCTCCGCAATGATTGAAGCTGCGGTCAAAGAATCAAATCTGCGCCCAGCCGACCTTTACGATTTTGGATACCATTATTCCCGTACCCTACGGGAGTGGCGTCTGCGCTTCCAGGAAAACGAAAACCAGATTAAAGAACTGGGCTATGACGAACATTTCCGCAGGGCATGGCTCTATTACCTCAGTTATTGCGAAGCCGGGTTTGAGGAAGGCTACACCGGGGATATTCATCTCCTGCTCGCCAAGCCGGAATGCAAACTATGCCGCGGTTTTCCAAAATGAGTCCGAGGCTTTCATTCTTCACGGACTTGGTTATTTTTCAATGTGCATGGTTCGCTTGTGTACTCGCCACAGTCAGTCCAATCCCTTACCTCCTTCCTGCTATTGGTACCCTTTTGGTGTTAATTCGTTCAATCTCAACAAGGGGAATTCGTCAGGTTCTTCCATTCACTCTGGCATGCCTTTTCCTTGGCATCCTTGGCGATGGCACCCTAGTCTACCTAAATCTTTTAATTTTCGAACCTTATCCAGATCTCTTTGGAGCCCCGCTTTGGATGATTGCCCTTTGGATTAATTTTGGACTCATGCTTCGGCCCCTCTTCACCTGGTTTCTAGAAAATTTCTTACGCTCCATTATCGGATTCTCCCTCGGTGGAGTGGTTGCCTATTATTCCGGTCAAAAATTGGGAGTGCTTACCTTTGTCACTGATTTTAATTCTCATATTGGAGTGGCTCTTGAATGGGCGTTCGCAGGGATTATTCTTCACTTTATCCACCTAAAATTTCCATCGGTTGAATCCTCCCAATGAGCACAATCGAACTTTTAATCTATGGACAAGTCGGGGCATCAATTCTGATGTTCTTTGCCTGGATTCATGCACTCGTCATAAAAAATACATCCTATGTAGATGCACTCTGGGGCTATGGCGTCGGAATTCTCGGATTTATTTTCCTAACCCTGGCAACTGACAATTGTGATCCCGCAAGACTGGCTCTACTAAAAGCCCTTTTGATTACCTGGTCCGTCCGGCTGGGAACTTATTTACTGAAAAGATGCCTGGGCAAAACCGAAGATGCCCGCTATGCCTATCTGCGTGAATACATGGGCAAAAAAGCCAATCTTGGATTCTTTATTTTTTTCCAAATTCAGGCTTTCTGGGTGGTTCTTTTTGCATCCCCTTTTCTTATTCTGGTCCGAAATCCAAATCCGATTAATTCCATGGATCACATTGGTCTGATCATCTGGCTGATTGGATTCAGTGGAGTCCACATTGCGGACAAACAACTCAAAATATTTAAATCTCAGCCCGACTGTACCCGTGCCGATGTATGCAGTACCGGACTTTGGAAATATTCAAGACACCCCAATTATTTTTTCGAATGGGTTCTTTGGATTAGCTATATTTTCCTTGGCTGGCAGGCACCACTTGGCGAATGGCTTCTTCTCATTCCAGTCATTTTATATATTTTTCTGAGTAAAATAACCGGAGTTCCCTTTGTGGAGGCAAGGAAACTGGAAGCAAGTGGCAAGGAATATGAATCTTACATCCAACAAACCAATTCTTTTTTTCCAGGTCTTCCAAAAAATAAAACATAAAAAATGAGCCTGACCAATTTTCTGATCGACCTTGCCGAACGCGGACTTGTACCTGATTTTATGATCCGGGCAGGCATTCGGAACCTATGTCGGAAACGCCTGAAACAATGTAAGTCCACAGACTGTGAGGCGAACGCCGAACTCGCGGAAAAATATATTGCCGATTCGGATGCCTCCCCCATGGCAGTCCTCACGGAAAAGGCGAATCAACAACATTATGAAGTACCGTCGGAATTTTACCGGCATGCTCTGGGTAAAAATTTTAAATACAGTTGCTGCTATTATGATTCAAAAAATTCTTCGCTGGACGATGCAGAGGACCGGGCTCTTGAATTAACCTGCGAGCATGCAAAACTGAAAAACGAACTGGATATTCTTGAACTCGGTTGCGGTTGGGGTTCTCTATCCTTATGGATGGCAAAAAACTTCCCCGAATCAAAAATTACCTCGATTTCCAATTCAAACTCGCAGCGGATATATATTATGGAACAGGCAAGAATCCGTAGCCTGAAAAACCTCACTGTTTATACCGAGGACATCAATGAATTTGAAACGGATTCCAGCTTTGACCGGGTGGTCTCGGTCGAAATGTTCGAACATGTAAGAAATCACCGCGAATTATTCAACCGTATTCACGGCTGGCTCAAACCCGGGGGAAAACTCTTCACTCATGTGTTCTGCCACCGCTCCACCTCCTACCCCTTTGATGTCGAAGGTGAGGACGATTGGATGTCCAAACACTTTTTCAGCGGAGGTACCATGCCCGCGGACGAGCTTTTTATTCGAATCTCCGGCCAAATGGAACTGGAACACCGATGGAGATGGTCCGGTGAACATTATGCCAAGACATCCGAAGACTGGGTGATCAATATTGATAATGCCCGGGCCGAAATTCTTAAATTGTTCAATCAGGATTTGTCCATGGGCGAGGCCCATCGTACCTATTACCGTTGGCGTATCTTCTTCCTTGCCTGTGCGGAGACTTTTGGTTTTCGAAATGGACAGGAATGGTGGGTCAGTCATTACTTATTTAAAAAACCATGAAAACATCTCTTTTTTATCTCACCCTGACCCTGCTTTTTTTCCGACCCGTTCATGGGGAGGAAGTTTCAAATACTTCCGAAAATTGGAATCAGTGGCGGGGTCCGAACCGGGATGGTTTTATAGCAGAAGGGAGCCCCTGGCCTAAGTTCATTTCAAAGAAAAAATTGGCTCTGAACTGGCGGGAAAAAATCGGCAAGGGATACCCGGGTCCGGTAACCTCTGACACTCTCGTATTCACCGTCGAAACCAAAGGGAAACTTGAAGTCGTCCGGGCCTTTGACCGTTCAAATGGGAAACAGAAATGGGAGTCAGAATGGAAGGGCTCAATGAGCGTTCCCTTCTTTGCCTGGAAAAATGGCAGTTGGGTACGCTCCACGCCGATTTTCGATGGAGAAAATCTGTATGTCGGGGGCATGCGTGACTTTCTAGTCTGTCTAGACGGCCAGTCAGGAAAGATAAAATGGCAGGTCGACTTTATGGAACGCCATGACAGCCCCCTTCCCGCATTTGGTTTCGTCTGCTCTCCTCTCGTTCATGATGGTTATCTTTATGTTCAGGCAGGTTCCGGATTTAGCAAGTTGGAACGGGAAACCGGAAAATCCGTCTGGCGAAGCCTAATTCACAAAGGCGATAAGTACGGGAGTGCCTTTTCATCCCCAGTCACTGCGACAATATGTGGAGTTGAACAACTTGTAGTGCAAACCCGGACAGAACTTACCGGAGTTCATCCGGCGGATGGTAAAGTGCTTTGGAAAAAACCGGTCAAAGCTTATCGCGGCATGAACATTCTCACCCCCACCCTTTTGGGAAATTCCATCCTGACCAGCACCTACGGGGGGAAAAGCCTGCTCTTTGATTTGACCAAAAAATCGGATCAATTTTCAATTTCTCAGAATTGGGAAAATAAACAGGAGGGTTATATGTCCAGTCCGATCGTAATTGACGGGTACGGCTACCTGCACCTCCGAAAACAACGGATTACCTGTCTTGATATGAAAAGCGGGGAGACTCAATGGATAAGCAGTGAATCTTTTGGAAAATACATGTCTATGGTTTCAAACGGAAAAGAAATCCTCGCCCTCGATGAAGACGGCACTCTGTACTTGATCGAGGCCGATCCGGAAAAATTTATCATCAAAGAAAAACGGTCAATTTCCGAATCTCCAACCTGGGCATACCTGGCCGTTTCAGGCAATCAGTTATTCGTCAGGGAACTGGAGGCCATTGCCTGCTACAGTTGGTAAACCCCAACAGGGAGAGGAAATCCCTGCTCTTAAAAAAAGGGTTCCTCGCTAGCAATTTTTTTCTCCCGTTTTCACCCTACCCGTCAGTTTTATTTACAGGAGGGAGCCAGAGGAATATCGCTGTAGCCCATCGTACTTGGAAAAAAGGAATCGGAGAATGACAGATCCTTTCCCTCTGTCGTCTAACCACCAATAGTTTAGTCTCCAAATAAGAGTGCTTGGTTTTAAAATCTTATCAGATCAAACCGGTTTTAAAAATCTCCGGTAAGCCACATTATCAGTTTCATCAAAATAATCATATCCTGTTTTAACCAGAAAATTTTGGAACAAAACCATATCCTTTTTCGGGACTTGGATACCCACTAGCACTCGGCCATAGGCCGATCCATGGTTTCGATAATGAAATAAAGAAATATTCCAAACCGGATTCATATGTCTTAAAAATTCCAAAAGGGCTCCTGGTCTTTCAGGGAATTGAAAACGGTATAATCTTTCATTTTCTATACCTCGGGAAACTCGTCCTCCGACCATATGCCGAACATGCAATTTCGCGGTATCATTATCACTCATATCCTCTACCAAGTATCCCCGACTTGTAAGCCGATCAATAAGTTCTGTCCGGTCTGAACCCCCTTTTCGCAAGCCGACTCCAACAAAAACCTGGGCATTTTGAACATTCGCATATCGATAATTAAATTCGGTAACCATCAGATTACCCAGAGATTCACAAAAATTTCTGAATGATCCAGGAGCTTCAGGAATTTCAACCGATAACAACATCTCACGGTTCGCTCCGATTTCGGTTCTTTCAGCAATATGTTGAAGCCGATCGAAATTCATGTTAGCTCCACAATTAACCACTACAATCCTCTGGTTTTGGATAGGATTGGATTGAAGATATTTTTTCAAACCCGCCACTCCCAATGCACCCGCTGGTTCCTGAATGGTACGGTTTTCATCGTAAATATCTTTGATTGCGGCACAAATTTCATCAATTGAAACTGTTATGACATCATCAACCTGGTCCTTGATTAATTCAAATGGCAGTTTTCCAATTTGTTTTACTGCCACTCCGTCAGCAAAAATTCCCACACTATCTAAAATCTCTGGCTTGCCGGCTTTCATGGCTACTTTTAAACAGGCTGATTCTTCAGATTCCACTCCGATTATCTTAATTTTTGGATGTAAATCCTTAATGTAAGTTAAGATTCCCGCAAGCAGACCACCCCCGCCCACTGCGACAAAGATCGCGTCAATTGAATCTCCCATTTGAGATATAATTTCTTTTCCAATTGTACCTTGTCCGGCTATGACTTCTGAGTCGTCAAAAGGATGAATGAATACATAGCCTTTTTCCTCCCCCATCTTGAGTGCGTTTTGGAAGGCTTCATCATAACTGTCTCCATGAAGAACAACCTCTGCACCAAGTCCCTGGACCGCATTCACTTTAATTTCCGGGGTGGTGACGGGCATAACAATTCTTGTCTTAATGCCAAGCTCTTTCCCTCCCAAGGCAACCCCCTGGGCGTGGTTTCCAGCCGAAGCCGTGATCACACCTTTTTGTCTTTGATCAGCAGTAAGCAAATTCAACTTGTGAAAAGCTCCCCGTATCTTAAATGAAAAAACTGGTTGTAAGTCTTCCCGTTTGAAAAATATTTCATTTTTCAAACGAGTCGAAAGAGCATCCGCCTTTTCAATTGGACTGCAAATTGCCAATTTATAAATTTCGGTTGATTCGATCCCTTTCAGTATTTCTTTTTTTAATTTACTCACATAGAAATTCTTTTGCTGATCTTTTCAGGCTTTTAAAATTGGGATAAAACAAAAATAATCCTTTACGATTTATATATTATACTCAGAACAAAAACGGAATATCTTTATAAATCATCTGAATAACCGTCGAGCCTCTTCTCTTTGATATAACTTTAAGTTATTTTACATCTCTGGCACATCGAAAACCGGTATGATTAGATGGAGAAAGAGATTCGGAATGGTTACGGGCTGCGGGTCGATAACGCAGACAATAATCCCAGTGGCAAAGAAAAGAACCGCCCCGGGCTACATTTAAATTCATAAGCTCATTGTGCCCTTCTCTTGGTAACGGACAGGTTCCAGTACGACGAAATTGGTCAAGTTCGATCTGGGTGATTGGAAAATTGGGCCCATTTGGATTGGGTTGGGGATCCTGAATAAATTGACTGTAATAAGAAGGATGGTAAAAATCGTTACAAATTTCCCATACATTTCCCGCCATATCATACAGACCGAATCCATTAGGGGGAAAAGAACCAACCGGCGATGTGCCATGGAATCCGTCTTGAGCAGTATTGACCGCCGGAAAAGTACCCTGAAAACAATTCGCAAGCCATTTCCCATCGGGTCTGGCCTCATTTCCCCAAACATACATGGAATCCACCAAACCGCCCCGGGCGGCCAATTCCCATTCTGCCTCGGTCGGTAAGCGCTTACCAGCCCATTTGGCATAAGCTCTGGCATCGTCGACATTCACACAAACCACCGGATGATCCATCCTTGCCCGAATGGAGGAACTTCGACCCTCGGGTTTCCTCCAGGATGCCCCGTTTCTGTATAACCACCAATTCCAGGGATCATTTGTGGCCCGTGGATTGATATTTTCAGGCGGTGGGGCAAAAACGGTTGCTCCGGGTAATAATTGATTTTTAGGGGCGGCAGGAAACACATCCGGACTAAGGGGTTTTTCCGCAAAAGTGACATAACCGGTTGCGTCCACGAACTCTTTGAACTGAGCATTGGTAACCTCGTATTTATCAATCCAAAAACTCGAAACTTCGACCTTATGAACAGGTCCTTCTTCCGGGTAAATCTCCCCATTTTGCGCAGGCTTTTCATTACCCATCAAAAAAGTTTGCCCTTTTATTAATACCATCTCATTAAAAGTAGACGGATCTATTTTATCTGCAGACTTATTTCCAGTTTCACTGGAACAAGACGCCAATAAAAAAACTCCAATTAATCCGCTGAGCTGATTTTTTTTCATTTATATTTTTTAAATTCGTGAACTTCAGGATGTTTTGTGAGGGAAATAAATTGAAGCGGATTTTGACCGTGATATGGAATTAAAATATTTTTCAAATCTAATTTCAACCTAATCAATCATTCTAAAATATCTCAATATCCAAAATTTAGGGCTTCTCTTCACCCATAAAAAAAATTCGGGCATCCCCATCACTTTTATAAAGGGCAATAATCGCATAAATTCCCGCCACTACATTGCCACCGAGAAGAATAGCCACAGACCAGAAGAGTTTGCCGGTCAGGCAACAATCCCGATACCAGATCCAGCCAATGAAGAAAAAAAATCCAACATAAACATCAAATAGGGAAACGATTCCCCATGGATTATCCATCAATTCTCCTCCGTCTATCCAAAAATCCCCGACAATGAATCCGTAAGCCAAGGCACCGGCCATGGTCAGGGTTAAAACGATCAGGTAAAGTAGGGCTATTTTCATGCCCATAGTTTACCCATAATTTGATCGAACTTCAATTAGGAACAAGCCGAGGCAAGGGCCTGATCGATATCAGCGAGGATATCATCAATATGCTCAATTCCAATCGACAGACGAACCATTTCTGGTGGAATTCCACCAGCTCTTTGTTGTTCCTCGTTCAACTGGGAATGAGTGGTGGTAGCCGGATGAATCGCGAGGCTCTTTGCATCTCCAACATTGGCAAGGTGGGATAAAAGTTGTAAGTTATCAATAAACTTAGGTCCGGCATCCGCTCCGCCCTTGATTCCAAAAACGACCATCGATCCACCTTTTCCTTGGAGATATTTTTCATTGAGGGAATACATTGGATCACTTTCCAATCCAGGAAAACGTACCCAGTCAACAGAATCGTGTGCCTGCAAATGCTTGGCTACAGCCAGAGAATTTTCACAATGACGTTCCATGCGTAATGGCAGGGTTTCAATACCCTGCAAAAATTGCCAGGAATTGTCCGGAGAAATACAGGCACCCAAGTTACGTAATGGAACCGTACGCATTCTCAGAATATAGGCAAGCGGAGCCAATGGTTCCGGAAGATCATGCCCCCATCTCAGTCCATGGTAGCTGTTATCCGGATTGTCATACAATGGGAAATTCCCATTCTTCCAATTGAAAGTACCGGAATCAACCACAACTCCACCGATCCCGTTGCCATGTCCACCCAGCCACTTGGTCAAAGAGTGGATGACAATGGAGGCTCCATGTTCAATTGGTTTGGTAAGGTAAGGAGTGGAAAAGGTACTGTCCACAATCAGGGGAATTCCATGATCATCGGCCACATTCGCAATCGCTTTGATATCGGCCACATCAAGGCCTGGATTACTAACAGATTCACAAAAAAGTGCCTTGGTTTTGTCGGTGATCGCAGCAGCAAAATTAGCCGGGTCATTGGGATCGACCAGTTTTACCTTGATTCCGAGTTTGGGCAGAATGTCGTTAAACTGGGTGTAGGTTCCCCCGTACAAGTTGTTTCCGGATACGATTTCATCTCCCTCCTGGGCCATATTGATAATCGAATAAAAGACCCCACTCGTTCCCGAAGAGAGTCCCAGTGCCGCAGCTCCACCTTCCATTGCGGCCACCCGTTGTTCGAGCACATCCGTGGTCGGGTTCATTAACCGGGTGTAAATATTTCCGAGTTCGCGCAGACCGAAAAGATTGGCCGCATGCTCAGTGTCATTGAATACAAAGGAACTGGTCTTGTACAGAGGAACGGCACAGGAATTGGTGGTGGACTCAGGCGAATAGCCTGCGTGTAGGCATTGGGTTTCGAGTTTCATGATTCAGGGTTAGGAGACAAGTTGAGGTTTACGGTAAATTAAGAGAATTAGTAATGATAAAATTACTCATATATTTCAACCTTTAATCGTTCTATTTTTGATGTCGACAAATTCCCGTGTCATACAAGGGTTGGATTTTTTTAATTTAATGCGAGGGAGTGAAAACCTCGGTGGGGTTCATTAAATAAGCAATCAAATCGCGTCGCCCTTCCCCACTCAAATGATCGAGCAGTCCCGCAGGCATAATCGAATGAGACAGTGTCTCGCGTTTCCTAATCATCAACTTGCTCACCACCGTTTCCGAACCGGGCATCCGAAGGGTGAGCGAGTTACGGTCCTGGCCTGCTATCATTCCGCTCAGTATTCGGCCGTCTTGCAAATGAATAATGTTCATCCGATAATCCGCTGAAACCGCACTATCCGGATCCACAATATTTTCGAGCAGATAGTCAATATTCGAGCGTCCTGATCCGGTCAGATCCGGTCCCAGTTTCCCGCCCCTACCGTGTAAAATATGGCATCCCACGCACTGCTGCTCATAGTGGACCCGACCGTGGGCAAGGTTTGCTTTAGCAAGATGCACGGGATTCAATTCCTTTTTCAGTTCTGCCTTTCGTTCATCCATTTCATCCGGCGAAGCCCGGACCACTCCCCAGACCCGATCCAGTTTTTCGCTCAGTTCCTGATTATTCAGAGCGAGAATCTGGGTGGCATGATAAGGGGAAATCAATGACCGGGAAATTCTTCCCGCTTCCATTTCCCTTAGCAAATAATTTGCCCAACTTTCCCTTCCGCACAGAATTTCCACCACCTCTCCCTGTTCCTGCTTGGAAAAAGCAGGAAGTTTACGCACCAGTTTTTTTCCAATTTCCAAGTCTTCAAATTGAGACAATCCACGGACCGCCAGAACTTGCATTTCCGGATCATTCAATAATTTCTCGCAGAGTACTTTTAGATTGGTGGAATCTGAATCAATGAGGATTTTCAATGTCCGCCTGCGTATGGTAGGATCCGCCTGAGCATTTATCACGAGTTTTTCCATTCGCTCGGTCGCCTGTTCATCTCCAAAAAGCACACTCAATTTTAAAACTTGTGGATTTTTGCCCAACTTGGAACGGACAAGCTCCCATCTGTCCGGTTTTTCAAATCCTTTCATTCCCAGG
>CACHJU010000023.1 GCA_902580225.1 uncultured Verrucomicrobiota bacterium
GAATGGATCAAAATATTGGCCGTCTGGTTAAAAGATTAGAAAAAATTGAAAAATTGAAAAATACTCTGATTCTCTTTCTGGTGGATAATGGAGCCAGTCATGAGAAACCGAAAAGAGGAACTAAGAATCCAAAGGCGGATTGGGGTAGTGTTGGTTCTTTTGAGGCAATTGGACAGTCGTGGGCAAATGCAATCAACAGTCCTTTCAGGAAATGGAAGGTTCAGGGCTTAGAGGGTGGTATTTGTACTCCCATGATTGCTCATTGGCCGGCGGGGATTTCATTGTCACCGCATGCGATTTCCCGAGAACCATGTCACCTGATTGATTTGGTTCCAACTTTTATAGAACTGGCCGGTAAGGAGGCAAAGTATCCAAAAAACCTTCCCCCTCTTGATGGTATCAGCCTGAGCCCTACTTTTGTAGGAAAGAATTTAAAAAGGAATGCTCCCCTATTTTTTCAATATGGGGGTTGGCAAGCAATTCGCAAAAATCAATGGAAACTGGTTCAGCACAAGCAGGAATCATGGCAGTTGTATGATTTCAGCAGGGACCGGTCGGAAACTCATAATCTCGCTAATGAATTTCCTAGTCGGGTTGATCAAATGAAAAAGGATTGGGAAGATTGGGCCAGAGAGATTGGGGTAGAATATAAAGGAAAATAAAAAAAAGAAAGTTATTAAGTCGGGAAAAGAGTGGATTGATTCGCACTCCAATATCCTCGAATGCAAAAAAAGTTGAATATTTCCAAAAATTTTGGTGAGAATCCAATTACCTCCTATGAAAGAACGAATTCTGTTTATTTTTCCAATATTTTGCCTATCGGCAATTTATATCCGGGCGGAATCGATGGATCGAACCCATTCGGATCTGAGGTACAGTGAAGAGTATGACCGGAGCAAACTGGACTTATGGTTGGCGGAATCGAAAAAACCAACACCCTTGATAGTAAATTTTCATGGCGGGGGATTCCGAAACGGGGATAAAAGATCCTTTCAGGGAAATTCAATGCTTCAAAATTTATCCCGAGGTGTTTCTTTTGCCAGTGTGAATTATCCCTTTATTGATCAAGTCGGTGGGGATCACCGGACTCTTCTCAAACATTGTGCGGAATCGATCCGATTTCTGAAAAAAAATGCTGATAAGTACAATATTGATGTGGACCGAATTTCAATCATGGGGAATTCCGCGGGTGCTTTAATCACGGGTTATCTCGGGCATGCGGAAAGATTAGGTATTCGTTCCCTTTTTCCCATTCAGCAGGCAAAAGGAACCCCTCATTTAATTCCATATATTCGAGCGGACGGCCCACCTATCATTGTCTATAACCGCTCTGGTTTAAATGACGAGGTTCACCACCCAAAATATGCGGTGATGTTGCGAACTAGATGTGAAGAATTGGGAGTTAAGTGTATTGGTTACGGGGTGGAGAACTCAGGACTGAAATCTCTACCTAAGGGTAAAAATATAAATGACTTGGCGATGAAGTTTTTTAAAAAGTCCTGGAAAACTCCAAAAAAATGAAAAGACGAAGTTTTATCGGAACGGGTCTGATTGCCAGTTCATCGCTCACACTGGGTAAAGCTTCCAAGACTTATGCAAGTGTAGCAAACTCCCTCAAAATGGAATTACCAAAGTTTGAAACCGGATCGCGACTTCTTTTTCAGGGTGATTCAATCACAGATATGAAATGGGGAAGGAATCAAAAGGATCGCAATCATTATTTGGGGCATAGTTATGTTTTTTTCATTGCGGCCCGTCTTGGAGTCGATCTACCCAATACAAAACTTGAGTTTTTTAATCGGGGGGTAAGTGGAAACAAGTTGGAAGATTTGAAAAAGCGTTGGCAGAAGGATGCCATTGAATTGAAACCGGATTGGTTAAGTATTTTAATTGGGGTCAATGATATAAGCAGAAGGGGACGAATAGGAGTACCTCTTGATCAATGGTAAGATGATTACCGATTTATTTTAGAACGAAGTAGGATGGAAAATCCAAAATTGAAGATTGTTCTAATGGATCCGTTTGTTTTGAGAATGACCCGTTTGTCTTCGGATGATTCATGGAAATATTGGTGCGGTGAATCCGATAAGCTTGGAGAAATAATTAAGAGAATATCGGTTGATTATAATTCAATTCATATTGAAACCCAAAAGATTTTCGATCAGGCGGCCCTAAGAGTGATTCCTCAACATTGGATATCGGACAGCGTTCATCCTCTTCCGCAGGGACACGAGTTAATTGCTCGTAATTGGTTGCAAGCGGTCAGTGATGCGAGCATTAAGGAAGGGTGAAAGATAGTATATCAGTTGCACCCATTGGTTCCCGTATTTCGAAATGGGGGGAAGGTCCTATTTTTTGGAAGGGTAATCTATTTTATGTTGATATTGAAGGCCATGCATTGATTCAGTTAGATCCGACTAGCGGTGACGAGAGAGTTTGGGAAATGGGAGAACGGATTGGTACGGTGGTTCCCACCAAGAACGATCAATTTATTTGTGCCGGTGATTCGGGAATTTATTCCTTTGATCCGAAAACCGGTCAGAAAGAAAATCTAGCCGATCCAGAAGCCGATAAGAGACCGGATAATCGGTTCAATGACGGGAAGTGTGACCCGTCCGGTCGTTTATGGGCGGGTACAATAAGCACGGTAAAAAAGACCGGAGATGCAAATCTTTACATGTTAGACACTTTTGAGAATTTGAGCTTGAAAATAAGCGGAGTTACCAATTCGAATGGAATTTGCTGGAATGAGAATGCCGGTTCAATGTATTACATTGATACGCCGACCAAGGAGATTTGGTGTTATCCTTACGATAATGAATCGGGAGAGATCGGCGAAAAGCAGGTCATTATCAACACCGAAGAGGCCGGTTTGGCAGGTTCTCCGGATGGAATGACGATCGATGCAGATGGGATGCTTTGGGTGGCTATGTGTCACGGAGGATTAGTTGTACAAGTCAATCCCGATATTGGGCAATTAGTTCAGCAAGTAGAATTTCCCTGCGTCGAAACCACTGCATGTGCTTTTGGCGGAGTGGACTTGGGTCGTTTGTTTGTGACAACTGGGGTAGATAAATCCTTGGAAGAGGAAAATGCCGGTCGTGTTTTTGTGGTCGATGGACTTGGGATTTGCGGAAGAGCGGCTTTTCCTTTTAAAGGATAATGCTATTTAATTTATGATTCATTTGAAACCTTGAGTATGATGAGGAAATCTAGGTTACCTAAAGATTGTTTGAAATACGGGGTTCCTCGACGGGAATTTTTAAAATATATGGCGATGGTATCGGCGGTTCCATATTTCCAAGATTCTGTATATGGAAAAATCAATGAATCACCTAAGTTTCTTGCTTACCCATTTTCTCTAGGAGTGGCTTCCGGTGATCCGGAACCCGATGGCGTTGTAATTTGGACTAGACTCTCCCCTGATCCACTTGATGAAAGGAGTCTAAATCCAGAGCCTATTCGGGTGAAATGGGAAGTTTCGAAGGATGAAGCTTTCTCTCAAATCGTGAAAAAAGGTAAATGTTTGGCTACGCCACAACTTGGTCATTCGGTCCATGTTGAACTGACCGGGCTTTCTCCACATAGCTGGTATTATTACCGGTTTCATGCTGGATCTGAAATAAGTCCGGTTGGGCGTACACGAACCGCACCGACGCGAATGGATATGCCTGAAAAAATGAAATTTGCTTTTACCTCATGTCAGCATTTCGAGAGTGGATTCTTTAATGGATATCCTCATATGCAAAATGAGGATCTGGATCTGGTTATCCACCTAGGGGACTACATATATGAATATGCAGGGAGGGATAATCGGGTTAGAAAACACTTAGGGAAAGAAGTCGAATCACTGGATGAATATCGCCTGCGTTATTCACAATATCGAATGGATGAGGACTTGCAGGAAACTCACCGACTCTTTCCTTGGCTGGTTACATGGGATGATCATGAATTTGATAATAATTACGCAAATTTGGTCTCCGAGCAGGATGGAATTTCTCCAGAGTCATTCCTTGCTAGGAGAATGAACGCATATCAGGCATATTATGAATTTATGCCCTTGAGAAAAAGATCTTTTCCCAAGGGACCGGATATGAAACTTTATCGAAAATGCAGTTATGGGAGATTGGCCGATTTCTTTGTTCTGGATACCAGACAATACCGGACCGATCAGCCCAATGGCGATCGTCAAAAACCAATGACAGGAAAAGTTTTCGACCCTAGGGCGACCATGCTGGGTAGGGAGCAGGAAAGTTGGCTCATGGGAGGATTGCTTAACTCAGATGCGACTTGGAATGTACTAGCCCAACAAGTGATGATGGCTGCTCTTAACCGAGGGGATGAGAGTGAGGATCGGTATTCCATGGATCAATGGCCGGGTTATGCAATCAGTCGTCGTAGACTACTCCAATTTTTTTACGAGCGAAAAATATCCAACCCTGTGGTTCTGACAGGAGATTTTCATTTGAATTGGGTCAATGATTTGCAACTTGATTTCAAAGATCCCAATTCGCCGTTGGTCGGAACGGAGTGGGTCGGTACCTCGATGAGTTCGGCGGGTAATGGGGGCAATTTCATTCCTGAATATGAAAGGGCGGCCAAGCAGAATAATTTTGTAAAATGGTATAATTCGAACCGTGGTTATGTGAGTTGCGAACTGACTAAGGATCATTGGAAAAGTTATTTTCGGGCAACTCCTTTTGTTACAAAGAAGGGCTCACCAATCGAAACTAAAGCGGTTTTTATAATAGAGAAAGGAAAACCGGGTGCCCAGTTAATCTCCGGTACTTAATCTTTTTCGAGGCACCAATTTATGGCATTGATTAACAATTGATTGAATGAGGCGTTCTTAAAGTCCTCCACATGACCGAGAGAAGTGTAGAAGACCTTACCTTTACAGGTTTTTTGACGAAACCAGGCAACCGGTTCCGGTGGAAATCCCTTAATTGAACCAACTAGCAAAGTCTTGGATGTTTCTGGCAAGGGCGAGTTTCGATAAAGGGAAGCACGAGTTTTAAACGGTACCTTGACCTTTTGCAGTATTGAGTGGTTAATCGTGGGTGTACTATTTTTTATATTACAGATTAATTCTTTACCATGGTGTCCATTGTAGTTTCCACCCATAACTTGATGGTCCCATTCGGGCCATTCCTGATGTCCATCTAATAAAACCTCTTTGCGTAACTGAAAAGCGTGGGATGTGGTACGAATACCTATGACTGGTTTTCCTTTATCAATATGAAAACGGATAAGTTTCATTGTTTTTTCTCTAAATGCACGGCGACGGACGCTTATAAAAAGCAAATCCGCTTTACCAATCGCTGAGGGATTGGAAAGTTGATTACGTTTGGGCCCTGCGTTGGGGGCATTGCAAAATTCGATCGAAAAATCACTCGATAAATATTTTTCTGCAAACTTGGGTAAAGTTTCTTCAGTTTTGTATTCCCGCTCAGCGATCAGAAAGATAATTTTTTTCTGTGAACCAGCTGTTAAATAAAGATAAGCTGAAAATAAAAAAATGGATACATTAAAGATTGGGCTCATGCATATGAAGTCCTGTTCGAGTTAAAAAAAAAGTCGAGCCGGAAGATTATTTTATTCAAATTAAATATACAGGATTCAAATTTGAAATATCAACTTGTGTTGAAATATAAAAAATGATTTTATAAAGGTATTTATTGGTTTTATTTTTCTGAGTAATTCCATAGTTTTAGATTATGTCCTTTTCCTTATCAAAAAAAGTAGCTCTGGTGACTGGTAGTAGTCGTGGTCTGGGTTTTGGAATAGCCCGATCTTTGGGTAAAGCCGGTGCCAAGGTTGTAATTAATTATTTAAATGATCGAGAGTCAGGGGAACAGGCGTTGAAAAAATTAAAAGCGGATCGAATTCATGCTATGCTTGTTCGTGCAGATGTTTCAGATCCTGAGCAAATCGGATCGTTAGTTGAAGCCGTGGAAGAAAAATTTGGATCCCTTGATATTTTGGTTCCGAATGCAACCCCGGATCAGCCTCAAAAACCGATCGGGGAATATGATGCTGAATTTTATCGGCAAATGTATGACTTTTTTGTTATGAGTCCTTTTCATTTAGCAAAAGCCGTCCTGCCCGGAATGAAAAAACGTGGCTATGGTCGAATTATCAATATAACCAGTGAGGTGTTCCATTGTTCAGTGCCCCAATTTAGTGCTTATGTTGCTGCGAAGGGCGGGCAGATTGGATGGAGTCGAAGTATGGCGAATGAATTGGCTCCTTTTGAAATTACGGTGAATACAGTGGCACCCGGTTGGATTCCCACTGAGCGCCATGAAAATGATCCAAAGGAAGAAAAGGATGCCTACTTGCAAACAATCCCTTTGGGTCGTTGGGGAAAACCTGAGGATGTGGGAAATGCAGTTTCTTATTTTGCCTCTGACGAGGCTTCTTTTATTACCGGACAAACTCTCTGTGTGAACGGGGGAAGAACACCTTGGTGAAAATTTTTTCAATCATTAAACAAAATTCAATATGAAGTTATATAAAAAATGTTTTAGTCTGCTTTCCGTAGTTAGTCTCGGTTTTTTCTTCGGTTGTGCTGAAAAACCGAACGATTTTGCCTACGTTACCAACGGAGTGGATCCGTTTTGGGATCTGTGTGCTGCAGGAGTGAGAATTGCTGAAAAAGAATTTGGTGTAAGCTGTGAGGTTCTAATGCCACCCAAAGGCGTTGTGGATCAGAAGAGAATGATAGAAACTATGCTTGCAAAGGGTATATCAGGCATCGCAGTAAGTCCGGTTGATGCAGAAAACCAGACTCCTTTTCTCGATCAGGTAGCTGAAAAAACTATCCTGATCACCAATGACTCGGACGCCCCTGAAAGTAAGCGAATTACTTTTATAGGAACTAATAATTATAAGGCTGGGCGTGCCCTTGGTGGGTTGGTAAAAAAAGCTATTCCAGATGGTGGTGAAGTGATGCTTTTTGTTGGGCGACTTGAGCAATTGAATGCCCGTCAGAGAAGACAGGGTGTGATCGATGAATTATTGGATCGTCCAGTGCAAAGTCTTGGGGAAGTAAAATACGATGAAGTTGCCTCTACTAATTTAACTTCAGAAGATTCGAACTACACCATTCTTGACACTCGGACAGACAATTTTGATAAAGCAAGAGCGAAAAGTAACGCAGAGGATGCGATCGCTAAATACAATAACTTGAAGTGTATGGTTGGACTGTTTGCATATAATTCTCCTTCCTGCATAGATGCGATCAAAGAGGCCGATAAGTTGGGAACCATTAAGATTTGTGGTTTTGATGAACAGGACGCTCTTCTGCAGGCAATTACAGATGGTTATGCCTATGGCACCATTAGCCAGCAACCCTGGGAATATGGATATGAGTCCATTAAAATGCTGAAGAATATTCGGGATGGAATAAAACCTTCAAGCGATTACCAAGAAGTCTCCTTTTTGGAGGTGACTAAACAAAACATTGACGAATTTTGGGCCAAGAAAAAAGAAATGGCAGAACTTGGAAAATCCAAGTAAATGAGCGAGGATCCAGGGTTGCTTCTTGAAGTCCGAGAATTAAAAAAAAGTTTTCCCGGAGTTCTGGCCCTTAAAGGGGTATCTCTCACATTGGGAAAAGGAGAAGTTATCTCTTTGATTGGGGAGAATGGTGCTGGAAAGAGTACCTTGATGAAAATTCTTGCCGGTGTACAGCCTGCCGATTCAGGTGATTATTTTATTGAGGGTAATAAAGTTGATTTTAAAAATGTCAGGGAGGCTATGGATCTTGGGATTGCTCTTATCCATCAGGAGCTCAATCTGGCATCCAATCTCGATTTGGCTTCCAATATTTTTCTCGGCCGTGAGCCCGGAAAAAAAGGCTTAATCAATGAAGAAAAGCTTCATGCTGAAGCAACCAAGCATTTGAAAAGAGTCGGGCTTGATTTGCCTTCTGATACGATAGCCGGTTCTCTACCTATTGGAAAGCAGCAGTTGGTTGAAATTGCCAAGGCACTTTCATGCAACGCCCGTGTGTTAATCATGGATGAACCGACAAGCAGTCTTTCGCAAAAAGAAACCGAGACTTTGTTCGAAGTGGTCATGGGCTTGCGCGATCAAGGAATTAGCGTGATTTATATTTCCCATAGACTTGGAGAAGTGAAGGAACTTTCAGACCGTGTAACAGTCTTTAGAGATGGAGAAAATGCGGGTGATTTGGCTAATGATGAAATAAATCATGAAAATATGGTCCGTTTAATGGTCGGTCGTGATTTGAGTGAATTTTATGAGCGTGACATCCATCAGCCCGGAGATTGCATGCTTAAGGCAGCGGATATTATTTCTCCGGCTTATCCGGATATTCCGGTTTCGATTGAGGTCCGTGCTGGAGAAATTGTTGGAATTGCGGGTCTTGTTGGGGCGGGCCGCACGGAATTGTTGCAAACTTTTTTTGGCGTCACTCCCTCAATGGGTGGTGAGCTAGAAGTTCAGGGAATTAGTTTTTCTCCGCGATCTCCCGCTGACGCGGTTGAAGCCGGTTTGGCGCTCGCACCGGAAGATCGAAAACAGCATGGACTAGTGCTGCCTATGACAGTTCGGGAAAATGCCAGCCTGCCAAGTCTTGAGAGAGATCAAAAAATGGGATTTCTTGATCATTCCAAAGAAGAAATAATTGCCAATAAGGCGGTCGAGCAGATGAAGATAAAAACTCCCAGTATCGAACAAGCCGCCCAGTTTCTATCTGGAGGTAATCAACAAAAGATTGTTCTGGGGAAATGGCTAGCCATGAATCCTAAACTTCTGATGCTTGACGAACCGACCCGAGGAATTGACATAGGTGCAAAAAGAGAGATTTACAAGCTAATGGAAGAGCTTGCGGGCAAAGGCATCGCAATCCTTTTTGTTTCTAGTGAAATGGAAGAAGTATTGGGGATGGCGGATCGAGTTTATGTGATGCATGAAGGGACAATTTCGGGAGAGCTTACTAAGAATCAAATGTCAGAGGAATCAATAATGCAACTTGCAACCGGAGGCTCATTGGTAGCTTAATCATATGAAAAAAAATATATTTGGAATTTTTGGCCTGTTGGTCGCAGTCTTTGCAATTACTGCAATTGCAGACCCTAATTTTCTCTCTGCGTATAATATGCAAAACACGATCAAGTGGTCTAGTTTATATGGGATTATGAGCATAGGCGTTGCATTTGTTATTATAACAGGTGGAATAGATTTATCCATTGGATCTGTGGTTGGTCTGGTCGCGGTTGTACTTTCTTTATTTACAAAAATTCAGGGACTCGACCCGATAGTAGCCATTGGATTGACCTTGCTCATGTCATTGGTGATTGGGCTGGTTCACGGGTTGCTAATTACCAAGGCGAAACTTCAACCTTTCGTGGTAACTTTATGTGGTCTTTTGATTTATCGAAGTCTAAGTCGATGGTTAACTGATAATCAGTCTTTGGGACCAGTCCCTTTGGAAGGTGACTTAGGCTTTGAAAATTTGGATCAAATCCTAAAATATGATTTTATTTTTAGCGGTCAAATTCCATTTGGTGATTTTTTTAACCTACCTACACCTGCTATTTTTCTCTTGGTTTTGGCATTAGCTGGAGCAGTTTTTTTACGTAAAACAATCTGGGGAAGATATTTATATGCGTTGGGTAACAATGAGGAGGGTGCCCGATATAGCGGAATTGATACCGATCGAATGAAAATTATTGCTTATGTATTATGCTCATTTTTTGCCGGTATAGCTGGAATACTATTCGCTTTTGAATTAGGTTCGGTTCAGCCTGCTCAAACCGGGGAGTTTTACGAGCTTTTTGCCATTGCCGCCGCTGTTCTTGGCGGGTGCAGTCTGCGTGGAGGGGAAGGTTCTATTCTCGGAGTCATTATTGCAGCGGCGGTGATAAGGATCATCTTTAATTCCATCAATATTGTTGGTATTTCGACCCATTTAGAATTTGGAATCCTCGGTTTGGTAATTCTTTTAGGGGTGATTGGGGATGAAATATTGAAAAAGAAAATGGCTGAACGACAGGCAGCGGCTAGTGAAAAACTGGCACTAGATTCATCTAGTGAGTTAAAAAATAGCTCCAAAGGAGAATAGTCATTTCATTAATTATTCGGTGACTTTGTCGAAAATTTGGTTTTGAATGGAAGTATGAACTCAAATGAACTTGAATTCTTTGACTATTCTTCCATAAACGCCTTTCTTGCCCAAAATTCTATTTGGATAAAAAACAACCCATGTATAAGTCCAGACTTTTGTTTGGATTGGGCTCGTTTTATTGAAGGAATAAAAGGTACTACCGAATTGACAATACATTCAAGGAGTTCTTTTTCTTCTGAACATGGTGAATGGACTTTAGTTGAAGACGATTGGGGAGATCATGCTTGGAGGTTAAGAATGACCGGAGAAATTAATGTGGATTCATATCCTTTGAGTAATGGATTCGAGTTGGAAGAATGTATTTATTTTCCGGCTTCCTTTAAAAACTTAGTTCAAATGAAGAATTTACTTCAGGAAAGTGATCCTGAAAACAATGCTTTTCCCACATCCCGTGGAAACCTTGGTAAATCAACTTTGGGAATCGGGGCCCGTTTTACCACTCTGCATTGGGACGGGGTGGACTGGGCAATGTCCCGGCTAGGTATTGGTTTAACCGCGAATCAAAACAGTATTCCCCGGGAACTGGTTTATGATGTGAATGAAATGCTTGCGGATAATTTGGATACTGTACCTTTCCCTTTTATTGGCTGTGATGTGCCCGAGGGGCATCAGGGACAGAGTGTGGAGGGCATGACCCATGGTTGTATTTTGGCTAAATTTAAGAATGGTTTTCATAAACTTGGTATCTCATGGAGTTTCAACGCCGATCATCAACCAATTGGGGGTAAATTTGATAAAAGAGAAGACCAGTTAGTCGCTGGATGTATGTTTGCCAGTTACATCACTTTCGATCTTTCCCCGGAATTGGCTCAAACGGAAATTCCGCAATCGGAGGAAGAAAAATCCCGTTTTGTTGAAAAAGAAGTTCCTGTTGATTTGGTTCATGCAGCAAGAAAGAGGGTGGAAAATGCGGGATTGCTTCCGAGTGAAGATGAGTTCAACGGTTTACTTGCTTATGTTTGGCCTGCTCTTAAAAAAATGAAGGTTCGCGACGACAAATACAAAGCCTTCCGCAAAAAGTATTTCACCACTGGTTTAGGATGTGATTTTCTACGAGAGTTATCCATTGATGAATTGCCCGGGCTAACCACCCCGGAGACAACCGCAGTCATGTTAGCGTTGTCTTTTGAGATGGGAATGCCAATTCATTTTGTAGCACCAGCATTCGGATTTCAAAAGAATATTCCTTATCCTGATAACCATCAGTTAAGGGAAATGATAAAACCCATCTGGGCGGTATGCGAAAGTTTTGGGGTATCCATTGGATTCCACTCAGGATCGGGTAAATCAGCGGAGAATTATCAGGTGGCCGGAGAGGTCACCGGCAGCAACCTCGAGATTAAGACAAGCGGGCGGTACACCTATGAAATGGGGGTCGCACTGCATGGATCCAGTAATCCGAAGGATCAAGAATTATGGAGAGACTGGTATGCTTTTACATTGGACCTAGCATCCAAAAGCTGTTTTTCAAATGATGAGACTGAACAGAAAATGGCCCGTGAATTTGTCCAGTTAACGATTGGTGCTGAGAAAATGGAGGAAGCTACCAAGAGCGAAGAATCATGCAGGAATATTTTGAAAAGTTTGGAGCCTAGTCCTGAGCACTTCTTTTGGTTTGAATATAATTTCCTGTATGTTTTAGCCGCCGAAGGTTCTTCGGAAAAGAAGGCACTTGGAGATCATTCTTCCAAAGGTTACCAGCAAAGACAGAGATTTTATTCAATTAGCGATGAAGGTAGACTACTATATTCTAAGAGGGTAGCGGAGTACATTTTTTTTCTCGCCGAGAACACAGGTTTGTCGAGTGTTGAAATATGCTCGAATGCAAAAATGGAGCTTTCTAAGCTAAATCATTATTCAGAATTTATCGAAAGTATTTCAGGTTAGTAAATAATGTTTCAAATTTGTTACTAGAATGTAACTAATAAGGGAAAAGCTTTTGTTATGAAGAATAAATGGAACGATCCGTTTCTTTTTCAAAATTCAGTAATAAACAAGGTTTAGAATTTATACACAGTGGGGTCTTCACTTTACTTGACCACATTTTTGGGCTTCGTTCATTGAGCAATCTGTATGATGCTTCCGTAATTCTAACCAAGGAGCATAACAAGCTTAAATTTTTTGAAGCGGTTTTAAAAGAACTTGATGTGCGGGTGGAAGTTCATGCCAATGAAGTTGATAGAATTCCCCGAACCGGGCCGTTAATTGTTATAGCTAATCATCCGTTTGGAGGACTGGATGGACTTGCTCTTGGGTCCCTCCTCTCCAAAGCCAGAGTCGATTTCAAACTTTTAGTGAATCAGGAGCTTGATGTTTTTAAGGCAATGAACCCTTGGTTATTCAAAGTAGATATCTTAAGCGGACACTTGGCCAAATCCAAAAATTTTAAGGCAATGGCTGATTGCACTCGATACTTGAAAGGTGGAAACTGCCTTGGAGTTTTTCCAGCAGGTGAAGTTTCTTCCCTTGATTTAAAGACCGGCAAAATATTAGATCCCGAGTGGTCCACTCATCCGGTGTCTCTTGCAAAAATGACTGGTGCCAAGATTTTACCAGTTTGCTTTAAGGGTGCCAATAGTTTGCTTTTTCAAATTATGGGAATGATTCATCCGCGTTTGCGCACGCTGTTTTTAGCTCGAGAATTAATGAACAAAAGAGGAATGGAATTAAAGATGAGAATTGGCGAAACGATCTCGGCACAAAAACTTCGTTCTTTTGAAACAGTTTCGCAGGCTTCTGATTATGCTCGGGTAAGTGTGGAAGCTTTAAAATATGATACGCCTCCTAAGTTATCCTCCACTTTCTTTTTTGGGAGAAAAACGGCATCCCCTGAACCCTTGATTCTTCCTGTTTGTGAAAAAAATATGGAAAATGAAATTAATAACCTGCCTAGTAATTCACTACTGGTAGCGAAAGGAAATTTTAAAATTTACTGTACCCTTGAAAAGAAAATTCCTTTTGTCATGAAAGAAATATCGCGCTTGAGGGAAAAAACTTTTCGTAATGCAGGAGAGGGTACTGGATTGCCTGCTGACACCGACCGATTTGATCAATGGTATCAACAAATTTTTGCTTGGGATTCAAAGAACTTAAAAATTGCAGGTGGTTATCGATTAGGAGTTGTTGATAAAATAATTGAAGAAAAAGGTAAGTCGGGTATGTATGCGGCATCCGAATTTTCCTTAAAGAGTGAATTTTTCTACTCTTTGGGGAAGTCAATTGAAGTAGGAAGATCCTTCGTCACACAGGAGTATCAAAAAAAATTTTCTCTATTGGGCTTGATTTGGAGAGCAATTGGTGAATTTATGAACCGACACCCAGAACATTTTGTACTTTATGGCCCGGTAAGTATTTCTGCCGATTACACTCAACTTTCCAGAAACCTAATGGTTCGTTTTTTAAGAACTAACCGTTGGTCAGAAGAAATTGCACGCAATACAAAAGCGAAGAAACCCTTCAAACTTAAGCAATTGAGTCCAACATTGTTGAAGTGGGTTAAACAAGAGGGGAGAAGTATTGAAGAAGTGTCGGCTATAATTTCTGGCGTGGAACCTGATGGAAAAGGGATTCCTGTGTTAGTTAAGCATTACTTAAAGTTAAAAGGATCTTTTGTTGGATTTGCTGTCGACCCTGACTTCGGTAACGCTCTTGATGGACTGATAGTAGTTGACATTCGAAATATGGAAAATAAGCAACTTTTACACTATTTTGGACAAAAGGGTAGAGATAGAATTTTAGCATCTCGCGAAAAATTGAGTGGGAAGCTCTCACAAAAACCAAAGATTAAGCCCGGTCAAGGTGTCCGAGTTCCTTTTCTGGGGAAATATAATCCCTAACCCTTTTTTTGAGTTCCTTAATATCAGGAAATCCACCCTCCCTTTTTCGACACCAAATTAAATCCTGATTGCAAGTGATTTTAAATGTTCCACTTACTTTCTTATTTGGTTTGAGGGTAACCTCGTCAATTTCTTTTTCAAAGGTAGAAAGTAGCTCTTGAGCCATCCAGCCGGACCGGAGTAACCATTTGCAACCTGGGCAATACTCAATCTTTATTTTGGATTCCATAGGTTTTAAAAATTTGAATAGGTCTTGTTATTTGTTTTGTTAGAAGTTTTCTGGAGAAACTCCATAAACCGATTTGAATGTTCTTGAAAAATGAAAAGGATTTTCAAATCCAAGTTCAAAGGCAATGTCTTTTACCAATCTCCTAGAGGAAAGTAAAAGGGAGGCGTCATGACCCATTTTTAACCTAATCAAAAACCGATAGGGTGAATCGTTATGAAAACGTCTGAAGATGCGGTAAAGATAAGCGGGGTCGATATTCAGTTCATCGGCTAACTGATTTATGGTCTTGATTCGAAAGTAGTTTTTACGAAGGTATTGATGAATACGATTATAAGTATCACATGCCCGAACCTGTTTTTCTAAAGCTGATGGAGCGAGTTCGGAAATTTTAAGAATAATGGTGTGAGCCAGTAGATTGTAAATTGAGGTGCTATGAACAGTACCTGAATTTGTATTTCCTAATATTAGTTCGAATAACTCAACAATTTCATTGTGATCCCGAATATTTTGAAAACTACAATTTTCTTTGATTGTTTTGGATTCAATTTCAATAACCGGGGAATGAGCTAAGACCATAAAATATTTAATCATCGGTTTGATGGGAGAGCTTGATATTTTATGATGCTGACCGACTTTATAGCTAAATAGGGAGCCTGGACACAAGTCGTGATTGGAACCGCTCAGGCAAAGATTTCCCTCTCCCGCCACTATAAATTCAATGGTTGTGCTTTCCATAACCAAATTGGATCTTTTTATTTCCGGATAAGAATCGCGTTCAACCAAAAAATCGGGTAGGCATTTTTCAAAACCCACACTCACCAGCGAAACAAATTCGGGTTTATTCTTGGGGAAACCGAAAAAACTTGCCTAGCATCGGTGACCTGTTCGGAAAAGTGCTCCATAATTAATTTTAATAAAAGTCAAAAAAAGATATGCTTTTGTCAAGGATAGGCATTCTTAATTTACTGCTTTCAGTTTATTATGTAATGAGAATTAAATTACTAATAATGTTTTCCATAAAGTTAGTTTGCCCGATTCTGAAAATATGTTTAAATAAATTATGTTATCATTCCCATTTATTTTGAGTTTTTTTGGAAGAATCAAACAAATACCATTTGGCATGCTAACCTATCATCCGCCTGTTGTTGTTTACACTGGATGCAATTTTAAATGAATTTGCGATTTTTATTTTTTTTAACTCTCCCCGTAATCAATTTGATTGCTGATGAGTTGTCATTTTTTGAATCAAAAATCCGGCCTGTGCTGTCAGAAAAATGCTATGAATGTCACAGTGCCAAGTCTTCCAAAATCAAAGGCGGTTTACGGCTGGATCATATCAAACTTATTTTGGAAGGTGGCGAAACGGGTCCAGGCTTAGTCAAAGGGAATTTGAATGAATCTCTGATAATTGAAGCAATCCGGTACGATGATCAGGATTTTCATATGCCCCCGAAAGAAAAATTATCCAATCAAGTGGTAGAGGATTTTGAAAAGTGGATTGCGGACGGCGCATTTTGGCCGGATGAACCAATTCCCAATCTACTGTCTTCCAAGAAACGGACTTCTTTTAATTTGGAAAATCGTAAAAATACTCATTGGTGTTGGCAACCAATAACTTCGCCTTCGTTGCCCCCAGACTTGACTTCTAATCACAATCCAATCGATTATTTTATTGCTACCCGATTAAGCGAAAAAGGATTACTTCCGGCATTGGAAACTGATAAGAGGACATGGTTGCGTCGGGTAACTTTTGATCTGACCGGATTGCCTCCCACCTTGGAGGAAATCGGTAGTTTTATTTCAGACAATTCGAAGTACGCCTTTAATGATGTGGTAGACCGTTTGCTTTCGAGTATTCATTACGGAGAAAAATGGGCCCGGCATTGGATGGATTTGGTTCGGTACGCTGAAACCTGTGGGCATGAATTTGACTATCCATTGGAAAATCCTTATGAGTATCGCGATTATTTGATTCGTGCTTTTAATTCAGATGTCCCCTACGACCAGTTTCTGCGAGAGCATATTGCAGGGGATCTTATAAAAGAGCCGAGGAGGCATCCCTCGGAAAAATTCAACGAATCCATTATTGGAACTGGTTTCTGGTATTTTCATGAGGCAGTCCATGCACCAACTGATCCAAAAGTCGATAACGCCGACCGAATGGAAAATCAACTGGATGTTTTTGGAAAAACCTTCCTCGGATTAACAATTGGTTGTGCTCGTTGCCACGATCATAAGTTTGATGCTATTTCGGAGAAGGATTACTATTCGCTCGCTTCCTTCATGCAGGGAAGTACTAGGCAGGAGTATCCTCTAGATGTTGGTCAGAAAAGGAAGAAAATTGCCAATGAAATTGAAGACCTATGCAAGTCGGCGTTCTCCTATTTGCCGGCTACGCAGGAGGATTTTCACATAACACATCTACCCAGTAAATATTGGCTGGGTGCTCTGCAACTTACCAATTCCAGCCTTCTAGAATTTAGAAAAGAGGCTAATTCTAATGTAAAAATTTTTGCAGATTTTGAAAATGGTTTGAGCGGTTGGAAATCGATTGGGAAAGCTTTTTCAAAACCGATTTTAAAGGGTTCGAATGAGGCGAAATCGATTACTGGATATACTGGCGATGGTTGGGCTTCTTCATTAAATAAAGATCCAAAAAAATCAATTGGTTCGCTAATGTCTCCGAAAATTAAGGTTGAGCATCGTTTTCTTAATTTTTCTGTTGGTGGTGGGCAGTTCAACGATGTGGGGGTGGAGTTATGGGCTGACGGCAGGAGGATTTTAGTCTCTCGCGGAGAAAACAGTGATATGTTAGTATCAAAGAGTTGGGATTTGGAAGATTATCATCTAAGGGAGATCGAAATTAGGATCGTTGACAACGCAACGGGCAGATGGGGACATATACATGCAGACCAGTTTGAATTTGCTCAATTTCCGACAGATCCAAAGCCTGATAAACCAGTTCCTCCGAATTCAGTGGTTGAAAGATATGCCCAAGCAAACGGGTTAAATGGTAAAACTCTTGATGCTTGGTGTATGCACTTTAATCAGTTAAACAACCTTCAATCTCTATCACAAAGAATAAAAAGTGCCAAAAACTCGCACATTGGATTAGCCAATGTGGAAGACGATTTCATTCAAAACAGTCAATGCTTTGCTACTTTCAATTCCTTGGAAATTCCCAAGGGCTGGAAGATCACAGGTGAAGCTTTTAAACCGCGAGGGCATCGATTAGTTTCTTTCGACGGATCTTATCTTTTTCCTAACCGGAATGTACTCTCCTCTCATGTTTTAGGAGATAGACGGGTGGGCAACCTGCGGTCCCCGCATTTTAAAATTGAGCATGATCAAATTCTAGTTAAGGCTAAGGCCAAGAAAGGTTTCATGCGAGTAGTGATTGATAATTACCATATGGGTAAACATTCAGGCTTACTTTTCGGAGGCACTGTGATCAAGGAAGCAAACTCCGAGGCTGATTTCAAATGGTTCAGTTTATCCCCTAAAAAATACAAAGGCCATTGGGCCTACCTTGAATTTGTGGATCGGGGTACAGATGCTTATCTGGAAATTGATCAAGTTAGATTTTCAAATTCCGGAATTGGAAGAATACCTGACTCTAGATTTTCTTTTCTGCTGGGGGATGATAAAATTGAGGCAAGCAATCTCCCTAAATTCCTAGATGGTTTTCTACAAAAATCATTCGATAAAATTAATACGGGCAATTTCTCAGGGGAAGAATATGAATTTCTTAATTACCTTTACAGTGAGGGACTAATTCAACTTGAAAATCAAAAAAACATCTCTGAACGATTGAAACAAGCCGAAGCCATAGATTCCAAAACACCCATTGAAAGATACACAATGGCAATGGGGCAGGGAAGTCCTTTCCAAGGGAATGTTTATGTGCGGGGAAGTCCTCATAAATTGGGCGATCCAGTGGTTGGACGAAATCTTACTGCCTTGGGTGGAAAATCCGGATCTCGTCTTGATTTAGCGGATCAATTAATTTCAGATGACAATCCACTTGTGTCCCGCGTGATGGTGAACCGCATATGGTTGCAGTTTTTTGGTCGGGGTATCGTTCCAACTCCGGATGATTTTGGTCCAATGGGACAGGAACCCAGCCATCCAGATCTCCTGGATTGGTTGGCCACTGACTTTCGAGAAAATAATTGGTCTGTTAAGAGCCTGATTCGCAAAATTGTGCTTTCTAAAACCTATCGTCAATCAAGTAGTTTAAATCCATCTTCCGTCAAGGAAGAGGTCAATAAAGCCGATCCGCAAAACATTTTACTGCACAAAATGCCAGTTCGACGATTACAGGCAGAGGCCATCAGGGATTCAATTCTTTCATTCTCTGGTCGGATTGATAAAAAGCTTTTTGGCCCTTCGGTTCCAATTTATAAAACTGCTTTCATGACCGGCCGAGGAGGAAAGAAAAATGGACCACTTGACGGTGCCGGAAGAAGGAGCATCTACGGTTCAGTTTATCGGAATTTTCTTTCGCCTTTTATGTTGGCCTTTGATCAACCTGCTCCTTTTGGAACTAAAGGTAAGAGGTCTGTTTCCAATGTTCCGGCACAATCTTTGGCTCTAATGAATGATCCATTTGTAATTGGCCAATGCAGGATGATGGGTAAGAATACCTTCCAAGCAAAGAAGCCAAAATTGGAATCGGTTGATAATCTATTTGAGATGATAACGGGAAAACTTCCAAACCAGAAAGCTCAAGAAAAAATTCTCGCATTTCTAGAAACTCAAACGAAAGCCCATGGTAGTCTTACCGAATATGTTTGGGCTGATTTAGCCCATATTTTGATAAATTCAAAAGGATTTCTTTTTCTCAACTAAACTTATAATTCATGCATTGTAACCAATTTAATACTCCGTTGTCCCGAAGATCCATGCTTCAATCCTGTGCCATGGGATTTGGAGGACTCGCTTTTTCTGCCCTGAGTAGTAATTCAATGGCTTCTCCGTTGTTTCCCAAGAAGCCACATTTTACACCCCGTGCCAAAAATGTGATTTTTCTTTACATGGACGGCGGTCCATCGCATGTGGATATTTTTGATTACAAGCCAGCGTTGGAAAAATATAATGGAAAAGATCCCCGCGAAGTAATTGGAAAACTAGCCCCCACTCAATTTGATAATATTGGCAAAATTCTAAAAAGCCCGTGGGAATTTAAGCAAAGGGGACAAAGTGGACACTGGGTATCGGATCTTTTTCCGCACATTGCACAAGACGAGGTTATTGACGAAATCTCGATGGTTAAATCAATGACTTCCAATTTTTCCGAGCATACCTCTGCTAATTATTTTCTGCACACTGGAAGCGGATTTCAGGGGCGCCCCAGTATGGGAGCATGGTTTGGGTACGGATTGGGAACAGAAAATCAAAACTTACCTGGGTTTGTTGTGTTGAATGGAGGACTCATTCCGCCGGGTGGTTTAGATTGTTTTGGTTCAGGCTTTTTACCTGCAAGTTACCAAGGGTCGGTTTTCCTTCCACAAAATGAACCGGTTGCCAATATCAAACCCAAGGAGAAGTCGGCTGAATTACAGAAAAATAAATTATCTCTGCTCTCAGATTTAGATTCATCCTCCCTAGAGGAAATGGATTTTGACCCCCAAGTTGAAGCCGCGATTCAAAATTACGAAACTGCATATCAGATGCAGAGTTCAGTTCCCGAGTTGATGGATTTGACTGGTGAATCCGAAGTGGTCAAAAAATCATACGGTATGGATTCGGATTTTAAGAATACCCGGACCTTTGGGATGCAATGCCTTCTGGCCCGTCGATTGGTCCAACGAGGCGTTCGTTTCATTGAGTTGACCTGTCCAGGGGGGAATGGTGACCGGTGGGACCAGCACGGTGGGTTAGTGGATGGTCATGGTAAGAATTGTAAATCCGTTGATCAACCGATTGCCGCACTCATTCGTGATCTAAGAAAATTAGGTATGCTGGATGACACCTTGGTTGTCTGGACGGGAGAGTTTGGTCGTACCCCATTTGCCCAAGGATCAAACGGGCGAGATCATAATCCCTTTGGGTTCACAACTTGGTTTGCAGGCGGGGGAATCAATCCTGGAGTAACAGTCGGAGCAACCGATGAATTCGGATACAAAGCGGTGGAAAACCGTTATGAAATTCATGATCTGCATGCGACAATGCTTTATTTATTAGGAATCGAGCATACGGAAAGTACTTTTCGTTTTGGAGGTAGAGATATGAGACTTACCGAAGTCTTCGGGCATTTGATAAAAGAGATTCTTTAAATTTTTTGTCCACAAATGGTATCCATTGGCAAAATTATTAATAATTGAAGTTTATTATTCCCTACTAATTTACTTAAAATTTTTGAATCTTTATTTTAAGGAATCGTTGTTTTGAGTTTTGTTGAAATTTTGTTGAAAGTTTTAGATTTGTAGGGATTGTTTGAACTGAATTATTTTTTGCAAATAATTCGGAATTTTAGCTATGTACTATTTTAGCCATGTACTATTAATGGACCTCTATATTTATTTAATACCTTGCTTTTAAGACTTGAGTGTTATTATTTTTAATAAAAAATATTAATAGTAGACATAATTAAAACTAGTAAATTTCTCATATAAATGTCCAAATCCGTAATAGCCCCAATCCAACATGAAACGACAGCACCCTTGGAAAGCTCATTTTCAAAGTATCTCAGAACATATAGACTGCTAAATAGTCTGCTTCTGGCTTTATTTTTTATGGTGATGACATTTTCCGTATTTTGGAACATGATGATGGGACTTCCTCTAACCGATGATGTGGGTTCAGATTTTTCCGATGCGGGTCAACCCACAGCAGCACCGAAGAAACAGGAACAAAAAGTAAGGCTCATGCAGAGGCAAAAACAGGCAAAACCCTCTCAGAAGTTTACTTTTCAAGCTCAAGCTATTTCAGAAATTTCGGCCCCAGTTGTGGACATTGATACCAAATCTCTTAATCCTGCGATAGCTATGAGTCCGATGGGTAATATCGGAGATGTAAGTGTAAATGTGGATATGTCCGTTCTGAACAAGGCTTTTGCTTCCAATTTTATGGGGATTAAATCAAAAGCGAATAAAATTCTTTTTATAATAGATTATTCGGCTTCGATGAATGGACGGGACAAGGTTATGAGAAGTGAGTTAACTAAGGCGATTGATAAATTACCTGCGGTTGGTTCGGTCTCGGTAATCTTTTTTTCCGGACCGACTTGGGTAGCCGGAGAAGATGCTAAAGCACTTCATAAAAACTGGAACGGTACCAACGGAAGTGGTTGGAAGCCAAATGAAGGCTACACTCCAATTCGCCCGAAGTGGTTACCGGTTACCCCATCGGTCAAAAAGAAATTAGCTAAAGCGGTGAAGGAAACTCCTTTAACTTTGGGCACGGTATGGGATAATTCTTTTGAATGGGCTTTTTATATGAATCCAAAGCCAGATGTAATTTACTTTATGACGGATGGAAATTCCAACAAAGCCTTTCAAGGTATCGATCTTATTAAAAAGAAAAAAGGTCGCACCAAGATTTATACGATTGGTTATGGAGCTCCAGCAGGAGCGAAGTTGCCTCTTGAGGAAATTGCTGCGTTGACAGGTGGAAAAAGTAAATTTGTGGAGATGGATGAAATAAGATTGATGGAAAAAGAAATTGAAGCCAATGGACTTGCGAACTGATTTTTAACTGATTGAATTTATTAAAAAGACTTCTTCAATCGTGATTTGATTTAATCCAAAAAAAGACCATCTTAGGATGGTCTTTTTTTAAATCTTTGGACTAAGATAATTTTACTCAGATGTGCCAGTTTCTGCTTCAGTCGTATTTCCATCTCCATCTCCATCTTCGCCCGCGCCACCGCTGCAAGATGCGAAGAGGGCCAACGAAAGGATACTTAATAAGGTCAGAAAGTTTTTCATGACAACAATTTCCTTTTGTTTGGTTTAATATTGATTTGGTGAGAAGTTGATTGATTCAACGCCCTTAAATTTAAATTATTTAACTCCTGTCAAGCTGATTCCAAGATGTAATTTATTTAAAACATCTTCATTTTAGTGCATTCGCATTGCCAAAACTTGGGTATTTTAATTGGCTCTTATAATGTATTATATAGGAATTGATGTAGGAACATCTTCGGTAAAAGCTTTGCTTATCAATGGAGATGGAAAAGTGATCAATGCGGCTAATCCGGTGTATTCTTTTCAAACTCCAAAGCCACTTTGGGCAGAGGGAAATCCCCTTGATTGGTGGGACGCAACTCAAACGGCAATTAAAAAATTACTTGTTACTGTTCAATCTCATGAAATTGCTGGAATTGGTCTTACAGGTCAAATGCATGGAATGGTTGCCCTAAATAAAGATGGTAATGTTTTGAGACCCTGTATTATGTGGAATGATCAGCGTTCCCATTTGGAGTGTGATGAAATTACGCAAAAAGTCGGTTATGAAAATCTACTCAAAATAACCGGAAATCCTGTCCTTCCAGGGTTTACCTCACCCAAGATTTTGTGGACTCAGAAAAACGAGTCGGATCTTTTTTCATCAATTGACAAAATTCTATTACCTAAAGATTTTATCAGATACAAGCTAACCGGAGAATTTTATTCCGATGTTTCTGATGCTTCGGGTACTTCTTTACTTGATGTTGGAAAAAGAAGTTGGTCTTCGGAAATTTTAGAAATTATGGGTTGGTCTATGTCATGGATGCCAGAAGTTACCGAGTCCACGGAACCCTCTTCTAAAATTTCGTCAGAGACGTCTAAATTAACTGGTCTTAAGGCAGGAACCCCTGTTGTGGCAGGTGGAGGAGATTGTGCTGCACAAGCAGTCGGTTCCGGTATAGTAAAGGAGGGGAAAGTATCCGTAACCCTAGGAACAAGTGGAGTAGTTTTTGCCCAAAGTGATAAGTATCGAGTTGAGCCTAATGGTAAACTTCATGCATTTTGCCACGCGGTTCCAGGGAAATGGCATTTAATGGGAGTAATGTTATCTGCGGCAGGTTCCTTCCAGTGGTATAAAAACCAGTTTGGTTTGGAAGAACAAAAAATTGAAAATAATGGTGGGGCGAATGCATACGAGCTTTTAACTCAAGAAGCCACTCAAGCCAAAGCAGGTTCTGAAGGTCTATTTTTCCTCCCTTATCTTTCGGGCGAAAGGACTCCCCATCCTGACCCATATGCCAGAGGTTGTTTTATAGGTATGAGTTTACGTCACCAAAAAAAACACCTTACTCGTGCCGTTTTGGAAGGGGTATCCTATGGTCTTAATGATTCTTTGTCTCTCATGAAAAAGTTAGGCGTGAACCCAAGTGAAATTGTACTTTCAGGAGGAGGTTCGCGTTCTGGTTTGTGGAAACAAATACTTGCGGATGTGTTTACCACTCCGTGTACAATGGTTAACGCTCTTGAAGGAGCCGCCTATGGAGCCGCGATACTTGCAGCGGTTGGTGTGGGTGGTTTTGCTACTGTAGAAGATGCATGTAAGGCTTTCATTCAAAAAACAGAAACTATAAATCCAGGGCTCGAACAGGAAATTTATAATCAATATTATCCCATCTATAAATCATTGTATCCGAGTTTGCAAAATCAGTTTACTCAAATCGCTGAGACCATTTCACCAAACACATAAATAAAATGGATAATTCATACGAGTCTAGAAAGTTGCTTGGCGAATATTTATTGTTCCATTATGGAAAGGACGAGGAAGTGATGCCATGGTCGGAAGGTCCAAAAAATGGTTTACAATTTCCTGTTCGAACAGTTCATGAACTTCTAGATTCTAGTTCTTTAAAATCTTCTATAAAACCCAAGGCTTTGGATGTGGGATGTTCGGTTGGAAGGTCCACATTTGAATTAACCGCATACTGTCAAGAGGTTCTTGGTTGTGATCTGTCCAAGTCTTTCATTGACGCGGCTCAAACTTTGTCTGATCGATTCGAATTGCCTTATCAATATTTGGAGGAAGGTGATTTCTATAAATCTACAATCGCTAAAGTAAATTCCCTATCGGATACTCCTCCTAGTTTTTTTGTAGCAGATGCCTGTTGCTTGCCAAGCGAACTTCTGAATTTTGATGTTGTTCATGCAGCTAATTTAATTTGTCGACTCCCTGACCCGGTTCTTTTTTTTAAACAATTACCCAATTTAGTTAAGAAGGGAGGACAGCTTATTTTAGCTACTCCTTTCACTTGGTTAGAGGAATATACTCCAAAGGAGAAATGGATTGGTTCAGGTGATTCTGAAAATAAACTGTCCCACTATTTAAGTCCGTTTTTTAAGTTGGAAAAAAAAGTTGAATTACCTTTTGTGATTCGCGAACATCGTAGAAAGTTTCAATATAGTGTTTCTCTAGGAACCCGTTGGAGGCGAGTAGAAAATAAATAAACAAAATACTTTTCGATTCTAATATATTGTGTTTAAATTTAATAATTTAATCTAATCGCTTCGCCAATTGGTGAACAAAATTAATAATTATTAAAAAGTTCCATGACTGAATTCGATGAATTTGTAGCCGGTATTGCATCTGAAGATGAACCTGATTCATGTATATCGGATTGTTTAAAGTCTTTATGGTGGTCTAAAAAAGGGGATTGGGATAAAGCCCATGATTTAGCACAGGACGAGGGTTCCTCAGATGGAGACTGGGTACATGCATATTTACATCGGATAGAAGGCGATTTAGGTAATGCAGCATATTGGTACAATCGATCATCTAAACCGGTTAAGCGTGATGAAAGCTTGCAAGAAGAGTGGAATGAATTGGTAAGATACTTTCTCCACCAAACCGCTTAAATTTAAAAACATAAAGTGGATTTTGATTCGATAGGGATATTTTTAAAAAGAAAAAAGAAAAAAGACAGCTTTCTCGAGGAAGAAAAAAGATGGGATGTTTTTTCTCCAATTAGCTTATTAATATTGTGTTCAATGAGCATCGTTTTTATTCGATCAGCTCAAGCATATACTGGAGGAAATCAATGGGAAATGCAGGTGCTGTGGGTCCTGATAGGTTTTTCAATTTATACTATTGTCTCTCTTATTGATTATCATTTTTGGATGCGTTTTGCCCATATAATTTATGCGGTAGGAGTTGCTTCTCTTTTTTTGGTTTTTATTTTTCCTGAAAAATATGGAGCCCAGCGATGGATAGATTTAGTTTTTTTCAAATTACAACCATCTGAATTTGCAAAAATTGTCACTCTAATATTTGGTGCAAGCATATTGTCTCGGTCGGAAATTGGTACTTTACGAGATTCCTTAAAAGGGATTTCAAAATTAGGACTTTGTTTTGTTTGTCCAATGTTCTTGATTTTCAAGCAACCTGACTTAGGATCAGCATTAGTTTTTCCACCAATAGCATTTTCACTTTTGTACGTCGCTCGCATACCTTATCGATTCTTTATTGCTACAGCCATTTTGTTTGTAGTGATGACTGGTGTGTTGGGCTATGACGTTTTTTGTTATTATCAATATAAATCCGAGAACCCGAATCCTACTGAGGCGACTATTGCCTATGAGGATACATCTCTCATACCACTCAAGGACTATCAACGTAAACGCATACTAACTTTTCTCGCACCAAAAGTTATGGACCCAAATGGAATTGGAGCTAATTGGAATCGCATACAAGCTCTGATTGCCGTTGCCACCGGTGGAACAACTGGCAAGGGTCTGGGCAATGGTATGCAAGCCAAGTTAGGATATCTACCATCTGCTGTCGCTCACAATGACTTTATTTTTGCGGTTCTGGCAGAAGAATCTGGATTTGCTGGAGGAATAATTGCCATAGGGGCTTATTTCCTGCTTATCTTTGGTTGTGTAAAGGTAGCTTCTAAAGCGGCCGATCGTTTTGGAGCCATGATCGCTATTGGAGCATCCGTTTTGTTAATGACCCATGTTTTTATAAACATAGGCATGACAATTGGCATTACTCCAATTACCGGTTTACCATTACCGTTCCTTAGTTACGGAGGATCATTTCTGATCTCCTGTTTTGTTTTACTTGGTCTGGTTCAGAGTGTTTATCGACATAGAAAGGAGTTTGGATGATTAGCAATATTTTTTCATTACTTTTTTTCCTTATTATTTCGTTATTCGGGCTTTCCATCCATCATAAAAATGGCCAGAAACACCAAGAACAGACCTCATTATTCGAAACGTAAAAGATCACGTAGGAAAAAAGAAAAGAAAAAAACAGAATCAGACAAAAATGATCTGACTCTTCCTCCTGTCGAACCTCCGCCCATATCGATTGATAAGGGAAAGCTGAGAGAGCAGGCAATTGAAAGGGCAAGGAAACGTCCCATTCGAGAGAGAATCCTTGCTTTTTTTCGTCGTGAAACCAACAAAGATTACAAGGAGTTAATTATCAATACTGAGGCTCTCGAGCGAAGAGTGGCTTTAATTGAAAACGGAGTATTACAAGCCTTTGATGTGGAACGATTGGATGAAGAAAGAATGGTAGGTGCAATCTTCAAAGGGAAAGTGCAAAATTTGGAACCTGGTTTAAAAGCGGCTTTTGTTGATATTGGCCAAGAAAAAAATGCTTTCTTGCATTATTGGGATATGCTTCCAGGGGCGAACAATGATCCATCCATTGAAATAGTCCGTGAAAATAGAAGAAAGACTCCTCATAACAGAGTTGAAGCAAAATCTATTCAAGAAATTCCTAAGGCTTTTCCTGTAGGTTCTGAAATAGTAGTCCAAATTACAAAAGGTCAGATTGGAAGTAAAGGTCCACGCACTACAACCAATTTATCTTTGGCTGGAAGGTTTTTAGTTTTAATGCCATATGCAGGTCAATGCGGAATCTCGAGAAAGATTGATGAAAAGGCGGAGCGAGGCCGTTTAAAAAGAATTATAGGCAACCTGAGTTTGCGAGAAGGGATGGGGGTTATTATTCGAACGGCAGGTCAGCATAAACCGGAGCGTTTTTTTGACCGAGATCTTCATTTATTGCTTCAGCAATGGGATGAGATCGAAGCAAAAATGAAGTCGCAGGATAGTCCTTGTTTTCTTTATCAAGAGCCTGATTTAATCGGTTTAACCGCTCGTGACTTTTTAACGGATGATATTGACCGGGTTCAAATTGATAGAAAGGAGGATTACAATCGTTTAATCGAGACGATTCAAAGAATTTCACCTAAATCGAAATCAAAAGTTACTCATTTTGATGAAGAAATTCCTATCTTTGAAAGATTTAATGTCGAAAGGCAGATCGAGCAGACATTCATGCGGCGAGTTCTTTTACCTTCAGGAGGAGAAATAGTGATGGAGGAAACCGAAGCACTCGTTTCTATTGATGTTAACACAGGAAGTCATAAAGGTGATCGAAAAGACGGAAAAAATTTTATTTTGCAGGCCAACATTGAAGCGGCAGTGGAAGTTTGTCGACAAATGAAACTTCGAAATTTAGGTGGGCTGGTTATTATAGACTTTATCGATATGAAAAATAAAGGGGACCAAAGAAAGGTTTTTCAAAAAATGAAGTCCTCCATGTCAGAAGATAAGGCAAAGCATAACATTTTACCCATTTCTCAGTTGGGTATTATGCAAATTACTCGTCAACGCCATGAAGAAAGTAATTCAAGTGGCATTTATGAACCCTGTCCCTACTGTTCTGGTCGAGGAATAGTAAAATCCCCTCGGGCAGTAAGCATTGAAATTCAAAGAAAAATTACCAGCGTAGTCAGGAGACTACGCGAAGAAAATTCCAATCCGGAAGCAAATATTAAGATTTTTCTTCATCCCAGTACCCTTCGAAGATTAAGGGGACCGGATTCCAAGTTGATCCATCGAATGGAGAGAAATTATGGTTTGAAGTTGAACTTTGAGGCTGCGGAAACTTATCATGTAGAAAGTTTTAAGTTGGTTGATGAGTTTACTAACAACGAAATTCGTTAGGTAATTTTTATGCGTATCCTTGCTGCTTTTGACAAATGCAAGGGTTCCCTGTCGGCTCGGGAAATCTGTTGTCTTGCGGAAGAAGTTATATTATCCGCGAAAAATTTGAGTCATGTGCAAACTATTCCATTGACGGACGGGGGTGAGGGATTTGTTGAGTTATTAACAAGTTCGAAGCAAGGCAAATTTCATTCGGTTTCTGCTAAAGATTCTTTAGGAAGAAATAAAAAAGTTAAAATTGGATTAATTTCAGCTAAAGATTTAAGTGTCGATCTATTAAAGTTTGCCAATTTAAAGATCGAAGGAGAAATGGCTATAGTAGAAATGTCTTCAATAGCTGGTTTGTGTGACTTAAAAGAAAATGAAAAAAACCCATGGCTTACTAGTACTTATGGAGTTGGGCAATTACTTAATGAAGCGAATATTTTGGGAGTGAGTGCCATTTTGTTGGGTATCGGGGGAAGTTCAACGAACGATATGGGTGCCGGTGCTTTGGGAGCTCTCGGGGTTGAATTTTTGAATAAAGAAGGAAATCCTGTCTCTTTTCCTTGTCCTGAATCGTGGTCCAATATTGAGAAAATTTCAACCAATAACCTTTTTTCTCTTCCACCTATTCGTATTGCTTGTGATGTATCTAACCATTTGCTTGGAAAGGGCGGGGCAACTTATCAATTTGGACCTCAAAAGGGACTTTCTTTTGCCCGAATGGAGGAAATGGAAGATCGAATGACATCCATGTCAGAATATTTATGTTCGAGTTTTCAGAAACCTTTGGTTTCCAGAGAACAGCAGGGTTCAGGGGCGGCAGGTGGAATAGGTTATGGATTGAACTTGGCATATCAGGCTGAGTTTGTTCCTGGTTTCGCACTAACTGAGAAATGGTTTGGCTTGGAAAAGGCGATCAGGAAAGCGGATTTAATTCTTACCGGAGAAGGTCGATTTGATAGCACTTCTTTATATGGTAAAGGTCCTTATGAAATAATTCGAATGGCATCTAAATTTAATAAGAAAGTTATTCTTCTCGCTGGATCGGTGGAAAAAGAAGTAGCGGAAAAATGTAAATCTGAATTTTCTGATCTCAAGATAGTGCCATTTGGAAATGATGGAATAAGCTTGGCGGAAAACCTAGATCGAGCCTCGGAATTTTTCTCTAAGGAACTTTTATTGCAACTTTCATTACAAAAATGAATTCTTCTGAATGCCAGCGTGGAAAAGAGTTACGTTTCAAACGCATTCGAAGAATAAAACGTTGGTTGCGCCCATTACCGAGACGTTCCAATATTCATAAATATCCAGTTTTAAAATGGTTTTCTTCCACGGCATATAAGAGATCTTATTTATGGTCCTTCAAAGGTAGTGCAATGAAACCTGCTCTCTTTTGGGGAATGATAGTGTCTTTCTCTCCCTTGGTTGGTCTTCAAATGCTTATTGCATTTTTTTTAGCATTAATTATGCGGGCGAATTTACCACTAATCGTTGCTTTGCAATGGATTTCTAATCCTTTTACTATGGGGGCAATTTATTTTGCAGATTATAAAATTGGGCAGATTTTTCTAGAACTTGTTGGATTTGAAATTAATAGAAATCCTCTTTTGAGCCCTGAATATGATTGGAGTAATTTTAAAATAAAGGATACCTTGAGCTTACTGAATACTTTTCCGCCCATGTTTGTTGGCGGAGCGGTTTTAGGAGTATTTTTTGGAGTAGTCTCTGTATTCACTTATAATGTTTTGGCAAAAATATACCAGAGTCCGCAAATTAACTTAAAATCATAATATAAAAATGTATGTTCAATCTATGAATACAAAATCAATTCTAAATATTTTTCGACTTTTCATCTGGATTTTAACTTTTGCCTCTCTAAGAGCTGAAAATTATGATAGAAAAGACTTAGTAACTTTGGGCATTGATTATCTTGAGTTGAGCAATTTTTCTGTTCTTGAGGGAAAGCGTGTTGGTTTACTCACCCATCCTGCAGGGAAAAATGGTAGGGGAGAAAGTACAGTTGATGTTTTCGTTAGATCTTCCGATGTAAACTTAGTCGCTTTGTTCGGTCCAGAGCATGGAATATACGGGGATGAAAAAGCATCTGTGCCAGTCGATGACAAAATAGATACGAAAACTGGATTGCCTGTCTTTTCCCTGTACGGAAAATTTCGTAAACCCACTGATAAAATGTTGGCCGGAATTGATAGTTTAGTAATCGACCTTCAGGATGTAGGTGTTCGTTGTTACACTTATATAAGTTGTATGAGGTATACGATGGAGGCTTGCTTTGAAGCTGGAGTGGAAGTGGTTGTTTTAGACAGACCGAACCCACTAGGTGGTTTAAAAGTTGCTGGTCCTCCGATGGATGAAGCCTGCATGAGTTATGTGGGTGCCTTTCAAATCCCTTTTGTACATGGAATGACGATTGGAGAAATTGCTTTATGGTCCAAGAAAATTTCTGGAGTTTTAAAAACAAAAGATATTTATCGGAAAAAAGGAAAATTGGTTATTGTTCCAATGTTGGGTTGGAAACGAGAAATGACTTGGCCAGTTACTGGGCTTCAATGGTATCCAACCTCCCCCAATATCCCTAGTTTAGATGCAGTTGCGGGATATCCAATGACTGGTTTGGGTGCTCAAATGGGAAAATTCAAACATGGGATTGGTACCAAACATCCTTTTCGTTTTCTTACTTATGAGGGAAAATCAGCTGAAGCTTTAAAGTTTGCACTTGATCAGAAAAATATTCCTGGTCTAGCTTTTAAAACAAAAATATTACAATCTTCTAAAGGGGAGAAAATAGAAGGTGTCTATATTGTTATAAAAGACTGGAGTAAATGGTGTCCCACGGATTTACCTTTTTTTATGATGCAACTTACTGCTTTATGGGAATCTCCCAGTCCATTTAGCGAAGCAAGTGACTCAGAAATTATGCTTTTTAATAAACATGTTGGTTCTCAAGCATGGTGGGATGCATTAGTTAAAGATGCCGGAAAAGTGAATACCCCCCAATTTTTGTCTTCTTGGAATACTGACTCACAAAGATTTAAATCTTTGGTAAAGCCCTATTTGCTTTATTAATAAATTTTAACGAGTAAACTCGTCTAAGGATAACACCTTCATTCCATGCCTGTTTAGAGCTTCCTCCCCAATATCCTCATCTTCCATTGCCAAAGCAAGAACAGGTCTGTTGTTAGGTTGGTAAAGGAACGGATATACATAATGAATATTAATTTCGGCATGAAGAAGTGACTGAGTGATAAGATGAAGAGAATCTTCATCCTTAATTTCAACCGCAATAATATTTCTTTCGGTAAAACTTATTGATCTTGATTTTAGAAGTTGGGCCGTTTCCTTGGGGTAGTTGGTAACCAGCCTAATAACAGCAGAATCTGAAGTGTCTAAAACCGAAATAGCCATAACGAGAATATCCTGAGATTTCAGCATACTAAAGAAATCGTTTAACCAACCCACTTTGTTTTCAGCATAAATAACAAATTGATTGATAGAGTCTTTTCCTGGATTACGCAGGGTAGAGGGCGAATGATCGGAGTAGTCCATAACGTCGTGTTAATGATTTGTTTGTATTTCCAGATCATAACTCTTTTAAACCAACTCTCGCAAGCAATTTGGGATAGTAGTAAATTGAAAGCTTGCTTCTAATAAAGTTAAGAGTACAAGGTATTTAATTATGGTAGTAAAAAGGGTACCTTTAATATGCACATTTCTCCTTGGATGGGTTTCTGTTTTTGGAAATGAGGGAATTAAATGGATTGATTCCGATTTAAAGGCTTTGGAATTTGGAGCTCAAGAAGGGGATTCATATGCTCAAGCATTTTTATCACTTTGCTATATACACGGAGATAAAGGTCTTAATATTTCTTTCGATAAGGCTAGTTATTGGGCCAATTTAGCTACTGAAGCTGATCATTGGCTAGGTTGGTTTGCAATGGGTTATCTTCATCGATTTTCCCCTCTCGGTCCAAACCCTAAAAAAGTTGGGGAGTATTATAAAAAAGTTTTTAAAAATCCAGATGGAATATTAGTCAAAAATGTAAGCACCGGGGATCCTTTGGCGTCCTATGTGTTAGCAGAAATTTTTACAGCTGAGGAAGTCGAGCCAGAAATTAATTCTGATCTTCAATTTGCGGCTAAGCATTATGCGAGTTCTTCGAAATCCGGTTATGGACCTGCTTCAATTCAACACGCATTGTTAAAACTTCATGCAAATGCATTCGAAGGACAGAATATTGATATTGGAAAAGATTTAAAGGGGGGCTTTTTTATTTTAAAAGAGGTTGCTGAAAAACAATTACCAGCAGGAAATCATTTTTTAGGTCGTTGTTACTTTAAAGGGATTGGAGTGGATGAAGATTTCAAGATGGCTTTGGTTCACTTTCAAGCAGCCGCTGATCGTGGTTATACCACTTCGCAACTAATAGTGGCACATTTTTATGCTTATGGACTGACTGGCCCCGCGAAAATAGATCTTGCGTTGCGTTATGCCAATCTTGCCCTTACTCAGGAAAAAGAAATAGCTTCGGAAAAGATTGTTGAATATGAACAACTTCTCATGAATCAATCAAAGGGGATTGAGCAACAGGTTGTACAAAGAACTGCTAATTCAGTTCCATCTCCAACAAATCCCTCTATTATCGAACCTCCGCCTTTACCTCCTGAACCAATTGGATTGCCTGAACCTCCTAAATTTAGTGCTATTGATAATAGACTACCATCAGTTTACGAACAAAAGGAAACCTCAGATTCAGGATTATCCATTCAACCTTCACCAAACGAAATGTCTTCAGGAGATGATTTTGATGAATTAGAATTAGCTAAACAACATTATTTTGGCCGTGGTGCCAATTTTGATTTAAAAAGAGCTTTCCAATTATTTGATCAATCAGCTAATGGAGGAAATCCAGAAGCTGCTCGATATCTTGGAATTATGTTTCTTCGCGGAAAAGGAGTTTCTAAAGACTCTCAAAAAGCTCTTGAATGGTTCACAAAGGCAGCATCTGGTGGCGATGAATTGGCTAAAAAGAATCTCAAGACTCTTCAGATTCTAAGTTCGCGAAAATAAACTTTACAGATTTATTCTCATTGCATTGTTAGTCATAAGGGTTTACCAAATGAGTGAATAGGAGAGATGGCAGAGTGGTCGAATGCGCTGGTTTGCTAAACCGGTGAGGGGCTAATCGCCCCTCCACGGGTTCGAATCCCGTTCTCTCCGCCATTTTATTTTTTACAGACTTAAAACAATTTGAACATACAATTTCAATTTCAATTTCAATTTCTAATTCTCCTTTGCATGGTTCTGTTTATTTCATTTACCATTTCTTCATGCATGCAGGCTGACTATCAAAGAGTCGGCGAACTGGTTGAGCAGAATGTAGATCAGCAGCCTAAAAAAAATATCCAGGGGTTACCTGAAAGTTTACAGGAAAAGCCGACTTATGATGTGGTTTATCGAAAAAGTAATTTAGAGGCACTTGCTATTGGTAGAAATCGAATTGAAATCGAAGAATTAATGGGTGAACCGGAAGGAAAAAGCTTGGATGGTGGAAATGGATATCTCTGGGATTATCGAAGGCCTGTTTTAGATGAAGTGACTGGAGAAATATATGGTTGGAGCCTAGTTTCATTTAAATTCTTAAAAGGACTTTGTGCATATGTTAATATTAGTTTAGCAAATCCGCCTCCTGAGATTTTAGAACAAAAAAGCTCCAACCAATTTTTTAAATTTTAATTGAAAGTGATTAAATTAAGGTAAACGAATGATAGAGATGCCTTTTTTTGTCTCCGACGGTTGAACAAGTTTTCCATTGGGGGCAGTAATTCTAAGAGATTCGCCAGATGAGCAAGTAATGGTGAGAGCACCCATATGATTTAAAGGAACCT
>CACHJU010000024.1 GCA_902580225.1 uncultured Verrucomicrobiota bacterium
CCAGACTCCCAGCGGAGGCAATCAATCTCCTGGTGGAGGGTATCAAACTCCAAGCGGTGGCAACCAATCTCCCGGCGGCGGGTATCAAACCCCGAGCGGTGGGTATCAGACTCCCAGCGGAGGCAATCAATCTCCGGGTGGGGGCTATAGCACACCTGGCTCAGGATACTCAACTGCTAGCAATGGTTATTTGAACCCAGGAGGTAATTACAGTTCACCAGGGAATAGCTACGCTTCACCCAATGAAGGATATAGCTCACCGGGCGGAGCATACTTAAGTCCCAATACAGAATACCATTCTCCAGTGGGTGACTATAGCTCACCAATTTCAGGGTACTCAACTCCTAAAGATGATTTTACTGGAGAAGAAAATGTCCCTTCTGAACCGACTCTCTTAAAATCAATCGTGAATACAATTAGCTTTTCAGATACAAATAACCAGATTCTACTGACCGGGAAAATAATTCAAATCCAGGAGTCAATCGGACTGACTGAACAAACTACCTTTGGTTTCCTTATTTCTCCTCATGCACAATTGGAATTAACCAAAACCTCCACCCAGAGAATTAGGGGAACCACACGGCCTGACGGTACTTTTTCGGCTACTTACGAAAAGGGGTCTGAAAGTATCCTCTACTTTAGAGCCTTTGCAGAAAATGCGGCAGGTATAACCTTAGGCCGAACTTTAAAAATCGAGATTGAAAATGAAATTGACCCAGCGAAAATGAATTTACAAGAAAAAGCACTTTCAGATTTGGCTAATGGTTCTATAAAAAAGCAGGGTGACTGGTTGGAAAGTCCATGGTTTGGAGATTATAAAGATTTCGAAAATGGCTGGATATATCACCACGATCATGGATGGCTCTATTTATCTTCAGATGGGTTTGAGGGAATCTGGGCATGGTCCTCCTTTCGTGGTTGGGTTTGGTCAACAAGAGAAATTTACCCGTTCCTGTACCAGTCAAATATTGGGAATTGGATTTATTGCCTCAGTTCGAACGATGGCCAAGTTTATTACTTCAATTATTCTACCAATTTATTTGAAGAAAATATCCCATAGATAATAGATAATCCAACATCTTGTCGCTCGACAGGACTTTGAAAAAATGCGTGATTAAACTGCTAATTGCTTCATTGTGGAAAAGAAAGGTTCAGTGACTTTAAACAAGGATAAGACTAATGGGGAAAATCTACCAAGTTCCCTTACCTTCGAAGTTTTGTTTTATCTTCTTTGCCTGGCTCTCTTTACGATACCTCCCCTGTTCTTCCTGGAAATCAAACAAGATGAATGGATATCCGGTTTTATTCCTATTCAAATGGTCAACGCAGAACTGAAATTTTGTGTAGTTGTAATAGTAGGATCGATGGTAACGGGATTAATTTGGATTCGAATCCATCTAATAGCATCTGTTTCGCCCTACCCCAAAAGTTTAATTTTATTTTCCGGAATTTTCATTCTGGCAGTTCTCTTATCCTCTTGTACCGCTCACAACCCCACCCGGGCATGGGTATCCTCTTTCATGTGGCATCTTCTCCCTCTCGCCCTTTCCTTATCTTTATTCCAGTTACAGTGGAAATCAAAACGTATTATATTATGCTTCGGTTCTATTCTTATCGGGGGTTTAATATCCAGTTTGGTTGTAATGGACCAACACTACCAATGGACTGACTGGAGTCATCGATTAATTCGTCTTGGATATGGCGGTCTTATCTATAATCAAAATTTTGCGGCTGAATATCACGCTCCTATTCTGCCCCTTGTAATGGGGCTGTTTTTCTTCGTAAAATCGAAATTTTTTAAAGGTTTTTTACTTTGCAGTATGGCTTTTGTATTTATGCCAGCTCTTGCACTTTCCCTAGCTCGTGGTGCATGGGTTGGTTTAATCGGCGGCAGCTTTATCACATGCCTGATTTTTTGTATTATAATTTTTCTCAAGAAGAAAGACTTGGGCCCAAAAAAACACTCTTTCTGGGTTGGTGGTTCCTTTTTGATACTTGCTTTAACTCTTCCCCTTTACCTATTCACTTCCAATTATTGGAAGAAAGGAGCCTTGACTAAAGATAGAATTAATTCAGAAAAACCAACTTCAATAGAAACAAAGGAAATTTTAAGTGTGGCTACTATTAGTGAACCTTCTACAGGAAGTGGTAGAAGAGTTGTTCTCTGGAAAGATGCTTTACTCGCTACTCTATCTAAAGATTTTTTATTTGGTCTAGGAACCGATCATTATGAACTTCATTTTCATGAAACGGCTCAACATTCCGATAAAACAACCGGTGGTACCCTAGTTCGTTTTGTTCATAATGATTTTATACAAATTCTCTATGAAAATGGAATCATAGGTTTAATAGGATTTCTTGGGCTATGGATAGTTGTAATTTTTAAATCATTTTTTAGAGCATTTGAATGTGCTAAAGAAAATAATGTTCCAAGACTTGGACTTATTCTTGGAATAACCGCCTCTTGTCTGACATTTCTCATTGAAAGTTTTTTCGAATTCCCCAACCGTTCTCCCTGTTCAATGGTCGTGGGGTGGACAAGTTTGGGATTACTCATTGTCGTTGTATATCAAAAATCTCCTGAAAACTCGTCGAATAAAGTAAAACAAATTGGCTCAAAATTTAATCTTTTTATTGCTGCAGCTGCATTTTCGATAATCACCTATGGATGCATTCTTGCCAACAATTTGTTCTGGTCGAACATCTACCATTTTCAGGGCAGGATTGCAGGAGACTATGGCGAAAAGGACAAAAGCCTCAAGTTTCACCGTAAATCAATTGCTTATGCTCCATGGGAACATCACTCCAGAAAATGGGAAGCGTTCTATTTATTGACTCATAAAAAAAATTATCCAGAAGCCCTTGATGCAATCAACCAAACGCTCGAGGTCCATCCCGGTTGTCTGGTTGCTCATCAAAACAAAGTCGCAATTGCAATCAATGAATTTGGTGATCACAACATGGCCAGGCAGGCATACAGAGAAATGAAAAAAGCAGCCCCTTTTCATCCATTCACCAAACAGGAAGGTAAAAAAATTGCTCTGCTTAGACCATGAAAGTATTTTGCATTCAGTTTAATTCGAAGTGGAAGGAAAAAAATTCGAATTTTCAAACAGTTACATCACTCCTCAAAAATCATAAAATCCCGGCAGGTTCTCTGATTGTATTACCTGAAATGTTTGCCACCGGTTTTTGCTTGGATCCATCTATCACCACGATGGGAGAACCGGAAAGGACAGAAAGCTTTCTGTCTCAACTATCCAGAGAAAAAGAATGTTGGATTATGGCAGGAATGAACCTACCTAGTGAATGTAAAGGCAAAGCATACAATACTGCTGTAACCTTTGACCCGGAAGGAAAAAAATCTTCAGTTTATAAAAAATTGCATCTCATTCCCATGCTTGGCGAAAATCATGTTCATCTTGCAGGCAAACAGGTAACTTCAATTTCCATCGGCTCATTCACTGCTTCTCCTGCCATCTGTTACGATTTACGTTTCCCCGAATTATTTCATGATGCTCTTCAACTAGGTGCCAATTTATTTGTTGTTCTCGGTTGCTGGCCCAAGGTTCGAATCAAACATTGGATCACCCTTTTGCAAGCCAGAGCCATTGAAAATCAAGCTTATGTAATTGGAGTCAATCGGGTGGGAGAAGACCCATCACTCCAATACGGGGGTCATTCCATGATCGTTTCTCCCAAAGGTGAAATCATTGAAGATGGTCTCGAAAAAGAAGGAATTATTGATGCCACGATCGAACTGCAACAAGTGAAAGAATGGAGATCGGAATTTCCCGTAATCCCAAAATCTAAGCAGGAAATATAACATGACTGACTATCTACCCTTCTCACTAACCAGCCCATAAAGACTTTGGTAAATTTACTTTGGCTAAAATCCTGTCAAGAATTTTGAGCTCATCATCGTTAAAATCAGTTTGTTTTACCGCCTTCACATTTTCTAAAATTTGATCAGATGAACTGGCTCCAATCAGAGCACTAGTAACTCGTTTATCTCGTAAAACCCACGACAGAGCCATCTGTGCCAATGACTGACCCCGTTTCCCGGCATGGTCATTTAACTCATGAATAACTTTTAAATTTTGTTCATTAACCTCGTTTTTACGTAAGGGTGAATTCTCTATGCTAGCACGGGAACCATCTGGTATGCCATTAAGGTACTTATCCGTTAGCAATCCTTGAAAAAGAGGACAAAAGGCAATCACACCAAGTCCCATTTCACTACAGGTATCCAAAAGTCCGTTTTCAACCCATCGGTTTAACATCGAATAATTGGGCTGATGAATGACCAAGGGAGCAAAATGGTTTTCCTTGGTTACGCCGACCGCTTCCGCTGTTGATTCAGCAGAATAACTGCTGATCCCGGCATAAAGTGCTTTTCCTTGCTTAACCGCACTGTCCAATGCACCTAGAGTCTCATCGAGAGGTGTATTAGGATCAAATCGATGAGAATAAAAAAGGTCGAAATAATCAACTTGCATTCTTTTTAGTGACTGGTCCAGACTGGCAAGCATATACTTTCGAGAACCCCATTCCCCATATGGACCGGGCCACATATCATAACCTGCTTTACTTGTAATCAAAATTTCATCCCGTGGTAATTCCTTTAGGATTTTGCCCACATTGATTTCGGTCGATCCGTAGGGTGGACCGTAATTATTGGCTAAGTCAAAATGAGTGATTCCCTGATCGAATGCACTAAAAATCATTTCTTTTTGGTTACTGGTGGGAGAATTACCACCAAAATTATGCCAGCATCCAAGGGTTATGGCAGGTAATTTCAAGCCCCATCTTCCACATTTCCTGTAGGGCATCCGACCGTCATACCGGCAAGGATTGGGAGTATTTTTCAAAACCAATTAATTCAAGGAATTTTAAATCAGGATTCTCTCTCTATGGGTTCACCTTCCAGTTCTTCGTCTTTCGAATCAGCCTCAGGCTGATTACCCAGATATTCTTTAACACTTAAGTCTCCCACAAAGGATAGCCCATCACGACGTTCGACCACATGATATCTTTCCACATACTTTTGAACCACATGTATTTTGGCATCTAATGGTTGAACAATCAAAAGTTGAAGATGAAATTCTTTAAATAAGTCGAGCAGGTATTGTGAAAATTCATCATCCGTCTTACTGAACATTTCATCAACCGCAACCAAGCGAAAAGTCTCAGTCTGTTTACCTCCCACATCAATTCCGTATTGATAGGCAATAGCCGTAGCTAAAATTGTTGAAGCCAATCTATTCTTTTCACCACCTGACTTTCCGGCGGCTCCACTGTAACTTTGACGGAGGGTATCTTCATCTTTATAAAACTCATCAGCCCGAAACTTGAACCAGTTCCGGACATCAATCACTCGATAAGTCCAGTCTATATCCTGTTCCAATTCTGCCAGAAATTGCTCCACTCTATGATAACGCTCACGTCGGCGCTCGTCTTCATCATCCGCTTCCAAGTCCCCCTCCAATGCATGTCGGCGTAGCTTTTTGAACTTACGAACTCCGTCATCTCCAGCATCCTCGAATTTAAGTTGAATGTATGTTTGTTCCTTTCGGTCAAAAGTGACCCGTGAAAGATGCTCATTTAATTCATTAATTCGCTTGCGAATGCGATCACGGTGAGATTCGAGAGCTTCACTAAATCCTGAAACCTCTTCGGGTACCTGTACGCGGAGAAGTTCTTCAAAACGCACCCGGTTTTTGGCCAAATCCTCATCCTCAATTTGTCGGCGGATTTCTTCAAACGAAGCATAGGTTGAATCATTGTAACCATCTTCGAGATCAAGATTGAGTTCATCTCTAAAAGCCTGATTCTTGGCATCCGCAACAAAGCGTTGCATTGCGGCAACATTTTTATCACGAAATTTGTCCAGCCTCGATTCCAGTTTTTGAATACTTGCATCAAGTTTATGGGTGGCAGTTCGGGCGGCTTCCTCAATCTCATCTGGTTTTTCGGAGGGTTCACCAAATTCTTTGGCAATTTCATTAAACAAAATATTTCTTTGAGCCTCCGCTTCCTCACGGTCCTCTTCGTTGGATTCTGTATCGCCGGTAGTGTCCTCGATAAACTCATCCATAGTCTTCACTATAAGAGTTCGAAGGGAAGTCATTCTTGTTTCATTTCTTTCCGCATGGGCTTCCACTCCTCCAATTCGCTGAAGGATTTCATCTCGAAGATTTTGACTGTCCTCTAATTGATCTGCAGCCGCATCCCGGTCAATTTTGAGCTTTTTCAAAACATCCGAACCCCCCACAATTACCCTTTCTTCTTCCTCCAAATCTGCGATCCGAGTGGCTAATCCAATTTGATCAACATCAGAAAATTCATTTGCACAAGCCTGTAGCTGGGCACCAGAACGTAATTTTATTCTTAGGGTTAATCTTTCCGCTTCAGCTTCCCTCATGGCCCGGCCAGAATTATCCAGTTCTTCGCGCCATCTTATTAATGAATCATCTAGAGTTCTTTGCTTCGGGTTCACATCCCACCCCATAAACCAACTGGTTGCATCATCAATAAGCTTTGAATCATCTTTTTCACGAATTACCCCATCGCTCTTTACTAATCCTTCAACAGTTAAAGCAAATGGGTTTTTCAAAAACTCCTGATCCCTCTGCTCCCGGCAAATATGAGGAAATCTTTCTGCCAATTCAGAAAGCAGCCAAGTCTGCCTCGATTTTTCCAACTCCGGTCTGAGTGATAGTTTTGCCACTACGGAGTCATCATGTAACTTTGGGATTTTACGATCCGATTGGGGACATATAAATGCAAGTTTCTCTCCCAAATGATTGACCTCAAGAAAAGCTTCGGCCTCGTCTGAAAGCTTTTGAGGAACCACAACAGTTAAAGAAAAATCCTTCAGCAAACGCTCAACCGGTCCGGTCCACTTTACTTCATCTGGTACAACTTGAATCAATTCACCTACAAAAGGTAACTCTTTTGCATCACGATCCAATGCAGTGGCCAGTCCGGTTCTCAGACGGGCAATTTCAGAGGGGACATTTGAATTGGTCTCTAGCAAATATCTCCTTTCTTCTTCCAAACTTTCTACTTTTTCAAATGCTTTTTTGAGGAGGTAGGAAATTTCAGGAATTTTTTCATCCAATTCGGCAATTTTAGCTTCGATTCGGGGCAATTGAGAATCTAACTCTCGTCTAAGGATGAGAAAATCCTCTTCTTCCCGAATGGTTAATCCTTTTTCCCAAGAACTCAGGTGCCTCTCAAAAGTTATGGCTCTTTTTGAGACCACTTCACGCTTGTCTCTCAAACGATCCATTTCAGCACCGACTTGTTCTAACCTACGATTTTCATCGCTATCCGATAAAGCTCTCTCCAAATGATTTAATTTGACCCGAAGTCGATCTAACTCTATCCGAGCAGTCTTTAAACGAGCTCTCTCAGCCTCCTCCTGGTGTTTTAATTCAGTTACCCACTCAACCCTCCGATCCAGTTCAGCCTGTGCATAATAGGGTTCAATCGAATAACGAATTTGTTCGGCATGGACGCGTTTAGCATTGGCATTAAGGAATGATTCATGGGTATCCTTAATTTCGTCCAATTGCTCTAACTGATAAGCAGCGGTTTCAATCCTCCGGTGGGTACTTCTCAGATCGTCAAATCTTTCCTGAAGGGCAACTAATTTTTCTTTTGAGCCGCCATCGTCAAGCATATGCTCACGAATAAACTGAGTAAGGTCTTTGACATCTTTAATGCATACCGCTTGGTTAAAAATCGACATGGGTGACCGATTGCCCAAGTCAGTATCCATGAATAACATAGATTCAAATTTTTTATGATAGGCAGTAAAGGAATCAAAATTGGACAAATTCCTCTCCTTGATTATCCGTCGGATATTGTCTACATCTCCAAGGTCATTGAAATCCTCCTCAATGGATAATTTTCTTTTATCAACAATAAATAATTTATCAACCTTCCCACTTGGCAAACACCAAAGAACCTGAGCGACTGACACATCGGTTTTATAAGCTTCATTATAAAAATGGGCGAGTAATACTGTATAGGATTCACCAGGTTTGCGGAGGGTTTCTTTTCTCCCCTGCCCCGTGGTCACATCGTGAATCTCCGAATAAGCTCCGAGTACATAGTCCCGCTCGTTACGCTCCCGGCTTCCAGCTTGGCTTGAAGCGACATTATAATTACGAACCCGATTGGGTACCAGCAGGGTCAGAAGTGCATCCACAATAGTTGACTTGCCGGATCCATTCCGTCCGGTGATCATGGAAGTTCTCCCGTCCGGACGCATACTGTAAACTTCGTTATGAAAGGTACCCCAGTTGAGAAGGGATAATTCATGCATGCGATAGCCGGCGGTTGATTTATCCGGAGAAAATTCTAGTTCCAATTGTGATTCAAGCATCCTCTTCCTCCATTTCTTCTTCTAAATCTGGGGTGCGTCTCTTAATTTGATCTTTTACTTCAGAAAGTTTTTCAGGAGGTAATTTTGCCTTTATAATCCGTTCGACCCGATACAAGCCATCATCTTTATCCCGAACTTTTTTTAAAATTCCCCACTCTTCAAATTTGGTTACCAATGCGGAAATTTGACGATTTATCTTTTTTTCATCATGAAGTTCAGGATAATACGGTGACATTGTCTCTCTCAAATCCAAGGATGTACGATACAAATGATCTCCTTCCTCCTGATTCTGTTCAAACCTCATTAGTTCTTCTCTGAGCAAAACCATGAATATTGTTTGGTGATAGGATAACCTAGTGCGCCTGAGCACACGGGGCAAAGGAGTTTCCGAAACATCATCCCACGCTTCGGCTTCCTCATCCTCAATCTCTTCTCTCTGCCGGACAAAAGCATAACCTGCCGAGTCATCACGGGCAACCTCAAGGCCGATTTCAAAAAAGTGATTGCGAATTTTTTCCCACTCCGCTCCCAGTCGGCCCCAAAGATCTAAATCTTCTTGATAAATAGGTCCGTTCAAAAGACGAACAATAACATGTCGGTGAGTGATGGCTGGATTCATAATAAGTTGCGTTGAAAAACGAGTTGTTCCACTTCAACAAAACGAGGTTGAGCAGGTCGGTTTAAATCAATACTAATGATTTCATCGGAAAGAATCTCATGCCTGTTATTTTCGCCCGCAATCACGCGATAACAGACCACATCTACGATACCACGCTCAAGAGGAAATTTTTCAACCATATCAGTAAGGCTGATTTTTTCATTTTCCTCAAGAACCTCCTCCACTCGTTCCCTGAATTTGGCCAGATCCAGGGGTTCCCCTACTGAATGGAGAATTTCATTCATCCATTCTGAATTATCTGGCTTTGCTTTTGTAATAGTGGAAAAGGGCTCCACCGCTTTAGGTTCCCAAAATTCGGCTTCCATAAGGGAGAAAAACTGAGGCCGTATATCAATTTCAAACTCCCACTCCGTCGGCGGTTGATCACGCAATTGAAATGCCTTCTGTCGAATCGAATTTAATGTATCCCTGATCTGCTTTCCCGAACCCCCAGCATGATCACCCACAACCTGACGAAGCTTCCGACTGATCCTTCCATAAGCACCATGAGTTGCACCCGCTTCCCCAAACAGACGTTCGCCCAAGTTAGAAAACACCTTATTGGAATCTAAGCCACGTTTTCGAGCGATGTCGGATGTTTGCTCGGCCAAACCACGAAGTTTACGAGCTAACGCAGGATTGGTCATCATAGAACGGAAACCAAAATAACTTTTCCCCTGATCACAGTTTCGTAATTCCTCGTCAGAATCCAATACATGTTCTACAATATCTCCTTTTGAAACTAATCCCTGAGCGTAAAGTTTGGAAATCTGCCGGGCATGATCTTTAAAAAACTCTTCGATTGCCCGAAAATCCCCAAGAAAATGTTCGACCAAATCGGATAGGTCATAAACCTGATCCCTAATTAAATCCTCTCCAAAAATAGGAGCTTCCCCTGTTTCCTGAATACTACGAATCTCTTCTTCAATGTCTTCCCTTTTACGGACAAGTTCCCTTATACGGGCTTCCGGGTCAGCATTTACTCCTTGGGAGAGATTCTGCATTTCAAGCATTATCCGGTTAAATCTAGACTCAGTAGTCGCATAGCCCCGATGCTTCATAGCCAATAAATCCTGAAGCCAACTTAAGACTTTCTCAGAATGACGGGTAAGACGAAAGACATATTCCTCACGTTCCTCATTGTAAGTTTTGGTCAGATACCTGTGCTCCTCATCACACCATTCATCTAAATATTCCTGAGGAAGGCGTTTGGGTGCGTCAAAATCCTCAAGTTCTCGCATCTGTTCAATATGCTCAGATAAAGTTGCAGTCAATTCTTCCTCGGATGCCTCAACCACTCCCCAATTTTTGAAGGTTTTAAAGAAGAAACCAGCAACGAATGAACCCAAACGGCCTCTCATCAGTCGCAAAGCGGGTGACTCCTCAAAAAGGTGTAAAAAATCTTCGTCCATGCTTAAGTATAAATCACGATATAATAATCTAAATTGAACGCCCTGTTCCTTAAGTCAAAGAGAAGTTATTACCAATCAAAATTACTTGTGAAAAACCTCACAAGCCGATCCATCCAAAATGGTTTCAAAGAATTAAAAAAGATTCATTTACATGGAAACTAGTCCCTGAGATTTAACCTTCTTATTTCCTTCCCACCCCCTACATAGAGTGATCCATTCCAATAGGATAAACTTTCCGCCACTCCGCCTGCATCATATCTTGCCAGTTCAAGCCCTAAGGCTAAATCAAAGGCTCTTATTTCATTTAAATTACCCAGAGCCAAAAAGAGACGGCCTCTCTCGTCAAACGCGACTCCCCGCGGTTCCACACCGGAAGGGGAAAAATCAACCAAAGTCCATGAATCAACTAAAATAAGATCTTCGGGAATATCGTAAACCACCACCCGGGAGGCATCCGGTTCAGCGGCTACCAGTTGCTTTCCATCTGGACTCATTGCCAAGCCCTCCACCCGAACCAAGTCATCATTTAGGATTCCCACATAACCGATATCCGGTCGTATTCGGTAAATCGTACCGGTATGCGGAGAACTGACAAAAAGATCTCCGTTGGGTGCAATTGCCAAATCTTTAACGGACCCAAATCGGTATCCGTCATATGAATCAGCAAGCACTTCTAATTTATGAGCAGTGGGAGAAATACGTAATAATTTACCGGTTCCCGCATCGGCGACTAAAAGTCTGCCCTCGTCATCCACTATTAATCCTTCTGCCCGAACGGTGAATTCTCCAACCGGGGAAACCCAATCCGCCAGATCAATAAATACTTCAGGGGCCTGCTGAAGCCCAACTTTGTATTTCCCAATTCTTCCTTCCTTTTCATAATTGGAGAAAAAAAGATCTGATTCAGCCGAAAATGCCAGACCACTACTATGCTCAAGAGGGGAAATTACCGTTTCGGGACGGACCTCGTCAGCTGAAGGTAAAATTTCTTCATTTTTAGGAGATGCAGGCTTGATTGGCTTTTGAGGCATGCGAACACAACCACTCCATCCTAGCAATAGGAGCAAGATAATCGTGACAAACCAATCTAATCTGTGTTTCAAGTTAGTTTCAAAAGCTAAAGGTTACATAAACAAAGTTACCTAGTGCTCTTCAAAGAAAAAAACATCTATTATATATTTTAAAAATACAAGTGAATCAGAATATCTTAAACAATGCTCGAGAAGCATACCAGAATGCGGAAGCCATTTTAGTGGGTGCCGGTGCTGGAATGGGGGTTGACTCCGGTCTTCCAGACTTTCGCGGAAAAGATGGATTTTGGAAAGCCTATCCCCCCCTAGCAAAACTAGGTATTCAATTCGAAGAAATGGCAAACCCACAATGGTTTATTACTAATCCTCAATTAGCATGGGGGTTTTATGGACATCGACTTAACCTTTATCGTAAAACCATACCACACCTCGGATTTGAACTGCTACACAAAAAACACCTGAAACAAAAAACTCACACTTTTATTTTCACATCCAATGTAGATGGTCACTTTCAAAAATCTGGCTTCAAGGAAAAGCAGATCATTGAGTGTCATGGCTCACTGCTTCATCTTCAATGCACTCAATTATGCGGATATCCAATTTGGCCGGTTGATTCAAAAATTGAACCTCAAATCGATTCTCACACCTTATATGCTCAGGAACCACTGCCCGCCTGCCCCGAATGCGGTTCGATTGCCCGGCCCAACATTCTTATGTTTTCTGACTGGGCATGGGAAAATAAGCGTTGTGAAATCCAAAAACTAAATTTACAGAACTGGCTTAATCAAATTAAAGATAAGAATTTACTTGTTTTAGAAATCGGTGCAGGCACTAATATTCCCACTGTTCGATCTACCTGTGAGCAAATTTTTCACTCTCTTGGTGATTCATTTATTAGAATAAATCTTAGAGAATCAGAATGCGGTATCAACGGAGCGATATCGCTTCCAATGAAAGCCAAGGAAGCTTTGTCCAAGTTGATGGAAGGTAAAGGAAGGTAATTTTTCGATTTATGGAAAATTAATTAATGAAAGATTATACCAAAATCTGACCGACCCCTTTAATCCATACATTGAACAAAAGATTAAGATTATCATTTACTTCTAGCATCCAGCTCTTCCCATCGAGAATAACTAATTGCGATTTCTTCTTCAAGTTGCTCCAACTTATCCTGATCACCTCGAGGGTCACTTTCTGGGTTTCGATAATAATCTGGATTTTGCATCGCTGAAGTTATCTCATCTCGATCCGCTTCCATTTTTTCTATTTTCTCAGGCAGTTCAATAAGAACTTCTTTTTCTTTGTTCGAAAGTTTTTTGGATTTGTTTTTGCCGGTAACTACTTTGGGTTTCTTAGAACTTCCCATACTTTTAGCGTATTCCCGATCAGACAACCATTGATCACAACCGCCCGCATATTCGGTTATCCCACCTATACCATCCAATGCAAAGGTTCCAGTAACCACATTATTTAGAAAAGCTCGGTCGTGACTGACTAAAAGTAAAGTACCGTCAAATTGAAGCAGTCTTTCTTCCAGTAGTTCAATAGTCTCAATATCCAAGTCATTGGTGGGTTCATCCATAACCAAAAGGTTCGCAGGTTGAAGAAAAAGCTTTGCCAAGAGCAGACGTGCACGCTCCCCTCCAGACAACATTTTCGCGGGTGCACGAGCCGTTTCAGGTAAAAAAAGAAAGTCTTTAAGATAGGATAATATGTGCTTTGAATGTCCGTTAATGGTTACCGTATCTCCATTGGGAGCAACATTTTCAGCGACCGAAAGGTTTTCATTCACAATTTCCTTATGCTGGTCAAAATAAGCGACTTCCAACTTGGTTCCATGTTCAATCGTGCCACGGGTTGGTTCAAGTTTCTTTAACATTAACTTGAGGAGAGTGGATTTACCCGAACCATTTAACCCAACCACTCCGAGCTTATCCCCTCGCCAGATAGTGGTGGAAAAATGATTTACAATCCTTTTTGTATCCCATCCAAAATCGACACCCTTTATAGTAATGACTTTCCGCCCTGAACTCTCCCCCTGATTGACGGACAGATTACTTTTTCCCTGTAGTTCTCTTCGGTTTGACCGTTCCTCGCGAAGTTTAAATAATGCCCGTACCCGGCCTTCGTTCCGGGTACGGCGGGCCTGAATTCCCTTTCGAATCCAAACCTCCTCTTCCGCGAGTTTCTTGTCAAACACTGCAATATGTTTTTCTTCAGCCGATAAAATTTCCGCCTTTCGTTCCAGGAATTTATCATATCCACAATTCCACGAAGAAAGATTTCCTCGATCCAGTTCTAAAATACGAGTGGAGACCGAACGAATAAAGGATCGGTCATGGGAAACAAAAAGAGAGGAAAATTCTGATTTTAGTAGAAATTTCTCCAACCAATGAATTCCTTCAAAATCAAGATGATTGGTGGGTTCGTCCAGAATAAGAAGGTGGGGCTCGCCCACCAGAGCTCTGGCAATTAATGCCCTGCTCTTATTACCCCCCGAAAGGGTTTCAAAAAGTTCATCCTGTATCAGACCGACACGGTCAATAATGGAAGCCACTTGATGATCTAAGCTCCATCCATCGGTTTCATCCAGTTCACTCTGCAATCGATCGAGTTCGTCCGCTAGATTGGAATCTTCGGGATTTTCTGCCAACTGGAGAGATACCTGATTATAGGCCCGTAAAATGTCAGTCTTCTGCCCCAGACCGTTCGCTACCACATCAAACACACTTCCCTTCAAACCGCTCGGAATTTCCTGATCCAGCTTGGCGACCCGGAAATCGGGCAGGCGTTCACTTTCTCCTTTGTCAGGTTCAACTTGACCCGATAGAATGCGTAGCAAGGTTGATTTTCCCTCTCCGTTGCGACCAAGCAGACAGATTCTCTCCTTCTTTTCTATACTGACCCCTACATCGTCCAAAAGGAGGGGTCCTCCAAAAGAGACCGATAAATTACGATAACTGAGTATTGCCAAGAGAAATAAATATCAGAGGATAATAAAAGATTGAAAATATTGAAAACGATACTGATTACACTTTAAAAGCTCATTCATTCGAGGAATTTTGATCAGAATCAAAATAACCGGGCTCATGATAAGGCTTCGGCTTTCCAAAACCCGGATCCTTGTAACCCAGACTTGAATTCCATCCCCATTGCTGGGGCATGAGTCCGGTCTCCCACACCTCGTATTTCTCAATTAATTCTGCCACCCGAATCGGACGGTCCGCGAACACATCATTGGATTCGGACCGATCCCGGGATAATTCAAAGGCTTTGTAAGTCTTACCGTTATCCTGAGTCATAACTTTGAAATACTGATCCCTAATCGCCTTGCGAGAACCCCACCTCCAGTACAGAGTTTCATGAGGAAATTCTTTGTTGGGCCATTTTAGAAAAGGAAGCAGGTTGACCCCGTCTAACTTCCACTCCGGTTCAATCGCACCACCAGCAGCGGTAAGTACAGTGGGGAAAATATCCAACGATATCACCGGTTTCCAGTATACCTTCTTGGTTTGGAAACGGGCGGGCCATTTGAAACAGAATGGAACCCGGAGTCCGCCCTCCCAGAATGTTCCCTTTTTTCCGCGAAGCGGAGTATTTGGTGAAGACTCATGCCCTCCGTTATCACTGAGGAAAATGACCATCGTGTTCTCCTCCAGTCCCAGTTGCTCTAGAGTATCAAGTACTTTTCCAATATTCTGATCCATGGATTCAATCATCGCTTTCACTAGCCTGCGTTGGTGGACTGTTTCGGAATCATGCCGGTCATACAATTCTTTCGGTGCCTGAAAAGGTCCGTGCACCGCGTTGAATGGAATATAGCATAAAAAAGGGTGATCCTGATTCCGTTCGATGAAGGAAATCGCCTGGTCACCTAGCTGGTCGGTTAGATATTTATCAGAATCCCGCGAGATCACTCCCCTTTCAATAAATTCATTGTGACGCAATCCCCGGGATGAATAACTTTTACTGACTATTTTCTTGCCATGGAAAATGGGGTTATGGTCCCCATTTAATCCGGGAAGGTAATTCGATGCCCCGTTATTAAAACCAAAGAATTCATCCCATCGGTTAAAGGGCATCATCTCTTCATCCCTTCCGCCATGCATCTTGCCAAAAACCCCGCATTTATAACCCAGTGGCTTTAGCACTTCAGGCAGGATGGGCACATCCAGTGGGACACCCGGCTTGACCTCTTCAGACACACGGTATGGCCCAACATTATCCCAAAACCCGAAAGTCTGCTGATACCGACCGGTGAGCAGACCCGCTCGGGAAGGGGCACAGACCGGGCAACTAACATAACCGTCGGTAAAAATAACTCCCTCCTTGGCAATGGAATCTATATTAGGAGTGGGGACGTCACCGCCCTGGTAGCCCACATCCCCGTACCCCAGATCATCGGCAAGAAAAAGAACAAAGTTTGTCTTCCCATTCAGAAAGCCAAGATTCAAGGCAATCAGCCATGCCCATAAAAGAGATTTCATTCTATCCAATTTCATTGCGTTTCCTCTTTCCGAGAAATTCTTTAACTTCATTCAATGATCGGGTGTTTAGAACATTTGCCGGAGTTAACCACCCCTTGCGGGCGGCATGAACGCCCGCCAATTGAAAGTCGAAGTGCGAAAGGGTATGAGCATCCGGATTAATGGCACAGAGCAGTCCCTTTTCAACCGCCTTCCGCCAGTGTCTCCAGTCCATATCCAAACGCATCGGGTTAGCATTAAGCTCAATCACAGTTTCATGAGCGATGGCGGCGTCGATGATTTTTTGAATATTCACCCTACTTGCCTCCCTTTTCAATAAAAGCCGCCCACTGACATGACCGAGCATGGTGACCATCGGATGTTCAATCGCCTTGATTATCCGTGTAGTCATCGTCTCCTCATCCTGTGTCAGTCCGTTGTGAACCGAAGCTACCACATAGTCGAGTTTCTCCATGACCGCATCCTCAAAATCAAGTTTCCCGCCGGACAAAATATCCACTTCTGAACCCGCAAATAAATGACAACGAAAACGACCGCTCTCATTCAGTTCACGAATAGCATCCAACTGAGCAAGTAACCTTTCCTCATCCAGACCATTTGCCTGAAAACTGGATTTGGAATGATCGGAAATACCCAGATAGTCCCACCCACGGGAATCCGCTTCGGCAGTCATCTCCTCCAGGGTATTGCGTCCGTCCGAGGCCGTGGTGTGGTTATGAAAACAACCTCGCAAATCCTCTAGTTCCAACAATTCAGGGAGGGCGTTGCTTTCCGCCGCTTCCACTTCACCCAATCCTTCTCGGAGTGCGGGTGGAATATACTGCAACCCCAGAGCCTTAAAAATATCCTCTTCCGAATGTGCCTCCACCGTACCCGCCTTACGCGATGAATCCTTTTCATCTTCTGGCCGAAGCCCCCATTCACTCAGACTCAGTCCAAGGGAGAGTGCTTTTTGCCGCATCCGTACATTATGATCCTTTGAACCGGTAAAATGATGCAGGGCAAAAAAGAACTGCTCTGCCGGTACCACCCGGAGATCCGCCTGCATCCCGTCATCAAAACGTACACTCGACTTGGTGTCCCCATGGGCGGTGATCTCGGTGATTCCTTCCATCTGGGTAAACCAATTCATAATAGGCTCAGGGTCCGATGAAGCGACCAGGAAGTCCAGATCTCCGACTGTCTCCATCCCCCGGCGAAAACTACCCGCCGCTTCCGCCCGTTCGACTTCCGGGATGGAGCGTAAGCCAGGTAAGATCTCATCCGCCACTTTCCTCGCCTTCCACCAAAGATGACGAGCCGCATAAGCTTCGCGGTTTTTAATTCCAGAAAGAATTTTATCCTGAGTCTTTTTTCCAAATCCCTTCAATTCGGCCACTTTCCCCTCGTCACATGCCCGGGTTAAGGAATCAATCGAATCAACTCCAAGTTTTTCATGAAGGACATTGATTTTCTTACCCCCCAGTCCGGGCACCTCCAGAAGATCAAGAAGTCCGTCCGGTACTGATGCTTTTAAGTTGTTCAAAAATTCAAGTTCACCGGTTGTAAAAAGTGTCTCAATTTTTTCGGTAAGTGCTTTGCCAATTCCTGGAACTTCTCCCAAACGGCCTTCCTCCACGACCACCCCGAGATCCTCTTCCAAAGTCTGCAATGCACGCGAACCGGAAAAATAAGCCCGGACCTTAAAAGGATTTTCTCCCTTAATCTCTAACATCGTTCCAATCAGGTCGAGAATAGCTATAATGTCATTCTTATCCATTGTTATCCACCATGATAGATTTATTTATTAAAATCGAAGCAAAAAAATAATCAATTGACTATTTAAACCGGAGTTTCTTTTCCTTCAGGGCGGGTTCCTTAAATTTACTCATCTGCCTTTTTAACTCGCTCGCTAGTCGGTTGAATTGAGCGACATATTCATCCCGGCCATAATAATTCATCAGTTCATCCGGGTCCTTTTCAAGATCAAACAACCATGGCTGATCGGAGCTGGAAATCACCAGTTTATAACGGCGGTCAAACGCAGCCACCCAAGCTCCACCCGAATGTCGGACATAAACGATACGGTCCTTGGCAATTTCTTTTTTCTTGTTGGTGTAGGCAGTCGAAGCATCCAATCCATGCATCGTAGGCAAACCTTCAGTAATTGCCATCAGGCCCATCAGGCTTGGAAAAAAGTCGACTGTTGTATACGAAGTGTGAATCACCTTTCCGGCGGGAACTTTCGCCGGGTAGCGCAAAACGAAAGGAATCCCCACCGAAGTCCTGTAAGGTAGCCCTTTGTTCATTCGGCAATGTTCGCACATCATGTCTCCATGATCCGAGGTGAAGACTACAATTGTATTCTCAGTCAATTCATTTTCATTCAAAAAAGTAAGGATCTTACCCACATTGTCGTCAATGCAGCGAACCATCCCAAAATACTTGGACAAGGTTGTCTGACTAAGCTTTTTCACCGCATTGGACGCCCCGCTCACCCAACCCGGACGGTTCTGCAAAGCGGCCAACACCTTGCGCATGGTAACGGGTTGCTGGAAGGTCAAATGGTCGTACATGGTATCGTAGGGAGCCCGAACTGTATTGGGTCCATGAGGATCGGGCAACGCAAGCATCATACAGAAAGGCTTGTCCTTGTCTCGTTCCAGAATCTCCAAAGAACGGTCGACCAGCCAGTCGGTGGCGAAACTCTTTTCATCCGCATCACTTAAATCGTAGACCGGCTTTCCATTCTTCTTGGTCGCTACCCGAGGTCCATCTTTGGTCATTTCAAATTTCTTCCAATGCCCACGGTTGAACATGAAGCGATTATCGGAAAACCCGAACTTCCGTGCCGGTGACCACCCGGGCTTAGCATCTCCATCCAAGTGCCACTTACCCAAATACGAGGTGGCGTATCCACGCTTACGAAGAACTTCGGCAAAAGTAACGATGGAATCCTTCAGCGGCAGGTTGTTGCTTGGCGAACCGGTAGCCTGAGGATAAAGTCCGGATATCCAAGATGCTCGCGACGGTGTACACACCGGAGAAGCCGCAAAGTAATTGGTGCAAATCAGTCCATCCCTAGCCAAGGAGTCGATATGCGGAGTATCCACTTTATTCCCCTTACCCCAGACGAAGGCCTGATCCTCACTCATCTGCTCTCGGTAGCAACCAAGCGTGCGTATATTATGCTCGTCCGTTTGAATAATGATCACATTGGGTTGAGTTAGCCCAAAGGAGATTAGAGGTAAAAATAGAATGGAGAAGAGAACCCTCATATAAAATTGAATAAGTTTATTCTTTTATTTCGGGACGGTTCCAATCTTTGGATTGATAACCCTTTGGTTTTTTCGGTTTATTTACCTCGACCACTTCCGCCTTCGGATCAAAAAGTGGCCAATCATCGGTCCGAAAGGGAGAAGCGGGAAATCCTTCTTGATTATAAAGTAGATTACGACCGGATGGATTCATCGCCCATGCATAACGCACCGCAACCGGTTTTTTCACTTTGAGGGAAGACAGGATTACTGAATCCTGGTCAATTTTGGCATCCGCCCACTGCCAAACTCGATCCTCACCCGCAATCGCAAAAGAATCAATTTTCCCTTTGTGTCCAGCCATCAGACCTGATCCAATCGATTCAAACCGAAGAACAACCTTTGACCCATCCTGAGAGAACTCTGAAAAAATCGGCCCTTCATGTACGATAGGAAACCCATATGTCTTACCCAACGCGAGATACGCATGGCGCAACCCGATTGGCTTTTTGTTTTTGGGATGAAGCTCAATCGCATCTCCTGTGTCTATACTCACCGCCATACCGGTGTTGTAAACTTCCTGTGACACCTTTTGCATACTCTCGCGACTTACTGCCCAGCTTGCCTCCACTCCTTCCACAGGTTTGCTTTGAGGAGGATTCCAACTCGGTAACTGGGTAAAATAAACAGGAAACCCATCGCTCACGGCCCCCCAGGATTCACCATGCCAGGTGTTCCGGTAATGCCCGATCAGTTGCTTTAATTGATTCGCATAGTGTTCAGCCTGTGGTGCATTCTTGGCATTTCTTTCCCCCTGATACCAGATCATTCCACGAATCGCGTAAGGACGAACAGGAACAATCATTGCATTGTAAATATGCCCGGGATATTGATGCCCCAGATTGGGAGGCTTGGTGATAATCGGCGGAGACAAAGACCTGGTCGGATTTTTCATCGTCTCTCCTCGGTCTATTTTTTCATTATAGACCTTCAGTTCAGCAGTGTGATCAGCCAACGCTTTTTGTTTAGTCTGCCCACGCTTGACCAGACGCATCGACCCCTCGTCGAGTGCATTTTTATGAGCGATTGTCCGTGGATCTCCAGACTGGATACTCCAAGGCATCCAACCCTCAATCGGAGTGCCCGCAAAAGCACGCTGAATGATCCCGACCGGTACCCCTAACTCCTGATGCAATTTCTTGCCAAAATAATAAGACACCGCTGAGGTTTCGGCGGCGGCATTGGGATCACAGGGCTTCCATTTTGCCAAACGGTCACGGTTCTCCTGCAAGGGTTCATGCCAGTGTTCACGGGCTGATTTGAATATCCTGAAATCGGGTAAGTTGACCGATTCCTCCTTCTCCGCCTCAAAAGAATTTCCCATGGACCAGCCCATATTGGACTGGCCAGCGCAAAGCCAAACTTCCCCGACAGCCACATTTTTTAGAACGATCCGGTTAGTCCCTTCGACCGTCACCTCATGCCCGGTACCTGCTTTGGATGTGTATGAAATAACCATCCATCGACCGTTTTCTTCCGCGGTTGTAGTATCAGTTGAGCCCCAACTGGTCGAAACCGTGACTTTTTCTCCCGGATCCGCCCAGCCCCATATCGGATTTCCAACCCCTTGCTGGAAAACGGAATGATCCGAAAAAAGTGCCGGCAACCGGACTTTTGCCCATAATGCAAAAGAGATAAAAAAACCGGCACAAATAAAAATTAGGGTTTTCATAATTTACTCCTTGATAGTATGAATGCAGGCTTGAGCAAAACGCCTACCTAGAATTTTGTACCCCTCTGCGGAATAATGAAGATCATTTTTAATTTCCCGACCTTTCCGATTCTTCCCGTCATTCAAATCATCCGTATCCACCCAGGTAAATTTCGGACTGGAATCCGCTACCCGGACCTGTATTTCTCTGACCTTGGTCCAATGGGAATATTTTTTATTAGCCATATCAAAATCACTGAGGCGACCAATCACAAAAGCAAGTTCACTCTTTTTCCACTTTAAATCTTTGGCCAACTGAGCATGAAGACCCAAGAGAGCCTCTTCGTAGAGATCACCCCATCCCATCTTTGCATCTCTCTCCCCTTGCATCCACACAAAGTTTACGCTGGCCAGAATTTGCCCCTGGATTGCTGGTTTTACTTTGCTCATCAACCGGTCATACAGATCGCCTGTTTGCTCCATCTGATTTCCCTCGGGATCCTTCCATTCTTTACACCATCGGTGGATAGGTTGTCCACCCAATGCATCCTGGACAATGATTACCTTTGACTTCCCTAATGCCTCCTCCACCGCCGGAGTGAAAGCTTCATCCGGACGGTGTCCCTGCATATTAGACTGTCCGGACAGGATGAAAAGGTGTTTAGCATTGTTTTCCCCCAGACAGACTGAAGAAAAGGATAACGCTGAAAGGATAAAGATGGCATGGGCAGTCATAACAAAATAAGTTGAATTTTAATTCAGGATTTCTTCTTTTCTTTTTTAGACTTGGTGGAGGACTTCTCTTTAACTCGCCGGGTATTGGCTTCCTCTTCTAGTTTTTGAATGTAAGCTTCCACAAATTCTGGATCATCGCGTCTACGGAAACACTCGAGTATCGGATCATTCGTTCTCTCCATCCACTCTTCAAGGGATGCCTGTAGTTTGATCTTAGTCTTTTCTTGAGTCACATAGTCAATCAGGTTTTCCAGACAGTCCGGATCCTTGTTAACCTGATATAACTCCTCGGGCACACGGAAACGGTAAAGTTCGAGACGTTTGTTCATCTCCTCATCTTCTTCAGACAATTTGATCATACGCTTACAAGTCACTGTTCCATTAGTAGCGGTTGCAAAAATCCGTTCTCCGTTCGACCATGGATTAAATAGGTAAAGGTGGGTCTTGCTCTGGATTGCCCGCATCGGATCACGGGAACGCCCCGCATTTTCATTATACTCTTTAATTATATAATCCCGGTCTTCCTGCTTTTCGCCCCGTAATAGCGGGAGGAAGGAACGCCCGTCCTGCCGTTTGGGCTTCGCAATCCCAAGTGAATCCAAAACGGTGGGGAGAAGATCAAGGATTGAGACCATATGACGTTTTTCAACTTTACCCGCCTGCGTGGTTCCGGGCAGGCGAACCATAAGTGGTGTTCTTGTGCTATGGTGGTAAAGCTGAGTCTTGGCAAAAGGAAGTGGCATTCCATGATCCGACAGAAAAACGATCATTGTGTTCTCCCACTGACCACTTTTTTTTAACGCCTTCAACACTTCATTCAGGCAATCATCGGCCCGCCGTACACTGCTATAATAAAGGGCAAGTTCTTCGCGAACTTCAGAATCCTCAAATAAAAAGCCCGGTACGGGTACTTCTTCAGCCGTGTAAATACGACTGGGAATATACGGATCCTCACCCCCACCCCGGACCTGGCTCCAGAAAGGTTTGTGTGGATCGGAAATATTTATGGAGAGAAAGAAAGGTTTCCCAGACTTTTTCGCTGTTTCAATTCCCCGTGAAGTCGATTCTCCATATGCTTTGGCATCTTTAATGTGAGCCTTTTTCCCGGAGGGAGAAATGGTCAGATCATCATCCCAAGCATATGGTTGATAGGGACTGGAATGGGTTACCTTTCCATGGATTCCGGCATAGTATCCCGCTTCCTTAAGTAAATCTACCATATGAGGCCAGCCCGGATCAGTCACTTTATAAAAGCCCTCTACTTTATTATTATGGGAAATTAATCCGGAAAACATTACATTTCGACAGGGGTTACAATTTCCCACCGTTACATGGGCATGTTCGAACCGGAGGGATTGAGAAGCCAGTCGATCCATCGTGGGAGTGGTTCCCTCCAATTCACACCCGTATACACCGACTGAATCACAGCTCATATCATCGACCGTTATTAGTAATAGATTAAGGGGCTTATCTTTGGAATTCAAAAACAAGCATGAGAAAAGAAGTTGGCTTAGGCAAAAAAAGGTCCAAGTTCGAAAGCAAAATAATTTCATAACAGGTAAAAACGAAATAAAAGGGTGATAGTTCTACACAAAGACAATGTCTTTGAAAGATCAACCAAATGATTGGTATTCACCGAAAAATTCGGGGAAGACAAATCGTTAATTCCCTATCTTGAATTCAATCGTAACTACGAGTTTAACGACTTTTTCAATCGTCTCCGTATCAAAGATTCCGTAACTCGAGGTACGAGTGGAATTCGGCTTGGTGATTTGAATAACCCCCTGTCTGGCCGAAACTAGGGAACCCAGTTTTTTCCCTGAACTCTTGGTCATAATCTCGGCTCGATCCCGTCCATTTTTTATGGACCGCTTCATAAGATTAATTTTTACTTCATCTAAATTTGAAACAAAAAGTCGGGCCTACTCAAAGTAAGTCGAATTCCTTCGCCGTTCAAATCATACAACTTCCGGGATAGACGATCCAACTCTTGAACCTTTGCACTGTTAACCCGTAAACTTCTGGCTGCGGTAACATATTCAATCTCATTTGTCCGATTCCTTTTTCATTTAATTTTTTTGGTCTCGCTGAGGGAGGAGGAGAGCACAACCATTTCCAAATTTTCCCCCAGCACTTCTTCCACAAGCACACGCACCGCATCCAAAGATTCCCTAGCTTTTTTGTAGGCTCTTCCATTTTCATCACCTTTTTCCGAAATGCGCACCGTTTAATTCCCTTGGTCAGCCGAAACTTTACTCTCTGCATACCCCTTAACCATGATTGGTTCGGCATGCTGGATCATAAACCAGGGCTTTGAAATAATGAAGGCGGCTCCAACAATGCCAACCACCACGGAAAAGGGCATCAATATATTTTTATTCATTTGAGTAACCAATCTTTTTTTTAGATGTATGAATAATATTCATTGTTCAATCTTTCTTAAAAAAGATGTTTTCCGGACTTGGCGGCTTGATGGGCTTTTTTTGTATCCAATAAAATACCCGGATCCCCCTCCGCCTTCATCCATTTTTTCAGTTCTTTTTGCATCTCACCGATTTGTTCCGCATACTTTTCCTCCTTCACCAAATTATTCATTTCGTAACGATCCTGACCGGTATGATAGAATTCCTTGGATGGACGGGACTGGTAACGCTTAACCAGTTTATAAATCTGAGGCTTTGCCCAAGCATCCCTCACCCAGGTCGCCCAATATGGATTGTTCAGCACCGCGTTCCCTTTCAACCCCATCAAATGCTTTTCAATATAAAGCTCATTTGGAGTAAGATTGAGAATCAGACGATGGGTGCCATCCGATATCGTACGAATAGGATAAGGCGGGCCCTCCGGAAAGTTGTTGTGCATGCCGTAAACATATTTTCGGTGCTCTTTCTTTTCACTCCTTAAAACCTCGGCAAAACTTGACCCGTCCAGACTCATCGGTTTTCCATTGGCCAATTCCAGTAATGTGGGCAATACATCCGCGTACTGGATCAGAGCATCAGTCCGAGCACCTGCTCTCACTTTTCCGGGCCAACGGACAATTAAGGCGGTATGCAACCCGGTGTCCCAGGTGGTCCATTTACATCCCGGAAACTGGGAACCCTGTTCAGAACTGAACAAAACGAGGGTCTCCTTATGCTTACCGGTACTTTCAAGTGTATCCAAAATTTCTCCCAACTGACTGTCCATGTAGGTAATCTCGGCTAGGTATTTTGAAAAGTCTTCCCGGGTTCGCGGAGTATCAGCGATATTGGGCGGAAGTACAAGTTTCTTGGGCGGGTATTGAGATGCATCCCCCATCACCCAGGGGACATGGGGTTCGGTAAGGGCAATCACGAGGCAGAAAGGCTCATCTCCCTTGCCTTCAATAAACTTACGAGTCGGACTCAGGTCGTGGTCAAAGGTTGGATTTCGTACACAGTTTGGATCAAATCCCTCAATTTTTTCAAAGGGAAAAACATGGGTTGGTCGGATGTGGGTCTTTCCTGCCAGGCCAACTCGATAACCTAATTTTTTTAGCATCTGAGGCATTCCGCTGATTTCAGGGCGGCAACCGGAATGATTCCATGCACTCCCATTACTCATCGGATACAAACCGGAATACAATTCCGCACGGCAGGGCTGACACATCGATGAGGAGACATAGGCTTTATTAAAAACCATTCCCTCGGACGCGAGTTTATCCAAATGCGGGGTGCGAGCATTTTCCCCTCCGTAGAGAGGAAGGTCATTGTAAGTACAGTCATCCGCCAGAATGATCATAAAATTCAGCGGGTCTTTTGAATGAACAGGGGTAAAGAAAAAAAGAAAAAGAGACAAAATATACAAAGTGGAAAAAGCTTTCATTATGATATGCTACCCTTTCAGATTCACTTTTACCAAACTAATCAATAGGGAAATTACGGTAGATAAAAAAATGGCCCTTAAGCCGGTACTACTATGAATACCGGGAAGCCTAAGGATCTCCCCGTCCCAATGAGGTAATGATTGAAATTCAAAAAATTATGGTTTTCGAAAACGAAAAAGGAGTTAAGGTCGAATTAGTTGAATTAAAACTCTGGCAAATACACGAGGTGAAAATTAAGAATTTAAAATCCAGTGAAAATGGAAATCTTGCCAATAATTACATTGTATATACCACAAACCGGTTGCTCGATAATACTCCAAGCACCCCCCTTCAAATAAAAAAGCAGAGAAAAAACTAATTCCCTGATTTCAATTTTCTTTCCTCCCAACCTTTTTTTCATTGCCCGTTCTCAAATAATTTCGTTATTGCGAAAGAAGTTTTCTTTCAACCAATCCATAAACCCATTCCTAACCATGCGATTCATCACTGTCCTCCTCTTCCTGCTTTTACCAATGCTTTCAGCTCTTGCGGTCAGCCTTCCACCGGTGATCGGGGATCATATGGTTCTTCAACGCGATATGCCTGTACCCATTTGGGGATGGGGAGAAAAAGGGGAGAAAGTAACCGTCTCCTTTGCCGGACAATCTAAGTCTACCACTGTGGGCAAAGACGGGAAATGGATGGTCAAACTCTACAAACTCAAGGCAAATGCCAAACCTTCCACTCTCTCCATAAAGGGAAAGAACGAGATTACATTAAAAAATATATTGGTGGGGGAAGTCTGGATTTGTTCCGGCCAGTCCAATATGGAATGGAAAGTCGCACAATGCGCTAACCCCAAGGAGGAAATTGCCGCCGCCAATCACCCCAATATCCGCCTGTTCGATGTTCCCGGGCATACCGTTCACCCACTTCCCCAAGATCAGGGAAAAGGGGAATGGAAAGTCTGCACCCCATCCACCATTTCGGGTTTCAGTGCTGCCGGATATTATTTTGGCCGACGCCTTCACAAAGAACTTAATATCCCAGTCGGATTGATTGGATCAAACTGGGGAGGCACACGGATTGAACCCTGGACCACCCTCGACGGATTCAAGTCCGTCCCCGAACTTTCCGATCAGGCCAAAAGTGTTGCTGGTTACACCGCGGATAAAAAAGTAGGCGGGGCATCACCCTCGGCTATATATCATTCCATGGTTCACCCCCTCACTCCTTATGCGATGCGCGGAGCGATCTGGTACCAGGGAGAATCCAACGGCGGGGAAGGAATCTCTTACTATCATAAAAAACATGCTCTAGTTAAAGGTTGGAGAAAGGCTTTTCAAAATTCAAAACTTGCCTTCTACTGGGTCCAGCTCTGCAATTGGAAAAAACCCGGTACCACCCCAGGCGGCGGAGACGGATGGGCCAAAATCCGGGAAGCTCAAACTCAGGCTCTTGATCTGCCCCACACTGGCATGGCGGTCATTATCGATCTGGCTGATGCCCACAATCCGGGAGATATTCATCCCAAAAACAAACAGGATGTGGGTGCTCGGCTCGCCCAGTGGGCCCTTCATCAGACCTATAACCAAAAAGACCTTGTTCCATCAGGCCCCCTTTATTCCGGTCATATAATCAAAGGCAATCAAATCCATGTCTCTTTTAAAAATGTTGGAAAAGGTTTAATTGTTGGAAAAAAAGAAGGACTCAACCCGACCAAGCTAATAAAGAACGGTACCCTTAAACACTTCTCTGTCGCTGGAAAGGATAAAAAATGGCATTGGGCAGAAGCAAAAATTGTTGGTGAACAAGTAGTGCTAAGTTCCAAAGAAGTGAAGACTCCGGTTGCCGCCCGATATGCATTTACTATGAACCCGGCAGATGCCAACCTTTACAACAAGGAAGGATTACCCGCCGGACCGTTTCGTACCGATGACTGGTAGAAATGTGAAATCAGAGGTCAACCCGTCCGGAAGGGCCGCAGGGAGTGAATGAATCCGAGCAGGGCGGCAAATAAAAACAGGGCCACCAATTGATGGATCACTGGAAGAGAAACCTGGTACTCCACGATTAATAAAATCGTGGAAACCCCAAGTAAAAATTGCACACTTACCAGTCCGACCACCCATTTCATTCGCCGGGCCTGCAGACGGTTCAGAAGACCGCTTCGATACGATTTCCATCCCAAACCGAGTAAACCAAGAGTCAGAACCGTTCCCATCCACCGATGGATGAACTGTACGGAAAATTTATCCTCTACAAAATTTTTCCAATAAGGGGTAAGTCCAAATAAACCATCCGGTTTCCACTCTTCTCCCATCATCGGAAAGGTATTAAATCCATAACCCGCCTTCATTCCGGACACGAAAGCTCCGTAAGCAATCTGGGCACAGAGAAGGAGCAGAAATCCAATTGCCCAGGGACGGAACGTAAACGCATTGGTTTCGCTTGGTGCATCCTGTTCATTGTCCAGATCGAGCAGCATCCACCAAGCCAGACCAAAAACGGAAAAGGCCAAGCTGAGATGGGCAGCCAACCGGTAGTGGCTCACTTCCGGAATATTCACCAATCCACTCTTCACCATATACCACCCCATCAGGCCCTGACTGATTACCAGAATGTTGAGAAATAAACCCTTAACCTTCAACCTGCCATTCAGTTTTCCACGAAATAAAAACCAGAGGAAGGGAACGAGACAGAGCAAGCCGACAATCCGTCCGAGTATGCGGTGCAGATATTCCCAGAAAAAGATGAATTTAAATTCGTCCATGCTCATTCCTTTGTTCACCTTCTGATATTCAGGTGAGCCCTTATACATCGCAAACACCTGATCCCAATGGGTCTCGGTGATTGGCGGAAGAATTCCCGCAATCGGCCGCCAGTCCACCATCGACAATCCGGAACCGGTCAAACGGGTAATCCCGCCCACTACTAAAATAATCACCACGCTCAGACAGACCGAGCGAAGCCAGTATTTTTGGTATTTGGTTGAATTGGACATCGTGATTGGAGTTAGAAAAAATGAAAAAATTACTGATATTAATTTATCTATTTCATCCGGGCTCTCAAACTATAATCAGATTTAAACATCACAGACTTCCGCGGCATGCCTCAGTGCCAACGCCTTGTCTTCCCATGTCGGAATGAATTCCTGGGCCACATACCCGTCATAATCAGTGTTTAGGATCGCCTTCATAACCCCGGGATAATTAATTTCCTGGTTATCATCCAGTTCGCCCCGTCCCGGGTTACCGGCAGTATGATAATGTCCAATCACATCCTTGTACTGTTTAATTCGGCGGATCACATCCCCATTCATTACCTGAACATGGTAAACATCAAAAAGTAATTTGAAAGAGCTTGAGCCAATCTTGTTGACCATTTTCACGCAGTGGTCGACATCGTCCCCAAAGTATCCAGGATGTCCCTTCATCGGATGACTGTCGTCCCGAGAATTTAGATGTTCCAGACATAATGTAACCTTATTTTTTTCTGCTATGGGAAGCACTTTTTTCCAACAGGATATACAGTTCTCCTCCGCCTGTTCGTCCTCAATCCCCTCGGCTTTCATACCGGTAAATGTAATCACTCGCTTATACCCGGATGCGGCACACATTTCAATTGCCTCGGTTAATTTTTGGATACATTCCCTGTGATTGGCGGGATCCACCGGGCCCTTTTTAAACCCATGACTGCTCACTAGAGAAACATCCAGACCAAGTTCCTTAATCATCGAGTAGTGCTTGGTAGAAATTCCTTCCATCGCCACCAGTCCCACATCCTTGCACAGCTTAGCCAGCTCGGAAGCGGGCATCGGATTGAAGGTCCAGCCCATGATCGACTGCTTGATCCGTCCATTCCTGATACGGAATTTTGGATCCGCCTGCTCTATCGGAGACTGGGTAAAACCAGTTTTGGGGGCAGCCAGTAAGGAGCCAGTAATAAGAGTGGGTGCGGCACTTTTAAGAAGGGTTCTTCGATTAGTTTTCATAATTTTGAGCTAGGTAATTTTTGCGAATAAAGTTTAATTGAAACTTGTCGAGGTAGCTCCTAATCATCAATAAAATTGCTGCGATGGCAAGTGGATCATCGACTCGGATATTCATCAATATGACACTGAAAAGATCAACCCAACACCCGAGGGAGCCTTTTTAAGCTCCATGGCGAGGAGATACATATAGTCTTCTTCTCCAATCCACTGAATTTCGGATTATCCCTTTTAGAGAGATGGTTGCGGAATCGGTAAATTCCAGTTTTAATAAAATGTATGAATAAAGTTTTGAAAAATCGCTTAAGAGGAATGGTGCTTGGACAATTTCTTGGGGACGCCGCTTCTCTCGGCGTTCATTGGATATATAACACCAAAGATATCGAGCGCCTGTATCCTGATGGATTGCAAGGCTTTGAGGTACCCGCAGAGGGCCATTATCATGCCGGAAAGCTCGCTGGTGATCTGACCCACTACGGCGATGCAGCATCGGTTCTGCTTGAGGCACTCACCGAGGAGACCACTTTTAATGTGGCTACATTTGGTAGAGCCTTCGTCGAAAAAATGGATCCCGGCAAGGGATACTCAGGCTACTTTGATTCAGCGACCCGTGGGACACTCGAAAACTACCGGAATCATCTAGAAGTATCAAAAATGCCTTACAGTTTTCAGGAGGGAGCTGATGATGATCAATTGGCCACAATTTCTGTCCTTGCGGTTCTTATCGCTTTTTATGTAGCACATAACAACGGCTTACCGGAAGATCGTACAAACCTGCTTGAGCAGGTGAAAACACTCACCCATGTCCGCCAAAATAACAAGCGTGCAGTAGCCTATTGTCAGGCCCACACGCGTTTACTTCTGGAGCTACTCGCTGGGCGCGATATCCACAGTGCTTTTCATCATGTCGAGGAGCAACTCAATACCGATGAGAAGTTAGATCGGGAAGTACGCCGAAAATTCAGGGAAGCCTTTCAACTCAAACACAAAGACACTGTAGAGGCGACCGATTTTCTCGGCCAAAGTTGCCCCCTAATCTGCAGCTTTCCCTCAGCCGTGCAGGCAACTGCAAAACACAATGAAGATTTTGAAATGGCAATCATTGAAAGCGCCAAAGCAGGAGGAGACAGTGCCGGACGCGCCGCTATGATTGGCAGTTGGATAGGTGCCCGAATTGGTGCGGATAAATTACCCAAAGAATGGATCAAGAAGCTCAATCGGTCTTCGAAAATTTATAGTGTTTTAGAAAATTGGGGACTTTAAATCTACACCTTCTACGATCAAGACAGGATCAACTCGGGAATGCTTTTTCCCCGAAAATAAGATGAAAAGAAAAAACAATTTAAAACTCCGCTTCCGTCCATGGGGTAACCCGGGCAGACTCACTTTTACGGTATGCCGAGATATCAGTGGCGGATATCAAGCCTGACCGGTTTCCCCAGGCATTACGGACATAAGTCAGAATTGATGCAAGTTGATCGTCTTTCATGAAGCCATGTGCAGGCATTACAGAAGGAATCCCTTTCAACTCTTTGCCATTCACTTTAATTGGACCCATGAGACCATGGACAGCCACACCGATTAACCGATTGGCATCTCCGGTCACCCAATCACTTTTAGCCAGCGTGGGAGCCATATTGGGCAGGCCTTTTCCGTCCGCCTGATGACAGGCTCCACAACTAACAGAATACTGTTCCCGACCTTTTCGGTAAAGCGAGAGCAAAGATTTGTCTTTCTTTAACCAATCTGCTTCTTTATCCTTGTAAGTAGTAATCGCACGGGACGGATAGCCCGATTGGCTGACTATTCCAGCATAGGATGCAAGAAAGGAGGAAACTTTTTTCCGACCGCTAATTTTTTCGGCCAATTCTTTAAATTCATCGGGAAAGAAATCGGCCACTCCTTTACTCTCCCCAGCCAATCTTAAACCGGTCATGCTGACAAACCAATGTTCGTCCTCAATTGCACTCCGGATATTTTCTTCTTTCAATTGACCAAGTCCGACTAAGGTCCACATTGCATGAACCCGTGCATGAGGCTTGGCTTTTTTATTTTCAGCAAGATTTTCCACATCCGTAACCAAATCCTGGCGGTCTCCTTCCACGATCCGTTTCTGGGAGCGTAAACGCCACCATAAATATGGGTGGGACAAACCGGATACCAAATCAGCTGGGGGAGGCACCGGTTTGTGGTTTTCGGGAACAATCCGATAAATCCGGCCTAGTCCAATGTGTTTGTCCAGCTCCCTTTCCGCAGACTGGTGCCTTAAATAGGTGGTTAAAAAGCGTTTATGCTGAATGACCCCGCGATGAAAATCGGCAATGTAGAGACATCCGTCTGGTCCCATGGACGCATTGACCGGGCGGAAGCGTTCATCGGTACTGGCGAGGAATTCACGTTCCTTCCAAACCAGATCAGTATAAAGTTGATGATTGTATTGATCGGAATATGGAAAGGGTTCCTCAGGCAGGAATGCCCCAATGGTATTGGTTCCAGGGGACATCGAAAAAATCGCCCCTTCCCACTCCTCACCATATGCCCCGTGACTATGCACCGCCAATCCGCTGATCGAAGTGACACTGGCTACTCGGCCATCCTCCAAAATTCGCCCCGGACGATAATTCCGGTTGAGTGCGGTGTTGGGACGGATTGCATATACACGGTTGGTTGGAGCTTTAACTGAGTCTCCCTTCAAAGGCCATTGTCGATCATACATCGCCCAGTCCGTCTCAAACCACTGTCCGTTGTGGTTAAAAAATAGGCGGCCGTAGGCATCAGACCCCATGCCCCATTGCCCCCGGGCTTTGGCGGGCATTTCAATCAAATTCCCCCTACGCCAAGCAAGTTTGCGGGAAGATTTTGAATTGTACATCCAGTTATCAAGGGTAAAGTGTAGGCCATTTTCTGCATGTTCAATATTATCCGTTGCGGAGGTGGCAAAATCGAAAAGTTTTTTCCGTTCATCGCAGCGTAAGTCTCCATCCTTATCCTGACAGAACCAGAGCCCACCTGTTTCCACCACTAATATACCCCCCTCGACAAAGGCAAGACTTCGCACATTGAGCATATCTTCCAGAAAGGGAGTTGCCTTGTCCATAACTCCGTCCCGGTCAGTGTCTTCCAGAACCATTACCCGACTCATCCGCCTGTCCTCCCCGGTACCGTCTAGATCCATCATGTATGTGCGCAATTCCCCCACCCACATTCTTCCCTCGTCGTCCCAGTCTATAAATACGGGATCTTTAACCATGGGTTCGTGGGCCACCAGTTCGATCTTAAATCCGGGTGCCAGTTTGAACTGGGCAAGGGATTCCTTAGGAGTAAAAAGGGGTACAGGATTGGGAGACCATTTCTTCCAATTTAACGAGGAAAGAAGGTCTTTTTGTTTCTCCTTACTGTCACCCTGCTGACCAAAAACCGCTACCTGCAAGTAAGCGAACAGGAAAAAAAAGAAAACTAAGCTAAAACGGCACACAAACTTCATAGTAGGGCATTTGGCAGATGAAACAAACTAATACTGGGTATTTTTACGCTAATAATCGATAACGCGGTGTAAAGGGAATTACAATGAACATTTGAGAATGCCATCCGATCAGGAATCTTTTTTCACCATCCAAAGTAAAGGATGACGCAGGGGAAGGTTGCGCAGAACTTCATAGGTTTTTGGATCAGGTTCCAGTTTTTTCCAAATTTCCAAATATGCATTTTGATTCATTCTTATTCCGGAAAATAAGAGACTGGGGTGACGTACCGGCCATTCCTTCCAGTACATCACATCGGGTTCATAGGGCCATGTTTCTTTATTCACGATGTAAGGGAAAATAAATTCCATTCCGCTTTTCATTCCGCGACCGTTGGGAGTGACAAATTGCCAGAGGTCCTCATCCTTGTTGGAAACGATCTGCGCAACTCCGGCCATAGCATCAATCATGAAGAGAGAATACCCGTAGGGTTTGGTTCGCTTTAATTCGGCGGGAAACCCTCCATTCTCATCCATCATTTCGGTGAGGTATAAAGATTTAAACTGAGTACGCACCCAGTCGAGAATTTCCTTATTTCCAGTTAGATCAGCAAAAGCAGCGGCCTGTAATGACCAGCAAACCCCATGGTTATTA
>CACHJU010000025.1 GCA_902580225.1 uncultured Verrucomicrobiota bacterium
TAGTCGCACCGCCCCAGTCAGGGACGCGAGGGAATTGGGGCAGTTCAACACATTCTCCCTTTATGTAAGCAACCACCCTAAAAGCTGCCAACTGAATGTGTTTATGAATCATAACCCCAACTCCCTCATCGCATCAAAAATATTTCGCTCGTCGGCAACCTCGCGTTTTCCATAACGCTCTTGTGACCAAATTGCAAAAGCAGAAAAGTTTCCTACCAAAACAGCTTTTCCCGAAACCCCTGCATGCTCCAACAATTTATCATTTAGATTAATTCGCCCCTGCTTATCGCATCCAAATGAATGAGCTTTAGAAAATAACTCCATTAACAAAGCCTGTGCTCTAGCATCACTTAAACTAGCCGCAGCTACCTTTTCTTCCAGCCTCGTAACCATTTTGGGAGGGTAAACGGTAATATAACCTCCAGGATTAGGTAAAGCTAGGTAAGTGTTGTCGCCACCGGAAATTCTCCATTTGGAAGGAATGGTAACTCGACCCTTAGAGTCCAATGCATGAACGAACTCTCCAACAAAATAGGTTGTGCTATCTTCCGCCATTTCCAATCCAATAATTATCCACTAATTTCCATTTCTACCCATTTTTTGCCATTTTAACCCACCATGGTCAAGATTTTTTTTATTATTTTTGTTTTTTTTTAAATTTGCAGTTCACATTTATCATTCTTTCACCTAGCAAGGGCTTATGACAACCGACTCCTAAATGAAGAAAACTGGCAAAGTCAGGGCCGATGAACTGGTGGTCATTTTAGGGCTCTGTGAAAGCCGAACTCAAGCACAGGCTTATATAATGGCAGGCCAAGTTCGCTTAGGAACGGAAAAAATTGACAAAGCAAGCAGACTCCTGAGCAAGGACAGTCAGTTAATTTTAGATCATCCCCTTGCTTATGTCGGTAGGGGTGGATTTAAACTTGAAAGTTTTTTAGAAAAACACCCGCTTACGATCCAAAATATAAATATACTCGACTTAGGAGCCTCAACCGGAGGTTTTACCGACTATTTACTCCAACATGGGGCAAGCTCAGCAACCTGCGTGGATGTTGGGCGGGGTCAGTTGCATTATAAATTAAGAACTGACACTCGAGTTATTAATTTCGAAAAAACTAACTTGAGAGATTTACCGATAGAAAAACTGAGACACTTTCCGTTTTCCTTAATCGTAATGGATTTATCCTTTATTTCTCTGACTAAGGTGCTTGTCCGAGCCTGGAGTTTTTTATCAACTGGTGGGACTCTGGTCTGCCTTGTCAAGCCCCAGTTTGAATGCACTAAAAAAGAGGCGGACAAAGGACGAGGAATAATACGAGATACTCTAATTCATCAAAGAGTGATTCAAGAAATAAGCTTTTTTGCGAATCAAAAACTTGAAAACTCTAAACTCATGGCTCAGGAAGAAGCCGTACCTAAAGGAACCGACGGAAATACTGAATTTTTTCTTGCCTGGAAAAAATTAGCTTGAATAAAGGTATTAATTCTTGGAAAGCTCTTTTTGCAAGAGATCCGATAAAATAAGATCACGATCGGATTCCGATCTCGCAAATTCAATTTCTTGTACGCGGTTTCCAACTTCATCCTTTTCAGTTTGTTTTGCTCGGACAGAAAATACCTCATTTAATTTGGCAAAAACCGCAGTTTGCTCCGTTCTCTCCAATTCCGTCCAACCTTCACCCAATGGAAGATTTGGACATGCCTCAACCAATTGAACGGAAAAAGAACGTTTTTGGTTTTCCTGATCTTGTTCTTCCCTGATATCATCAATTAATTTATCTAAAGCAACTTTCCTTGTCATTTGCTTTTTGGTTGCATTCGATTCTTTTTCTGACTGGGTGATTTTTTCACGCTCGTTCTCGAGTTTGGTTAAACGAGTCCGGAGCAGTTCATTTTTGATCTCAAAGGAAGTTTGTAGGGTAGCAAAGCTTTTTCCATCAATTGAAATAAACTTTCCACGACTCAGGACAGATTGATTATTTTCGTTCTTCTGTAATCCGCCAAGTGCTTCCTCAGTCCACTCAATAAAAATATTTGCTTGCACTTCTTTGCTGAACTGGCGGTATAAGTCAGCGAAGGAGGCGTCCTTAAATTCACCTGGCATTTCTTCGGTCTTTCTATCCAAAATGAAAATGGCAAAACCGTCTCGAACTGGTCTGGTCGAAAGAGTAAAAAAGAGTCGCTCATTTAAAGATGCCACTTCGACTAGAGGCTCAAGGTTATTCCTTCTTTCGCTTTCTCTTCTTTCAATTCCCAGTATGGCTGCCTGCAACCCCATATCCTTTTCTGCAAAAGATATTTTCCTCAGATTCCCCTCGCTCTCAGTTAATAAAGATTGCATTTCTTCTGAATTTCTTTTTTGAGAATATGTTGAATACTTTGCCCTCAGCTGATCTCGAAGGGCATTGATTTGATCGAGGAAATCTAGAGATTTCTCACGGGCTAATTCCTTGGCTTCTCTTTCTGCGTCAAGCCTGTCTTCTTCAATAATCCTAAGCCTTATTTCTTCACGCACATCTTCAAAAAGAACCTCGGCTTGCTCGGTTTTGTTGTCCTCGTTCAAATCAGAAGAAATTAAATCCAGAGTTTCCCCGCTTTCATTCGAATCATTCTCTCCGTTTGGTCCTTTTTCCCCCTCATCTAAGAGTGCCGGTTCCGAAGGAGTCGGAACCGGGTTAAATTGATCCCGGTTTTGATCAAAATAAGTACGCAATCTAGAATCCTCCGGCTCAGGTGGTAAAGATAGGAAATTTTTTGTGGGAAAAGTTACCATGGTTGCAAAAGTCCTAGAAGGTTCCATAAAAATTTCATTGTCCTTGTTGTCCTTGTGAAATTCTTTCAATTTCACTTTCAAATCGTCTTTAATTACAAGGGCACTCCCGGTGTATGAAAATTGGGGATATGTATCAGGTAATTTTTCCATCTGTGGCGTAACTGAGAAGGAGTTTTCGGAAACAGATTTAATCGAAAAATCAAAGGCTTCTTTATTCAAAGATTGAATCAGATTTTTCAAGCTTTCAAGAATATCTGCACCAATTTGCACCTCAGATCGCGATGCATTTCGATCGACTATTTTTGCCACAAAAAGGAATTCTTTTTCTTTCGAACCGTACGAAACTTTTAATGATTCATTAACTTTGGGCTGTTCGTCCATAGTAACCTGAAAAACTTTTGTCAATTCACTGTTGAGATCCTCAGAATTTAAGAAAAGAAGATTGGCATCCCACGCAAACTGGTTTGCAAATAAATCAAGCTCTCCCTCTTTGGCTAAAGTAAATCCGCCCTCCGAGTAAATTCGATCAATTTGATTGGCTCGGAAATGCCGGAAGAGGGACATTTCCACAAAACTTGTCTTCACTCCCTGTCTATTACCAACATATTCAAGAGCTCGGGAACGATTTTCATCTGACGCCAAACTGGAATCCAAATTGCGAACATATTGATTAAATCCATTATTAATTCCAACATGAGATTCATCTTCAGATAAATATCCCCAAGAATTAGCCTGACCGGCCATAACTAATTTAGCTCGCAGAGAAGCTTGTGAGAAATTAGGCTCATATCCTCCGGATCGAGCAATTTCTCTGACTTTAAAATTTTTGGGTAAATTGGGCCAAGATCGCATAAACCCAACAAGTCTTTCCAAAGCAGAACGATCAAAATTCTGTTGATTAGACTGAATAGCGTTCTGTAATTGAGCCTTTAATGATTCCATGAATCTCTTATCAGCCTCAGCCATACTTTCAACCAAGGGAGGAATCACAGCGCCAAAATCAGAAGCCACCCGATTTTCGATCGATAAAAAACGCATTTCATCTGGATCGTTGAGATCATATCCATAAAACTCTTTTTTCTCCCGGTTCGGATCAGGTAGCAAATCGAAAACAGATGCCCCTTGGGCGAGGTATAAAACGAAGGAAATGACAACAACGATGAGTAAAAGAATAAAGACAAACTTACCTTTCTTCGAAATAAAATTTTGTAATGCTGTAATCATGGGTTTGTATGAAAATAAAAAGGTTTAATCATGAACATGATCCAGAGTACGTCAAACTTTTGAATATAATTAGTTTTTTTCTAATTGGGTTCTAAAACAGGACGATCTGAAAAAATTAACGAACTCATCCAACTCTGCCTCCTGGTACCGTCATCATTTAAAAAAGGACGGGTAATAAGCATTTTCTCCAAACATAAATTATCACCACCCTTTTTTTCCCAACGAAGAAAATACTTATAGGTTTCATCGGGCTCAATATTACCAACTCCATCTATTTTTTCTAAATGAACCGTAACGGTTATCTGATCTCCACCCCATTTCCATGTCCCCGTGTATATCTGGTCTTGTTCCATTGTCTCGACGCGAACTTCATAGTCGTCTAGAAAAGTAACTTTAATTGGATAGGATGCCTTGCGTGATTTTCCCTCATTTCGCATAAGCAATATTGGGCTCCCATCATCATTACTAAGACCGGCTTTATTCTGGAAAGCAAACCGGGCTCCACTCTTAACAAGAAAATATTCCGATGGTGATTTACCATCTTCAAAAAATACACTTCGATAACCATCCTCAACCTTCCATTTCCCTGCTCTCACAACCTCTTTCATCTTTGGGTGTTGAAAGGTAAGTTGCGAAATAAAGCCTTCTGGAACCTGCCTTAAAATAACTTCTATTCTGCATTCATTTCCTTGGGTTATAAGAGGGGCTTCAAAAACTTCGTACACCCAATCCTTGATTTCTCCCCTAAAACTACCGACTGGATCTTTTTGGCCACAAGAGCTTAGAAAAAAAACTACAGTGAAAAAAAGTGAGACAACTTGGACAGGCATTATTTCTTGGTTTCAGGATTCAGAGTAAAAGTTAAAGAATAGCTTAGCTTTATTCAATCATTTCCCCATTGGAAATAATTAATTTTGTCAATTCTCGATGATACAACCAACTCGCCAAAAGAAAACCCATAGTAAAAAACAAAGACCATCTAATATTATCTTTATCTTCTTTAGTAAAAAGCAATTCAGATCTTTGAATTTTACCGAGGCTCAATTTAATTCTCTCCTCCGGATACAATCGGGGGGATCCATTCCCCAATACTCCTGGAATATAAGTGTGCTTTGAATCCTTCCTTTTGACTAATAGTAAAGCGTCCCTTTTTCTATCGTACTTCAAAAAATCATCCCAAATAAAATAATCCTCGTCGGATGTTTTTCCGTCCCCAATAAACTGCCAGAGTTTTTTACCGCTGGCTTCCTCTCTACTTTTCTTAAAACGTTTGAATTTCAATTTGAACAAACCATCTTCTTTACTCCACTCCCCGACAACATCCTGACCGCCGTCTCCTTCTTCGTCATAATTCCCGGGGACAATTCCCCAAGCCTGCCCGGTAAATAGTCCGGCTCCCAATTGGTAGCTATCAAGCAAACCTTCGAGTGAGTATTCTGTCCATGGAGAAGGTGCAAGAAAAAGATAGATTGAATAGATAATGTAAAAAAGGAATGAAACTCCTCCCACCAGAGTAGTAATTCCCCTCTTCGTTTTAAGGGTTTTGACTTTTTCATTGAGCTGAAATTTTAACTCCCTCTTTAATCGCAGTTCCTCCAAGTCAACTTCTGAAATTTCGGATTTCGATTCCACTTTAATTCCATAAGTTAAAATATCTCCAATTTGAGGAAGAGCCTCCATGGAATGAGCACAGGTTTCAAAGGGTTCTTTACCATTCTTTCCAATAGCTTTCGAAACCCAGTCCTCCCACTCAGCCCATTTGCTGGAATCAGCGGATTCTTTTTTGATTCTTTCGACAACCCACTGACCAATTTTACCTAATGCAAACAAATCCCATCTTTCCTCAGGCATTTCCAAATGATCAACTCCTTGAGGGCGAAAAGCCTCACCAACCAAAAAAGAACTATGACTATCCATATTTATAACCGACACCTCCTTTTTCTCTTCTTCTGATAAACCGAAAGGAGTGAACAAATTCAATCGATACAATCCAAACTCTGTTATAAATCCCTCCCATCCTCCCTGGATATTAGTTTGAACTATAATATTCGAGGGCTTTAAATTACCGTGGCAAACGCCTGAAAGGTGTGCTTTATAAATCCCTTGGTGAAGGCATGCCATGATCGACAATAAATCATCAGGTGAAATTTCATCTGATTTGTATTCACAAAAATGTTCAAGATCTTGAACAAGGTGCATTTCAATTCCTTCTTCTTCGGGTTCATGGGCACCCATCTTTTCTGGAATTACCGCTTCTACTCCCTTAAACCATGGATACCGAATCCAATGCTTCCATTTAGTCACACCGCTACTTTGAACAGGCCAAATACCAGGACCTTCGAGTTGTTCCAAAGCCTGAGTTTCCTGTACAAAATAGTCCTGAAAACCCTTTCTTTCCGAAATTTCCCTCGGAATTAATTTAATGTAAAATTCTTTTCCTTTTATTTCCCCTTCTGATCCAAGACAATGATAACTTTGTCCACAGGAACCTTCCCCCAGCCAATTTAAAATGCGGGTGTTTCCAATTCGAGTTCCGGAAGAAAGCATGGTCTTGGCTTAAAAGTTTATTCCTAAGAAATTACCCCCATTTTAATTTATTTCTCAAAACTTTGAAATAAGAATGATCGTTTAATTCGAGAAGGGGAAAAGTTTTCTCAGCAAGAGAGATTTGTATGGGAAAATCCGGAATTTTTGCAAAGGCGGGTTGCCCGTCAGCAGAAATTAATGGATCATTTACATGATCCAAGGCTTTCACTTGCAAGGAAACCCCAGCAGGGAAAACTACACTCCGACTCGTAAGAGTATGAGCTGATATTGGAGTCATCATAACAACCTTGGCATCAGGATGGGCAATCGGTCCGCCTGCTGCTAAATTGTAGGCAGTGGAACCAGTTGGAGTTGAAAAAACAATACCATCACAGGCGTAGTCCGCTACACGTTCATTTTCCATTTGTACTGAAAAACGAGCTAAACGACCATTTGTTCCGCTCTTGATTACAAGATCATTTAAAGCAAATTTCGATGCTCCACCCGCCTCTTGGTAGCCAATCATACTCCGATGCCGAATACGGTACCCTCCTGAAAAAAGAACAGGAAGAGAATCTTCCATTTCTTCTGGAGAAAATGTTGCTAAAAAACCCAACTGTCCATGGCGAATTCCGACCACTGGTACTTCATAGCGAACCGCTTCATTCATCATTCCGAGCAGGGTACCGTCACCTCCAACCACAAAACACACATCTACTCCTTCAATAAATCCTGAAGGACAGGGAAACTCCGAAGTTTTAACGAAAGAAACTCCGCTATTTTGAGCAATCTCATCCAATACTGCAGCTAAATTCTTTGCCCCAGGCTTGGAGGTATTAATAATAATCGCGATTTTTTTTAGGGGCTTCAAAACAATTTTTACAGGATAAATAAATGAATAAGTTCAATTTAGCCAAAAGATAGCCATTCGGTCAAGTGTCCGAACGCCAAACAAGTTCGCTGATGGAAATATTTGCTCCGGAAACTGGTATAAGAAGCTGATCATGATGATAATATTTTCGAAACCATTTTCTTTGTTTGGCAACCAATTGCCTAGTTGACACTTGAATTGCTTCGGACAATGCATCTCTCTTCATTTCCCCTCGTAAATAAGCCAAGGTTTCACGATAGCCGACCGCGGAAGAGGCCGGATAATTTTCAATTATTCCAACTTCCATTAAACCTCGGACTTCTTCTATCAACCCATTCGATAGCATCCATTCCGTTCGATCTCTTATAAATCGAGCCAGTTCCAGATTTTCTCGATCAATCAGGCAGGTCTTTTTTATAAATTCAGAAAATGGAACCGGTTTTTTTTCAAACGCTTTTTTTAATTCATCAATCGATAAATCAGAAGCTAAGCATCTTTCCAAAGACTTAATTATTCGAATCGGATTTGACTTATCCAATTCACCTAAACCGTGCGGATTTAATTCCTTCAACTTCTCAATTAACCGAGCAAGACCGTGTTCCTGATATAATTGATTAACAAAATTTTTAATTTCATCGCTTACCTCAACCTCATCAACTACGGCATTGAAAAAAGAACGAAGATAAAACCCGCTTCCCCCTACCACCAGAATCTTTTTATTCTTACTGTAAGCGTCAGCGATAATATTTTTTGCATAATTTAAATATTTTGAAACATCAAAACGATGGCACACTTTAGACAAATTCAAACCATGATGTTTAACTCTGGCCTGCTCTGCATCGGAAGGCTTCGCGGAACCAATATTCATTCCCTGATACAAAGCAATTGAATCGCAAGATAGAATTTCGGCCTGATTGGCCTCGGCCCACTCTACAGCCAACTGGGTTTTTCCGGAAGAAGTGACGCCTGCCAAAAAATAAAGCGTTGAACTTTTTTTATTCACCAAAACTAAACTTTATAAGAAAAACTACACAAGCCCTGATGATAAAGCTTTGGCCCGAGCTCCAATTTTTTCCACTATACTTTCGGGATTACCCAGGTTTTCCGAAATACAATTAACCAGAGCACTTCCCACTACCACGCCGTCCGATATCTCTCCTACCGTACGCACTTGTTCAGGATTTGAAATACCAAAACCAACAACCACTGGAAGTTCAGTGTATTTTTTAATCGTGGCAACCCGTTCCTTTAAATCAGAGGCGAGATCTTTTCTCTCTCCGGTTACTCCAGCCCGGGAAACATAATAAATGAAACCGGAGGAACTTTGAATAATTTTAGGGATTCGACTCTCTGGCGTGGTTGGGGCAACAATAAAAATGTTTTTGATTCCCTTATCCTGACAACAGTCGACTAGTTCTCCCGCTTCTTCAGGCGGTAAATCCAAGGTAAGGAATCCGTCTACTCCGGCAGAAACCGAACGGGTTACATATTCCTCAATACCCCTTGAAAAAATTAAATTATAATATGTATAAAAAACGATGGGCACTTCTGAGAACTTTCTAATTTCTTCGACCAAACGAAACACATCTTCTTGTTGAATACCTGCCTCCAAAGCCCGCTGAGCAGCCAATTGATTGGTTAAACCGTCAGCCAACGGATCAGAAAACGGGACTCCTAACTCAAGTAAATCCACTCCCTTTTCGATCAAGGTGCGGCAAATCTTAAGAGACATATCGAAATCAGGGTCACACGCACAAACATATCCCACAAAAGCGGGACGCTGATTTTCTTTGCACTTTAAAAAAAGTTTCGCGATTCGGTCATTATTCTCCATAAGTGTTAAATATGCATCTATTCTCATCATCTGACCATTTGGCAATGGTAAAGCTTGCCATTCTGCTTTTTGTTTAAGTGATTTTTGTTTATCGAGTCCTGTATCCATTATTTTTTATATTCCTATCTCCCTATTATTTAAGGAGAATGGTTAAAAGGGGGGGGGTATGTAAAAAAACTTGGATATCGGCTTGGCCTATGGTCTAAATTAATCCCCAAAAGTTCTAAGAAAAAAAGAATCTGGATACAGGCAGTAAGTGTCGGAGAATTGTCGTCTATCAATTCCTTGATTAAGTTGCTCCTTTCCGATTCAAAAATTGAAATTGTCCTAAGTGGTACAACAAGCACGGGATTGAAAATAGCTGAGGCTAAACACTCGGATGACATCCTAGCCACAGGCCCTTTCCCCCTTGATTGGTTTCCATTCTCATCACTTGCTTGGTCCCGAATAAAACCAGATCTTGCGATTTGTGTAGACAGCGAGCTATGGCCCGAACACATGTACCAGGCCCAAAAAAGAGGCATTCCAATTTTCATTGTCAACGCCAGACTTTCAGACCGGTCTTTTAGCCGACTAAGTTCAATCAAACTTTTTCGAAGTCTTTTGATTCCTCAAAACTTACACATCCTTGCATCTTCTGAGAATCAGAGAAAAAGATGGATAAAGATTGGGTTAGATGAACATAAAACATTAAATACCGGTAATTTAAAAATCGATATCTCTCCCCTTAATCCAATTAACAAGGAGACTGTAAATAAAAAAAAGAAAGAACTTGGGTTTCCTGATTCTTCGATTGTTTTAGCCGGAATTTCGACTTGGCCTGGAGAAGAAAAATTTCTCCTAGAATGTCTGGCAAAAATTCGCGGCCAAGAGATAGATGCGAGACTCCTTCTGATTCCTAGGCATGCTGAAAGAAGGGATGCCATTATTAACGATCTTTCTGTTTTCCCTTTTTCCTACAAGCAAAGAACTTGTCCGGTAGACAAGCATACTGATCATCAGGTTTACCTTGCAGACACAACCGGGGAACTCAACGAACTCATACAATCTTCAGATCTGGCCTTTTTAGGTAAAACTCTTCCTCCCTGCCATGAAGGACAAAATCCGATTGAAGCTATTTCCATAGGGCTTCCCTTGGTACTAGGTCCAAAGTGCACAAATTTTTCTGAGACATGCAATGAACTTTTGAATCAGGGAGCGATGGAACAAGGTAAATCTCCCGATGAAGTCAAAAAAATCATCTTTAACTTATTTCAATCTGAAAGCAAAAGGGAAAGAATGAGAAATGCGGGGCTGAGTTGGCGAAAGAAACAAGGCTCGCCCACCCGAAAAACATGGAAAGAAGTGCAGAAACATTTATCTTAACCAAGGCTAAACTCAAAATTATCTTTTAGAGTGAATGAATGATACTATATCATTTAATATTGGTTTTGGCCAGAGATGCCATGAAGTTGTCCTGCGGATTAGAGATGCATGTCCGTGAGAATTATAAATTTTTACTTCTGCGTCCCCTCCTGAATTATTTATCTTGTCAGCAAAATCATAAGCAATTTCATGCCGAATGATAGGATCAAAAAAACCATGCATTATAAAGAAAGGAGGAATCTCCCCTTTTAATTTAATTCCCATGGGCATTGTCGTATCTTCATTATATTCAGATGGAAAGAGATTACGGTAGAGGAATTCCTGCGTTGGATCAAACTGGAAAGGGCAAGCAATTGGAATCACACCTTTAACCCAATCCAAACCACCGCCCATTAATTTTAAATATTGGGGGTCAAGCCCGACAAGGCTTACACTATGGGCACCCGCTGAATGACCCATAAGAAAAATTTTATTGGGATCTCCTCCAAATTCTTTCACATTTCTCCTAGCCCATTTGACCGACAACGCTACATCCTTCGGAAAAGATGGAAAGGTCACTTCTGGGAATAAGCGATAGTCTATAGTTATGAATAAAATTCCGCATCGGGCCAGTTGCTTTCCAATTGACCGATGATAATCTTTCTGTCCCCATCGCCAACTGCCACCATGAGCAAAAATAATTACCGGTGAGTTATCACATTTTTCGGAAGTTACGACATCCAGCATTTGCTTCGAACTTATTCCGTATGGTAAATCAATATATTCATTTACCACAATTGCTTTAGGTAACCAGGAATCACCAAATGATACCATTTGAATACTCAGAAAAAAAGAAAGTATCTTAAATTTTAGTCCCATGAATGAATATAATTGGGGCGACAGACCGGATTCGAACCGGCGACCCTCGGCACCACAAGCCGATGCTCTAACCAACTGAGCTACTATCGCCACATTAGCCTCTTTTAGACTAAAGACATCAGTGAATCCGTCAACGAGAAACCTAACTCCCTTTTACCAAGCTTTCTTGACCCATTAAACTTCCACGGGCATAATAACCCTTTTTTAATAACATGTTACAAGCAGGAATTGTTGGCTTACCTAATGTAGGTAAGAGTACCCTTTTTAACGCTCTTACTAAAAGCCGTAAAGCTGAGGCAGCCAATTATCCTTTTTGTACTATCGACCCCAATGTGGGAGTGGTTCAGGTACCTGATGACCGCCTTTCCATCTTGGCTGAAATCGCCGGCACTCAAACTATGATCCCCGCTGCTATTGAAATGGTTGATATTGCAGGACTGGTTGAGGGAGCAAGCAAAGGTGAAGGCTTAGGGAATAAATTCCTCGCCAATGTGCGCGAAGTGGACGCAATTGTTCATGTAGTGCGCTGCTTTGAAGATGAAGATATCATTCATAACATGGGACGAGTCGACCCAGTTAACGATGCCGAAGTAATTCTAACCGAGCTTGTTTTGGCCGATGCAGAATCTGTGAGTAGCCAACTCCAAAAGAACGCCAAAAAAGCAAGGGGGAACGATAAGGAAGCTGAAGCTAATGTCTCCATTCTTGAAAAACTGGTTCCCCATCTGAATGATGGCAAACCAGCCAATCTTTTGGAATTAAACGAAGACGACAACAAAAGACTCCAAAGTTTTTGTCTGCTAAGTGCAAAGCCCATGCTCTATGCGTGCAATGTAAAAGAAGATGAACTAGGGGATTTTTCGGAGAATCAAAATGTGATCAATCTAAAAAATTGGGCTTCGGCCCAACAGGATGCCGGATCCTGTGTCATCTCGGCAAAAATGGAGGAGGAGTTATCAGACTTGGCCCAAGATGAAATTGCAGAATACCTCGAAGCTATTGGAGTGTCAGATTCTGGCGTCTCCACCCTCATCCAATCAACTTATAATTTGTTGGGACTCGCCTCTTTTTTAACTGCAGGTGAAAAAGAAGTACGAGCATGGACTTTTAAAAAAGGAATGACCGCCCCTCAATGTGCCGGAGTCATACATACTGACTTTGAAAAATCTTTTATCAAGGCTGAGGTAGTTCCATATGAAGAATTAATCGCTGCTGGTTCTATGCAATCTGCCCGTGATGCCGGAAAGTTAAGATTGGAGGGAAAAGATTACATTTTTGCCGACGGCGATGTCACCCTCTTTAAGTGCAATGCCTAATATTGGTTCCCTTTGCTTGCCTTAAAAGTTAATTTTCATAGTAATAATAATGTTTAATTAAGCCAAATCTATATACGGGTGCACATTATTCATCATGTTTACAAACCTGCTCAAAAAAAAATTTCCTTCGCTTCTCTGCGCTTTCCTCTTTTTCTCCTGTAGCGAAGAACCTTCTATCCAAACTTATTTCATACCACCGGAATATGACGGAGCGATTGTAACTTGGAACCTGCCTGACACTTGGGGTGAAAACCCGGATTTGACCGGACCTATGGCTGGTTCCTTTCATGTGAAAACCAAGTCTGGCCAGCAAGGCCGAATAGGGGTCATGCCTTTCAGAGAAACTGTGTCTACGATTGATGTTGCCAACATGTTTGGTCGAGAGATGGGTTATCCTTCTTTTACGGAAGAAAATCTTGCTTCTATCCTGCAGGAAAAAAAAATTGGAAATCGCACTTTCGAATGGCTTCATCTTAATAGTCAAAATGACTCAGGGTCTTCCTCTCGTCGCACAGCCTTGCTTGCTCTTTTAAGACAGGAAGGCGATACTTGGCTCTTCCCCTTCATTGCGGATCAGAAATTAGTCATGCAAGAATCCGATAACTTTATCCGCTTTCTTGATTCCTGTACTCTCAGACCGGAGAAAAATAAACCGATTTTGGCAAAATCTCCTCCTCTCCCATCAAAACCAAAAACCCAAACTGCACCACCTCCCATAAATAATCCTTGGACATGGACCATACCGGATAGTTGGACCAAGGGGAATCCATCTTCTATGAGGATTGCCAGTTTTAAAGTTGAAGATCAAAACGAGGGTGAACTAGATATTTCAGTGACTTCATTTCCCGGAAATGTTGGTGGACTTTTAGCTAATGTAAACCGATGGATTGGACAAATTGACCTTCCTCCGGTCAATCAGTCATCTATTAATCAGTACTGTAATGAAAGAACATTGGCTGGGAATGCCGGACATTTAGTTGAAGCTTATGGAAAAGAAAAGGCGGTCCTTGCGGGTATTTTATTTTTGGAAAGTGAATCATGGTTTTTCAAGCTCATAGGAGACCGACAACTTGCTGAAAAAGAAAAAACACATTTTATCGACTTTATTGATTCTGTTGTTCTCAAAGCCGAAGCAAAAAAGAAATGAAAGCATCAAGGAATGGAAGTTCTCTCGGACAAAGAAGGAAAGATTTCAAATTTTTACTTCCTCTTGCATCAATAAGGCTTACACTGACGCTCCTGAGCCTATCCATGATTCTTATATTCATAGCCACCCTTGAGCAGGTAAGGATTGGGATACGGGGAGCCCTTGCTGAGTATTTTGAATCCTTCTACGGGATTTGGTATTATCCTGAAAAATTTTGGGGTGGTGAATTCTTACATAACATTCCATTACCCATCCCCGGCGGTTACCTTCTTGGTGGTCTCCTCATTATCAATCTGACTTCCGCCTTCATTGTTCGTTTTCAATGGACGATGAAGAAGGTTGGAATTCAATTAGTTCACCTGGGTATCATTCTCCTTCTAGTTGGACAATTGGTTACTCAAGCAATTCAGGAAGAATCCCGTATGCAGATCAACAAAGGTGAAGAAAGTAATTACATCGAGCGTTTTCACGGAGTTGAGCTTGCTCTTCGCGAAGTATCGGATCCAAACAAAGAAAAAGTAGTTACCATTCCCCAGGAAATCTTGGAAAATGAAGGAAGCCTGATTGATCAATCTTTGCCTTTCACCATAAAAGTTCATCATTTTGGTGTGAATTGTGATTTTGATATCATCCCCCCGGGAAAGCCCAAATCTAACATTGCAAAAATGGTCAATCGCGGTGTCGGACATTCTGCTAATTTGAATATTATCGATAAAGATGAAGACTTCAGTAGTGAGGGAATGAATTTTGGTTATTTGGTTTTTGAATTGTTTGATCAAGATAAAAGCATTGGGAATTGGATGACGATAGCCCATCCTGCAGGTAATCAGGTTTGGTCTCAACTTTCTCCCAAGCTTTCGGATATGTCTTTTCAATCCATCCGTCATAAGGGTAAATTGTGGGGCGTTACCCTTCGACAAAAACGGGAATATCTTCCATTTTCAATAGAGCTCTTAGATATTGAAAATGAATATTATCAGGGTACTGAAATACCTTTCAATTTTGAAAGCGACATCAATCTTCATCTCGAAGACAATCAAACCCGTCGTGCCTTAGTTTATATGAATACTCCCCTGAGGCATGGTGGAATGACCTTTTATCAGTACCAAATGAATGACGCAGCTAATTACTCTGTCTTTCAGGTAATCAACAACCCGAGTTGGTTGGTTCCCTACATTGCCTGTATTCTCGTCTCCATCGGAATGCTTTGGCAATTTAGTTTTCATCTGGTGAAATTTCTTAGGAAAAACTCAAAATCTCCAGCCAATGCTTAAGATGTTTGATTCCAAAAAAATAATATTAAGCATTCTTCTTATTTGTGGATTATATATTTCCTTTCTTCCAAATAGTTGGACACAAAATTCTTTCCTAGACTTCTTTAACCCGGATAAGCCCACCTCAACGGATCAAAATTCATCTTTTGATCTGGAAGCTTTTTCCAAAATTCCGGTCCTAAGAGGCGGGAGAGTTAAACCCTTAGATAGTGTTGCACGCAATATTTTACTTGTACTCAGAAACAAACGAACTGCACTTCGGGTAATGGAGAAAGAGGAACTCGCAAAGATAAACCGACTGATAGAAAAAAAAGGTGCATTAAGCGAATATGAATCGAGCATTTTAACGAATTATCGCAAAAAGAAAAAAGTAAAAATCCCTCAAAACGGTATTGAAGTAACCGCTGTTGAAGTAAATGCAATTGATTGGCTCTCTCAGGTTCTTTTTGCTCCCGAAAAAGCAGATCAACTCAAAACATTTCTCATTGATCATGACCAAGTTCTGGGACTGCTAAACCGAAAATTAGTAAGAGATGGTAAATTCTATTCCTATCAGGAACTGGCTCCTTTCCTTTCAAATATTGATTCCTCTGCTCGAAAAGCGGGTGAGGTTGAGACTGAACTGAGAGATAGTTTTCAACAAAACATTATTGAGCTTTACCGTTCCCTGCTCATGTACAAAAAGCTTAAACATTCGTTATCTCCTCCAGACGCCCTGGATCGCCCGGAAGATCTCAACAAATTTGGGGTTGATAAATTGGTTTATAATCCCGAAAAGGACGAGGCGAAAAGCGATGAATATAAGAGGTTTCGTGATTTAACCGCTGCCCTCTCCCAAAAGCCTTCTGATGTTCAATTAGAAGGTAAAGAATTTGGGAAAGTGGTATTTTTTGTAGATCGGTACAATCAGGCAAATTTATGGACTGAATTTCTACCCATTCCCCCTGTCCTTGAAGAGGGTGATGGAAAATGGATGAAAGTCTGTGAATCTCTGGTTGGTACAGAACCACTTGAATCCAGAGAAAAACAAAATATTGATCCCGCTAAGTTTGCTCTTACCATAAGAGAACTATTGGATCTAGATGTAAAGGCTCTAAAGAAACGCATTACCTACATCAGAGAAAATCAAAAACTGGATCCATCGGCTCTGTTCGCAACTCAGTATGCGGAAGCTATCAAAGTAAGAATGGGAGTGGATCCAGTTATCTTAAAGTACGAAAATCTCGCTTCTGCGTACCGAAATCAAAATTTCAGAGATTTCAATCAAATCGTATCTGAATTGTACAAAATAACCACGCGAAGGGCGGGTCCTACCGCTTCTGCTTTGTCCTTTGAGAAAACTTTTAACGGGTTTGAACCTTTCTATCGAAGTGCCATTGCCTATGTACTTGCCTTTATCTGTGCCAGTCTATCCTGGTTATTGTTACCAAATGCAGATAATCGAAGGAAAAAGTCGATGCAAGCTTTGAGAGACTCTGCTTACTACCTTACATTCATTGTATTCATATGCCATACTTTTGGACTGGCAGCAAGAATGTGGATCGAAGGTCGTCCTCCGGTTACTAATTTATATTCATCCGCCCTTTTCATCGGATGGGCTTCAGTTTTACTCTGTTTAGCGACCGAAAAATACATCCGGCTGGGAATTGCCTCGGCCATGGGGTCCCTAATTGGATTTGGCAGTCTGGTTATTGCCCACAGTCTGAGTTTGGACTCTTCACTCAATCCAAGTGGTGATACCATGGAGATGATGCGGGCCGTCTTGGATTCGAATTTTTGGTTAGCCACACATGTGGTTTGTATAACCATTGGCTACTCCACAACCTACCTTGCTGGTTTTTTGGGGATTGCTTATGTATTTTATCATATTGGCTGTATAATTTTCAGCAAACCGGAAAATAAGATGAGAAAAACTCTCGACTCGATGATTTTTGGCATCACTTGCTTTTCCCTACTTTTCAGCTTGGTAGGTACGGTTCTTGGAGGAATTTGGGCAGATCAATCGTGGGGTCGTTTCTGGGGTTGGGATGCCAAAGAAAACGGGGCTCTTTTGATTGTAATTTGGAATGCACTTCTTCTCCATGCCCGATTTTCAGGTATTGCTAAGACTAGAGGACTTGCCACCATTGCCATATTTGGCAATGTGGTGACTTCTTGGTCATGGTTTGGGACAAATATGCTTGGCGTCGGTCTTCATTCCTATGGTTTTATGGATAAAGCATTTGATTATTTAATGATGTTCATCCTTTCTCAAATGATTTTCATTGGATTGGCATACATTTTTCCTATTGTCCAAGTTTTTCTAAGGTCTTCCACTCCCAAAGACTCTACTTAGAGAATGTACCAGAATAGAAATTCTGTTACCTTATTCCTTTCTCAATATAGAGTACGGGGAGTTTTGTCGTGGTGTTCCCGCAAGACCTTGAGAACATCTTCAACAGGTCTGCCAAAAGAACATGGAAACGCGATGGGTTTGTCCTCAAAACCTCTCAGTTTCATAGCCTTCTTTCTTAATTTAATCATTATCAAAAATCGACCGGCATAAATTTCGGAGGAAAAACTTTCAATTTCCTCGTGTTTATAATGCTGCCTCCTCCACCATCCACGATAAGAATAACCTTTTTGATCGATTTTTAATCTCGACCATTGAAAAATTTGATCCAATAAATTCAACAGTCCGAGAAGAAAAAATATAGTCATACCCAGCCAACTGAAAAATACACCAATATACCCGATTACCGAGAAAAAGGCTGCGACTACGAATAAAAATAATGTAAAACCGGACTGTCTCCAAAATACCGGCTTGATAATAACTGATTTGTTTTCTCCCTTCTTTTGAAACTTCATTAATAGAGGGATGGTTTACTAAAAAATAAAAATTAAGAAGGACGTAAAGTTGGGAAAAGAATGGTGTCCCGAATGTTGGCAGCTTTAGTTAAGAAAATAACTAAACGATCAATTCCTAAACCCATTCCACCTGCTGGTGGCATTCCATGCTCCAATGCCAAGAGAAAATCATCATCTAATTCCTGGGTTTCCTCCCCCACTTGCTTCATAAATGCGGCCCTTTGCAAAGCCGGATCATTTTGTTCGGAATAAGCCGGAGCAATTTCCTGACCGTTTATACAAAGTTCGAACACATCAATCGTACTCGAATCCTCCTCTGTAAGCTTGGCAAGTGGGCATAGCTCTCTTGGAATATGAGTTACAAATGTTGGTTGAACCAAGGTATGTTCAATCACTTTTTCAAAAATATCATTGGTGACCTCAAAATCTTCCAAAGACGGATCCACTTCAATCCCCAATTCCTTTGCTTTTTCCAATTTTTCGGATTTGGGCAAATCAAACCAGTCTGTACTTCCTACTGCATCCAAAATTAAATCTTTATATTTCGCCTCTCTCCATTCACCGGAAAGATCAATCGTATCCCCTTCATTTCTTTCCAACTGCAGAGTACCCAAAGCCCGCTCTGAAACTTGTTGGATCAACGAACGGGTAAGCTCCATCATCCCACGAAAATCGGTATATGCTTGATAAGCCTCTAGCATTGTAAACTCAGGATTATGTCTTCTGGAAAGACCTTCATTTCTAAAAACTCGGCCCACTTCAAAAACCCGATCAAATCCACCGACCAATAATCTTTTTAAATGTAACTCCAAGGCAATTCTCATATTAAAATCACAATCAAGGGCATTAAAATGTGTCCTAAATGGACGGGCCGCTGCCCCTCCTGAAACTGCCTGCAACATGGGGGTTTCCACTTCCAAAAAATCTCTATTCCAAAAAAATTCACGAATTTCACGAATAATTTGGCTGCGTGTACGAAACCGTTCACGGGACTCATCATTCACAATTAAATCGAGATATCTTTGCCTGTAAATCTGCTCGTTATCGGTTAATCCGTGCCATTTTTCAGGTAAAGGTCTAAGGGCTTTGGACACCAGTCGATACTCCTTTGCCCGTATTGTAATCTCCCCTGTCTTAGTTCGAAAAAGTTTCCCACGAACACCAATAAAATCGCCTAAGTCTAATTTCTTGAAGGTCGCATATTCTTCTTCACCAATTTCGTCTTTTCTCACATAGGACTGAATCCGACCATCCCGATCCAAAATCTTTAGAAAGCATGCTTTTCCCATTAATCGAAAAGCAACGATGCGGCCTGCAACAGAAACCTCAGGTCCTTCTTCCAAATCTTCGGATAAAAGGGATAGTACCTGCTTTGAAGTGTGGGATTGCTCCCAATTTGACCGAAAAGGGTTTTTCCCGTTTTCCCGCATATGATCAAGCTTGGCTTCACGGACGGCGACTTGATCGCTTCCATCCAAAGGTTTCTCATGGTCTGGAGAATGTTTTTGCCTGTCTTCACTCATAAAAAAAAGAATCATTATATGCCTACAATAGTGGGACAGGGCAATGGAAATCCCATCCATTAAGAGCAGAAAAAATAGCTTTAGCCATTCGGCATACGAGCTAAAGCTACCCGGAAGCCTAAATTTCTAAATCGATGGTATAAAGAATTTGTTGATCGGGTCGAAGACTGGCATTCGATAGCGGTTTTCATGTAGCCTCCACCACGGCTTATTCTAAATTCATCCTGTTCGCTATCATTTAATAAAGTATTCACAAAAGAATTCCCTACCCATTCCCTTACATTTCCATACATATCATACAAATTCCATGGATTAGGGTTTTTTAATCCAACTGGATGAATTTTTTTTCTGCTATTACCCCTAAACCAAGCATGGTTATGTAACTCGCCTGGTTCGTCTCCAAAATAATATGCTGTTGATGTACCTGCCCTACAGGCATATTCCCATTCCACTTCACTGGGTAATCGATATTCATGACCAGTCGGTAAAGTTCCCTGAGTGTTAGACAGAATTGTTAAGGCTTTACAAAAAGCAACGGCGTCCAACCACGATACATTATTAACCGGTAAACTTTCATTGGAAAGATCGCTTTCCACATCAGTAAAACTCGGATTTGCCCCCATAACCTGAGTGTAAACTTCCTGTGTGATTAAATATTGACCAAGCCAAAAGTCATGCTCTACTTCGACCACTCTTTGTTCTTCCGCATAGGGCACCCAAATTGATAATTTACCGGATGGTATCCTTGAAAAAGTGCCAGCATAAAAATCAATATGATTCTCCTGCACTGGACCTTTTAATTCTTGCGGATCTTCATTGATGGAAACATCAAAAGCAAGAGGATGCCTGGTCTTCCCCCGCCCTGGGTGGATCGGCATTTGAGTGCCTGCCCTTTTCTTGGGAACTGGTTTGCTTTCAGGTTTTGGAGGCAATATAGGTGGAGATTTCCTGACTCTCGATTCCACTCCTTTCAAACCACGTTTTAGCTGAGTATTCCAAACCCGATCCCATGCATTCCAGAGATCGGCACCAAGATCTATCTCGGTAACTTCCTGATCCATAACTTGAACTCCACGCTCATCCAGTTTTGGAAGTTCGTTTATTTTATCCAACATGCATGTGCAGGCTTTTTTCTGCCAATTTTTTTCCGCAATAAAAACAGATTGAAATTGTTGTAGACAAAGAGACAATCCAGCCGGCAAAGTTGTATCCTCCAAATAGATGGTCAGTATATCCTTGTTTTCACTCAGAGCATACCCTACCTCACTTTTTACAAAACGAGAGTCAACCGAACGGGGAGAAACAAAAACAACGAACATCGAAGATTTTTTTATCGCATGAGCAATTTCCTCAACCCATTCGCCTGCCGGTTGAATACCCTCGTCATACCACATATTAACTCCAGCATCTCGAAATTCTCGCATCGATTGATAGACTGGTATCTTGTCTGCATGGGCATAACTCACAAAAATGTAAGGGCCTTCACCTGAATAACTTTCAAATGGCTCGGGTATGTCCGCAGATGATATCATCTTTTTGAAAGTTCAATCATCATATCTGTATCCTGTTCTTTGTAAGATATAAATTGGGTAACTGCCAAAATTTTTAGCCAATTCCAGATGTCCGACATATTCAAAATCAAATCCCTCGTGCCCGAACGAAAGCAAAGCGGCCACGGTTTCCGAAACGAAAACGGAACCAGGCAAAACAATTGGTTCAATTCGAGCAGCCTGATTCACATGGCTTCCAAAAAAATTCAACTTACCCAAAATTGGATCGAACTTCTCATAAGCTGGGCCTGCATGCATTGAAATTCGTACTTCCATTCCTTCCATCAATCCCAATTCTGTCCAATCTCCTTTTGAAAAATAATCCCTTAATTCAAGCGCCAATTCTAAACCATCCTCTAATTTATCAAAGACCGCAAAAAAACTGTCTCCCCAAGTATTCACAAAAGCGGGAGAGCATGTTAAACCTCCAAGGATTTCAGAAATTCCTCCAAGGAACTTTTCAACAAAATAGGGAGTCTTACTTTCATCCAAGCGGGAAAACCCCTCGACATCCGCAAAAAGCATGGTCTTTATGGTTCTAGGGAATACTTTGGGATCATCGGGAATAACAAGAGCCGGACTCGTTTCCCCAGCATGAACAGGATGCCATTTAATTTCTGGAGTAGCTTTTAAAACCTGCTTCGCATCAATGATCATGGGTTCGTTAAAGTTCTTTCTCCATTTGTTCACCAATTCTCCCGTTCCCCCTTCTGCCCCAGGTTGACCATCCCAGAAAACAAGTAATCTTGGGTCTTCATCCATTCCCCTTCCCCTCATGGCCGCGAAGCCAAGAAGCACATCATTGCAAAAAGTAAAAAGTGTATCCTCTCCATTGTATCCGTCTTTGGTCACATAATGAATCGATGTTGCTTGATCAAGAACGCTTTCAAATCGGGCAACCCAATTCCCGCCCGCTCTTCGAACACTGGTTTCAATAAACTCTTCTTTTGCAAAAGGCAGAAAAATATGAGTCTCGGCACCCCGCTCAATCATGGCTTCCAAATATATAATATCTGTACCACATGCCGCAGAACTGAAACCACAACTTGCATCCATTTTCTCTAAGGCAATTTCTATTTCCCTTTTAGCGATTTCTTCCGCCTCAGGAGGAAAACGCGGAATCGAACCTGGTTGATCCAAAACATGCCCGGAAAATGCCACAATTCCCAATGTTGGGAATGCTCCCTGAACTTTATCCCTAATTTCATTATCCTCATAGGCATTCGCAATCTGTAGTGCCTGTTTTCTTGTACTCGAAATCCAAGAAGGCTTGGCTTCCGGAATAGCTACAGCTTCCGAATATGCAAAAACCGCATCATCCACCGAGCCAAGTAATAATAAAGCTTCAGCCTCGGTGGCTTGGATCCAATAATCATTTTTCCCATTGGCTTTTAACTTTTCACAAATTTTCCATGCTTTTTCAGCATAATCTTTTCCGGCACCACTATCACCGGAAAAAAAATGCATAAAAGAAATATTAATGCATGGATAGTATTGGGTTTCCAAATCCTGCCTCTGACTGGTTTTTAAATTATCAAAGCTATTAGTTGAAAAACCCTCCTTATATCTTGCAATGGCCAATTCGGCATATTTTTTCTTGGAATCCATGTCAGTTGCCTGTTCCCAGAGATCTTTGTATGCACTCGCCAATAAACTGTGCGTTTCGACCCCACGATCTCCTCCGGCAACTAAATCTTCCAGTAGCTTGGATGCCGTTTTAGGAGAGCCCGCCTTGCATAATGCATGAGCAGCACGTTGGCATAATTTTCGATCCTTTTTGTGCCTTACAAGTCCCGCTTTAGCCACATCATGTGCGAGTAAAAATTCGCCAACTGAGATCATTTTTTCACAGAGGGATAAAAATTCAACCGAAGATGAATTCTGACGGTCAAATAAATTCCACTCCGCCCGAAGGCTTGGATTTAAACGATTGTGCAATTGGGACATCTTAAACTATTGATCTCCCCATATCAAAATTGATGCAAAACCCCGAGGGGTTTCCAAATTACATTTTCTCGTATCGAGTGCGGAGCATCTGAGTAAAGGCCGCAACCTTACGAGCTTCTCTTTTCTTATCGGAGGGTTTTTTAAAGTACCGTTTGTCACGAACATCACGAATCGTGCCTTCACGATCAAGGCGTTTCTTTAAACGACGAATCGCCCGATCCATGGGCTCACCTTTGCGTAATTTAATTTCAATTGTCATATAAAAGCACAATAAAATAAAGAATCATGCCTTAAGGTCAAGGAGGAAGATAGTTTAGGCATTTTTCTTACCGAATTTTCTTTCGGGAGGCGGTTGAGTAGGACGCATTAAGACACGGGCTCCGCGGACAGGTGGTTTTTCTCTCCATTCCTTGAAAATTTTCGAGGAAAATTTCATCGTAAACCGACTGTCTGTTTCGACCACCAGCCCCTCATTTTCTTCCTTTCTGGCATAAGCCAGGCGAATTAATGTACTCCCCTTCCCCTGGTTTCCCAAGGCAAACATATCTAGAGTAAATTGTTCACAATCAGAATCATCTGGATCCAGTAGCCATGTGACCTCCTCGGTTAAAACACCAATTCCACTTTCCACTGGTAGAAGGCTAGTAACACTCAAACGGGTTTCCCCATCTTTGTGGGAAGCTACTCCTTCGACTACCACAATTCGACCATCCTCTAAGTGCACCCCGTACTGTTCGAAGGCTTCAGTAAACATAGGAATGGAAAAATCTTTCTCTTTAGCCATTAGAGTGAAGCGAGCCCATGGTTTAGCATCCTTTTTGGTGTACCTTCTTTCAATCTCGGCAAGCACTCCACATAGACGAAAGGATCTTCGACCCTTCAGATTATCGATCTCGTCCGAAGTGATATCGTCCAACAAAGGTCCTAAACCAGCTAGAGTATTTACTGGGTGACCAGAAAGAAAAAAACCAAGTAACTCTTTTTCATATCGCAATTTTTCCAATTCATCCATCGGTTCCACTTCAGGCAGATCCGAAATTGTCGAAAACCCCACACGGTCGGATAATTCTTCTTCGCTTTCATCTTCGCTCATCATGTCAAAAAGGTTTACTTGTCCAGCCTCCCGATCTTTTCTTCTCAACTGAGCTTCTCCCATTGCTCGGTCCAGATCTGCCAATAAAGCAGAACGGCTATTTTCAAGCGAATCAAAGCCCCCCGCCTTAATTAAATTTTCCAAGACCCTTTTATTCACTGCTTTTCCATCCACCCGTTCAACCAAATCCGAAAAACTAAGATAAGGGCCATTTTGTCGTTCGCCAACAATTACACTGGATGGGCCATCCCCTACCCCCTTTACTGCAGCCAGTCCAAAACGAATAGAATCAGACTGATCCTCCAAACCCTCAATCGGGGTAAAATTTTCTCCAGATTCATTCACATCAGGTCCAAGTACTGATATTCCCATCTCTGTACACTCGCCAATAAAATGAGACAACTTATCTGAATTACCCAATTCACATGATAACACACCAGCCATAAAATGAACGGGGAAATTGGCTTTTAAATATCCAGTTTGGTAACTAATCACTCCATATGCAGCTGAGTGCGATTTATTGAACCCATAACCAGCAAATTTTTCCAGAATACTAAAAATTTCGTTAGCCTTCTTTTCTGTAATATTATTGGTTTCCTTGGCTCCTTTTACAAAAATTTCTCTTTGTTTAGCCATCTCCTCTGGCTTCTTCTTCCCCATTGCCCTACGCAAAATATCCGCCCCTCCCAGCGAATATCCGGCCACTCGACGGGCTGCTTCCATAACCTGTTCCTGATAAACCATTACCCCGTAGGTTTCTTCACATACCTCTTCGAGCAGTGGGTGGGGGAATTTTATGGTGGATGGATCCTCTTTCCCTTTAATGTAATCTGGGATCCAGTCCATCGGCCCTGGACGATACAAAGCGATCAGGGCGATAATTTCATCCACATTGGTAATGTTCATTTGTCTACACAAACGGCGCATGCCATCCGATTCCAATTGGAAAACTCCGACCGTCCGAGCCTCATTTAATAATTCAAAAGTCTTCTCATCCTCTATGGATACTTCTGCGACTCGAAAATCAGAGAAACCTTTCCTTTCCCGGATATGTTTCTCCGCAGCCGCAATCACAGTGAGGGTTTTTAATCCAAGAAAATCCATCTTTAAAAGTCCCAGATCTTCCACTGGATCCTTAGGGAACTGAGTAGTCAGGACTCCATCTTGGGTGGTCAAAGGAACAAACTCCTTCAATGGTCTGTCAGCTATAATTACCCCGGCGGCATGTGTACCCACATTACGGACCATTCCTTCGATCACTTGTCCAGTTTCAACGATCTGTTTGGCAATGGGATTCTTTTCGCACTCCTCTTTAAATTCGGGACTTTTTTCCAGAGCCTGTTCTAATGTGATATTAAGGTCATCAGGAATCATCTTGGCTAATTTATCTGCCTCCGAGTAGGGCAGGTCGCGAACACGAGCTATATCACGAACCACCATTTTTGCACCAAATGTGCCAAAAGTCACAATATTGGCTACACAATCACGGCCATATTTTTCTCGAACATATTCAATCACCTCAGCCCTTCGCTTCATACAAAAATCAATATCGAAGTCGGGTGGAGAAACCCGTTCCGGATTCAAAAACCTCTCAAACAACAAGCCAAAACGTAGTGGATCAATATCCGTAATACCTAAAACATATGCCACAAGGCAACCCGCACCGGAACCACGGCCTGGGCCGACAGGGATTTCCTGTTTCCTAGCCCATCCCATAAAATCAGCAACAATTAAAAAATAATCATTAAAACCGGTCTTGGCAATTACGCTTAATTCATAATCTATACGCTCGCTCAATTCTTTTACTTTTTCATCCGTTTTCTCTTCACGCTGATCCTCAGGCAGGTAGTTCTTATCATACCTTTCCTTCAATCCTTCGATACACAAATGTTTTAGATACTCCACATTATCCGTAATCTTTGTCTTAATTTCCGGGGGAAGAGTAAAAACCGGATAATTATTTTCACCAAATGGAAGCTTCAAATCACACATTTCAGCCACCGCAAATGTGTTAGTTATGGATTCTGGTTCTTCTTTAAATAATTCCTCCATTTGCTCTCGCGATTTTAAATAAAATTGCCGGGCATCGTAACGCATCCGTTTGTCATCATCAATTTTTGAACCCGTCTGGATGCATAGTAGAGCATCATGGGGTGCCCAGTCTTCTTCCTTTACATAATGAACATCATTGGATGCGATTACTTTTAAATCAAACTGTTTGGCCAGTTTTAAAAGTACGGGAACCAATTGAGCTTGTTCCTCAATTCCATGATTATGAAGTTCAACAAAGTAGTTCTCTTTACCAAAAATATCCACCATCTGCCCCATTGCCTGCTCGGCTTCATGTTCTTTTCCCCGCAAAATTAACTGGGGAACCCAGCCTTGCATACATCCAGTGAAGCCAATCAGTCCCTCAGCATGTTCTGCCAATGTTTCCAAATCGGTTCTTGGTCGGTAATAGAATCCATCCACATGAGCATCCGAAACTACTTTGGATAAGTTTTGATATCCCTGATAATTCTTGGCCAGCATACCAATGTGATAAGATTTATGGTTTTCCCTACCAGGTTTCTCATCATTTTTGTGATCCGTAACCAGATAGCCCTCACATCCAATTATTGGTTTAATTCCATGTTTTTCAGCCTGCTTGATAAACGAAATTGTACCAAAAAGATTACCATGGTCTGTCAGTGCCATCGCCGATTGCCCTAATTCCTGTGCCCGAGCCATCAATCGGTCCATTCGGCAACAACCATCGAGCAGACTAAAGTCTGAATGAACATGTAAGTGAACGAAATCTTTATCTTTGGTAGCCATTAAAACTATTTATTTTTACTATCCCTTATCCATCGCCAAAGAAACAAAAGGTTTCAAGGTAATCTTGCGCACATTTATAAACACTTACTTGTTATTCGGATTGAAAGGCGAAACATCCAAGTGTTTTTTCATCGCTTTTCGGCATAGTGAAATAGCCCATATGATCATGGGGAAAATCAAGAAACTGAGTATTGGCATATCATCTTGAAAAAGAACAAAATCATAAGCACCGTGAAGAAAAACGGCAAAAAACAGACCTTTTAAACTTTTTTCAGTTCGTTCAGAACCTTGGTAATACTTTGATAATCCGATGTAGTATCCCATGACCACCCCAAATGCGGCATGCATTGGAACTGCAGTAAACATTCGCATAATTGCGACACCCATTCCACCATCCATCACATAAAAAATATTCTCAAATGCGGCAAATCCCAGGCTGACCATTACCGTGTATATAATTCCGTCAAAGGGCTCGTTAAAACTTGATTTTCGAAAAGCATACAACATTACCACCAAATATTTTAAGAACTCCTCGCCCAAACCGACCACAAAAAAGGCCATAAAAAAAGAAACTAACATTCCATTATCTTTTGCATCCAAATCGAACTTAAAGATTTCGAATATCCCAGAATTCCAAAACCCTGCGGGAAAACAAATCAATAACCCGAAAATAAAGCACATGACTAAAACACTAACTGGTTCCTTTTCATGCTTATCCTTCCAGTAAATAAAAAGGGCAATCGCCAAAGCAGGAGCCAAAGCCATGAGTAAATTAACTAAAGTCATGCTTCAATTCCCTTTTAATTGCTGAGTCTCTTAATAAGAGTCAGACCAAGCCTACGAAATTCCACCTCTGAACCTTCCGCCTGAATGGCCAACTTCCCTTTCTGGGTGGTACAGGAATGTCCATAATTAACCAAGTCCCCATTTACCCAGACCTTCACCTCTTCTCTAAGGCATTCAATTTTCATTCGATTCCATTCCCCGACCGGCTTTTCGGATCCGTCAGTAAGGTTAAGAATCCGTCGGGCTTTCCCTTCAGTAATTCCCCATTTATCTTTGGCCCCTCTTCTCTTCACCATGTTGGGAACTTCGATATTTTCTAAGATACACCAAAAGTCTCCCGCATGGGTATGGTTCATTTGTACCTCAATTGATTTGGGATACATTTTATAGAGGTTTCGCAATTTAGAAGCATGGACTAAAAGACCACAATTCCCCGGTTTTTCAGCAAATCGATACTCCACAATCAAACGGTAATTTTCATATTCCTTTTCAGTAATCAGGTGCCCAAATGGTTTACCTAGACTCACAAGCATACCATCCCGAACAATAAATGGTTTTGCCAAATCAGGCTTTTTATCATGGGCTGGAACATCCATTGCCCACCCGGATAAATCTTTTCCATTAAACAAAGAGTCGGTTCTGAGTTCAGCAACTAAAAATGAATTTCGAATTAATAAAAATAGAAAAGAGGAAAAAAGAATTTTCATAGAGGAAATAATTGATTTCTATAAGAAAAGTTTCTCCCTATTCTGCCAATCAGAATCCACCTACAAAGAAAGTTTATCTCAATCTTTATGATGCGGTCTTCCCCTTCTGATTATAAAACAAGGCCGACTCTGCTGATCCGTCAAAACTTACTCATTTAATAAAAAATAACCTATTTTAGAATGGGACATCTTGACCATCAAAAAGTGGATATGAAAATAGTAAATAAGCAATAACAGAATATTTTCATGAAAGTCGATGGTCAGATTAAGGCACATTAAATTTAAAAAACTACTAATCTGCATTTCAACCGCTCATCTTCCATTTAATAGAAACTTATAGACAGATTTAGTAGGATAACCGGTAGGGTAAGTCTCAACCAAAAGAACGGTTGAAATATTTTCTACACAACAAACGCCAAGTTATAATTATAAACGCAGTCAGTGGAATCCCAAAAATCATTCCCAGAATTCCTCCCAAGGCAGTACCCCAGAAAAAGATAGAAACCATAACCACAACTGGATGAAGACCAGTTTGCTTACCCATTATTTTTGGTGTCAGATAATAACTTTCAATTAATTGAACGACCACAAAAGATATTCCACAACCAATCAAGACACTCCATTCCCCACTTTCTGCAATCCCACTTGGTTGTAAATAAGAGACAAGTAACGCGGTGGCGATACCCACAATTGAACCCAAGTATGGTACAATATTAAGCAGGCCAAAAAGTAAGCCAAGGGTAATACCAAACTTCAAACCACTTATACTAAATCC
>CACHJU010000026.1 GCA_902580225.1 uncultured Verrucomicrobiota bacterium
TAATTTTTCATTGCGAATGGAACCACCACAATCGATGAAGTCTTTTGATATAATACCCAATTCGGTGACATGAAAATGAGGTGGAACAAAAGATCCGTTCGGTAAAATAATAACAACTTCCTTGACTTGAGATAAGTGACATTTGAATTCAGATATTTTCATTATTTAAAACTATTCGAAAAAGAAATTAATTCAAAGAGAATCATCGAAGAAAAATGATGGTTTAAAAATTTTCACAAACCTATTGCACTTGCCTTTAAATGAAGAGGCTTTATTCGATCCTATAATGAAATTTTTATTAATTTTTCCAATTATTACGGCTTATTTTTTTACCGGATGCTTGGATTCTAAAAATAGTGAAGAGAAGACATTAAATGTATCTTCAGGCGAATCGGCTTTTGCCAGAAAGCAGAAGCTAAAAGAATTGGAATTGAAGATTGATGCTTTGAAGTGGGAGAATTCCCGTCTTTCTTTAAAGTTAAAGACCGTGGATGGAAGTGGTTTAGTGATGGATAAAATTACTGGATTATGGCATTACGATGTCGAAAGGAATCCTTTTACAGGACGAGCAACTGAAGTTTTTCAGAATGGATCTCCGCATGGAGAGGCCGATTTTTTCAAGGGAAAAAAGGATGGGATGGAGAGATTTTGGTGGCCCAATGGAAAATTAAAAAAAGAAGGGCAGTGGTTTGATGGACGAGAGAACGGTGTTTTTAGGGAATGGAACAATATGGGCGAACCAGTAAAAGTGATCCGTTTTAAAAATGGGGAGATAATTGAGGTTATTTTAGATAAACCTTAAATTCAAATTCAGTCAGGAAATGAAAGACCCCGAGGTAGAGAAACCTCTCCCAGAAATTTGGGACGCTCAGTAAAAACTGCTCCGCCTGCAGAAAGAAGAGCATCTTTAATAATGATTTGAAAGGCTCGAGCCGGTTGGTCGTAGGCAAAGGTTAACAATATATCCGTTCTTTGATTCGGTTTATTCAAATCATCAAAGTCTTTCACTATGATTGGACCTCCCGCTCCCTTTTGGTCCGGGCAGAAGTAAAAGAGTTCTGAAGGCGTGTTTGTATCAAATCTTAACAGGATATCTGCTTGCCCGGACCCATTTCCGAGTATTCCCTTCTTGTAGCTTTTTTCAGAATCTTCGCTTTCTGTACCGATCATAAAAGTCTTGGAGTAGGTAAGCTTGTCCAGAGTTAGACGGTAATTCAGGTTTCGATCTATGTAGAGGATTCTTGGGTTGCTGGTATTTGCATCAAGGTCTAAATCCCCCTTGATTTTAAATCTTCCGTTTTGCCAACTTATCGGGAGAAGTGCCTCGATTGCCAGGAGTTTGGTTGTTTCCCACTGAACTCCGTATTCACGGGCTTCCTTTAAAATCGGAGTAAAGGACTCGTTCCGAATTTTGGATGGTGTGTAAGCGGCAAGGTGTCGTAATTGTTGGCGCCACTGATGTTTAAATGCAAGTTCCCACTTCTCGTTAAAAGTAGCATTGGGAGGAAAATTTTGTTTATGCAGTTGAATCAAGTTGTCTCGTAGAGATTTATTCCTTATTTGGAATAAAAAAGATTTAAATGAATTTTCATTTAAAGAGAAAATGGAACGGTTATAAAATTTTGAAAATTGAGAAGCACGATAAGAATCAAAAATTTCACGCCCTAAAGATTCCATAGGGTGCAACTGGGCCATACCAGGGTTAGGAATGAAAAGTAAGAGAATGGGAATTGTCAGAAATATAGAAATGACATGCATTTTTAAAAGTTATGAATTTCTGAAGTAGCAGACAAGCGCGAAGATTATATATTTATTCAACTATCCCTTTTTTTGGCTTAAAAATTTCATTCTGATAAAGAAATTTAGACAAAATAACCAATAATATAAATTTGGTTCATGATTTGCTATGGAACCGAAATTACATGAAAAGAATTCGACCTTTTGACACTAGGCAATTGGAGGCATTTGATATGCTTTGCCGTACCGGAAGTTTTACAAAAACAGCAAAGCACTTATTCCTTACTCAATCTGCGGTAAGTCATTCAATGAAAAATTTGGAGGAAGAGGCAGGTTGTAGATTGTTTCGAAGACAAGGTAAAAAAGTGTCTTTAACGGAAGCCGGTGACCGGTTGCTTAATTTTGTCCGTCCCTTTTTGGATGAAATGGAAAATGTGCGGGAAGAGTTAGATGGGTTTGAAAAATTTGGAACGGGAAGAATCAGACTGGGAGCAAGTGCACAAGCCTGTCGTTTTTTTTTACCGCCGATTCTGAAAGAATTTAAGGATACACAACCCTTATGTCGATTTGAGGTGAAATGTGATGATACCCCTGCTTGCTTTGATTTGTTGAGCGAGGGCAAGATTGATCTGGCGATTACCTTAGCCCCGATTCACTTACTGGAAATTGAATTTGTCCCCTGTTTTAATGACGAATTAAGAATTGTGGTTTCCCCTGATCACCCGTGGGCTAAAGCTGAAAAAGTTAATTGGGAAGATGCGAGATCGGAAAATTTTATTCTCTACAACCGAACCAGTTACACTTTTAGAATGTTAACCGATTATTTCGATAAATTAGGTCTTCGCCTTTCCTCTTTTATGGAAATAAGCAGTCCTGAAGCGAGTAAGGAGCTAATCAAGGTTGGGATGGGTGTGGGCATCCTTGCTAATTGGGCCGTTGAAGAGGAGGTTATGCGAGGAGAACTTGTAAGTTTATCATTAGGTTCCAAAAAATTATCCCGGACATGGGGAATTTCGGTAAGAAAGGGAAGAAAATTAAATAAGGCGGAGAGAATGTTTATAAAAATTGCCGAGGAGTCAGGTTGCCATTGGATGGTTAATCGAAAGTTATGAATTTTTAAGGGTCTGAAGATTGACTTCTTTCGCATTCCTATTCTAAATAATTGAATGCGCGTTTGTGGGTTATTTTTATTTTTTCTATTCCTGTTAGCCGCTTGTTCTCCATCGCAAAATTCGTTTAATCGTGTTTTTCCTTCCAGGTTTGATCTGGATGTAACCCGTGATATATTAGAAACTTTGGACGGGAATACTTTTGTTGCCCATGTGAGAGGGGTAAATCCAGTTTTTGGACGAGCATTGAAAATTAAAGTTCGCGGTCTAAAGGTTGAATCAGTTGCCGATGCGAATTCGAGTAAAGCTAGAGCTGCCTTTCGACAATGGCATCAATTTCAACAAATTTTGAAGGGATCCAAAATGGTAGAAATTCGTAATTTGGAAAGAGGAGCTGGTGGTTTTTGGGTATGGGCAGATGTGTATATCGATGGTGAAATTTTGGAACATTCCAGCTAATCAAACTTGCAGGATTAGGGTAATTTAATCAAAACATAGGAATGAAAAGGATTTTAACATATTTACCATATATTTTATTGGGTTTAGGCACGGGTACCTTTTTGCTTTCGCAAAATCGGGCTAGAGATGGAGACTCTCGAAAATTTCAATTGTCTCCAATTGCTAAAGTAACTTCTTCTAAGAACCCCACAATGGACGCGGGCAGGCTAAATCCTAATCTCTTAATGGATGGAAAGCTACCTGATGATGGGTGGAGGTCAACCTGGACGGCTTGGTATAAAGTTAACCCAGTTTTGACCTTTGATTTAGGAAAAACTAAAAAAATTGGGATTCTCCGAATTTATTTTCAACCGACCGACCGGGCTGACGAATTTGCTGAAGTAAAAGTGGAAGTCAGTAAAGATGGGCAACAATTTCTTGATTTTAATGAATACGATGGATTTGTTACCGAAAAAGGGAAGGGAGCTTGGGCCGAACTTGATTTAAATGCTGTAAATGCAAGGTATTTCCGTCTTTCTCCTCGCTTTCAGGGATGGGGAGTGGTGTGGGGAGAAGTAGAATTTTGGGAAATTTCTAATTAGGTGTTTTCCCTTTATTTTCAGGCTGATTTTCATTCCATAATTCATCCAATTCTTTGCTTTCTCCAAAGCTTTGATTGTGATTTTGTCCGATTTCCTTTCGTAATCGAAAAACCTCCCAGATCAGAAAAATATTAATAATTATCGATGAGGAAAGCACAAGTGCAAGTTTAACCTTCAATTTTGTTTTCATGTTCTGTTGGACTTTTGTGAGTTGTGAGGAATAAGTCAAATATGGGTGAGCGAATTGCTAGTTGGGCAACCCATTTATTTCCGATTTGGTCCCTTTTAGTAGGATTTTTAGCCTTGTACAACCCCGACCTTTTTTTGTGGTACGGAAAAGATGCAATTGGTTATGGTTTAGGAATCATTATGTTGAGTATGGGAATTACCTTGGAACCCGGCGATTTTATTCGAGTATGGAAGCAACCCCATCTGGTCGGTTTAGGAGTGTTTTCTCAATTTTTAATCATGCCTGCCTGGGGTGCGTTTCTTGCTTGGGCATTGGAATTACCTCCTGAAATGGCAGTGGGTTTAATTTTGGTTTCCTCTTGCCCTGGGGGAACTGCCTCCAATGTTATTGTTTTTCTGGCAAAAGCGAATGTGGCTCTATCAGTGACCCTTACTCTATCATCCACTATCTTAGCGGTTTTTTTAACCCCTTATTTAACCAGTTTTTATGCTGGTCACTATGTTCCTGTCGATGCCTGGAGCTTATTTAAAAGTATTTTATTTATTGTTTTATTTCCACTTCTTCTCGGAGTTTTATGGAATAGATTTTTTCAAAATTCTGCAAGACAGGTTTCTAAAATATCACCTTTGTTATCAGTTATGTTTATTTTGTTAATTGTGGGTTATGTTTTGGCTGCCAAAAGTAGGATAATACTAGAAAATTGGCCCTTTTTGATTTTGTCAGTTTGTCTTTTGCATGCGGGCGGTTTTGGTTTCGGGCTTTGTTTTGGGAAAATTTTCAAATCAGGCTTAGCCGAATGTCGTACTTTAGGGATTGAGGTCGGTATGCAAAACTCAGGGTTGGGTATGGCACTGGCAAGCAAGCATTTCTCTCAGTTACCAATGGTTCCAGCTCCCTGTGCTTTAAGTGCCGTAGTCCATTGCATCATGGGTAGTTTTCTGGCAGTTTTATGGAGTCGAAAAAAATTAAAAAATAATTTGACTTAGTAGCGATTTCGAGTTTTTGTTATCACATACGCACGGACGCGTGGGCACCTGTCCCTAAATAGTCATTGCATGGAGGCAATTATTTATTACTCATGCTTTTACTTTTTAAAAACTTTCACGCTGGATACACAGATATTTTTTCTAGATTTATATCTGATGATCATTATTTCTTCTTGAAAAGGGAGACATGTACGCTCATTTCTAATCGCCTTGTAGAAAAAAAAGGATACAGCAGACAGCAAGTATACTCTTCAAGAGTCAAAAGTGAACTTACGGTATCTAATTTATGGACCGTTTCATTACTCATGGTGCAGACTATTGAAAACAGTGTAGATTTAACCAAATTTATTTTTAATTAGGTATGCTATCTCCCAATTCACCTATTTATGGAAACCTTTCTCATGCTACGGGAAAAGCGATGCTCGATTTACAGAGGAGCATCACTAAATCACTCAAGGTCAAATCGACAGAACTTGCTATATCTGAAGGGAATTCAGGAGACGCCAGTTATTCTGCACGCTTAAGCAGTCTAAGTGACCACAGGAAAGTTGAATCGGAAAATCTACAAAATTTAATCAGTTTCGGCCAAATGCAAGACGCTGGTTTAAAAAAAGCATTAGAAATAACTGATCGCATGGGAAATATTGCCGGTTCCGCATCCAATTCGATTATCAGTACAACTGAAAGATCCATTCTGAATGCGGAATTTGAAGCTCATAAATTAGATTTAGCTGAATTACAAGATATCCAGTTTCAAGGATATAATCTTTTTAAAGCCGGTGAAAAGTCACTCTCGATCAATGCGGGTGACCATAAAATTATTTTTGAACCTGCTGCCTTTGATAATTTGTCTGGTTATTCGGTGAATAACGAGTCCAATGCCTCATTAGCCGGTGCAAAAATTCTTGATGAACTCGACACAATTTCTCAAAAAAGAGCAAATATTGGTTCGATTACAAACCAAGTTTTAATGTCCACCGATCGATTGGGTTCTTATTTTGTGGCTGAACAAGCTCATTTGGCCAAAAAAGAAAGAGATTTTGCTGCGACTTCGATTGATTTGGCTAAGAAGAATTTACATTCGCAGGCTACCAGTGCCCTACTTGTTCAAGCTCAAGGCATTAATCAAAACTTGGTTAATAAATTGATTTAATTTCATGCTTTCGGTCAACGCACCAATTGTTGGAAATTTAGCATCATCAATGCGGGATGCCCAAGTTGGACTGCATCGAGTATTTGCTCGAGTCGAAAAAGCGGGAGACAGTCCCACTCCCAACGGCAGTTTCGACAATCAAAGTTACTACAATTCACAACTAGGAACTTCAGATTTTTCAAGATCATTTGTTAATTCCGGACAGGTCAGTACCTCTCAAGCAACTACCTTTTCATCGGTGATCAGTGTTGAGGTTGAGTCTAAAATACCTGTTCAAATATCCGCCAAGTATGAACAGACTAGTCCCACAAATTTTCAGACTGTAGGTGAAGAGGGCTCCTCGGAGACGGTTACTTTAATCCTAGTGGGCTTCGGGACAATGAGTGGTATGGGAGTTGGAACCGTTGAGGATGCGAGGGCAACTCTAGAAGCATTCTTAGAGGAAATCAAAGGCATTGGGCTACAAATACGCAAGCTTGGATCAAATTTTTCCCTGATCGAACAGTCCTCGAATTTGTCAGGGGAAAAGTAGCTGTTGGTCAGATTACATTGTTGAGAATGAATCAGGATGAATTTCCCAAGTCCTAACTCGAATTTGCAATGCAAAAATTAAGAGGGACAGTAATATTGCTCTAATGACTCAGGCGAAAGGCATGAGTAAAAAGATTTATTCTTTACTATGGTAACCATCACGAGAAATTCTTTTCATTCATGATTGGAGTAGATACATCCAGTATAGCCAAGGCTTCTGTAAGCATGCGTCAAAGTGCCAATGGAGTGCAAAATTCGGTAGGGCGTTTATTAAGTTCGGGTAACGCTGCAGAAAGCCTAAGGGGACTGGGAGACAGTGGTGGGTTAAGTATGGTTTCACGATTGGGTGCGGAGAATCGGAGCAAAGCTAAATTAGCTAAAAGTATGCAAAATGCTGTTACTTACATTCAAATGCAGGAAGCCGGTTTAAGGAAAGCGCTTCAAATTTATGAACGAATGAGTGATTTGGCAGCCAAAGCTCTAGATCCCCTGATTAGTGATTCTGATCGGGCAAGTCTCAGTTTAGAATTTGATTCAATGCGACAGGCATCCCTGGAGTTGAACGACGATACTTTTAGTGGAAAGTTCCTGTATGATGATATGGCAGCTACTGTCAAAAAACAGGTTACGTTCAATGAAGGATTAAAGGAAACTAATCCTAGAAATTCGGATGGTCTTTTTCAAGCCGGCCCCAAGGATGTTTTGTTTACAAGTGGGAATATTGTATTAAATGTAAATTCTGGGGGAGCTGAAAACCGATATATGATAAAACAGGGGGACACAATGATTTTTGACACTGGAATGTGGGCAACTGAAGGGACTGGGTATCAGTATGACTTCGATCAATTTATAGTAGAATTCTCTCCCGGCCAAGATACTACTTATCAATTCGTACCAACTGATGATGCAGGAAATGAAAAAACCAACACCGGGGCGATCAAGTCGCCCAATAATATATATGACAATAAAAATGATTATTTGCCCCAATTAGGTCTTAATTACAGTGATGGAACAGAAACTACTAAATGGGATGCTGGTACAAATTACGATGGCTATAAATTTACTGGAGCTAATGGAATTGTAAGAAGTTATAAAGCAACTGGAGAGTCCACAGAAATAACTATTTTAGTTGAGGGTACATCCCTGTATCAAGCCAATGGATATTATGAATTTTCCGATCCTACAAACTACCAAAGTATAGCAGGTTCTGAGCAATCTTCAATTTCTCTTACTCCAGTAGGCTTGGGTCTTCTCCAAGATTATTCTATCTCCACAGCAACTGATGCAGCTGAAGCAGTTTCAAGTTTAGCGAAAGAGATTGAGGGTATTGGAGTACAAATGGCCACATTGGGTTCAAATATGTCCAAGTTAGAAATTGCGGAAGAGCGGTTAAATAATCAGGTTTTTTTGAGTGAGACAGGTATTTCTCGGTTGACGAACGATGTTTTGGCGGATGAATCGACCCAATTAGCCAAGCAACAAATTCTTCTTCAAAGTTCACAGGCATTAATGGCTCAAGCCTTTACTCTGAGAGAAAATATTCTAAATACATTGCTGTAATCAGATTTAATGCTCTTTCTTTGTCGCTTGCGGAGAGGAAAGCCTAGTATTATTTTAAATAATCAAAGTGTAATGCAAAATCTGCCCCCACATATTTTAAAACCAGAAGTTCATTGGCAAAGGGCACAAGGATATTTTGAACTGGAAATGTATGACTTGGCACAACGAGAATTACGGGCACTTCCCGAAGAGGAACCTTGGCAAAAACGATCTAAGATTTTTTCCCTTAATATTTATCAGGAAATGGAAAATTGGAAGAAAACAAGGAAGGTGGCCCGGAGTCTGCGTTATGAATTTCCAGAGGAAGTGGACTGGTGGATTGCGGACGCCTATGCGACAAGGCGTTGTGATTCTGTAGCCGAAGCCCGCTCAATTTTAATAGAAGCACTTGCCTTGCATTATGAAGACGGTTTAATCCGTTTTAACCTTGCCTGTTATGCCTGTGTTTTAAAAAGTCCAGGAGAATGTCTTGATTTTTTAAAAGAGGCGGTCAAGAGGGATGAAAAGTTTAAGCTTTTGGCCCTTGAGGATGAAGATTTAAAAGAGGTTCGAGATGCTTTGCTCAAACTTGGTTGGGGGAAGGCGATTGTATAAAAGTGAACTTTCGGGGATTCACACTGGTCGAATTATTGGTAGTTCTTGCAATTGTGGCAGTACTCATAAGTTTGATGTTCAAAGGGTATTTTTATGTCTTGGAAAAACAGGCCGATAAACAGGCTCGGGTTGAACTGACTGCCTTAAAGGTTTCGATTGAGGAGTACCGAAGAGCTTTCAATGGGTACCCGACCTGTCCCCAAAATGTATGTACGCCTGGTGAATGCCTATTTCTTTCGCTGGCCGGTTTTCATAATGAGAAAGGAACTCTTGAATTGCCCCCGTATCCTCCGACCATTTCCACTCATTTATTTGGTTATGATTTGAAATCTTATGACCTCACTCAAATACCTGATGTTGAACATAATGAAGGTAAGTCTCTTATGTTATGGCTTTCCGAAATGCTTGGTAAGGATGTTGCTTTTATTGATCCCTGGGGAAATGAGTATGTGTATGAATACCCGAGAGAAGATAAGGGTCCCGGTTTTCGACTGTTTTCCAAAGGTCCGGACGGGAAAACCGGTGAACCTGAATGGTCCGCAGACGACTTGGAATGATCAAAAACTAGGGATTATCTGGAAATTTTTTTTCAATCAATCGATTTCTAATTTCAAGAAGGGGAGCCATTTCAGGATTATTTGGATCATTGGAGATTAAATTATTAATATCTTCTAAAGCCTCAGAAAATCGACCTTCCCCGTAGTGGATCATGGCCCTCATTGCTCTGGTGTAAGTGTCTCCGGGTTGAATGGCCAGAATTGCATTGATGTAGAGGAGGCGGTTCACAGAATCCCTTTGAGTTTCCGCAGAGTAAATTAAATTTCGAAGCATTCGGGTAATGATGTCTTTTTTGGAAACAGGAACAAAGTCCTTTTCGCTGAGTTTTAATCCGGTAATTTCAGAAGCCTCTTTTCGGGAAACAATTTTCCCCTCAAAAGAATCGATGATGAACTCTTTGGGATTGCGGGATGATTTATCCTGATACATAGCAAGAAAATGACCGGGCAAACCAAGGCCGCTTACTGGAAGTTCAAGACGATTGGCCAGTTCAATAAAGAGGACGGATAAGGTGATGGGAAGACCCTCGCGGTCATCGATTACTTCATTCATATAGCTATTGGACGGATGATCATAATCAAGAGTGCTTCCATGATAGCCCATTTCTTTAAATAGTTGAAAAACAAGCACTTTTAATTTTTCTTCCCCGTTGGCTTTTTCCGGGAAATGGGAGGCAATTTCCGAGGCCATATTTTCAGTTTTTTTAATATAAGTATCGAGGTCAAAATTGGGATTATTTAAGCGGGATATGAGGAGTGCGGAGCGCAGTAGATCGACTGAATTTTCATCCTCGTGGACCAGAGATTGAGCTAATTCGTCAATGGCAAGACGGTCCTTAATTTTCTTAGAAAGATTTTTGATCGCAGACGCCTGTTTCTGCTTTGCAACAGCTTCATTTAAGAGAATTTCGGGAACGGGTGCCCCTAGTTTTAGCAATTGCTTAAAACCATCCACAGAGAGACCTTCATTTAGTGAAAAGTTTTTAATTATCTTTTTTACTTTCTGTTTTGTTTTCTGGGCGACTTTAGACTTAGGGAATTGTTTAGCCCATCGAAAATTTCTAAATTCAGCAGTGGGTGCACGGAATTTACATAGGCCGATTTTTCCACGGGTAAGGGTCCGATCCTTTAATTCAATCACCGATGTATCGTTTACATAGCAGTTAATTTCTCCTTCCTTACCAACCTTTATCCGAAGACGATTCCATTCACCAGTTTGGTATGCGGAAGATTTAACTGTATTTAAAATAGACCATGAATAAACACCACTTCCCTGAAAACAAGTTAGCCTAAGGGAACCATTGGTCGGATAGAATCCATAGTGTTTATTTTTCCCGTCGGAATGAAAGACTAAGCCTGCTGCACCACTTTCGTCGATAAGCCGTACATCAACTTCTAATTCGTAGGGTGGGGAAGGGGGCATTTCTTCGTAAAGGCAAAGCATGCGTCCTCCAAAACCGGAACCAAGTCCTGAGGCGGTTATTACACTGGCTCTTTGTTTCCAATTTCCGGACATAACGGAGTTCCATTCCAACTTGTTTAAGGCTCCTACAGTCGTCCATTTCTCGATGGGGATGGGTTTTTGGTTCTGAATCAGATTTTTTAATTTATTAGCCGGAATGCCAAATCCCATTGCCCCCCCCGATTTGATGGCGAGGATAGCAATGACATCCCCATTTAAATCAAGGGTCGGACTACCGCTGCTACCAGGTTCAATAGGAATGGCAACTTGTACCAGAGGTTTACCGTCCCCCTTTTCTAATTCCCTGATTGCCGATACAACTCCACGACTTACACTGTGATTGTAGCCAAGTGGATTTCCGATGGCAAAGATTGCCTGCCCCGGAAAGATTTCATTGGAGTTGCCAAGTTGTAAGTCGGGCAAATTATTAGCCTCAATTTTAAGAAGGGCCAAATCATTTTCCCGATCAATTGCGAGGATTGCTTCCGGAGAATAAGTTTTTCCATCAGCGAATCTTATCTTAAATTCCCTATGTTCTCCAATTACATGAAAATTTGTCGCAATTACGCCATTTGGATCAACAACAAACCCAGTGCCCCGTCCTCCTTCCCGACCGGTCCGGTCCACACTTTCAATAATGACGATGGATGGCTTAATCAATTTGGCTAGGTTTTTAAAGTCCTCAGCATCCCTTTTTGCTAGTTGCAGATCAGATAATTTTGATGAGTTTGAATCAAGTGTATTTATGCCCAAAAGACCGGTTGTAAATAAAAGATTTACAAGGATTGGATATATAAGAAAATGGAAAAGTCTTTGGTTAAAAAGCATGCTTAGAAGTCATACTGAGCCTAGGAATTTGAAAGTCAAGTTTGCCTGTTGTTCACATTTCGATTGTCAGAAAATACGACTTCTTTCAGTTTATAATTTATTATAACTAAAATTTAGTTCACAATTTATTATGAAAAATATATCCCGCAGGAAATTTATAGCCGCCGCTTCCACTGTTTTTTCATTTCAATATTTACCTTCTAGGGTTTGGGGAGCGAATGATCGAATTAATGTTGCCGGTATCGGGGTTGGTGGAAAAGGAATTGGGGATGTGGGTAGTTCTGCGGAAAGCGGTGCCAATATTGTTGCTTTGTGTGATGTCGATTTATCTCGGGGAGCCAAGAGCATTACAAATTTTCCAAAAGCAAAACTTTACTCCGATTTTCGGATTATGCTCGAAAAACAAAAAGACATTGATGCGGTTACGATAAGTGCCCCGGATCATATCCATGCAGTGGCCGCGAAGGCGGCAATGGATATTGGTAAGCATATTTACTGTCAAAAACCCCTTACTCATTCAATTTATGAAGCTCGGGTGCTCACTAAGGCAGCCTCTGAGAGTAAGCTTGTAACTCAAATGGGTAACCAGGCTCATGCAGGCGAACCTATTCGCCGTGCAGTTGAGTTGGTCCGTGCCGGAATAATTGGAAATGTTACCGATGTTCATGTTTGGACAAACCGACCGATTTGGCCACAGGGAATGAATTCCCGGCCGGGAAAGGATAAAGTACCCGCTGATTTAGACTGGGATCTATGGCTTGGGCCAGCTCCTAAAACGACCTACAGTTCAAAATATGTGCCATTTAAATGGCGGGGTTGGTGGGACTATGGAACAGGAGCACTCGGAGATATGGCCTGTCATATAATGGATATGCCATACTGGGCACTTAAATTAAAATACCCACTCTCCGTAGAGGCTGAACAAGGAGGGAATACAAAATTGGCCGGACCCAACTGGTCCAGGATTACCTATCGATATCCGGCTAGGGGAGCAATGCCTCCTGTTACCATGACTTGGTATGACGGCCGAAAAGAGGGACAAAAAAATTTACCTCCACCTGGTATCGCGGAGGAGCAAGAATTAAGAGGATATGAATCTGTTTTAGTGGGAGATAAGGGGAGCATGATCTTTAGTCGGGTTAGCACAAAATGGAAAATTGTGGGACGCGATGCAGATGAGGTCAAACAGATAGAGGAATCCACACCAAGAAGCATTCCGCGGGTTGAACAGGAAACAATCTCTGTACAAACTGCCAATCATGTGGAATGGCTAAATGGAATAAAAGGAGAAGGAAGCCCCCAGTCTCATTTTGGCCACGCTGGTCCCTTTACTGAGACTGTTCTCTTGGGAAATCTTGCAATTCGCACCGGTAAAAAGATTGACTGGGATGGAGAAGGAATGGAACCGAACGTGAAAGAAGCGAAAAAATACATCAATAGAAAATACCGAAAAGGATGGGCTCTTTAAATCATTTACCTAATAAATAAACAGTTCCATAAAACACAAAGAATTATAATAGGCACAACCAATTATTACCATTATCTTTAAATTATGAAAATTGGATTAATCTTTATACTTTGTTTGGTCTTTATATCTTTTACCTATCTTCGCGGTGAATTTCCCTCTCGTACCTGGACCTCTTCGAGCGGCGTTCGAATCCAAGCACGATTAATCAGTAAGAATGGGGATAAACTTACCATTGAAAGAAGTGACTCAAAACAGTTTGTCTTTCCGCTATCCCTTCTTTCCAATGAGGATCAAAACTATGTTAATTCCGTTATTGGAACCAAACTTTCGTCCCCACAAGTTAATTCTGTAAATCAATCTTACGGGCAAGTCGTCAGCACAGCTTCTATCAATTCTCTTCCTATTTGGAGTCCGGCCGTTATTGAGGAATGGTGGCAAGCGAATCAAGATGGAGACTTTGACCGATTATCAGATGAACTGATGACAAACTTACGCTCCATTTGGGTGACCAAAGAAAAAAGATCTCTCCGAGAGGGAAGGGATTTCTTTTCCTGGTTCGATCATTGGCGCTGGCTGAATCTTTATAAACGGTTGGACTCAGAAAAAGGGGGAGGGAAGTTAAAGGACACCTTTATTCAGATTGGAAAAAAAGCATCCCTCCAAAAAACTTTTCTCAAGGCTTTACATCAAGAAGATAAACAGACCCTTGCCCTTGAAATTTTTCTATCCATTGCCAGTCAACATCCTGAGAAAATTGAAAGGTACTCTTCACTAGCAGTTGCGTATGCGGTTGTTTTTGATCAATCATTTCCCCGGGATTGGCCTCATCATCAGGTTTCATCAAAAGATGTTCCCTTTGATCCCTCCTTGCCCAGTAAGCGATTTGGTGACATGGTCAAAGCTCATACTGCGAGAAAACTGGAGTATGATCCAAGCCAACTCTCGGTTACCGAGTTGAAATTTGTGATTGACCACAGATTACCTTCCAGTGAGCTGGAATGGGTTCGTGAAAGTGTAAAATACCGAAGGTCCAGTTTTGGTAAAATTTTTTCCTCAATAGTGTATGATCGACCAAGGTTGGAAGCGGCACTGTTTCGCTGGCCCTACGGGAGTTATTCACTTGCTTCAATTCAGGCAAGAGGAGGAATTTGTGTTGATCAAGCATACTTTAGTTCGATGGCTGGAAAAGCCAAAGGAATACCAACTCTTACTTTTGTGGGGCAGGGGAGTGGGGGTGGACATGCATGGTTTGGATTTTTGAAAAATCCTGGCCGGTGGGAAACTGATTGTGGCCGTTATGAAAACCAGAATTATCCAGTAGGAAATGCAATTGACCCGCAGCGTTGGAAACTAATTACTGATGATGAACTGGGTGCCTTAGCCCGTGGCGAAAAAAACTTAACCGGATTTAGAGGTAAGGCTGTTGATTATTACGCTTGGGCATTGGCAAATCCGACTGCTGGTTTTTATCGTGAATCCCTCAAGCGTGCCAGGACTCTTCATCCCGCTTATGTTGAAGTTTGGAAAGAGGAAGCTAGATGGGTTGAAGAAAAATTATCTGATTTGCGAGAAAAAAGAAATTTTTGGGATGCTTGGCTGAAGGCATTCTCAAACACGGTGGACCTTAAAATTGAGGGGCAAAAAAAGTTGGCTGATGTTTATGATGAGATGGGAAATCCAAGGCAAGCAGAACGTATAAGAAGTCTAATAGTAAAACAAAATCGTTCGGGGAGATTCGACTTAGCAATTAAAGAAGGTGCTGAGCAAATAATGAATAAGCTTGAAAAGAAACTTTGGGCAGATGCAGAAAAGTCTTATGAGCGGATGGTCAAGGATTTTGAAAAAACTGCAGGAGGTGAACTGTATTATAATCTAGTCCGACCGTATGTTGAGACTCTTGCACGAAGTGGGCAGAAAGAACAGGCAATGGATGCAATAGAATTTCTTAAAAGGAGAGATGTCTTGGATCTTGGACCAGGGAGTATAATCGGCTTGGAAATGCAGAAGCTTCTCCAAAAAATAAATTAATTTTTGGGCAATAAATCAAGGTATTTTTGTAAAAGGGCATCTGCCTTAGCAGACTGTTGATCAACTTTACCTTTAAAGAAATTAAATTCTTTTTGTCGGAGGGTTTCCTCAGATTTGGCCTTTTGAAGAATTTGCTCTTTATTTTTAAGCTGAGCTGGTGTGCTCTCGAGGAGTTTTATGGAACGACTGAGGCTAATTTCTGCCTGGGTGACTGCCTCCCTTGCCTCTAGGATTTCCTGTTCCTTTGTCGCTAACAGATTTTCGATTTCAGCAAGATCTTTTTTGAGTAAAGAAATAGTCTCCTGAAATTTATTACTAGCCTGGCCAAAAGTGGAATCGGATTCCTGCACTTCGGCCTTATTCTTGACAAGGGTGGCCAATCGATTTACCTCCCTTATGAATGAGTTTTTTTCACCCCTGACCTGTAAAACGGAAACCTTACTTTTCTCGGTCTCGATCACGGCGTTTTTTTTCCGAGCAACCATTTCTTTATTCCGTAAAATAGTTTCAGGCAATTTCCGAAATGAGTCAGAAATATTTTGAAAAGCTTTTTCAGCTGAGTTCTTAAGTTCTTTGGACTCATTAAGTACAATTTCGAATTCGCTCAATTCAAATTTTAACTTCTCTAAGTTTCTTAATTCAATATGACGCTCAACATTAACGACTTCGGCATTCCACCGAGAGAGTTCATGTTGAGCCTGTTTGAAATTCTTTTCAGCCAGTATGAAATTGGTATGTGGCTTTTTAGCATTTTCCTCAGCTTTGTTTAAGGCAAGCTGGCTATTGGAAACCTTAGTTTTTGCAGTAGTAAGTTGAATTTCGGCTTTTTTTAAAATTGTAATCATATCATTTCTTTTAAGGTCCATTTTTTTCTTTTTCTCCAATGCTGAATGGTAAGATTGGATACTGACCGAAAGATTTTTTTCGGCGGTCATTATCTTTTGCTCGATAGTTTTTTTTCTCTTTAATGTCTCATTGACCACGCCTTGTTGCTTGGTAACTTGTTCGGTTAACTGAGCTACTAAAGCTTCCAGGTTTTTCGTTTTTTGAACGGAGGCGGCAAGAGGTTGGGTGTCATTTGAATCTTTTGCCGCAGCGACTATCTTTTGGTGTGCCTTATTTTGAATAGCAAGCAGGGCAGTTCGTTCCTTTTGTTTATTTGATTCAGTGGTTAAAATTTGACTATCTTTCAACAGTTTCGCGTCCAGCTTTTTCAATTCAATATAAAGGTCTTTACATGCTTTATCTTTGGATGCTTTTTCCACTCCCTTTGTTTTCAGAAGAGCAATCGAATCTTTCCACATTTTCTCGGTCGTTGAATGTGCTGCAGTGGCAAGTTTATTTTCATTCTCTAACTTATCTAGTACCTCTACATTTTTATCATGCACAGTTTTTGCATCGTGTAAGAACTTGGCAACAAGATCGCGAGTGGTACGGGTTTTTTGAAGGATTAACTTAGATTTTTCAAATGCTGCCTTCGCCAGATTTAAAGAATCATTGATTTCAAGCGGGTTAGCACGAAGATTCCCCACTTTTTTACCATCAGATGAGTTCCAAACCGATACTTGACCTGACCAGTCGCCAGCGATTATGCGGGATCCATCGTGGGAGTAACAAACTTCCATTATGATATCGCCAAAACCGCTGATCGTACGAATTCCTTTTCCATCTCCCGTCCAAAGTTTTACATTCTTATCGCGGCCTCCGGTCACAATGTTTCCTTTCGAATCAAAATAGGCAGTCATAGTCCCATCGGGGTGGGCATTCCATGATTTTATCTGTTTACCATTAATCATTTCCCAAGTGCGTACCAAACCTTCCTCGCAGGCCGAAACGAGCATATTTGAATCTGCCCGCCATGATAAGTCGTTAATCCCCAGTTTATGTCCGTCCAAAGAATAAAATGGATTACCGGTTTCTGCTTCCCAAATGTGAAGCCCTCCGTTTCGATCGGCGGTTGCCAGGAGAATTCCATCCGGAGAGAATGCTACTTGTGTCACCCATTCTGAATGTTTTTTGATTTCATACAGCAATTCATTGGACGCAACATCATATACTTTTACGAGCTTCGAGGGGCTACCAATTGCCAGCAGGGACTGATCCGGGGAAAGATCGGCAGTAAGGATTGAATCATATTCCTCGCCCATGGTGAGAAGCCTGTTTCCAGATTCAACTTCCCACGCTGCAACCCGTCCACTTTTCCCCCCCCGTCCCCCGCCGGCTACTATTAATTTTCCATTCCGGCTGAAAACGAGAGATTCGATAAAGCCTTCTGGGTAGGGTAGAATCCCCATCAGTTTAAGTGTTTCTGTATTGTAGAGCAGGACCTGTTTTTGACCGGCAATGGCCACAAGGGGAGACCATGGAGCAGATGCCATTGCCGAGGGGGCAAATGCACGACTGGTAACCACCGATGGCTCCAGGGATAAATATTTTGGCATGGGTGGAGGTCCCTCCGGTTTTCCAATGCTGACATTTCCAAGTGCAAGATTGACAGATGACTTCTTTTTTTGAATCGGTTTCCCAGTTGCTGTGGGAAGGAGACCCAGATCGATCCATTTTTTAATCAAGTCAATCTCGGCTTGGGGCATTTTTTCCTCCCGTTGAGGCATGTAAGGTTTTTCAACCCGGGCAATTAATTTGTAAAGGTAGCTATTCTCGCCATCTCCCGATATTACACTTTCTCCTGAAGATCCACCAACCAGAATGGCATTCATATTCGTCAGGTCCAATCCTCCTCTAGCACGGTCGGCATTGTGGCAGGAGTTGCACTTGGATTCGAAAATGGGCATGATATCATCTTCAAGATTTGGTTTTTCGGGCGAAGCAATAACGCCAAAGACTGATAAAAAATAGAGACCCGTGATTTGTGAAGTAATTTTCATGCCTGTCGAAAAAAACATTATTTCCGATATGAACCAATCAATGGTTAAAAATAAACTCTTTTGAATTTAAGAGGGCCCAGAAAACATCCGTCAATCCCTCGATCGGATTTTCCGAGTCGATGGATGCCAATAAATTTGCCTTTTCATTTTCTCTAGGGAGTCTTGAGTAACAGCGTAGGTATAGGTCGTTGATTATGAGGTCCGGTGATTTACCGTCCTTCAACATAGTTTGAATCACTTTTCCCTGATTGATCCGGTTGTTGGTCACATCTCCGTTTAACAGATGAAGTGCCTGAGACATATTTGGCTCCATCACCACTTCACAAGAGCAAACCGTTTCTCTCGTCGCCCGACCAAATGTGGTCAGAAAATAGTTGCTAAACCGACCATCTGCAATTTGAAGAGCCCGGGCACCTAGAGGCAGACCTTGAAACTTGTTCTTTGTCTCGGTTACCTGGGAGATCACGTCGAGAAGAACTTCGGCCCGCATTCTGCGAAGTTTTGTGCGGGCAAAGTTTCGGAGGTCATCCTCGTTGGATGGGTTTGTCCGAGTACTTAATTGATAAGCCCTAGAATTACAGACATCACGGACCAGTTTTTTAAAATCGTAATTATATTCTGTAAATTGGCTGGCCAATTTATCGAGTAGTTCAGGGTTGGAGGGCGGGTTTGATATTCGCACATCATCCACGGGTTCAATAATACCCTGTCCGAAAAAATGAGACCAAACTATATTAGCTAAATTTCGGGCAAAAAATGGATTTTCAGGAGAGGCAAGCCAGTCGGCTAAAACTTTTCTCCGATCTGTACCTTTCTTAATTGAAGGCATCTCACCTCCAAGGAATTTTGGCGGCATTGGCTTTTTATGAATCGGATGGTTGATTTCTCCACTATTTCGGTTGTAAATAATAGACTCTCTTGGGTCCGCACCACGTTTACGACCAACTTGGCTAAAGAACGATGCAAATGAATAGTAATCATCCTGAGTCCACTGATCAAATGGATGGTCATGGCATTGTGCACATTGAATACGCATACCCATGAAGACCTGAGCCACATTTTCAGTAATCTTTAAATTATCCCTTTCGATCTGGTAGTAGTTTGTAGCTGGGCTTACAAAAGTACCCCCTTTTGCGGTGAGTAATTCTCGGACAATTTGATCCATGGGTATATTGTTCGCAATTTGATCTTTGATCCAATTGAAATAAAGAAGGGTAGATTTATAACTCACCCCGTTATTATCGTCGGTTCGAATTTGGAGCAATTCCGCAAATTTCATAACCCACATATCGGTGAATTCCTTCCGGGCTAAAAGTTTATCAATGATAATTTCTCTTTTGTTGGTATTCGAATCTTTCAAGAATTTGGCCGTTGTTTCAACATCTGGAACCGCACCGACCACATCTAAGTAAACCCTCCTTAAGAAAACCTCATCTGAACATAATTCTGAAGGGTGTATTCTTAGTTTATGAAGTTTATTGTGAACCAGTTCATCGATGTAATTATTGGTACTAAGATCAGGTTTTTCATATTGTAAATCTTCTGGGATCACAATGACCTGAGTACCCTTGGTAAAAATATCAAACCGTGCGGTAATGAAAGCTTCGCCTCTTTTTTTGGCAGTAATCAATCCATTTTTATCCACATCAGCAGACACATCATTGTTTGATTGAAATACGGACAAAGAGGTTACATCCCGAGTTGTTCCATCCGAGTAATGAGCAATGGCCAACATTTGTTGCTCGGCTCCCTTTCCTTCAAGAAGTAAACTTTTTGGGAGAAGCTCAAGATCGGTGGGCTTGGCAATATCTTTTGGATCCTCGGGGGCTCCTCTTTTTAGCCAATTAACCAGAGTATGCCAATGCTGACTGTTTTTTTCAAATAATTTACCACCGGTGTGGGGAACGGCGGCGATTGCTTTTTCTACCAACATACTTTCCTCAGGAATAGCCAGGTTGATCCTCCTTGTTCCCTGTTCCCGAGTAATACGGTGGTGGTCACCTTTTGCATCATAACCAAACAACGAAAGCATAAATCTGTCCTGCCCTCGAGCAGAGCCGTGGCAGGATCCTGTATTGCAACCGGCTTTCAAGAAAACAGGCATTACATCGAGGTTAAAGCTGACGGGTCTCTCCGCCTGAGCATCATTGATTTTAATCGAAAGCTCTGCGCTCAGATCTTTAAATTTTGCTTTGAGAGTGGCTTCTCCATCTTTGATCGGAGAGATGGTATGGTTTTCGATACTGGCAATCTTTTCATCGCTTAGGGAAAAAGAAGATTCTTTGGTTACATCTCTGGTTACATCATCCGCATACTTAGCCACCACTAAAAAAGAATTGAAATCTTCTTTGGTGGAAAGACTGATGTGTTTTGGATGAATATTCAAACTGATCAGCTTTTTGGATTCAGCTTTTTTACGAAGAGCAAGCTCATGCTTGGAAGCGGAGAATATTTGAACACCCTTGGGCCAATGTGCTCCGGTAATGATCCATCTTTTCAGTATATCTAGCTGATTCGAAGAAAGAGGACCGTTTTCGGGAGGCATGATTTCATCATCCTCTACAGGTAGAAAAATTCTCTCAAGCAGAATACTTTCACTAATATTACCGGGTACAATCGCCGGACCTGAATCTCCTCCTTTTAAAAGATTCTTCAAAGTGTCTAATCGTAAATCACCTTTTTGTTTTTCAATCCCGTGGCATTCAACACAAGATGCCTCCAGGATTGGACGAACCTCCTTATGGAAACTTGGTGCGACCGTTGCCGGTTTTTCTGAATTTATAACTGAATTGGTATTCTTTTTTACTATTGAATTATTTTCTGAAAATAAATTCAACGAAGACAGGAAAAATACTCCTAATCCCAGGCTCTTAAGATGTTGCATCATTATTAATTCCCCGCCGATTTAGCGAGCCTGAGCTGTTCTAGTCTGCTTAAGGGTTTCTTCTTCGTTATTGTATCAACCGGTTTTTTTACGGCCACAATCAAATTCGGTTTGGGTTCACTTTTGGGCTTGGGTGGAGGTTTATCAATTCGAATTTGCCCCCCTTGTCCAACGGTGTGGGTAATTTTGTTTCCTCTGTAGGGAATTTTGGCAAAACAGAATAAATTTTTGGTGATGCCTACCCGTACTTTTTCCTCTGTCTTGACTGGAAAAATAACCTGGGTTGAGTTGGCATCAAATTCCTGATCTGTGGTGGTGGCGAAAGCGGGGAGTCCACGAATAGAAAGCGAAGCTTTTCCTTCAAAGGGGCGTTTTATGTCGAGATCACAAATAATTTCGCCTGCTTTACCCATTTCAATTGCAGCCATGTTGATCTTGATTGATAAATAGGGGTCTTCCACAGTGATAGGGGTAAGTTTTGATGAGGCTATTTGGATCCCGTTTCCAGTATCCGCTTCACCTTGTACCGCGATATCCCAGACACCAACCGAGGTTCCGCCATTTGCAGTCATAGAATAGTATGCGGATGATTTATCTTTGGCAATCGTGATTGTGCCTTTTGCACCGATGCCAGGGGGGCGGGTTTGGATACGAACAGTTATGGGATCAGTGAAATTGGCATCCCTTACAGCTTCAACTTTTAGGTTGATTGAGCCACCACGTACGATAGGGGTAGCCGGTGAATGGAGAAAAATAGAGAAAGGGACTTTTTCAATTACGCCCACGCTCAAGTGCTTGAATGTACTTTCGTAATAGGTACGATTATTCGGAGGTCCATAAACCAATGCAACATTGTGGTTAAAATTTCCTTCAATAATCTTTCCTGATTTCCCAGTGTGCCTGATTTTAAGATTTACCAGTCTTTGACCTAAGGGAGCATCCGAACTAGCCTCAAAGACAACCGGTACTGAATTGAAGTTTGAGGGTGCCTTAGGCACTCGCATGGTTACTCCATTGGGTAAGTTCTCGGCGATTACTTCAAGTTCACCGCTAAAGTTTTTACGCGAAAGATTTAACGCAGTGGCCGCTTTATTTCCACGTGCAACTGGAATCATTTGCCTTGATTGTGTGTCACGATTTCCAAACATGGGAATAGACGCAATAACATCTGGTTTGAAGGGATGTGTTTCAAGTCTGTATACGAAACGCTCTCCTCCTGCATAGAGATGATCGCGGATTCTTAGAGTATAATTTCCGTCTTTGGGGATTGTGATGGTTATCAAACTGTCACGTCCGTTATTAGCATCGTCATTTCCCTTAATACTTTTTCCTTTGTCATCGTATATATTCAAAACAGGATCAAGAGGAGAGCCAATTGACTGGGCATGAGCATAAATGTTAAACTTTTGTCCCTTCTTAGCTTGAAATTTGAAGCAATCAATATCCTTTTCTTTTTCGATAATTCCATTAAAAGCCAAAGGCAGGGAAAGCTTGGATACATTAGCTGTTCTGATGGAATCATTGGGCTCATTTTCTAAAATCGAAGGAAATTCGCAGACCCGAATTGCATTAGGTGAAGGAGCGATGGAACCGTTTTGCTCAACACGGTGACCGAAGGAAAGATCTTCCTTTATAGGCAGCTTAATTTTCCTATTAATCGTTCCGGTGGGGTCGCCCAGAAATTTAACCGAAAGCTCTTTGCCTGCCTGTCCACCGGCTGGGTAGGCAATAAGTGGTCGGGGAAAGTTGCCAAGGTGCAGACGATAATGAAAATTATTGCCTCCTCTGTAGGAAGATTCCCTTACTTCAATAAAGTATTGACCGTCTTTCGGGGCGATTACACTTAATGTACTGTCCTGTAGAAGTAATTCGGTATCATCGGATGTGCCGATTTCAAATCGATCGGAATCAAGAATGGCAATGTAAGGATCAAATAATGGACCGGATAGACGAATGGCTTCAATTTCCATGGAAATCCTCTCTCCTTTGTTTGCATAGAATTTAAAATAATCAACATCCTCATTTTTTATCACGCCATGGATGGTGTTCTGAAGAGACACTTTTTGTGCTTCTTCGAACGAAGTATTCGGTTCAACTTCGGCCAGGTTAGGATAAGGGCCGACCCAAAATGTTTTGAGAGTACTGATTCCCGACTTACTACGAATCCTGAGCTCGTGCTGGCCCAGTTCGGTATTACTAGAAATTTTGAATTTGGCTGTGACTAGTTTGTTACTGGTTACATTAATATCGGTTACCGAAATTCCGTCCTTATAGAAAAAAATGTCTTCTGTGTCCAAAAGGCGAGAACCTGAAACAGTGACTTGGAGTTCAGATCCAATTTGTCCACCTCTAGGGAGTACATTTGTAATTATCGGCTCAGCGGCATTCAGAAAAAGACCAAAAATATATATTAAGAAAAAAAGAAGAGAAATGCTTTTCATAAACTGAGCAATATATTAAAGACCTAAACTTTTAGAAGTAAAAGGAGAATTAATGTCTGAACAACACCCCAAAAGGAAAGCCACACCTTATGAAAAAATCAAGCTAAGAGGTCCTTGACCACTTTACCCCCATCCACAATTTCGATTGGTCGGTCACCCGGAGCCATCAATTCTTTGTCGGCAACAATCCCCAACCGGTCATAAACAGTGGTGGCAAGATCTTCAACCGAGAGAGGATTGTCTTCGGGGGCGGTGGCAAATGCATCCGACGATCCGTAAACTTGGCCACGAGTTATTCCCCCACCTGCCAAAGCGATACTGAACACCTTGGGGTAGTGATCCCGTCCGTTTGTTTTATTAATCTTTGGAGTTCTTCCGAATTCAGAAGTCATCATTACGAGCGTGCTGTCCAGTAAGCCGCGCTCATCCAAATCCGAGATTAGAGTGGCGTAGGCCTTGTCCAGATCTGGACCATGTTTCACAAAACCCTTGTCGATGTTGGCGTGCATATCCCAGCCGCCATAAGTCATGGAAACAAAGCGCACACCTGACTCAACCAAGCGGCGGGAAAGAAGCATTCTTTGTCCCGCTTCATTTTTGCCATACCGTTCTTTGGTTTTGTCACTTTCTTTTTTCATGTCGAAAGCTTCCCGGGCTTCTTGCGAACTGATTAATGAGTAGGCGTCGTTGTAAAAATTATCCATCGAACTCAGAGCATCGGATTGCTCCATTTGCCTGAAGTGATCGTCTACAGTATTCAAAAGGGATCTGCGTTTGCTAAAACGATCCTCGGTTATTCCTTTGGGTAAAGTAAGATCTTTAACTTTAAAATCTCCTTTTGCAGGATCTCCACCTATCCCGAATGGCCCATAAGATGAACTTAAATATCCACTACCGGCAAATTCATTAGGAACTTTAGGAATGCAAACATAGGGGGGGAGGTTGTCCCGGGAGCCAAATTCATGAGAAACCACAGAGCCAATGCTAGGATAAGAGAGGGCAGGACTTGGCCGGTATCCAGTGAACATATTGTGGGTACCGCGTTCGTGGGCTGCTTCGCCATGGCTCATGGACCGGCATATGGTAATTTTGTCAGCTATTTTTGCCGATTCTTTAAAATGTTCACTAAAGTGTACCCCTGGAATTTTAGTGGGAATACTTTTAAAAGGGCCTCTGTATTCAAGTGGGGCATAAGGCTTAGGATCCCAGGATTCCTGGTGAGCCATACCACCGGGCAAATAAATGTGAATTACACTTTTGGCCTTACCTTCTTTGGAATGGTAAAATTTTTGAGCACCATGAGCTTTCATTCTCAAGAAATCGGCTAAGGTAAGACCTAAGCCTCCGATGAAACCGACATGCAGGAATTCTCGACGAGAAAAATGACTGGGCAATTCGAAACATTTACTCTTATTCATTAAAAAACTTTGTTCATGTTTAGTGTGTTATATTTTGATATTATTAAGTTCTAATATCCAATCAAGCTATATTTGGACTTATTTAATAACTTTTTTTTCGGGTTTTATTGCAATCTTATGCAATAGTAAATAAAAATTTAAATTAATATTATTGCATTGCAATAGATTGTGATATAAGCCCGAAGTAGATGGCGAAAGGAAAAACGGTTACGATTCGGGTACCAGAACAGACTTTTGATCAAATAAAAGGAGTCTGTTCAGATTTGGGCGAAGCATATAATTTTAATCAATTCGTAAACCAAAGCCTTTCAGCAATGCTTGAGGTAATCCATCATGATGGCGAACAGGTTCCGATTCCAAAGTTTGCCATGATGGCTCGGTTAATGAAAAATTATGAAGAATCCGTTTTTAGGCGGAGCAATCAAGGGGGTGTAGAAGATGAAGAAGAGCGGGCAAACGAAGGTTAATCAAGAAATACCGGTGATCTTTTTGTTTAAAAGACTGTGGATTCCACTCTCTTTTTTCTTTTTTTTCCTCATTGTTATTTTTAGCAGTGAGGAATTACTTAATCGGTTTTTGGGTAATGCATCAATTATCGTCAGAAATATGGTTGAGTATGGAACTCAAATCGGCCTTTGGTTTTCCACCGCTTTTTTAGTTCAGCGATTAATTACTGTTTTCATATGGGATGGATTTATATCAGGGATTTCGGGAAGACCGGTTCCCCGTCTGCCCAAAGATGTTACCGCTCTTTGTATTTTTGGTATTTCTGTGGTGGGGGTATTGGCTACGGTTTTTGATCAGTCGGTGACAGGGATTTGGGCAACTTCAGGTGCCTTAAGTGTGGTTATTGGGATTGCTCTTCGTAATGTGATCCTTGATGTTTTTATTGGCCTTTCCATGCATATAGAAAAATCCTTTCAGATTGGAGACTGGGTTATGGTCCACCAAAACCGAAGAGAAACTCATATTGTCGGACAGGTATTCGAAATTAATTGGAGAACCACCCGATTGAAGACTACTGCGAAAAATATGATTGTGGTTCCCAATAGCAGGATGGGGGAGGCAATTTTAACCAATTACATGGAACCCCAACCGCACTTTCGAATCGAATTAAATTTTGTTCTCGATTATTCGATTACACCGGACCGAGCGATTCGGGTGCTCATGTCCGGAGTTCAAGCTCTTGTGGATAATGAAAAAATTTTATCGGAACCAGCTCCTGAAGTCCGTCTGGAAGAAGCCCAGTCGTTTGGTCAAAAATATGAAGTTCGTTTTTTTATTCTTCCGGTTCATATTTCTCCGAAAGAATCCAAACATGTAGTAAACAAAAGCATTATCGAACATCTCGCACGAGCGGGACTGTCTCCATCGATGGAAAAAGAAATGATATTTTGGAAAGATGGTAAAAATTATCCTCTAATTCCTTCAATGAGTGAAGAAAACTTCGACATTGTTCTTGGAAAAAGTAAATTATTTGAATTTTTGAACGAAGAGGATCGGGAATTACTAATTAGGAAAATTTCGGTTAAAAATTTGAAGGCGGGGGAGGTTTTATACCGCCAAGGAAATGTGGGAGACTCCTTCTATTTCCTTGCTGAAGGATTACTTTGTTCATCCATTGAACTTTCAGAAATGGGAAGTAAGGCTAAAATTGAGCGTTTGGAGTCGGGAACTCATTTTGGTGAAGAAGGGGTTTTGAAAAAAGGATCGCGTTTATCTACTATTTCAGCTCTGACCGACTCGATTATTTTTGCTTTTGATTTTGATTTAATCTCCAGCCTGGCAGCCCGGAACGGAAAATTTTTATCCCTGCTCAATGAGAAAATGGTCCTTGGTCAGGACAAAATTATAAAAACCAAATGGAGAATTCAAAAGGAGGGGGAGAGCCTCCCTGAAACCTCACAAAAAAGTGGGATGGGTCAAACCATTCAGACTTTTTTCTCAGATTTTTTTCCGAATCCATCTAATCCTGCTAGCAAAAAATAGAATTCATCATGAGAAATCCTCTTACCAATTTCATCTCCTTGTCCACCTTAATTCTTTTTTACCTTTTATCAGGAAAAGTGTCCGGAGAAAAGTTATCCAACCAAGTCGAAATGGTTTCCGAGCGTATTCGGTTAAGCTATGTGGATCCGGTTCGTTGTGCTCAGTTGCTCAATTTTTATGGAGTTACCATTGGCGATTCCAATAAACCAATTGATCCAAAACAACTACCCGTTGTGGTGACGGTACCGGAAACCACTTTTCATGATACGATTCCCGATCATGCAAAAGTTTTTCCTCAGACAGAAACCGACCCCATAAATGAATTGATTCTTTTTTATGATTCTACATTTCCAGAGGAGGCTGGTAAAGTCAGGAGGATTATAACCGAACAGATTGATTTACCTGCCCGTAAAATTATGATCGAGGCGATGGTTCTCGAAATATCCTCACAAGCATTGGATCAATTGGGGGTTGAGTGGGATTTTAACAGCGGGCGAGATGGGATCAAGGCAGGAAATTTTGCTCAGGATAAACTGGATGGAGCGAACGACAGCTTAGTTCTGGGAAGAATTGCCTATCCATCTCCCGGGAATGCTCAACTTGATGCAACTATAACAAATGTATTCCGGGAGTTTAATGTCAGACTTCAGGCACTTGTAGAGGATGGAGCTGCTCAAGTTTTGTCCCGTCCCAGCGTTCTCACTTTAGATAATCGAATGGCCTATATAAATGTTTCTGAAAAAATTCCTATTGCGAATACTAAATTTGTTAAAGATTATGTAAGTGCGGTTGATTTTAGAGATGTGGTTGCTGGTATTCAATTGGCAGTTCGTCCCAGAATAAACAGTGACGGAACTGAGGTGTCTCTCCAAATTAATGCAGCAGTTTCGGCCCGGGTGCCCGGAAAGGATCAGGAGGTTATAGGAAAAGATTCAGTCGTTCTGGCAACTGCTCCAACTTTATCTGTTCGAGAAGTTAAAACTTACGCAAGGATTGCCAATGATACTCCATTTATTGTGGGGGGTTTGATTGCACGCGATTCTGAGGAGACACTTAAAAAAGTGCCTCTTATAGGCGATATTCCCTTTTTAGGATCTTTATTTCGTTCAAAATCTGAGACCGGACAAAAGAGAGAGGTTATTATTGTAATAACACCCTCGGTTTTACCCGACGAAAGCACGGTTCACGCCGGGATGCCCAAAGATGATGACCTGTTTGACCAATTTGGCCACCGGTTGTTTCGGGATGCATACCGGATTCGAGCGGAAGACACTTTTGACCTTCGTTACTTAACAGAGAATAAGGGATTACAAAAGCTTCAAAAAGCGGTGGACCGGGTGGTGAGTGACCATCCTCAGTTATCTTCTGAATACCCTTATGACAAATTCGCGAATCAGTCAGTACCAGGCGAAGAAGCTTTGGTTCGCAGGCAAATATACGAAGTCCTGAAAAGACAGAAGGCATCTGATGTCTTGGACGATAAAAAACTCATTTTCTTTTCAAGAGATGAAGCGAAGGGTTCGGGCTTTCGTGTCCGTTTTTTAGCCGATTATTTAAATGAATTTGCTCCTTTTGTATTGGACAACAAAGAAAGCGGCAAAGCCTTTGCATTATGTTTTCGAATGCGCCGTGATTCCATGGCAATTAATCAACTGCTAGAAGAACCGGTTCCTGAAATAAAAATTGTAGATTGCCCGGATGAAAAGACGTGGCGTTCCCTTTTGCTGGAATCCAACCGTAGAACTCCAGGGATTTCTCCTAAACAAGTTGTTTTTCTTCGA
>CACHJU010000027.1 GCA_902580225.1 uncultured Verrucomicrobiota bacterium
AGGAGACGGGACCACGACGCAACGAAATGTTCCGACTCAGATTTTACCCTCTGGAGTGGCACAAATTTCAGCTGGTTATGCTCATAACATGATATTGAAAACGGATGGAAGCTTTTGGGCTTTTGGTTATAATGCCCATGGTCAATTAGGAGACGGGACCACGACTAACAGCCCTTCTCCAAAACAGATTTTATCCACCGGGGTGTCCCAAATTGCTGCAGCATATGTTCATAGTATGATATTGAAAACGGATGGAAGCTTTTGGGCTTTTGGTTATAATTCCCAAGGCCAATTGGGAGACGGGACCACGACTAACAGCCCTTCTCCAAAACAGATTTTATCCACCGGGGTGCTTCGTTTATCCGATAACCCAGTCGACGGACCCGCCAATTTCAATGGAAGTTTCAATTGGGCAAACCATGCAGGGGGAAGTAACCGTACGGAAGCTTTTTCCGTGGACGTTTTCAATGACGGCAGTTCGCTGATCTGCGGAATGTTCTTTGGAACCGCCAATTTTGGAAATTCGATCAGCCTTTCCGCCACCAACGATGCGGATGGATATGTAGCCAAGATGAATGCAGACGGAACTTTTGCTTGGGCCACAAAAGTTGGGTGCACGAGTTCTTGCCGGGTAGCAGATGTAGCAGTTTTGGCGGACGGTAGCTCTATCATAATCGGTAATTGGAATGGCACAGCCAGTTTCGGAAGTACCTCCCTCACTTCTAACCCATCCAATTATAACGATGTCTTCATTGCCAAGCTTGACGCGAACGGGAACTATGTCTGGGTAAAACAAGCCGGAGGGACAGCCAGCGATGAGGCAGCGGGCATAGCAGTCTTCGCCGATGGGAGCTCTGTGGCAACCGGGGGGTTTTCCGGTACGGTTAATTTTGGAGTCACGACCCTTACTTCAACCAATCACCTTCGGGAGATCTTTGTCGCCAAACTTGATTCAAATGGAAACTATATATGGGCATCCAAGGCAGGTGGCGCGAGTCATGATAATGTTCGTGACCTAACCACAATTGCGGACGGAAGTACGATCATAACGGGCGATTACGCAGGAACCGCAAGCTTCGGGAATTTTTCGCTCAGTGAATTCGGCGGTATCAGCTCATTCGTCGCTAAATTGGATGCAAATGGTAGCTTCGTATGGGCCACGAAAGCGGGTGAGAACCAATGTTGTAGCTCCATTAACGCCTCCGGATTTGGAGTCGAAGCTTCTGTCGATGGCAGTTCCATTATTGCAACCGGATATTTCGAAGGAGAATGTAACTTCGGAGACAAAATCCGAACAAGTTCGGGTTCCCATGACATTTTCGTTGCCAAGCTCGACTCTTCGGGAAACTATGTTTGGGTTTCTAGGGCCGGAGGTACCAGTTCCGACATTTCAAGAAGTGTCACTTTGCTCAGCGATGGGAGTTCTATGATCACCGGACAGTTCCAAGGCAATGCATTATTCGGTAACTATACACTGAGCAGCTCTGGTTCGAATGATGTATTTGTTGCCAAACTTGATGCAAACGGCACTTTCCAATGGGTTATGAAAGCAGGTGGTTCCAGTTCGGATTACCCCATGAAAATTGCTTCAAACGATAATAATGAAGTCATCGCTGCCGGTATCTTCAATCAGACTGCCACTTTCGGAAACACTAATTTGACCAGCTTGGGCAGTCTCGAAGCCTTCGCCGTTTCGATCCAAGCACAGAGTAAGCAGTCTCCGGTAATCACCCAGGGAGACGGTCCTCTGACCAAGAACTTGGTCGAGGATGGAAATGTGAGCTGGACCCCGGCAGAATTAAATGCAACCGATGCGGATACCTCCTCCGGATCGCTGACCTGGAGTGTAAGTTCGGCAGCTGGTAATGGAGTGGCTACAGTTTCGGGTAGTGGGGCATCGCCCTCTACCTTTACTTATCAACCAAATGCGAATTTTAATGGATCGGATAGTTTTGGAGTACAGGTAAGCGATGGAAATTTGAGCGATACTATCACTATCAATGTGACCGTGACACCGGTGAATGATGCTCCGATAATTACCCAGGGAGCCGGGCCGTTGAGCAAGTCATTAGTCGAGGATGGAAATGTGAGCTGGACCCCGGCGGAATTAAATGCAACCGATCTGGACACCTCCTCCGGATCGTTGGTCTGGAGTGTAAGTTCAGCAGCAAGTAATGGGTTGGCCACAGTGTTGGGTAGTGGAGCATCCCCCTCCACCTTTACTTATCAACCAAATGCCAATTTTAATGGATCGGATAGTTTTGAAGTGCAGGTGAGTGATGGAAATTTGAACGATAAGATCACGATTAATGTGACCGTGGCACCGGTGAATGATGCCCCTGTAATTACTCAGGGAGCCGGGCCGTTGAGCAAGACGGTGGCAGAGGACACTTCTATGAGCTGGACCGCTTCGGAATTAAATGCAACCGATCTGGACACCTCCTCCGGGTCGCTGGTTTGGAGTGTTAGTTCGGCGGCAAGTAATGGAGTGGCTACAGTGTCAGGTAGTGGGGCATCCCCCTCAACTTTTACTTATCAACCAAACGCGAATTTTAATGGATCGGATAGCTTTGAAGTACAGGTAAGCGATGGAAATTTGAACGATTCAATCACCATCAATGTAAATGTTACACCGGTGAATGATGCCCCTGTGATTACCCAGGGAGTCGGGCCGTTGACTAAGACATTACTTGAGGATGGAAATGTGAGCTGGACCCCGGCAGAATTAAATGCAACCGATCTGGACACCTCCTCCGGATCGCTGGTTTGGAATGTTAGTTCGGCTGCAAGTAATGGAGTGGCTACGGTATTAGGTAGTGGGGCATCGCCCACCACTTTTACTTATCAGCCGAATGCCAATTTTAACGGATCAGATAGTTTTGAAGTACAGGTGAGCGATGGAAATTTGAACGATAAGATCACCGTCAATGTAAATGTTACACCGGTGAATGATGCCCCTGTGATTACCCAGGGAACCGGGCCGTTGACGAAGACATTAGTCGAGGATGGAAATGTGAGCTGGCCCCCGGCAGAGTTAAATGCAACCGATCTGGACACCTCCTCCGGATCGCTGGTTTGGAGTGTTACTTCGGTTGCAAGTAATGGAGTGGCTACCGTTTCGGGTAGTGGAGCATCCCCCTCGACCTTTACTTATCAGCCGAATGCCAATTTTAATGGATCAGATAGTTTTGAAGTGCAGGTAAGCGATGGAAATTTGAACGATTCAATCACCATCAATGTAAATGTTACACCGGTGAATGATGCTCCGGTAATTACACAGGGAGCGGGTCCGTTGAGCAAGTCGATGGTTGAGGATGGGAATGTGAGCTGGACCCCGGCGGAATTAAATGCAACCGATCTGGACACCTCCTCCGGATCGCTGGTTTGGAGTGTTAGCTCGGCGGCAAGTAATGGAGTGGCTACCGTATCGGGTAGTGGGGCATCACCCACCACCTTTAACTACCAACCAAATGCGAACTTTAACGGCACGGATAGTTTTGAAGTACAGGTGAGTGATGGTAATTTGAGTGATAAGATCATAGTTAATTTAACGATTACACCGGTGGATGATCCGCCTTTCACAGTAAAAAAATTGGCTGACATCAATGCAACCGAGAATGATCCTGACCTTTCAGTCAACTTATCGGGTTTGTTTGGAGATCTGGATAATGAACCCTCCTCGATCGTTATGACTGTGGAGTCAAATAATTCGTCCCTAGTTTCGACAAAAATTTTAGGAAAGTTACTCATACTTGATTTTCAATACAACCAAAACGGAATTTCGACGATTTCCATTTCTGGAATGTCCAACAATCAAAAGGTGACTACTTCTTTCAAAGTATTTGTGGTTCCTTACCAAAACAATCCCGTTAACATGGCTTCAGTGAGCACTTTGCCCTATCTTGAACGAAATGAGACCGATATTTATCGATTGCAGGGGAGTATTTTGAACCGTGGATTATTTGCCATAACCGAAAGTGGATTTTTGGTCGGAAAAAGTCCTGATTTAAAGGCAGGCATTCGATTTAAAGCTAATCTGAATGATGCCCAAAATGATTTTTTTATCGATTTGAATGATTCCCAATTGGATCCCGGAACCAGTTATTTCTACCGTGCTTATCTGAATGCAAAAGGCAGCGAGGTGCTAGGTGGATTACGTGAATTGAGAACTGCTGAAATAGTCAATCCGAATACCTGGTATGGAAAAATGACATCCCTTGGAAATGGGTGGTGGCGATCAGAATGGATGGGTACTTTTTCAGTTCATGTAAATGGCTGGATTTATCATACAGAGCTGGGTTGGGCCTATACCGAGGAAGATAAACAGGGCGGTATTTGGTTATGGACTCAAAAAAGAGAATGGCTCTGGACTCAAGAACAGGCATGGCCTTATTTATGGCATCATCAATCAGCCAATTGGTTATACTTTCTTAAGCAAGAGGATCAAGCCGGGCTGTATTTTGACTTTAGTTTAGGTCAATATACGGAATAAACATCCTTTTTTCCTCAGCTACATTACTGGAGGATTCAATACACTATTCAATAATAATAAGAATAATTGTAAGATAATGCTTGTTTTTGGTAATTAAATGTAATGCCCTATTATACAAGCCGCGCGTGAGAGTATTTTTATCCATTTTAGAATTTTCAAATTTCCATAAATTTATACTGGGCATTTCATCGTGTTTGATTTTCGGTTTTTTTATTTTTTTCTCTTCAATATCCTTTGGGCAAAATAGTTTACAAAATGGATTGGTCGCCTGGTATCCCTTTGACGGGAATGCTTCCGATATGTCGGGCAATGGAAATCATGGCACGGTCAACGGGGCGTCCTTAAGTACGGATCGTCATGGACTTGCAAATAAAGCTTACCAGTTTGATGGGGTAGATGATTACATTAGCGGAAGTAACTGGCTGAATGGAATAAATGAGGGGAGTTATTCTCTATGGTTTAAAAAATTAGGGAATGGTATCTTAATTAACACTGGAAGCACTGAGCAGTTTTTTAGCGGTAATGTAATACAGACATCCGTTTTTGATAATCGGCAGGGTGGACCAGGAACAAGATATCATTACCCAAACCCCGTTTCTCCCTTGCACCTTGGAAATTGGACTATGATTACTGTTATATGGGATAGCCTAAATACAGTTCAATTATATATTAACGGTAGGGCCTTCAATGCTGGGTCAAGGGTTACGGATGGTGGAGTAACTGGAAACTACCAAAATTTCGGAATCGGAGCTCGTCAAAATCTTAACGCAGGAGGTACTTATTCTAACTTCTTTAATGGTTCCATTGATGATATCCGCATCTACAATCGTGCTTTGTCCAATGACGAAGTAATTAATTTATATCGGTTGGAAAGCCCGAATCATTTTGTTGAGATGAACTCAACGGTTGATTTGGAAATGATTCATGTGGAACCGGGCACATTTACAATGGGTAGTCCAACTAGTGAGTCGGGTAGAAATTCAGATGAGAATTCACATAATGTTACTTTGAGTAAAGGCTACTACCTCGGGAAATATGAGGTAACACAAGCCCAATATGAAGCGGTGATGAGTGGTATTACGGGGGATTTAAATGCTACGCCGAGTAACTGGTCTGGTAATCCAAATCGACCCGTGGACTCTGTTTCATATGAAGATATACAAGTCTTTCTTGTCCGTTTAAATGAGCTTGAATCAAATAAAACTCAAAATGGATGGGCTTATGTTCTTCCCACCGAAGCACAGTGGGAATACGCGTGTCGTGCAGGAACTTCCACACGATACTCATGGGGAAATTCAATCAGTGCAACTGATGCGAATTGGGATCACGGGGCAGATCCGAACCGACCGGTTGATGTTGGATCGTTTTTACCCAATGCTTTTGGTTTTCATGATATGCATGGAAATGTTTATGAATGGGTTAATGACTGGTATGGAGTCTATCCCAATTCATCGGTAACAGATCCCTTAGGACTTCAAAATGGATCGCAAAAGGTTATTCGCGGAGGTGCTTATGGTAACGGTGTAGTCGCAAACTTAAGAGCAGCATTTCGTTATAAAAATTCAACATCATTACGTGCCAATGGACTCGGTTTTCGACTTGCTTACATGCAAGTAACGCAACCACCTTCAAATTTAATGGCAAATGCACCATTGACCATTTCCGAAAATCAGCCAATCGGAACCGTAGTTGGAGAGTTCAATGCCACCGATCCTGATGTCAATGCCACTCTAACCTATCATTTAGTAAGCGGGGTGGGGGATGGAAATAATTCTCTTTTCACGATGGAGCAAAACGGTACTCTTAAGACAGCGGCTACTTTTGATTACGAATATAATGCTTCCACTTATTCGATCCGGGTACAGGCGAGGGATGAATTTAATGCCACCACAGAGGGTAACTTTACGGTGTTTCTGATGGATGATATTGCGGATAATCAGTTTGATCAAATGAACGGGCTCGTCGCATGGTGGAAACTGGACGATGGTAATGGTGTGATTGCCCTCGATTCGAGTGTTAATGAATATAATGGAAGTTTAATCAATGGACCTGTATGGGGACAGGGTAAGATAGGAGGAGCATTACAATTTGACGGTTTAAATGATCATGTTCTTTTACCCAATGCAGTTCTTGAAAATCGAAATAATCAAGGTACTATTTCTCTTTGGTTTAACGCACCTTCTGCTAATAGTACGGGGTATTTATTTAATGCAGTGGGAACCTCTCAACCGGACAACAGGTACTATATTAGATTCAACTCAGGGCTTAACGGAACGCTTGGAAATCCAGCCTATGATTTTCCAGCCAATACTATTCAGCCAAATACCTGGCATTTTTCCACTTTGGTTTGGCGAAATTCAACTTCGGATGCCAGCTTTTATGTCGACGGTCAGTTGTCTTCACATAGTGATTCGAACTATCAACTGCATAGCCATATTGGAAAAGCAAATCTAGGTTCTCACATGGGAGTTAACGGTTGGTTCGCCGGCTTGATTGATGAGGTCCGAATTTACAACCGTGCACTCTCTACTTCGGAAGTTGCAGCTCTTTATCAATTGGAAAATACTCCACCTCAAGATCTAAACGCCACGGTTACCGGTACGGTTCAATACAACGGCATGATTCCCGGCCCTGCTTATGTCTGGGCATTGGATGCAAACGGGACTAAGGTGGCGGAGCAAATTTTAGCGGATGGCAATGGAAGTTACTCTTTGAATGTCCCCAAGGGTGCAGGCTATGATTTTAAGGTGTTTATCGACGGAACCGGGGACGGGTATCCGCAGGCTTATGAAGTTTGGAAACACATTGGGGATTGGAATAGTTCTCTTGGAGGATTCAACCTGACCCAAGTGGATGGCAACCTAAGCGGAATCAATTTTAATTTGTTCGACAGTGATTATGACAGCGATGGATTCACCAACTGGGAGGAGCACCTGGCGGGCACAAACCAAAATGATGCCAATTCCACACCCGGGCTCAATTTCGGATTGGTTGGATGGTATCCCTTTGACGGGAATGCATCCGATATGTCAGGCAATGGAAATCATGGTACGGTGAATGGGGCGACCTTAGGCACTGATCGGCATGGAATGACCGGTCAGGCTTACAGCTTTGACGGAGTGGATGATTTTATTGAAGTTCAGAATTCAAATGAGTTAAAGTTTCTTGATCAATATAGTATTCTGGTTTGGGTAAAAGCACCTAATTTTCAGAGGAGGTATAATCATATTATTACAAAGATGGCGGGAAGTATTTCTTCTTTTGAGATTTATGGAGGATTTCAAAGTGGCGGTACTGGTTTGACTCTTGTGCACAATCGAAGCCTAACTTCCTATCATATGCAATATTCTTCAAGTTTACCTGACAATACTTGGCATCATTTTGGTCTTACTTACACAAATGGAATTTTAAAACGATTTGACAATGGAATTTCTTCCGCCTCCTACACTGGATGGCCTAAGATAGAACCACAAGATTCTTCCCTTTTCATGGGTAGAGGAACAATCTCAACTTCTGCAGGAACTGAATTTATGCAAGGTTTTATCGATGAGTCACGAATTTACAACCGTGCACTCTCTACTTCGGAAGTTGCAGCTCTTTATCAATTGGAAAATACTCCACCTCAAGATCTAAACGCCACGGTTACCGGTACGGTTCAATACAACGGCATGATTCCCGGCCCTGCTTATGTCTGGGCATTGGATGCAAACGGGACTAAGGTGGCGGAGCAAATTTTAGCGGATGGGAACGGGAGCTACTCCCTAAATGTCCCCAAGGGTGCAGGCTATGATTTTAAGGTATTTATCGACGGAACCGGGGACGGGTATCCGCAGGCTTATGAAGTTTGGAAACACATTGGGGATTGGAATAGTTCTCTTGGAGGATTCAACCTGACTCAAGTGGATGGCAACCTAAGCGGAACCAATTTCAATTTGTTCGATAGTGATAATGATAGCGATGGATTCACCAACTGGCAGGAGTATCAGGCGGGCACGAACCAGAACGATGCCAATTCGACCCCCGGGCTCAATTTCGGATTGGTTGGATGGTGGCCTTTCGACGGGAATGTATCCGACATGTCGGGCAATGGAAATCATGGCACTGTGAATGGGGCGAATTTTTCTCATGACCGGAAAGAAGCGTTCGGGATCAATGGCCAAGCATTAGCATTCGATACAGTTCAAAATAATTATGCAGAAATCCCTCATTCATCAAAGTACAACTTTGGCACAAACGACTTTACAGTAAATTTTGGGTAAAGGGAAATTCTCAATCCCCTTATGCTGCATTATTTATCAAAGCTGTGAATCCAAATCATCCCTACGAAGGAATAACTCTTTTTCTATCCTCGGATGGACATGGAAAAATTACTTCCCGCACCAATCGAAATGCCGAACTAATTTCCGCTCGCTCCGATTTGGATAATCATTTATGGCATTCCATAAGTTTCATGCGAAAGGGAACTGACTTGTTACTCTATATTGATGGATCTCTGGACACTTCTAGGGTGGATCCTCAAACAGATGTTAGCAATACTGCTCCCATTGTTCTGGGTGCGAATCATGTAGATCGCTCAAAACAAAATTTCAAAGGTTCACTTGATGAAGTCCGTATCTACGAGCGTGCACTCTCCGCTCTTGAAGTTTTAGCTCTTTACAATTTAGAAAAGCCCAAGGTTGCCTTGACCAATGCCAATTTTCAGACCGCGGTCAATTTGTGGTTCACTGATGAAGTGATTGCCACTGCTACCTACGGGCACATCCGGGATTGGAATGTTTCCGGAGTGACCAATATGTTCGATGCATTCAAAGACCGAGCCTCTTTCAATGAGGATATCAGTGGGTGGGATGTGAGTAATGTTACCAATATGAGTCATATGTTCAACCGGGCTTCTTCTTTCAATCAATCCATTGGAGACTGGAATGTTTCTTCGGTCATGAGCATGGGGTATATGTTTCGAGATGCCACTTCCTTCAACAGTCCAATAGGAAATTGGAACACATCTTCTGTAACCAACATGAGTTTGATGTTCGAAGGAGCCACCTCTTTCAATCAAGCACTTAATGACTGGAATATATCTTCCGTATCCATGCTTAACTATATGTTCAGTGAAACGACTTCCTTTAATCAGGACATCAGCAACTGGGATACATCATCGGTCTCCAACTTCAACGGTATGTTTTCTAATACCACTGCATTCAATCAGAACATCAGTGATTGGAATACCAGCAGTGCAACCCTGTTGAATTATATGTTCAAGAACGCGCTGTCGTTCAATCAGGATATCAGCGACTGGAATATCGCTGCGAATGCCAGCGTAACCGGTATGTTCGATAACACTCCCACTCTTTCCAACCTCAATAAAGGGCAAATTCACAAGACTTTCTCCTTAATCACAAATTGGCCCTATGAATGGTCGTCTTATGTAACCTACGAGCCAATCACTAACGCTAATTTTCAAGATGCGGTCAATTTGTGGTTCAGCGATGAAGCGAATGCCACTTTCACTTACGGTCATATCCGGGACTGGAATACATCTGCAGTAATTAACATGAATGAGGCTTTCAAAAACAGAAGCAGTTTTAATGAGGATATCAGCAGTTGGGATATGAGTAATGTGACTCACATTAAGGAGATGTTTTATGGTGCTTCTTCTTTTAATCAACCTCTAGGTAATTGGAAAATTTCCTCTGTCCTTCAAATGAATAGAGTATTCTGGGGTGCATCTGCATTTAACAAGCCTCTTGCAACTTGGGATATTTCGAATGTAAATGATTTGCAAAAATTATTTAAATCTGCCACTTCGTTTGATCAGGATATTTCAGATTGGAATGTGACTGGTGTTCAAAACTTCTTGGAAATATTTGATGGAGCCACTTCATTATCCAAAACCAACAAGGGTCAGATTCATAAATCTTTTGGATCAAATCCCAACTGGCCTTATGAATGGGGAATTTATGCCAATTCAAGTCCTGTGATGATATATGCCGCTTTTCCCCTGGTTATTGCTGAGGATCAATCTATTGGATCCGAAGTGGGCAGTTTTTCTGCGATTGATCCTGATGTGAATGCTTCCATCCTTTTTGAATTAGTCGATGGAAATGGATCGGATGCAAACCATGAATTCATAATTGATGCAAATGGCACCCTTCGAACCGCGGTGGTTTTTGATTACGAGGGAGAGAATTTGGATAATGATCCGAGTTTGCACATTCGGGTGCGGGCAACGGATGAATACGATGCATCGATTGAGCGTGCATTTGTGGTGTCCATTTCGGATGTAAATGAGTCCGATAGTGCTAGATCCCTGGATCAAAATGAAACGGTGGATCAGAACTCATCGCCTTTGGATAACGGTAACGAGCCGATAATGGATCAAAATGGTGGCACGGAAAATAACCAATCTGGAATGCCGCCCATTTTTCCAATCGATCTAAACAACACAATCAAAGTAGATGATAATGGCAGTGTGGAAAATCCCACCTTGCCAGATATTATTCAACTGGCTGATGGGAATAAGACTCTAGTTGATCAGAATGAGAGTATGCTTAGCTCTGTTCCAATTGTTACAGTTGAGCGGGCCAATCGACCGATTCCACAGACTCTGAATTTTACAATTGGTGACGATGGCTTTTACCGGATCCGCGGACGAATTCTAACCGACGGTGGATCCTCTATTTTGGAATCAGGTATCTGGATCAGCGAAGATATATTCTTTCGAGGAGAAGTGAGTAAATTTTCATCTCAGGATGTGGAGACATCTTCAGATTTTGAGGTTTTGGTCAGTGGTTTAAAACAGGGAGTCACCTATTATTATCGGGCTTATGCAAGGAATGGGGTGGGCGAAACCCATGGAGCCAGAAAAAGATTGAAGACTCCGGATAGAATTGATGCAGATGCGTGGTTTGTGGATATGCCAAGTGTTGGAGGAGGCTGGAGAAGTTCAGACTGGTTTGGAGAATTTCAACAATTTTCCAAAATCGAATGGATTTATCATTCCCAATTAGGCTGGGTCTATGCAGCGGGGGATCAGAAAGACGGAGTATGGCTATGGCAAAGGGAAAGAGGGTGGATATGGACGCAAAGAGGAGTATGGCCCTATCTTTTCCAAAATCAGACTTCCGGTTGGCTGTATCTATTTAGGAGTATCAATGGCATCCCGATTTTTTATTATTACTCGGCGGGAAGTTATTCTACTGCTCCCTAAAAATTGGGAGAAAAAAAGTAGCCTTCCTAAATTCCCTTAATTTTATAATGGCACAAAAACAGTTTTTTTGTGTATGATGTGATTCAGCGTGGATAAAGAAAAATTAATAGAGACACTAAAGGATTTAAAAGAGAATCGTAGGTTGAGTTCCGAGTCTGAGGCAATTATGAAGCCGTTAGTTGGTGGTAAGTATCTTTTCCCATTTTCCTTTGTCGAGGCGAGCAGTACTTTTTCAAGTCGGTTAGACAATAGTTATTCAAAGGGTAAAACGGTGGTGGCTAATTTTTTGGATTGTAATTTGGAATGCTCAATTTTGTTTCCTCCATCCGAAAATGACTGGGTTGATGGATTAAGAAAAGGAGATGAATTTGAATCTGATGTGAAGGTTCTGGCCTTAGATAATTTGTACCAACGCGTAATTTTTGGTCAGGATTTTCAAGCGAATGCTGAAATAACCGAAGAAATTGAAGAGGAGAATGAAAAAATAAACACTATTGGTACGGTTGATACGGAGATAGGCGAAAAAAGTGAAAGTGTGGAGAGTGAAGAAAAAGAAATCGTTTCCGATTTGGGTAATGATGAAAAAAATAAAGTTGTACAAGATGAGATACCATCCGTTGCAGTTCCCGGAAATTTAACCGAAGTGGGTTCTGATCCAAATCCAGTAGGTAGAGAAAAATCTTTAGATGGTGAGGAAGAAAAGATTTTAGAACCAGAAGCGATCGAGAAGGAAAAACCTGAAAATCCAAAATCAAGTGATTCACAGTTCACCCAAGAAGATACCGAAAGAAATTTTGCAAACAAATCCAAAAATAAGAAGTTTACCACCGAAGAAAAGCCACCACCCATTCCTACTTTAGAAGTTCAAGAAAAAGCAAAGGAGATTGATTATCGGGAATTGGAGCGAATTCGTGACAAGAGATACGAAGACGGTGCTGATTCGTTAACCGATGAAGAGAATGAACTTTTGAGCTTGGCAAAAGCACGAAGTGAACTTCGCTCAATTGAGGCAGCGGAAAAAAGTAATTCCTACAGTTATTCCAAAAAAAAACACTCTCGAAGTCCAATAAAAGAAGACGAAAATAACGAAACTATGGGATGCCGAAGTATTATAGGCGTGAGCTTCGGTATTTTGGGACTTAAATTATTGGCTGATGGCCAGGCAATAGTCTCAATCATCGCGATTAGTATTGCCTGGTATTTTTTAAATCCGATAATAAAGAAATTTAAGGAAAACTAGAGTTATTCGCAATTAGACTCGGTACCATTTTTTACGCCGTTTACGATCAGTCAATTTGTTGGCTTCTTTATCCCCGACAAATTCTTCTTTTTGAGGATCCCAGGTAAGTTCTCTTCGGAGTTCATATCCGATATTGCAGAGCTGACATAGAGAAGCAGTGCGGTGACCCGCTTCGACATGAGCCATGGGCAGTTTTCCTGAGTGAATGCAGTCGAGCCAGTCATCATGGTGATTCTTGGGCTGGTGAAGACTAACCGATGCCTTGTAATCTTTGATCAAATTTTCGGGGTCGGATTTCCAGGGCCCCCGATTGACCCAAATGGTTCCTTCGGTTCCATAGAAAATGGTTCCGCCCGCCCAATCTGGAGTTCGGCCGTGCACAACTTCGACACCATTTGCATAGAACATGCGGAGTTCTAAATCTCCTTTTTCAGGTGGTATGATTTTGACCGGTCCAGTGTTATCTGCGTCCATGCCCCACTGGCCTATATCGAAATGATGAGCTCCCATATCGGCAAGCATGCCGTTACAGTACTCCCGATACAGCCTCCACTTTGGGAAGTGATTATGAACATCATCCGGGCAGAGAATTTTACTGTATCCGCGCTTGGGTGCCGGACCCAGCCAAGCGTCCCAGTAGATGCCTTCGGGAACTGATTCTTTAGGCAGGTCACAGAGAACGGGGGAGGTGCCCACACAGACTCGTACTTTTTTCAATTCACCAATTGCTCCACTACGAACCATTTCAACGGTACGGCGGAATTTGCCCCCGTATTCGGTGCGTTGTTGGCTACCGGTTTGGAAGACAACTTTGTTTTCCTTAACCGCGTTGGCCATCGCCCTGCCTTCCCGGATAGTCAGGGAGATGGGTTTTTCACAGTAAACATGTTTCTTGGCCCGGGCAGCCCGAATGGTGGGTTCACCATGCCAGTGATCGGGGGTGGCGATAAGAACTGCATCGAGGGACTTGTCTTCGAGCAATTCGAGATAGTCCTTGGTGATAGTCAGACCCTTCCAGGTTTTGGAAGGGGTGTTTTGGGAATATTGTTTTTCAATAAGTTCCTTGGTGTGCTTGGTTCGTATATCCGCAATCTCGGCGAAGCCGGTAATCTGAGCACGCGGGTTTCGAATCAGTTTGTGGGCGTGCCCACGACCCATTTTTCCGGGTCCAATAATGGCAATATTGATTCGGTTGTTGGGCGATTCATCTCCCTTCGCCGCCCAAATGTGAGAAGGTAAAATAAAAGGTGCGGAGGCTAAGGAAGCTCGTTTGAGGAAGGATCGACGATTTATCATTGGGGAATAACGATTAGGTATGAATAATTGATCAATTTATTGATGTAAAATAGGAGTGAACGCATGAAGAATTTGAGAATTTTGGACTTCGATCAACCAGAAGAGATTAGTTTATTTAAAATTTAATTCACAGGTCTTCAACGAGAATTTCTTCCGCATCTTTCCATAATTGCTCGATGGCATAATTTTCTCTTTGTTGATTAGAAAAGATATGAACCACAAAATCGATTGCATCGATGACCAGCCAACCACTAGGCTGAAAGCGATCTTTAGAAAACAATTCAACATTGTTTTCCTTAAGTGTTTTTTCAACATTGTCACGAAGAGCTTTGATATGCGGGTTTGAATTCCCGGTGGCAATAATAAAGCAATCAGTCAAAGAAGACTTTGGGCCGAAGTAGAGAAGTTTTAAATCTTCCCCTTTCTTATCGAGCAGGGCATCGCAGGCGAGTTTTAAATTTTGAAGAAGTTCATTTTTTTCCTGGGGAATTACTGCGGTCATACGAAAATAGTTTATGATTGAAAGAAATTATTTATTATTGGGTGGATGGAAGATGGGACAAATTCATCAATAGATTTGCCATCCTGTAAACGATTGCGAATTTGGGTGGATGAAATTTCAATCAAATCATTTTTGATCAAATGGAAGGAGAGATTTGATATAGCGGGTGGGGAGGTGTTAAAAGAGTCACGAGAGAAAACAAGAAATTTACAGATTTGAACAAGTTCGTGCTGATATTTCCATTGGTTCAACCGCTCAAACTGGTCGGCACCAAGCAAGACAAATAATTCAGAGTTGGGATAAATGTTCCTAATTTCCAAAAGCGTATGATAGGTGAAGCAGGTTTTTTGTTTTTCCAATTCCAGAGTACAAATTTTCATTCTTTCATCATCCTTGGAAATTTCATTAAGCATTTTTAAGCGCAGTTCCGGGGGGAATAATGGTTTCTGAGAACGAAGGGGGGCATGAAAAGCAGGACAAAATAGAATAAGGTCAAGGGATGAAATCTCGAGGGCTTTTTGGGCCAAAAGAAAGTGGCCAAGATGAACCGGATCGAAGGAACCACCAAAAAAACCAATTCGTGAGGGTGAGGTCTGAGAATTCTTTCCCATCCGATCATTACAAAGACCGGCTTTCCGACTTATCAAAAAGGGTGAACATTTGTCCCTTTCTGAAATAAGTTACCTGGCCCGACGATGATACGACTAAGGCAAGTGAGTCAGTCACATGGGTAATGGCCGCGGCCGCGGCATGTCTTGTGCCTAAACCTCCAGGGAGGACGATATCTTCAGCTTTTGCTTGAATTAAACATCCAGCAGATTCAACCACTCCATTACCCCGAACAATGAAGGCACCATCAATCAGAGCCAATTCTTTGATGGTTTCATCCATAAATGGATTGAGTATGCTGCGATCTTCCTCCTCGTAACCATAAAAGGGATTTAGAATTAATGGCTTGGAGCGTTTATTCACTTCCTTATAATCACCTAAAATAAACATGGCTCCGATAGATTTTCCTTCCCGCCCGGTTGAGGCTAAGTCGGTGGCAATTGCGGTAATTCTCTCCAGGGCTTCGGCTGAAACATCGGGCGGAAGCATCTCTTCTCCATGACCAATTACGGATTCGAATTCTTCATCCACATCGACCACCAAAACTGTATCTAACTGACCGCTGTTTGGAATGCCCCCTATACAACAGACTCGGTCCTGAAAGCCAAATATATCTCTGGTGAGGCCAAGTAGGATGGCGGCACGGAGTTGAGATAATCGAGAACGGGAGAGGGCCCGCACCGCTAAAATGGCATTGGCCCGTTGGTGCTCTTTGTCATCATCAGATACATCCTGACCGGCAAGAACGACTTTAAAACCAGGAAAGGTCATTCTAGGAGCGAGGCTAGGGGGAAAAACATCCGCAAAAATTAAAATGGTTGAACAGTCTGCCGCCTTGGCAATTTTTGCGGCTTCATCTGTGAGAAGTTTGTTAAATTTAGTTCTCCTTCTAGCGGGCCGATCATCGGTTCCGGCGAAGGCTTTCCGAACAGCAGTTCGAAATTCCGTTTTCTCCCGTGCCATCCAGAGTTGATCCATGATTGAATTGTCCTGAAAAGAACGAGCAAGGGCGGCAAGAAAGGAAAGATAATTTTTGGCCTTTTCGCTGGCAAGGAGCAGAAAAACAAACCGAACATCCTCGTAACTATCTTTACCCTCAAAGGCCAGTCCAGTAGGGCATCGACCAATAGCTAAAGCGTATGGTCTTTTCATGGAGACGCGGGCATGGGGCAGGGCAACGCCTTCCCCGAGATAGCTGGATAAAGATTTTTCCCGGTCTATTAATTCGTTAAGTACTTTTTTACGCTTACCCGGGGTGGGCAGAAGAGTTGAGAAGGTATCGAGTAATTCCGAATAGGCTGAAACCAAATTTTTACTGGATAGGTCAACAATTCGATTACCAGAAATGTAACGATCAATTTGCATTTTCAGCGAGTGGGAGCAAACGAGGATCGGGCTCGTTTTAATATCTGAATGATTTTTTTTACTTCTCCCACTCAAGAGCACCACTTTTCAATTCGTAAATCAGGCCTGCAACGAGCACAAAAGTAAAGAATAGCATAGGCCCCAAAATAGGAATGCCTGCCGCGACCAAATCTCGGTGCGTGAGCACCCAGGGGATGAGAAAAACAACATCTATATCGAATAAAATGAAAAGCATTGCGGTGATGTAAAATTTAACTGAGTAACGGGTTTCACCTTTTGTTTCAGATGCTAACCCACATTCATAGGGAGAATCTTTAATTTTACCTGCCCGGGCCCGTTGACCAAATAGATGGCTGGCAAAAAGAATGCCGAAACCCATTCCCACAGCCAAAAGGATTTGGATGAGTACGGGTAAATATTCTAACAATGTCATATTTATTGAATTGTATGGAATTGGGTTTGAGGCAAGGATATTCCGAGTTATGGAATCCTTTTGAAATTATTTCAAGAGGCTTGCCAAACGAGCTTTCCATCCCTTTAATTATTATCATGAAATTTTCTTCGCAAAACCTATCTAGTTCCGTTCGCAAACAAAAAGGTTTCACCTTAGTCGAAATTCTCATTGTTTTGGCTTTGATTGGTATTGTTGCCGGTTTGGCGATGTCCAATCTGGGAGAGATTTTTGGAGGCGGCAAGGTAAAGGCAGCTCAGACATGGGTCAATAGTACTGGAGAAGCATATATAACCAGTTATTTTGCCCTGGTCGGAGAATATCCTAAAAGTTTAAATGATTTAAAAAATCCACCCGCCGGGACAGTGCCCTTTGTGAAACGATCCTCTGATCTTCAGGATCCTTGGGGGAAGGAATATATCTATCAATATCCAGGAACTTATAATACCGGTAGTTTTGACATATCGACCACCGCCCCAGATGGAACAGTAATTGGTAACTGGGACACCGGGAAGTAATTTGAAAAAGGTACTTGAGGCATACCAAAAGCGTGCCTTCAGCCTCATTGAGGTCTTACTGGTTTTAGCCTTAGTTGCTTTACTGGTTGGGATTGTGGCAGGAAATGCCGGAGCCTTTATCAAGGGAAGTAATTTTGAACCTCCGGACCGTGTCCTTAAAAAAGCTGTTTTAGATGCGGTTTATTATGCGAGTGAAAGTAAGCGGGCAGCCTATCTGAGTTATTCTGAAGAGAATGCGACTTTTCTAGTGACCAATTCGAAAGGGCAAATCTTATCCGAACACCGGATTTATAAAAAATTGGATGATGAAATGAAAAAAGATGAATCTCTGCTTCCCAAGATCACCTTTTGGGCAGTTGGTCCATTGGCCGGCGAGGATGGAGGGAATTCCAAATACGATGAAAAGGAACTTGTATTAAAACGGATCTTTTTTCATTCCGGATGCAGCGTGCCCTTTTCAGTCTTGATTGATTTCAGAGATGAAAAACAGGAAATGGATTTTGATCCCTTTTCTGGTTATGTTTTGAAAAACAAGGAATGATCCGAAAACGAGTAGAAAAAAATCGGGGCCGAGGCTTTATGTTGATCGAGGTTTTAATTGCCTTGGCTTTGTTTGGTTTATCCGCAGTTTATCTTGTTGATGGTGCATTTGTTGCTGCACGGACCATTCGTGTAATGAAAGATACCAGAGAAATGGAGCAAGATCTGCTCTGGGTTCGAGGGGAAATTTTTAAGGAGTCAGACTATGAAAAGATAAAAGATGGGGGAGAAATCCAGGCTTTATCAATGGGAGAAGTGAGATGGGAGACTGAAGTGGAAATGACTGATGTTTTGGATGTTTATCAAGTTAACCTAATGCTTGAATATGAGGGTAATGAAGAACTTGGAATTGAAGGCGGTGAAAGCATTTCGAAAATGTACCTTTTTCGGCCCACATGGGGACAAAATGGTGATTTTTCGAGTGAAAGAGGTCGTCTGCTCGAAGATAAGAGGGATAAAATTCGGGAAATTCAGGAACAGAGGAGAAGGCAGTGAGAAAAGAAAAGGGTTTCTCTATGATCGAAGTTCTGCTTGCCCTTGCTATTGGAGGCCTGGTTCTAACCGCAGCCACATCGCTTTTGATAACTATTTCAAGAGCATGGGCGGAAAGACCTGCTACGCGTGATGCCTTTGACGCTCATGTCAATGGAGTGGCCCATTTTTTGACCGCTGTCTTGGAGGAGGCAACTTTGCCGACCATAAATCGTTCCGGTGATCAGATAATTGATTTACAGAGGCCAGTTGGATTCTCTGAATCTGAGGATCCACTGGTTCATTTTTTCCTGAGGGAAGCTCCCCCTCTATTAGTTTGGCCAGATGGCCCGGCCAGTCGGGTGCATTGCTATTTTCAATTCGATGAGAGCGACGGTTTAAGTTTTCTCTGGTTTTCCGAACTTCAGGAGTTGGAAAAAAATGACGAGGGGCGACTTGAGCCTGAGGACGAGGATGACCTTTTTAAAACTCAGATCAGTCCCCTTTGTCGTCAGGTTTTCTACTGTTATTATGGAGAAGAGGATGATGGTCCTGATGATATCAAGGAATGGGAAATTTTGGACGATTTGGAAGAGGATGTGGAGTCAGGGAAATATCGAATTCCCGCCTTCGTAAAACTTGTTTTTAAATGGGATGATGAGGATTTAGAACGGACTATTACCCTCCCCATAAAAAGAATTTCGCCAACCGGGATAGAGGAGGAGCCTTTTTGATGAGGAGAAATCGGGGTTCGATTTTGGTCTTCATTCTCGCCTTGATCGTGTTGCTTTCGGTTCTTTGCATGCGGCTGATGGAGGAAACCGTACAGGAACTCAGACATGTAAGTCAATTCCACAGACGGGATGATCTGAGGATGCATGCCTATTCAGCACTGGATGTTGCCGTCGGTGCCTTAAATGAATTTATGATGCTTGAAAGGACCTTGTATGCACCTTCTCAGGGATGGGGTGACCCCTTGAGTTATGCGGAGATTCCCCCACTCGATCCCTCGGTTCAATGGACGATTTCTTTGATTGATGAATCTGGTAAAGTACCGGTATCCGCCATATCCGAAAAAGATTTGGTGTCCTTGTTCTCCATTATGCGGGCTGAAGCTGATTCTATGGTTAATGAAGATGATGGGCAGCCTTTTTATGATGCCTTCATGGATTGGCAGGATGCGGACGATGAAGAAAGAGATGAGGGAGCGGAAGATGATTATTATGAAGATTTAGAATTTCCGTATTTTACGCCGGGTAAGAAAATTGAAAATTTTGAAGAATTTCGGATGGTGAAGGGCTTTGCCTATGACTCCTCTAAGCCGGATGAATCAGGTTTATTTTATTCTGAAACAGGAAGCGAAACTATTCATATGAAGAATTTTCGTGATAGTTTTTCGTTTTTTCACAACGGACCGGTCAATATAAACACCGCATCCTCTTTCTTGGTCAAGTTTTTATGCGGGGATGACGATGGTCTTTATGAAGATATTCTTACCGGACCCTCTGGCACATCGGGTGATCCTTTTTTTAAAAATATGAATGACCCAAAACTTGCTCAAATGAGAAATAATCGATCCATTAGCACCAGTACCACCGCAACTGTCTTCAGGGTTCTGGTGACTGTTAGCAAAGGAAAAGCAAATTTTCAATTACACGCAATTTTGGGAAGAGGCGATGCGATGCAGTCTCAACCAAGTGGCAAGGGACAGGTTCAAAAACCAAGAAGCCAGCAAAATTCTAAGATACGGTATCCATTTAGGATTCTGTCAATCCGAGAAAACGAGAATTTGGTCGACTGAGAATGGTTTTAGTGCTACATTTGTACAATCAATTCTATGGCGGATACCCCTGAAAAACCAACCGAGTTGCCTATCGGAGAACTTCGAGAAATCACCCTTCGAATTCCCGGTGAACACTTTTTTTGTGATTCGATTTCACTGCCAACTTCGGTGAAAGCTGAAAAACTTCAGGATTTTGCGGAATTTGTTTTAAACGAAGGCGGGTTGTCACCCTATCCAAGTGAACAGCTTGCATGGGGATATCAGGCGGATGAGGAGCTTGGCAAGATTTTTATTTTTGCGACACCTTTGGCCAAACTTAAGCAAATGGGATGGCAAAACCTTGAAATTTTTCGACGCGTATTTCCCTCATTCATATCTATGTTGGGTATGGAATATCCAGAACCAACCATTGCCTTTTTGCTCTTCGAAGAAACCCTGACTGCGGCATCCTTTCAGGAAGATTCTTCCGTTCCAGATTTACTCTTCTCAATTCCTCTGAATGAAGATGAGGGTGACGAATCAATTGAGGACGCCAGAGGAAAGCTATTATCTCTTTTTGATCTTGAAAATTACGAAATCGCCAAGGATATTCTAGTTGCGGGTGATGTGGACAGAACCAACGACGGTTTTTTTAAGTTTGAGCATGAATGGTTGGACGGGAAGGATTCCGGGTTGTCTCTGGATCAAGAGGTACTTATGGCGGCTGATGAATTATGGACGAGCGATTTACGTCAGAAAGAATTTAAGGATGTTGAGCAAAAAAGAAGAAATCAAGCGAGGTCTCGTTGGAAGGGTATTTTAGTATGGAGTGTTGGGATGGCAGCCATGCTTTTGGCTTTTGCGGGAATCAAAATAATGGGAGTTAAGCTTGAGGATCGTAAAATTCTAAGTCAAAGAATGGCACAGGAAGTGCCTTTGGTAATCGAATCACAAAAATTATTGGAAAAACTGAGGCAGAATAAACTTGGCGGAATTGATCCATTTGGTGCTCTGGTCCGAGTGGCCGAACATCGTGGCGGCTCAACAGATAATCCAAACCTTTGGTTTTCAATGGCTCATTTTGAAAGTCGAAATGAGGTAAAACTGGAAGGGGAGGGGAAAACAATTGAAGCGATTAATACTTTTATTGAAAGCCTGGAAAAAAATAAGGTTGGTAATATACAAACCGGAAGGTCAGGTGAAGAGAAACGAGTGATAAAGAGTGGTGGAGGAAAAACAACCTTTGAAATAGAGTTTGAATTATTTGAAGAAAATCCATCGAATTCAGCTTTCATTGGAGACTCAATAATAAGTAAGCCGTTTTATAAAAGAGGATGAATTCAATCAAAAAACTTTTTTTTAAGTTAAATGATCGTGAGCAAACCTTACTGCTTATTTCTTTATGGGTGGTTATAATTGTATCTTTTTTTAAATTTTTTCAGGCCGGTTTTTCTATCTATGAAGAATGGGGATTGACCAAGCAGGTGATTGCGGGGCATGAAACAATTATTAATTTAAAACCGGCAATTGATCGTGCTTTGGAAGCTCAAAAACTGGAGCAGGCAAATAAGAGCTATGACAAGAAAAACCTCAGCAATCGGGCTTCTTCATTGGCCGACAAAGTTTTCCCGCAAAGGGATTACCGGGAATTAGAAACGGACGAGAGGGAAAGGTATTCCCAGCATAAAGTGAGAATCAAGTTTGACCGTGCGAGTTATGGAATTGTTAATGAATTTGCAGATTTAATTCGTCAGGAAAGTCCTTACATGTTTCTCAGCGAAGTTAAGATTGAACCTAATTACCCGCCCAAGTCCCGACCTTACGATCCTACCACTTATGACGCCACTTTTGTGATAAGCTCAGTAGAATTTGTAAATCAATAAAAGTTAATCCAATTATCATGACAGTAAATCATTTCTCTCAGAATCACATCACAAACTTTTTTAAAGTTTTGATGTTTATTGGATTCCAACTTCATTTATTCAGTCAGGTTCCAGTCAGCGAAGTGCCATCTGTCCCAAGCCCCTCTCAAATAGAACAAATTCCTCCAGGATTTGATTCAGGCTTTGAGGGTTTTGGTATGGGAGCATTGTCGGACCCTGTCGAACTTTCCATGGTAGATGGGTTGGATGAACCACTGGAAAGGCTTCGATTGAGGGATCAAGATACAAACATGATTTTGGAAATGATTCAGTTGCTTACCGGAAAATATATTTTAAGACCACAAAATCTACCTCAAGTAAAAATTAATTTTGATAGTTTTAGCGTCCTTACTAAGAGGGAGACTTTACTTGCACTCGATAGTTTGCTTGCCATGAATGGAGTCGGATTGACCAAGATCGATGATCGGTTTTATAAAGCTGTTCCCGCAACTGGAATGAATGTACATGTACCTATTTGGTTAGACGGACCAGCTTCTTTAATCAAACCAAGTCAACGAATATATGTTAAGATGTTTCACCTTGAATATGCTCCGGCAGTTGAGGTCCGTGAACAACTAACCCCCTTTTCCACTCCCAATGTGGGATCATTACTGGTTTTTGAAAAAGCAAACAGTATTCTCGTAACTGATTCCCTCCTTAATCTTCAGAGAATGGAGAAATTATTGGTTTCGATTGATCGTCCGATTCGCAAGGAAGATCTTGGCACCGACTTCTATATTCATAACACCTTGCATGCGGGTGCCCGTGAACTTGAAGGTAAACTGAAAACAATGATTGAAGGAAGCTTTAAATCATTTCTTGGAGGAACCACACAAGTGGAATCAGATGAGCGAACCGGAAAATTAATTGTGGTTACCCGAACCGAAAATTTGGAAACTATCAGGTTTATATTGGAAACTCTGGATGCCCCGGTTAAAATGAAGACTACTAGCAAGCTTTTTAAACTTCAACATGCTGAGTCTAAGGATATTCAGTCTATTTTAGATGAAGTGATCAAAAATCAGCAGCGAATTAAACAACAGGTACAAGGTAATAAAAATGTGCGGGCTACCCCATACAACACACCAGTCGCTCCTAAAAATCCTACTCCTGGGGCGAAGGCTGCTCCTGCATCAACGCAGACTGCAAGCGCGGGGAATGGTGGTGAAGTCGGGGAGGGTTCCCATGAGTTCAGTGATTTTATAACCATTTCCGCTGATGAGCGAAGTAATGCTATTCTGATTTATGGAACTAAAGCTGATATTGATGAAATTGGTCGAATGATTGAGTCCTTAGATCAACCACTTCCTCTCGCTCGGATCGATACGATTTTTGTTATGGTCGATTTAACCGAGCAAAACCAACGGGGGATTGATGCTCTTTTTAGCAACCTCGAATGGTCCAAGTATGCCAGAGGGGAAAGAGGAGAAGGTTTATTCGGAGAAACTTCAACTGCTAGCGAATCTATTATTCTTCCAGGAGGAGATACCGCAACTAGGCAAGTCCCTGTCGAGAATAATACTTTTCAGGGAATTATGGGAGTGCCCGGTTTAAATTCGGCCATCCCTTTTCAAATGGAGGATTGGGAATTAACCGGGATTCGGTGGGATCAAATATTTGCACTCTCTTCAGAGAGAAATGATGTTCGAATTTTTTCTACACCTTCTCTTATGGTTTCCCACAATGCACCTGAGGTTCATATATTAATCGAAGATGAAAGAAATATAGTTATTCCCACCTATTATGGAAATACTTCAACTGATGGCAGCAGCAGTACTGGAAATGCCGAAAAGATAACCGCAAAAACTTCACTTGAAATCAAAAAACCCAAAATTGGACTTCCTTTGATTGATGAGAACGGAACGATTATTTCAAAAGGGTCGATTTTTATGGAAGTTGAAGTGAAAGCAGAAAAATTTGATGAAACCCAAAGCAATACTTATCAGGGACAATCATTACCCGCAAAGAAAATTAGAGAGGCAAAGTCATTTGTCACGATACGAAATGAAGAGATTATTGTCTTAGGGGGCTTACAGGAGGTACAGGTTGATTCTACTGAGTCAAAATACAACCTGTTAAGTGATATTCCCTATTTGGGAGAAAAGTTTTTTCGTCCAAAAACAATTAAGTATACCCCGACTGAGCTACTTATTTTTCTTAAACCCACGATTATGAATTCAGTTACTGATAATACGCAAAAGAACATTCAGGCAATTGACGAAAGAATTGACGCAGAATACGCTCCTAAATTCCGTTCACCTTCGGGACGGATTTTAGGAATGCCCAGTTTGGAAGGCACTCAAAATAACGCTTCCTCTTTTCAGGATATCCCTGCCCCCAAGCCCATTTTTTAAGAATATGTTCATTCAAAGTAAAATTTCGGTTTCAATATGGTTAATATTTTTCGGCTCATTGAATTCAAATCTTTATTCCCAGAAAATAAATCCATTTGAACGCCCCGGTTCAAGGCAAGCGAAAGCACCCCCGGTTATCCGCCCTGCTCCACCTCCGCCACCTCCTAAAGCAATCAATCCAAATATCGAACTTCGTGGAATTTTTAAGTTTCGAGGCGAATGGCACTTTAGCCTTTTTGATCGAGGTCGAAATTTGGGAGCATGGCTGAAGATGGGTGAAAGTTTTGATGATGGAAAAGTTGAGATTGAGGGATTTAATCCAGATACCGAGGAATTAAAACTTAAAGGTGGGCTTTCCCTAACTCTTAAGAATGCAAGTAAAAATGTATTGCCTGTTCCGAGTGGACAGCCGGTTAAAAAACCAACTTCGACCCCCAAAGTTGCTGTACCGAACCGCCCTCCAAATCTTCCTGGTAATAGACCTCGTGCCATTACTATTCCACCACGCTTCAATCCTCCGCAACGAAAATAAGAATGTCGAATCTTAAAAATGGAATAGAAGAGACTCAACTTGACAATGAGGTAGGCAACGAAGATCAGGATGATTCGAAATCCTTGGCTTTTGATTTTAATCAAAGTTATGAGCATATGGATTGGTGGCCGAACTTGGCTGACTTGGATCGTCTTAATATTTTGAATGCACCGAAGGAGGATCGAGCTCGATTACTAGCTTCCAGATATTCAAAGCCCGTGGAAGAGATCATGGTCGAAATCGGAAAAAAAACTGATATGGAATATCAGGAGGATTTTGAAATGCCAGAAAACCCGACCAAGCTTCTTCCAATGAGGCTCATTCATAATTATTGTTGCTTGCCGATGGCAATCAATAAGAAAGAAAAATTATGTTTGGTTACTCCATGGCCACCCACAGAAATAATGAGTAGGTGGGTATTTGCAGTTTCGGGCAAAAAGCCATTATGGAGTCTGGGTTCACCAGAAAAAATTTCTCGGGCAATTACCGAAAATTTCGGAATTGGAGCAGACAGTCTTGATGAGAGTGATTTAGAAGAGGATAGCGATGATGAAGCCCAAGATGACTTGGAGGATCAAAACGCGGCGATTATTCGATTTGTAAATGAAGTCATACAGAGGGCTATTGTTGACCGGGCTACAGATATCCATTTTGAACCCCATAAAGATACACTTCAAATCCGATACAGAATTGATGGGCAACTGGTTCCAGTACGGGTTCCGGATAACCTAAGAAGTTTTCAGGATGCGATCATATCCAGAATAAAAATAATGAGCGGAATCAATATTTCCGAAAAGAGAAGACCGCAAGGTGGTAGGATAACTTTTTCTCAGGGTCAGAGTGATTTAGATATTCGAGTTTCTACATTACCCACTTTATATGGAGAAAGTATCAGTCTTCGTTTACTCAATGAGAAATCACAACCTTTGTCCATGCAAGAACTCGGGTTGTTGGATGACGATGAACATAACATTGTATCTGTACTTGAAAAACCCCATGGTATTGTGCTGGTTACGGGACCAACCGGATCTGGAAAATCAACTTCCCTGACCGCTTTTATTCGTCGAATACATAAACCGGAGAGGCGAATTATGACGGTCGAAGATCCTGTTGAATATGAAGTTGCGGGCATCAACCAAACTCAAGTCAATTCAGAGATTGGGTTTACATTTGCCAGTGCTCTAAGGGAAATTTTACGACAAGACCCCGATGTCATTATGGTGGGTGAAATTCGGGACCGAGAAACTGCAGACATTGCTATAAGGGCTTCGCTGACTGGACACTTGGTGCTCAGTACACTCCATACAAATGATGCACCCGGTGCCATTACTCGTCTCATTGATATGGAGATAGAACCTTTTTTAATTGCATCTTCGGTCGAAATGGTCATTGCCCAACGTCTTGTAAGACGACTTTGCCAAGAATGTGCCCGACCAACAATCAAGACTGAAAGGGAGATTATTGCCTCTTTAGCTTTACTTGAAACCCCTGAATCTGAAATCGTCCACAAAGATAAGGTTTTGCAGGCAGTGGGGTGTCCTCAGTGTCAAAATCTTGGATATCGGGGGCGGGTTGGAATTTTTGAATTAATGCGAATGAGTGACCCGATTCACAGTCTAGTAATTAAAAGTGCATCCGCACCCGATATTAGGGAAGTTGCCCTTCGGGAAGGCATGAGTACTTTACAGGGAAGTGGATGGAATCAGATTAAGCGGGGTTTGACAACAATCGAGGAGGTGATTCGTTATGCAGACGGTTTTGTCGGGGATGAGACTGAGGAGGAGATCATAAGTGGTGAAATTTAAGTATGTCTCGTTTTAGTTTTGTCGCAATTGATTTAAAAGGTAAGACCTTGCCCGGAGAAATTAGTGCAAGTGATGCCAAAGATGCCCGTTTGAAAATTAAGCAAAAGGGGCTGACTCCACTTCAAATAAAGTCGGTCGAAGGGAATAATTCAACCAAGTCACATTCAAAGCAAAAAAAATCTTCGAAATCGTTGAAGAAAAATTTAAGTGAAACCAAAAAGAATGTTGGAGGAAAAGGGGAACGAGTTGGCTTGGAGTTTTTGAAACGCTTGCTAGAACTTCATAGCAGCGGAATGCCTGTTGCCGATGCAGTTAAATTATTGAATCAGAGATTATCTGATCCCGGCCAAAAACAAATTGCCGGTGTATTGTGGAAAGAATTAGCTGAAGGAAAAACTTTGTCCAGAGCTATGAGGAATTTGCCCCAGTATTTTAGCGAATCTTCAAGCTTCGTAATTGAAGCAGGTGAAGCAACTGGCAACGTTTCTCCGATTCTTAAAAAGATAATTTCCCATCTTGAAGAAAAAAGAGAAATTAGGTCGAAAGTCCTAAGTAGTATGGCATACCCAGTTTTTGTGGGGCTTGTTGCTTTTGGAGTTGTTCTTTTCTTTCTCTTTTTTCTGCTTCCTCAAATTGAAGAAATGCTTGCTTCGCTGGGAGGGGAACTTAACTTGATGGCCAAGGTTCTTATTAATGGGTCGAACTGGGTACTTGCTTTTGGTCCCTTCGTATTAGTCGCGGTGCTTATTTCATCGGGAACAATTCTTCAGTGGAGAAAGACTGAAAAGGGGGGCATGTCTTTTGATCAGGCACTATTAAAACTTCCTTTATTTGGAAATATATTTTATCTGTCAG
>CACHJU010000028.1 GCA_902580225.1 uncultured Verrucomicrobiota bacterium
CAGCAAAGATTGGCGCTTAGGGAAAGCGCAATGCCTGTTGTCTCTGGAACGTTTCGATGATGCCATAGCACTTCTTTCGGAATTAATTCAGCTCAATCAAAACCAGAAAGAATTTTGGCTCTTTCAAGCAAATGCATATCTTGCCAGTGAAAAACCCGAATTAGCTGCCGCAAATCTAGCTATTGTTGATCAAATGAAGAAAGCGGATGCAAACTCCAAACTTTTATTGGGAGATATTTATGTAACGATGGGTCTGCCTGAATTAGCTACTCCTCAATATATTGAAGTTCTTTCTTCAGAAGAAAAATTATCATCCGAAAAAGCAATCCGGATGGTCGAAGTTTTAGCCCGATCCACAAATTGGAAGCAAGCGGCTGAAATTACTCCCAAGGTATCTGAAAAGTTTGCCAAGAGTTTTTCCCCACAGGAAGCAAATCAGTTCGACTCACTTCGGGCTGAGATTTTGTTTGCGCTTAACAAAAAAGAGGAAGCAGTTAAAGCACTTGAAGCCTTGGTTGAAAGAGATCCAATGAATGGACGTGTTCTTATCCTCCTTGCTGGACATTATGGAAGCTCATTTAAGGAAAAATTGGAAACGGATATTCTGCTTGCTGACGAACTAGCGGCCAAAGCAATATTTCTTTATGAACGGGCTGCTAATCTTGAAGACTCTTCAATAAAATCATCCGCTTTAATGAGGCACGGTCAAATACTTGTAAGACAAAAGAAATATTCCACCGCAGTCAAATTGCTAGAACGCTCTCATGCATTAAAACCGCGAGAGTCATTGGAAAAATATATTTCTCAAGTTAGGCGCCTGGCAGATCTGTCAAATTCTTAAAGTTTTTCAGAAATTTCATCATGATATCGGAAATCCAGAAATTCTTCTCAGGGTTACTCCTTGTTTCCATTTTTCATCTTGGGGTTTGGGGACAAAACGAAGAAATCGAACAAAAACCTGGCAGGATTTTGGGTAGAGTTTTTGATACTGATTCTGGTGAGGCACTTCAAGGAGTGACCGTTCTTGTGGAAAGTTCAAAAATGGAAACAAAAACTGATATCGAGGGAAGATACAGAATTTCAAATATAGCTCCCGGAAATTACTCCTTACTTTTTTTTAAGCAAAATTATCAAAGAACCAGAGTATCTGTGGAAGGAGTGGAATCGGGAAGAACTAAACTCGTTGATCTCCCTCTCAATCCCGACTACTCCGACCTTGAAACCTTGGATGAATTTGAAATCACTGCTGAAGAACTAGCCGGTACAGATATTCAATTGTTATCACTCAGACAGGAAAGTATGGTGGTAATGGATGCAATGGGGTCTTTCGATATGAGCAGACTAGGTGCAGGAAATGTTGCAGATGCTTTAACCAAAATGGTGGGCACAAGTGTTCAGGATGGAAAATACGTGGTCGTACGGGGGCTGGCAGATCGCTATTCAAACGCTACTTTTAATGGAGTGCCCATACCTAGCTCGGATGTTTACCGCAATACTCCTCAACTCGATTTATTCCCCTCCATCGCCGTGGACAGCATATCCATTAAAAAAAGCATGTCGCCTGAATTAGGTGCTGCCTTTTCTGGAGGCAGTGTGGATGTGGTCACCAAGGCATACCCCGAGGAATTTACCCTCAATGTCTCTGTCGGTACAAAATATAATCAAATGCTCTTTGATGAAGGAAAATATTTAAGTTATGAAGATAGCTCAAATGATCAGTGGGGCTTTGGCCTTGATGCAAGAAAATTACCTAAGAATTATGAAGATACTGCCTTTTGGTACTCTAGTCGAACCAATCCATCAACTACTGAAGTTCAAGATTTTATGTCTGGTATGGACCCAAATTTTGTTCCAAAGCACGAAGATGCCGAGATGGGACGCTCCATCGGATTAGAATTTGGTAATCTAATTGATAAAAAAGATTTCTCTCTGGGACTGTTATTTAGTTTTGATTTTGAAAACTCGTTCTCAACAAAACCAAAAATTCATGATCAAAAATTAGTTTACTTAGGCTCAAATTCTTGGGAAATGGATGCGGAATCCAGCTTAATTATTGAAGAAGGCTCTGAATTAGCCGAGATTGGTTCCTACTTTCAATCTTCATTTATTCCAAATGATGAAAATGAAATTGGATTCATTTTGCTGTGGAGCCATACAGGCGAAAAGATTGGAAGGTCAAATTATAATAACTGGAATCGTGGGCTGAGTGGAGAACCGCCAGGATGGTCAAGCGGTACAGTTAGTATACCAACAATAATTCAAGGATCTGAAATAAGCTGGATTGAAAGGGACATGTTTCTACCTCAAATATATGGAAAACATTTGACTACGGATGACATAAAGATCGAGTGGAGAATTTCAAAAACTTTGGTTTCACTAGATGAACCAGAAAGAAGAATTGCGGCTAGGGCCTGGGAATATGATTCAACTAATAATGTTATGAAATACCTTGGCCCTACTAGTGAAAAAAGTGGGGCACTTTTCTACGAAAAAATTCCAACTAAGCAAATTTGGAGAAAAATGGAAGATGAAAGTAAATTTAAAAGACTTGATTTCAGCACTCCTGCATACAACATTGGAGAAACTGAATTGTCTCTAAATTTTGGGTTTTCAAAAAATGAACTAGACCGAGTTTTTGATGAGACAGAATTTATTTTCGAACCATTAAAATCTGATGAAGAATTATGGAAAAATAATATTGATTCAACTTTTTATGCACTTTCTCCGGAGGTCTTTTCTTTGCCCGCTCCTAATGTTCAGCCAAATAGTGGACTTGATACTAATAATTTTATTAATCACCCGACTTACACCAATGCTCTTGCATATAGCTCTAAAACCAAAGCGACTGACTATTCTGGAGAAGAAAGGATCCGTTCGGCTTACATTGGTGCTTTGTTAGAATTTGAAAATCAATACAGGCTACATTTCGGAACGAGAGTTGAGCGTTACAAAATTAGTGTTGAACCAAAACCAGATTCTGAAAGAACTACAATTGGACCCTATGTTGAACAATGGCAAATTGACAGAATTTTGGAAGGGGTTGAATCATCAAAAGTCTCAAACGCTGAAAATGAACTTTATCCATCCATTACATTAGCGAAGGATTTTGAAGTTGGAATTAAAACTTCTATTAGTTATGGAGAAACCACAGCTCGTCCAAATTTTAGAGAACTTGCTTATGTGGAAACTTACGACCCGATACGAGAAAGACTTTTTAGTGGAAATCCGAGCCTGGTTCCATCAAAAATAAAGAATTATGATTTAAGGGTGGATTGGAATCTTTCCGAACGGGATATTCTTTCGATAAGTCTTTTCAAAAAAGAAATTAAAGATCCTATTCAAGCTATTTATCTTTCTACAAATTCTTTAGAAATTCCCTACAACGACTCAATTCTTTCCTACAGATCAGGAACAGATTTATTTGTAAATTCACAACAAGGTGAAGTTTATGGGGTCGAACTTGAAGGTAAAATAGGACTCGAAGAAATTTCTGAACTCTTACATGGATTTCGCCTCGGAGGAAACTTAACTTGGTCTCAGTCAAGTGTTAATATCTCAAATTTAGAAAAAAGTCTTTATCCAAGTGAATCTTCAAGTGATTACAATAAATTCAATGTTGCCAATCGATATGAAAGATCTCTCGAAGGACAGTCTGAATGGATCTACACCATTGATTTGTCTTATAATAATGAAGATCTTGGTTTAATTAGCACTTTAGTTTACAGTTTTTATGATGAAAGACTTTTTGCTGGTGCATTTGGTTACCCCGATGATTTATGGGAGGATTCATTCTCAACCTTGGATTTTATTAGTACTTACAATTTTGGTAAAAGTATGGATTGGAGTGTTAAGTTTTCCGCAAAAAATTTAACGGCCGAAAACAGACAGATCAAAGTTCGAAATCATAATGCTATTGATGAACAATTCCCTACTTCACGAATATTTAGTATTTCCTTAGAGAAAAGCTTTTAAAAAAAATTTGCAATCTCGGTACAATTTCCGTGCGAAAAACCATAACGAATAGGTGAATATACGGATTTGTACTTCACAAATAACTATTATGAATAAAACATTAAACAGACTTATTCGTCGAAAATTAACTGTTCTTGCAATATTGGCGAGTTCGACCCTAACTAATGCCGCCGTGGATGTCACTACGGATATAGCTACCGATACTACCTGGTCACTCGCCAATAGTCCGTACACACTTAAAGACTACATATTTGTAACAAGCGGAGCGACTCTCACAATCGAGCCAGGTGTTACGATTTACGCTGATGAAGGAACTACAACCGAAGCTCCTGCTTTAATTATAACACAAGGATCTAAAATTGATGCGAATGGTACGGCAGCAAAGCCAATTATTTTTACTTCATCTCTAGAAAAGACTCAAGTTTTAACCAAAGAAGATAAAGGTAAATGGGGAGGATTAGTCATTCTAGGTAAAGCTAAAATTAACGCGAATAAACAAGGCTCAGGTGATGGTACGAATACAACTCCAATGGTTTGGGAAGTTGAAGGTTTACCAACCGCGTACATTTACGGATCAGGTACAATCTCTGCAGCAAACAGAACTTATGGAGGATCAGATGACACCGACAACTCCGGCGTTCTTCGTTATGTTTCTATCCGACATGGAGGTGCTATTATTGGTGCTAATAATGAACTTAACGGACTAACACTCGGTGGAGTTGGTTCAGGTACGACCATCGAATATATTGATGTTTATGCCAATAAAGATGATGGTATAGAATTCTTTGGTGGTACGGTAAATGCAAAATATCTTAGTGTTTGTTTTGTTGGAGATGATTCTTTCGATATCGACGATGGCTACAAAGGACACTTACAATATTTGTTTACAGTACAAGACTCTTCATCCAACTGTGCATTTGAATGGGACGGTGCTTCCGAGTCTGATGATAAAGGTTACACTGCCGACGGAGCTCTTGAATATTCATATCCATTTATCTCTAACGTCACTGCTATTGGTGCAGGAGCAACAACAACCGGAAGTAGCAGCAAAGGTTTAGATATACGAGACAATGCGGGTGGAATCATGTTTAATTCTATTTTTACTGAATTTCCAGAGACGATGCTCAAAATTGAGAAAACAGCTACTACCAAAGGAACCGTAAACGCGGCCACAGGTAGTGCAGGATCCCAAGCTTTGCTTGAGACAAATCTTCTAGGATTTAAAGGTGTTATGTTTTACAATGCCGGGGATGGTAACACTGATGCGGGCGTTGTCAACGATAGTTCTGATGCGGCAGCAGTTAGTCCATTAGTCTTTGATGCAGCCAACAAAAACTTATCTAGCACAGACCCGAAACTTCTAGATGACGATTCAAATGACACATACGCTCTTGTTTTACCTTTCCCAGGTGCTGGTTCACCTGCTCTCTCTGATTATGCAACGGTGTCTGACACTTCTTACATAACACAGACTACTTATAAAGGTGCATTTGCGGATGCGACCCCTTCAAGTAATTGGATGGCTGGATGGACTGCTTACTCCGATTTACATCCAAATACCTACTTTTATTATACACCGACAAGTACCACATCGTCATCAACCTCCTCTGCAGGGAGGATTTTCGGAATGTCATTAAGGGGAAATATATCAGACCTGCCTGTTGCTGGAGGTATGACTATAGACGGAACTGGAACAGTAAAAGTTTTAATCCGGGTAAAAGGTCCATCAATGTCCGGGGTATCTGGTTCTATTACAGATCCTAAGATCACTATTACCAAGCTTAACACCACCACTAATGCATACGATGCATACCTAACCGTTGATAGTGCAACGGATCATGCTGATACTGCTGCTAACTATTCTGACAGAGGCACTGGAAATCCAAAAGAACCTCATGCTGTAGTTGACCTCTCAGCAGGCACTTACGGTGTTAGAGTAACTGATGCTGCAGGTGGAACCGGACATACAAATGTTGAGTTCTACATCGTAGAGTAACCTATTATACAAAAATTTCTAAAGGGCCACACTCAAGTGTGGTCCTTTTTTTTGCTTACAAAAGAAAACAATTTAAATGCTGTTATCAGAATACAATTTAAATATTATTATCGTAATCCCATTTGAATTACTTAATAAAATCAGATCAAGTTTTGCACCCTAAATCATTGTGTGAATCAAATTGAATAATTTTTATAAAATAAATTGGAATTTTCTTTTTCTAGCTACTGGGATTTTCCTTGCTGGATTAGGTGCAAAATGGGAACTCATCGAAACTCAGGGGATTGATTTGGCTACCAAAGACGCATGGGGTGGACACGCCAAACAAACTATTCTACCTTGGCTAAAAGGAAACTTAGATTACTGGGAAAACTTTTGGTACCCTTGGAACGAACATCAAATTGGTTGGTCACGTCTCTGGGCAATTGGAATGACATCCTTTAGCAGTCATTGGGAGAATCAGTTTTCTTGTACTTTTAGCAGCTTAATTCACTGCATGACAGCATGTTTTCTACTTTTTACCTTTAGAAGTTTAATCAATGGAATTGGAATGTTCGTAATTTCAATCGTGCTCCTCGCAAGTTTATGCGTTCCCAATGGTTGGGAAAATACTCTCGAAAGTTTCCAGGTCCAGTTTTACCTTGGTATAGCCAGTTCACTAGCTGCGATAGCGTTGATGAACAAGGATAAACATTCATTTATTATTCTCGGATTCCTTTTTTTACTCTTTTCAGTGTCATGTATGGCTTCTGGGCCCATCCTTATTTTTTCTCTGTTCATCACAACTTGTTTATCAATATTTTTCCGAAAATCAATCGAATCAAAAAACATCCTAAAATTCTCACTTTTAATAGTTGCTACTTTCCACTCCTTAATTCTATTAATGAAAACTGGAGGAGTTGAAAATGGTCATCAGGCTGAATCTGCAGCACAGTTTCTACTCAGAACTTTTGAAATGCTATCTTATCCATTTGCGACTCAATCTGTTGCATGGAATTTTGTATTATCCACTTTAATTGTTTGTCCAGCCTTTGTATTCACTGTTTATATTTTGCGATCTAAAAAGAAGCTTGATCATTTTATCGTCAGGGCAAACTTTTCACTTCTTATCTTTTCTTTATGCTTCATTATTGTCCTAAGTTTCTCAAGGTGTAAGTTAGGAATCCCATCTCGTTATGCCGATTTTAGTAACCTTCTTTTGTTTGCAAACGCAATTGGTTTGTCATTCTTATGCTTGAAAGCACCTTCGAAGGCAAAACCCTATATCCAGTTTTTGTCAATCCTATGGTTGTCTATAATTTTGTATGGATTTGCCATTAATCCCTATGGTAAAAAATATTTTGAAGCTAAGAGAACTTATTGGGACCGTAATATTATTCTCAACACTCAAAAATATATCGATTCTGAAGGTAAAACCTACGATAAAAAACAAAAATTACCTAATTATAATCACCTTCATAGTATTCTCCTTGATGAGAAATTTTCAGAATTTCTACCACCAAGTGTGCGAAAACCATTGCCAACCTTTCAGGGCATAAAAAGTACACTCTTAAACTATCCTTTGCCATTCAATTATGATAAGGATCTTTACCAAAGAGATTATCTTTTTTTATCAACAAAAAGCGGAAAAGTGTCATTTTCAAGCCCAAAACTTTTACATAATCCCAGCTATTCCTTTCTCAGGTTTTATTTTTGTGGAAGTCCGGAGCTTAAATCTGGTTGTTTGTCCATTGTAACAGATAATAACATCACCATTCCAATTAACACGAGTTCCCCTAGTGATGAAACTTGGAAAACGACTAATGTTTATATTCCCAATGGAACAAAATATTTTATCGTAAAGTCAATCACACTAGAAGGTAGACAATGGCTCGCTTTTAGGGAACCTATTGAAGTTAGCTTACCCAGTTGGATTGGTAGAAAATTAAGAAAAGCAGGAGGAACCATGTTCTCAATCGGTTTAATATTTTTAATCGCTTATATTGCATGGAAATATCGTAATATTTCATGAATCTTAAAAAAAAAATTTATTTCCTTCATATACCCAAGACTGGTGGTCAATTTATCAATAAATTATTGAGAAGCTTAGTTCCAGAGGATCAACATTTGGAACAAATACAAAACTTTATTAATCAAAAAGATAAGAGTTTTTTAAAAAAAAGATTTCTTTCCGGTCATATTCCGCTAAAAAAATTTCAACACATTGCAAATGATTTTGAAGAGCGTCTTATCTTTACACTAATAAGGGAGCCTTATGACCATTTAATTTCCCATATTTCATGGATACGAAATCTGACTCAAAATTCTAAACGATTTTATGCTCATCCTAAAATTGTTCAAGACTTAGCCATAAAATTAGAACAGATTAATTTTGAAAATGTCTCCGAAGTTTATGATTTTGTGGATCAAATAGATGGGTATGCATTAGCTGCCTTTGATAATCGACAAGTTAGGTATTTTGTAGATCCACCTGACAACGAATGGACAAATTCCTCTCATAAATCTGAAGCCATTAAAATGGCAGAAGAATTATCCTATGTTGGACTTTTCGAAACCTTTGAAAATTCAATAATTGAAATTTTAATAAAGCTTGAGGTATCAGCAGATTTTTCCTTCGACATGAAGCGTGTTAACACAAAAAATAATAAGGTCATCCAAAACATTAATGATAAACCCGAAATTAAAAAAATACTATCTCCACTTGTATGTTATGACTTAAAACTTTACGAAAAAATATCTTGTCCTTAGCTTTTAAAAGAAATGGAAACGATAAAATTTTTAAAAGAAGAATGGCCAGAACCAAATTTTGAAGTTGGAGATGAACCTCATTTTCTATTTTTAATTTCTCAACCATATGGCGGCTCGACCGCCATTGCACAAATTTTAAATACCTGCCAAAATTCCATGTTTCTCCATCAAAGGGCTGAGGGTCAGTGGCTAATTCCAGGATTATGCAAAGAGGATCGGTGGAAAGAAAATAAAAAAATCAATTTAAAATCAGTAAAAGCAGTTTGGCTCAACAAATATCAATCAATTAAAATGCATGTTGGTGAAATTGATGTTGTTATTGAGAAAAGCCCTCCCAACATGATGAGAATTCGAGAAATTTGTTCACAGTTTAAAAAAAGTTCAATTATTGCATGTAATCGAGACCCATATGCAAATTGTTCTAGTATTATTAAGAGCCAGTTTACTTCTTTCGAGAATAACTACAAAGAGAGAGAAAATATAATAGTTGGCTTAACCAAAAATTGGCAGATGAGAAGCAAAAAGATTATCGAACTTGTAGAAAACCTATTAATACCCTTTTTTACCTATGAAGACTTTTGCCAAGACCCATCCATCCTAAAGAAATACCTAAAACTTCCTCGAAGACTGGAAAGAACCATAAATATTAATTCAAAAATCAAGGTCAAAAGTTATCCAATACAAAAAATATCAAACCAAAATGAAAGACAAATTTCAGAATTAACGAAAGGTGATATTGAATTAATAAGTTTAACTCTGGCCGAAAAACCAGAGTTAATTAATTTTTTTAAATATAAATTACGGAAGATTTAATTTTTCAATTTAAATCTAACTTTGCTATGAAAAAAATCTTCATTTCTTCAAACTGTATTACGGGAGGACTCGCATCTTTTTTTCAACTCATTTTTAATAATTACGAAGTAATTCCATTTCCTACTTCATGGTTTAATGACAATAAAAAGCTATCTATATTTAAAGATTCGCTCAAAAAAACAGAGCTTTGGATAACAAATTATGAAAAACAAATAACTGAACAATACGATGTAAAAACTTTTCATATTCCAAATATTGTATTTAGAGCTTTTCATCCCGACCTCATTAATGCTCAGAAAATTGACGGTAGTTACCTGTCTCCCGTTCAGTCAAGAATAGCAATATGGTCATTTATAAACCAAATTGAGACAAAACAAGCTGTAAAACTTTTCAATAAAAATTCATTTGAGGAACTTGGGTACTATGATGAATGGAAAATGAGCAGAATAAAACTGGAATCCCAATTTTTAAATTCTGATCTTAGCGAAGATGACTTTATGAAATTTTACTTAAGCATTAAAAGAAGAGGCATATTTATGCACTCTCATAATCATCCTAAGATTGAAACCATTGTTCAACTTGGGAAAATCATAGCCGAGAAGCTTAAAATTTCCAAATTACCATATGATAGGGAAATTAAGTTGCACGATGGATTACAACATTTCATTTGTCCAGTTTATCCTGACATTGCGAATGAATTAAGTTTGGAAGGTTCGTACATATGGCGTATTCAAGAAGGAAAGGAAATCCATGGAGTCCTTTCATACTTGAATTACCTTTATAAATATTATGAAAAAAATGAAATTACTTACAGGTGCATAAAACTTCAAGAAGACTCAGAAGTGCTTGATAAGACCCTTGGACAATTCCTAAATTAAATGAGTCATCCCTATCAAGGTCTTAGTCAAGAAAAGTTTTGGTATAAAGCTATGACTATTCCTCCATCGGGTCATATTGATCCAGTAACTCATTCCATTCAAATTCGAAATGACGAGAAAATTTCTACTTTGGGAAGTTGTTTTGCACAAAACATTTCAAAAAACTTAAAATCTTCTGGGTTTAATTACTATGTTTCAGAAAATGCTCCTTCAAGTATGGAGCTAAACTTAGCTCAAAAGTTGCAGTACGGAACTTTTTCAGCTAGATATGGTAATATTTACACTGCCAGACAGGCTTTACAGCTTTTTGATCGAGCCTATGGAAATATGGATACTGGAAGTCACGCTTGGAAGAAAAAATCTAAATATATTGATCCTTTCAGACCACAAACACAACCAAATGGATACTCTTCTCTGAAATCTATGCTCATGGATAGAGAAAAACATCTTGAATATGTTAAGGATGTTTTCGAAAAAAGTGACTGGTTCTTTTTTACTCTTGGATTAACCGAAGCATGGAGATCCGTGAAACATGGATACATTTACCCCCTTGCACCTGGCGTAAGCGGGGGTGAGTATAATAAAAAGAAACATGAATTTATTAATTTTTCCATCAAACAAGTTGTTGAAGACTTAAAATCTTTTATTAAAAAAATAATTATAGTTAATCCTAAAAGTAAATTTATTTTAACAGTCTCACCAGTACCGCTTGTAGCTACTTTTGAAAATCGCCATGTATTAGTTTCAACAACTTTAAGTAAGTCAATACTTCGATTAGCGATAAACGAAGTTGAAGAAAAATTTTCTAATGTTATTTATTTTCCCTCCTATGAAATTATTACTTCACCTGCGATAGGTTCGGGATATTTTAAAGATGATTTAAGGCAAGTTACGAATTTGGGAGTAAACCATGTTATTCGAATTTTTAAAAAACATTTCCTTCGTGCAAAGGATAATATCCAAATTAATGATAATTCTGAAATCAAAAAAATGGACTCCAACTATGATGATGACATAATTTGCGATGAAGAAGAAATTGAAAACGCCTTGAAAAAATCAGGTTTTTAATTTCTTAATGATAAGTGAATAATTTTTACCCGAAATTTTCCTACTATTTTCACTTGTTTATTTTATTTAATCGTTTTGGTATTAAAAATACGCTTCGCTTCTTCTCGCCATTCATATTCTTCCTTGTTATTTTTCTTAATTATTTGAATAGTTTCTTGAGAAATAAAACTCTCCTCTGTCTTATTCCCTCGATTAATCCATCTTGATTCCGGAATTTGATGCCAACCCAAAACTTCTGCACACTGCCTAAGGGAAACTGTAAAGTTTTCCAAAAAACCTATAAAACTAAAATCAGATGGAGTTGAATCAATTAAATAGTTAAGACCCTGATTTCGAATCCAAGGAATACCAGAAAATTCAATTAAGGATAGCTTATTCTGATATATATCCATAATTAATTCGTTATCCTGATCAGGTCTATTCATGATGTGATTATATAAAGAAATGGTTCTTTTAACTGGATCTCTCATCCAAGTAATTTTCTGACTTTCTGGGAATTCCTGATCAAAGGCGTTAAATTCAAAATGACCATGCAAGCATTCTGTATTCGAAGGAATCAGGTTCTTTTTGACGGTGATAGCATTCCATTGTTGGTCGTAGTTAATCCATAAATTTTCTCCGTATACTGACTTTAAAATCTCACCAAATGAAGATCCTCCTGTCTTTGGGATATGAATACTGATTATCATTTGTTAGTAATTGTATGTCATTTATTCAACTGAACAGTTGGACAGGGTATCCCGTCCTGTAAACAAAGATTAATATTAAAACCTGAATCTTCATCAATGATTGCTGAACTCCTGTTGTAAGAATAACCTGCACATTTTTCAAAGAAAATTCGGTCTCTATGATGTAGATAACAACAAACCGATGGAAGAAACAAGTTTCTCAAACCATCTTCATGAAGTTTCTCACATAAACCCAATAAATTCATCTCAGAAAGCTCTACAGAATCAAAATATGGTAGTAACTTGCAGGTCTGAACTGAAAGAATTGAAGGATGAAGGAAAATCATATTTTGAGCAAGCATCGCTCTATCCTTATCACCCGGAAAATCGAAAAGTTGTCCCTCATACAAAGACAATATTTTTTCTTTCTGCAAAATCATTCCAGCAGAGATAATACGATTCGTGGCAGGATGTAAGAGCTTTGGACCAACAAAGCCAGTATTTTGATCCGAACAATTATAAACAAATCTTTTGATCCAATCAGAATGAAGTGGTTCTATACCAGCTTTCAAAAAAATTGTGCACTCATACCTACTTATAAGCGATTTTAGGTTATTTTTTTTATAAACTGAAGAAAACGAAGCAAAAGACCATTCTTCAGGAAAAAAATATTCACATTCTGAATAATTTGACCTCTCCATGGCCGATTCTATAATTTTACTATCGCTTGAATTTGGTTTATCTCCATAGTATATAATGCATGTTTTTGGTACCTGAAAGCATGAACTTGGAAGAATTTCCCAATGATTTCCAGAAGTTCTTCTAGGAATTCCAATCATTTTTGTGCTTTTTAAGTGAGAAAGAATAGTTTTTTCCTGAGCTTTTTTTACCCATACGCCCTTTTCATTCATTGAAAGAGATGTTGATCCTTCATGAATCCTCCAATGATACAAAACTTGGGGTATATGCCCGATCATCCTATCCTCCAATTCTAGAGAAGCTCTGAGACATAAATCCCAATCCTGAGCACCTTCAAAACCTTTGCGAAATCCACCCAAATCTTCAAAGAGCTTTTTTTCAATAGCTAAAAAATGACAGAAATAATTCTGAGATAAGAGTAATTTGGGATTCCAGTCTGGTTTAAAGTAAGGATCAACTCTATTTCCATTCTCTTCTATTTTATCCTCATCGGTGTATAAAATCTTAGCATCAGGATTATCTTTTAAAAATTGAACCACTGAAAATAAAGCATGCTCAGCTAATTCATCATCCTGATCAAGAAAGCCAACCCACGAACCATTTGATAATTCAACGCCTTGATTCATGCAGTTAGATATGTGCTTGTGTTCCTTTAGTTGAAAACTTTGAATTCTAGAATCTGCTTGCTTTAAATTATCTAAATACCCGGATAATTCCGAATCGTTGGAGGCATCATCCACCAAAATAAGCTCCCAGTTTCCAAAAATTTGTGCCTTAACTGAGTTTACCGCTCTTTCGAGAAATTCCATTTTGGGGGAATGAATAGGTACAACAATAGAAAATTTAAAATCAGAAATTTCCGATGAATTTTCTGCTGTAAATTCGAACTTAGCCTTTTCATTCATGATAAATTGTTGGTATGAACATGAAGAATTTTCAGTTTTTTGGATAGATGGAGAATTCAATTCCAAAAGAGAAAAATCAAACCGAGGTTTGCGAAAAAATAATTTATTTAAAAAACTCCTCTCTAAAAAAGTGTTTGCGATTTTAATGATCCTGGGAGCGAGTTGTTTAGTAGACCACGGAAAAGGCTTACTTAAGATTGTATTAGCCTCTATACAATCTCTTAGTAAGGAATTAATTGCACCAACATTTAAAGAACAGATTTTAGCATACCCCAGCGATTCAAGTTCATCAATTCCTCCAGATCCTTCTATTCCAGCAACTGGAATCTGTCTCTCCAGGGCTTCTAAATTCGTCAATGGAAAAGGGTCTTCCCTGGAAAAATTAAATATAAGATTTATGCCTACAAGATGTTCCCATGGGAGGGTTTTTGAATCTATGAAGGAGATTTTTTCAAGAGAATTTGTGGGAATATATTTTTTATAAAATTCAGCTCCTTTTCCCAACCAAATCCATCGAATTTTCTTTGAAGCAATTACATCTTCAAGAAAAGGAATTAAACAAAGAAATCGATCAATCCCTTTTCTATAATCCATGTTAGCAAGCACTCCAATTCTATATTCGCCTGCACTACCCTTCTTAAAATCTTTTTTTAAAGGAGTTTTGATTTTATTTGTTCCATGAGACGAAATAAAACCATTTACAACCGAAATTGAATTTTCCCTGATTTTGAAGAGATTTTGAAAATTTGATTTTACCCCAACCGAGCAAGCGACATAATGGTCCGTATATTGAAGTGTATTAAGTACAACCGATGGATTCATACTACGAATTGCAAAATCTAACTCATGAATGTAGGTGATCACTGGTAAATATGAGGGACATATCTCATTAAGAACCCAACCGTTTGTCATAGTATTATTGAAAATCAAATCAAATCGCCTAAGGCTTTTATCCATTACGGACTTAACCGAATGATGAATTTTACCAATTTCTTCAAATTCATTTAGTTTACCCTCCCCTTTCGAATCTCGAAATAAAATCTCACATTCAATATCTTCATTCCTTACCCAATGTTTTATCAATTCGAGTAGAACATTCACTGCACCATTTATGGAAATGCTATGAGAAATAAATAGAATATTTTTCTTTCCCATCTGTTCTTTTAATTTTTACCTTAAATTTGAGGAAAAAATTATTCTCACTTTAACTTTTTAATAATCAACACATCCTGATGATTTCCAAACACACCCGAATGAAAAGAAACCTCAAGGCCGCTTTCGGAAATAATTTCATCAAAAGAAGAAGCCAATTGGACTGAATCATAATACTTTGAACCCACTTTGGAATCTTTACCCAATGAATCACTTTTTCCAATATTTAAATATTTGGTCTTATTCAGTTGAGAAAAACTTTCTTCAGGTAAATTAAATCTGATTAGACTGTTAAAACCATGATACGAAAGAATAATTATACCCCCTTTTTTAATTATTCTAATTAGCTCTTTAATCCAACTTCTCTGATCCTCAAAACTCAAATGGGTAAGAATTGATACGCCATAAATGACTTCGAAATAATTTTCAGGAAATGACAAAGGTGGATTTAATTCAGAAACTGAAAATTTTGGTGAAAGATTTTGATGGCACCAATCAACAGCACCTTTATTTATATCTACTCCAAAAACATTACTTTTTTCGAAAAAATATTTGCTTACTCTTCCACATCCACAACCCCAATCTAAAACTGGAAAAACTTGTTCAAAACTTTTTTCCAAATACTCTTCAATAAAGAAATTTATCTTATTGTAAGCAGAGAAACCCTCTAAAACAAAAGAGGAGATTGAGTCGCTACCATGCACTTGGATTCTTAAATTAGCAGGTGGGAGATTTTGGTAATAGGACTCATTTAAAGGAAAGTAGTAATTTGAATACCTCGAATTCTTCCAATTGGGACCTCTAGAAAGAATCACCATTTTATCATTTGGGTCAAGGAATTCTCTTTTTAGTTTTATCTGAAAACCAATTTCCGATACTCCTCGCCAGAACGGAAAAACATTTAGTAAATCACTCCTTTTCAGTCTAAATTCGAATTCGTATGGTTTATCATTGATAAAAAATTCAACAGAATTCCAATCGCCATCTTTTGGAACTACCCAACCTGATAATATCAATTCGGAATGGTTTATTTCCATATGGTCTAAACACCATGGAGCACTACTTAAAAAAAAAGATTCTCGATCATCGAAATTCATAAATTTTTAAGATTAATCAAGTAAATTTTCAGCGAAATACAAGGGTATACCTTTCGCTTCACATCGTATACCTTGTTCTATCATTTTCTTAGCAAGTCGTGCAAGTTTCGGACCTGCAGGTTCATCAATTTGTAAAGAATCTTTCAGAATAACCTCTTGAAATTTTAATTTAGGGGTTGGAGGGTCTATCAATTCTTTAATTATATTCTCCATTTGAGCAATGTGATTAATTACCCACGAAGATTGAACATAAGCAGGGCTCCCAGTGTAATCTATAATAGCAGTAGGTCTACCAGCCTTCATTGCTTCCAAAAGTAAAGTCGAAGGGGTTGAAATAACAGCATTCACTTCTCCGATTTCTTCTCTAACAGAAATATGTTCTCGGGATTCCTCATCAAGAATCTCGCATAACTCATTCGTAACTCTCCATACAAACTTACACACTCCTTTCTGTTCCAAAACTTTTGAGATTTTTTTTAAATCCATCATCGACTGAACAACCAAGTTTTTATCTTCGTCCGAAAACCAAGGTCGCCTTGCTGTGCTAATAAGAATTTTCGTTTTAGCATCTGCGGGTCGAAAGGGTACAACAAAATCATCTAATCTAGGTAGACCCACATTTTCGCACTTTCCCTGATTACCCCACGATTCAACAAACCTGCATTGAGAAGGACCAATACATGCAAGTTTGTGACCTAGTACTGGATTAAAGATTCCAGCTCGATTTTGGTGATCCTGTTTCCAACTATTTCTATATTCTAGAATGCCGTCAGCTAAGATAAGGATAGGGAAATTTTTTTCGATTAGACGAAGGAAAAGTTTGTATGTCTGAGGTCTGTAGACGTCATGAGATATAACTACACCGGTTTCTACCGGAGGAAACCAATCACTTCCAAAATGATTAACTTCTATTATAGGATGACGCAGGTAATTTCTCCAAGAATTGTACAAAGGTTGATCTGTGTTTCTACTTAGGAAAACTACACTTTTCTGATTCATGAAATCCGAGAAGAAATTTTCAATTGTCTTGAAATATTGTAAAAGTTTAAAGAGGGATATGTATGTTTTGCAGAAACTTGTGAGACGGCAAGTTCAGTTTTTTTGTAGGATAGAAAATATGGAAGTGCCCCAAGGTAAAGATATGCCATGCTTAAGAGCTGCGTTTTCCCATCTACTGAGCTTTAGCAACAACCCGTTGGCAAAAGAAGGAAGGGCAAATATATCTGATTTTGATTTTTCACGACTACTGATTACTGATTCGAATAATTTTGAAATTAGAAATAATGGGAGTGCAAAAGAAAGGCGATAATGAATTTGAATAGGAGTAAATCCAACCTCCCTTGAGATTACTTCAATCTCTTTCTTCAGATACCTTTTCCTAATCGTTGCAGCCTTATCGTGACTTCTTTTCAGAATGGGGAACGCGGGGACATGAAGAAGCAACTTTCCGCCAGGTTTTAAGGTTTTATGAAATTTTTTAAGGATCAATTTATCATCTTTTATTCCTTGGTCTGATACAACATCCAATGAAATGACATAATCGAATTGGTTTTCTGTTGCATTCCATTTATTCAAATCTACCAAGTTTGCATTTTTCAAACCTCTCTTCCTGCAGTAACAGAGGGCAGTATCTCGAAAGTCAAATCCAGTGATTTCACCAAGGCTTTTCATTTGAAGCATCAATCGACCAGTTCCACATCCAGCATCAAGAATATTGATGTTTTTTTTACGACTTTTATCTAAATATCCAAGCACGAGTTCGTGAAGGGACTGAAACCACCAGTGGGTAGATTCGAGTTCGTACATTTTTTGATATTCGTAATCGTTTATTTATGAAATTTCTCCATACTTCTAGAGTGCAACTCACGAACTACAAATTGGGGTTGTCGATTCATACCCAAGAATATTCGGCCGAGGTATTCGCCTATCATACCAAGAGCCATAAGTTGTACTCCACCTAAAATACTGCACAGCACAGCAATTGTTGCCCATCCCACTGGTAGATTGGGGTTAAGAAATCTTTCGTACAAGGTGAAGACTCCGATTAGCATACCGAGTAGTGCGAATACAAAACCGAAAAACGATGCGATTCTCAAAGGCAGCACCGAAAAATTGGTGAACATATTTAGCCAAAGTCTGAAAAGTTTTTTAAATGTGTAACCAGACTTCCCAGAAATGCGGGATTTGTGTTTTGTTTCAAGGGTTCCAATGTTAGATATAGATCTTAAGATAAGACCGTCCACATACGGGTAAGGGAGATCATATTTTATAATTTCTTGTACTGTAAATCTAGACATTGACCTAAAGCTACTAAGATAAAGTCCAGCTGGTTTCCTGAACATTAGACTAGCCACTTTTCCATTTAACCAACTACATAGATTTCTAACTAAATTGTGCTTTTTCTTTGGATAGTATGAGTAAACGACATCTAGATTTTCTTTTACAGCATAATTGATGAGGTTGAGTGCTTCTTGAGGTGGATTTTGTCCATCGTCGTCAAGTGTTACGACAAAATCTCCACTAGAGTGGTGGAGGCCAGCCATTACTGCGTTATGTTCTCCAAAATTTTTTGATAAGGACAGAAAGGTTATCGTACTAGGATATCTCTCCTGGATGGATAGACATACATCATACGAATTATCCTCAGAGCAGTCATTTATTAGTATGATTTCCAAGTCGAAAAATTCTTCAAATGACTGGATGCATTCGTTCACGAGTTTTGTAATGGTTTGTGATCCGTTGAAAACAGGTATTACAATGGAAACTATCCTTTTATCTGAATCGCTCATCGAGAGACATGATTAAGCTCAATCTTTTGTTCTGATGACGAGCAGTTGACTGATTTCACTTTTAAAAAAAGAACTCACGAGGTTAATGAAGAAAATGCCGGTTAAAACCAAAGTACGAAGCAGTAAGGAGTTTAGAAATACATCCGTGGATTTTAGGGGATAGTTTATTGTTTTCAAAGAAATGACTTGATATTCATGTTTTTTTGCAAGCTGGGTTAAGGAACGCTTGTTAAAATGATTTACATGATGAGGGTCAAAAAGTTGTCTGGCGGCAAAGGCAAATCCAAATTTTCTCATTATTTTGGCAATGCTATAAATTAATGCATTTTCATTGATTGTGTATATTATAGCAATACCCCCAGGAACTAGAATTTTAGTTATATTTTCCATGTAGGAATTAATGTCTGAAAGATGTTCGATATTTGCAATTGAGATAGCTACATCATATTTATTTTTATCTTTAATATTAAGTGCATCGATTTGCTGAAAATTAATTTGCTTTTCAAGTCCCGGAAGAAGATAGGAGACAATATCACTACCATAAAGATTTCGATAACCTTTTTTGTTTAAATAGTCTAGTAAGTTTCCATTACCACATCCGAGATCATGAATCCTTGCCCCCAATCCATATTCTTTACAAATAGTTGATTCGATTGTTCTAAATAGTTTGAGATTCGGAAATAAAAACCAATTTTTTGCGAAATAATTTGCATCATAAATTTCATCTGGTTTTTTACTTATATTAGCAGAAAAAGCGTGTGAGCACATATTACATCTTAGTACCTCCCATGTGTCATATTTTGCATCTAAATGAGTTGATGAATTACAGATTGGACAGTTTAAATTGGTCTTTAACATAAAATATCAATTATATTCCTGTTTAATAATTCTAGAAAACAAGGTGTAAAAAGCCACTAAGTAATTTGGTGAAATCAATCCATCACAATACAAGAACTTATTTGACTTTAAACTTGATCATGCTTCAAGAATAGAAAAGATTTCTTTCTTTTGCCAATAAGTAAATAAAGTTCATTTTAAATTTATCGTTTTCAATAATTTAAAAAATTTATTGTATGTAACTTAATATTTAAGATTTGAGTTTGAAAAGAGTGGCAGAAAATTGTCCATAATGAATAGACTTATTCAAAGGAAAGTCTTCTATAACATTATATAGTGATAATGATTTAATAATCGAAAGTAATTTTGGATATAAAATAGCATCCCTCTTACTCAAATAAATTATTTCGGGAGAATTCTTAATTAGTTCTACTTTTAGATTTTCCTCGCCCATAGATAAAAAAGCATAATATAAATCATCAAGTTTTGAGTTTACAGGTAAAAGTCCGGTTACAGGAAAAAGAGCATGTGTATATCCAGAAACACAAATCCTATCAAACGGTTTTGTTTCATCCTTAATTTTTTTAGATACCAATAAATAATGGCTTTTGTTAATGGATTCCTTGCTCCATTCGCCATTAATTAAAGATGTTAAATTCGGAAGAGTATTGTGTTTATATCTATGTAAAATGCTAGAATTATTTAAATATATAGAATAAGTTGCAAATAATACTAATAGAAAAATAAATACTGTACGCATAAAGATAAGATTTTTTTTCGATTTTATAAAGTAATAATAATGTAATTGGCTTACGAATACCGGAACTATAAAATATAATGAGCATAAATGATACGGAAAACATATCTTTAGTAATGGTTCGATCGCGAAAACGAGTATAAATATTAAAAATTTAAGTATTATTTTTAAAGACGATAGTGAATTAATCAAATTGAACAAAACATATGTTAGGAATGGTATTATAACCCAAACATCTATTATAAATATATTAAATGAATTTTCGAGATTCGTATAAATCTCTTCTTTGTTATGCTTATAGAATCTCCCTTGCTTTAAATACCCATTATAAAGTTGTTCAAAAAGACTTGGTCCTCTTATCCAGAACAACACTAGAGTAGTTGCGATAAAAGATGTGAATATTCCTAAAAGAACGGGTAAAATATTTCTTTTCAGTTTAATACAGTATATTATAAATAATAAAGAACATACAAAGATATGGAATTCACGGAATAAAACAGATAGCATAAGTGAAATCCCGCAAATATAATGTAAAATATAATTATTCTTACTGTTTACTAAAAATAAATAAAAACTGAGATATATAAAAAAGCTAGATATAATTATTGAATTCTTAAAACCGGCCTGAATATATTTAGGATGATTAACTACAAATATAAATGGTATAATAATAAGGAAACTAATTAGTTTACTATCTGTATATTTTATGCAAATTAGATATAACATATAAAACGATAAGCATGTAAAAATTAAATCTATTATTCTTAAGGATAGAAATGGATTAACTTCCAAATTAAAAATAAAGGAACAAATAGTCGGGTATAAGTTAATGTATCCTTCAACGGTGAGTTCACTTTCAGTGTTAATCACATGGTTAGTGATCATTGAATAATAAGCCCATATCCCTTCATCTGTGCATGGATAAGAACCAATCATTGATCCCCTTACCCAACAAACACATGTATAAATAACTATAGGCAAAAGATAATGGCTATATTTGGTTTGTCCAATCACACCAACCTCCTTAGTGCGATGGTATTTTGTATTCAAAGAATTCCATTGCCTCACCACAAATTCGATTAAATATCTTTTTTTGTGAAGAATCAAATGATTCCCACCTCTTGATTCTGCTTTGAAGACTATTTATTTTTAAATCTTCTTCATTAATATTTGTTGGATGACAAAAGTTCTTTTTTACAAATTCGACGCAAGCGTAATCTGGAGCATTGTTTAGGTGTGAGAAAATTTCCTTATAAACAACTTCTAATGAATTATCCTTAAGCATATCCTCATGCCGGATTAATAGAAAATTTTTGTCATTACAGGCGAATTCCACAACATTCTTAGAATAAGCCCAAATTTTACAATTTTCTTCAAATGAAAAATGCTTGAATTGCGGCTTTAACATCCTACTTGCAACAACTTCAATTCCGTTTCTCAAGATATAAACAACTTTTATTTTCGATCCAAATAAATCGCTCAGTCTTCGATATGAAGGTACCCTCAAGTCGGAGCACAAAGCGTTCACTTTAGCTAAATTACAAGAGTTTGGAAAAGTTACATCAAGTATTGTGTTTTTAAGAACTCGAAAATGTTCTTCTACTGGAGTTTTTATCGCATTAAATCTTTTGTTTACACTAGTATCAAGAGCCTCAAGTAAGTCATAGACAAAATTATTTTCCGTTTTTGTGGAGTTGATCTCCTGGTGAACTTCAAGTGATTTCCTTAAAATAGTTGTACCAGATCTACCAATTCCAGATACAATACATATTCGAGAATCAAATAAATCATGATTTAATTTTTTTCTTATAAATCTTTTTATCATATGGTTAGTGGGATTAGGTTTTTGAATTAAAGCTTTTTAGCCAAAACAATACACCATTCAGCCTCTATCCTACTCAAATCAGATTCTAAATTATGCTCGATTAAAGTTCTTGGTTTTTCAGGAAACTTATTTCCGTTACCTGCAATTTGAGAATAAATTTTTTGGGGTTCAAGTTCTTCAGAAATTAAGCTTATAATTTTCTCAAAATCAAAAACATGAAGGTGATGAGGATTTGGATCCTTACCACTTTCGTCAACCCACATATTTGGAACCGAGCAAATAAAAAGCCCTTCAGGTTTAAGCAGGTTTTTGACATCATGAATAAAAGAACTTGGATCGTTAATATGCTCAACGGTTTCAAATGAACAAACCATATCGAAAGTTTCATTTGTAAAAAGATTTTTCAGTTCTTCAATTCCACCTATTTTAAATTTTAAATTTTTGTTTAAGCTAGAAAAATTATTTGTACTGTATTCTATAGCCTCTTTTGAAATATCAATGCCTGTGACTTTTAGTTCTGAACGAGCAAAGCTTAAAACATTTGATCCATAACCCATTCCACAAGCCGCATCAAGAACCTGTCCTTTTATTGGGCAAATTTCTCTGGCTAATTGATATCTAGCGATATGTGCATCCGATCTACGATTGCTTTCCCTAGACATATCCGTGTGAAGATCCCTTCGCTGAGCGAGCCAGTCTTTAGAGTATTTAAATTGGATTTTTTGAGGAATTTTTTCTAGGCAAAGGGTTAAATTATTAGTTTCCCTTTCAAGAGTCTCGAAGGGATTAATCTCCTGAATAACAGGATGTAGCCTGAAACCGTGCCTAAAGAACACATCTTCCCAATATTTTCTGGAATTAAGAGGCAACTGCCATTTATTTTCCCTGGTATGGTGAGTGGAAATACGCAGATAAAGCTGGTTCCTTGTCACTCTAACAATCTCATGAATTGCTGCAGGAAGATCCTCCTCGGATATATGCTCCAGGTAATCCGTACTGATGACAGTATCGAAGAACTCATCCTCAAAAGGCATGCTGTGTGCCATGGCAATCTGAAAGGAACCTGAACAATTCTCATTGCAATGAGCGATGGCTTCTTTTGATGGGTCTATACCTGTTATGACAAATCCACGATGACTTAATTCATTGACCAACTTCCCCGTACCACATCTAATATCGAGAATCCTTCCTTTGGGGGAAAGTTTCATAATTTCAGAAACTATTTCCGCGATATCTTCAGAGGATTCGATCACATTGCCGGACCAACCACAATCATCGGGATCAGGATCCTTGTCTATCTTTTCTTTTTTTAATTCTACGCTTTGCTCGAATTCCTTTAAAACCGCACGCATTTTAAGATCACAAACTCCACCAAAAAAGTTCTTTTGCCTATCGACATTCACTTTAATAAAAGCAGCCTCGGAAACCCAATCGAGAATATCTTGTTTCTTTAGTATATTATTATCTTGAGTAGTAAGAATGGCCTCTATCTGATATAAATTCGATCCTAAGTTACATTCAAAATCGAACTGAACTGTGAAACGAGTTTCATCTTCACTAATATTTTGGAAGATATTGCTTCCGTCACTCTCATCCTTACAGGCGTCTTGGTTTGCGGTCTCCCATGAATAAATTTTCACACCTTCCTTATTCCTGATTCTTAATCCAGCGCTTAACTCCTCTATTTTTTTTGTACAGATAAATACGAGTAATATCTTAATAGGTTCTCCAGACTTAAAATGGTGACAAGAACATTCGTTTGAATCAAGAACGCGGACTTTCACTATCTTCGCCACTTTTCCTTCTTCCATGTTTGTAATATTGGGGGAACTTCCATCCAATTCCCGCCTTTTAGATTCTAAAGGAATGCGACTCCTTCGCTTTTGCCCCATGATTAGACTGTACTCATCAATACACTCTTGGACTCCACCATCCATAACAAGCTTGCCGTGATGAAGAAAAAGAACTCGATTCGTTAACCCTCTGAGGGTTTCCTCATTATGAGAAACATAAAGAAAAGTGATTCCTTTGTCTAAGAGTGCCTGTATTTTCCCGAAACATTTTAGCTTAAAAAACTGATCTCCCACTCCAAGTGCTTCATCTATAATTAAGATTTCTGGCTCAACAAAGACTTGTACAGCAAATGCTAATCTCATTCTCATCCCACTTGAGTAAGTGCTAATTGGACGATCAATAAATTCTCCAATATCAGCAAATTCAACAATCTTATCAAAAACAAGATTTGTTTTTTCTTTTCTCAAACCCAAAATTGAGGCATTCAAATATATATTCTCTCTTCCGGTAAAATCGGGATTAAAACCGGAACCCAATTCAAGTAAAGCAGCTAATTTTCCATTAGTTTTCACATTGCCAGAACTGGGTTCTAAAATATTCGCAATAATTTGTAGCAATGTACTTTTCCCTGAGCCATTCTCTCCTAGGATCCCAACAGATTCTCCTTTTTTTATCGTGAAGGAAATATTATTGAGAGCTTGGTAATCACTTTCTTGTTTTTTGATCTTACCAGTTAGTCCTTTGAGCATAGTACGAACTGGACTTGCTGTGAACCTTTTGGAAAGATTTTTTACAATAATTGCATTATTTTGATCTTCTGTAGAAGAATCTTTGGAATTTGTATTCATTTAAAGCTAAGTATTTCAGCAACTTGTTTGGAGATCATTTCAGGGGAAAATTTATTTACCAAGTTAGTTCCTTCTTTTGATAAATTCTTCCACAAAACTTCGTCTTCTGTAAGTTTTTCAATGGACTTTGCAATCTCTACAGATTCATCGGTAATTAATGCATTAAACCCATTTTCAAGGTCCATTCCTTCTGCCCCGATACTTGTGGTAACAACCGGAAGCCCTAATGACATACTTTGCCCAATTTTTCCCTTCATTCCTGCTCCGTATCTAAGGGGGGAAACAAAAACTTTTGCTAAATCAAAATAAGGTGCCACATCTTCAATAAATCCAGTAACGGTCACCTTATCTGATGATAAATCTATAACCTCATGGTTGGGATTACTTCCAAGCAAGGTAACTGGCATTTCAGGGAATTTTTCCCACAATTTCGGCATAATCTCATTAACCAAAAATTGAACGGCATCCACATTTGGAGGATGTAAATAACTTCCAATAAATAAAATACCTTCTCTCGCAGAAAAAGGAGGAATTTCATCAGTACGAGGAACATGAATATTCGGAAGGATATTCACATTTCTAACACCCCATGTTTTGACAATTTCAGCCTCATCTTTCGTTACTGTTAGTACTACTTCAGACTGATTCGAGAATTTCTTTTCTTTTTTTAGGTAATTTTTCCATTTTTTCTCCAATTTTATATCACGAGACTCATTTAGTTGCCATTTTCTCTTTAATCTCAAGTAGTGAAGATCAATGGTATCGTAAAGCATGGTAGCCTTGCTTTTTTTTCGAAGAAATTTACCAAACTTTTCAAACATTTGGGGCCTACAAATCCACGCTAGATCAATAAAATTGAGTCGTTCTTTAAGCAACTCCTCAGAGTTAAGCTTTCCACTTTCATCAACTAAAACCTCTGCGCCAAAAGATGATAGTTTAGACGAATAAGGTTCATCGGCAATTTCATTGGCCGGTAAAAAAATCACATGGTAATTCTGATTTTTAAGAATCTTAATTATTTGATAAATCCGATGCCC
>CACHJU010000029.1 GCA_902580225.1 uncultured Verrucomicrobiota bacterium
GGTATTACTGAATTGAGCGACGCGGCTGCCGAAAGTCTTTCCTCCCACAAAGGACCACTTTATCTCTGGGGCATATCATCCCTTAGCGAAGAAGCCGCCAAATCATTGGCCAAAAAGAAAAAATCGGACCTTAACATCGAAGACGGATTGCATGATCTTATTGACCCTCACCGGACAGGCGAAGAGGAAGAAGATGAGGAAGAAGGCAATTGGTGGGAAGGTGACTGATTTCTAAAATACTAAATTCGAAATTTTTTAGCCATTTGGACATGATTCGTATAAAAAAAGTTTTAAAGGAACTTTAGATGAAAAAATTTGAATTCAAAGAAACTTTTTCTGCAATTCCGGGTATTTACGAATTACCCAAAAAGATTTCTTCTGTTTTCGAAACAAACAAAGGGGTTGCGGAAAAATTCTTCTGGCAAGCGAACCTTTTACAAACCTTCGAGAAGATTTGTATCCTTTTAGCCAAGATTTCCATTTATGAATATAAAAATTCTCCTTTTGCGAAAAAATCAAATCAGCTAGAAGGTTCTCCTGCATATAAACTTGAGAGAGGTCTCAACAAATCAGCTATATTTGGCAGAAGAGATAAGCTTTCTTTTGGTGACTATAATCAAATTATTTCAGCCACTGCTAAATGCTTAAGGTCGAACAGAGAATACTCTCAAACCTTTGTCTCCGCAATTTGGCTCGATAAGCAAGCATCACAAACACCCTGGACAAATTATAATCTTTTATGTGAAGCAATAATTAGTTCCTTACCAGAAATCGAATCTCACAAATTATCCATAAAAGATGCTTTCGATCAAAAAAAAGAAAGCTTCGAAAAATCTGGGAATAAAGAAAAAAATAGTCTTAAGCAAAATCTCATCACATTTTTGGGTGTCATGTCTAAAACCAGAAACAAAAATGTCCATGCAAATGACAAAGGAGCTTATTGGCCCATGACTGAGGAGTATTTGGAACTTAGCCTCGAACTTTTAAAACCGTGCCTTGAAACCTTGATTAACGAACTTTCTCCTCTTTGGAAATACCAAGTTGGCGAGATAACAAAGATTGATCCTCAAGGATTAGAAATTTACTGTGATAATGGCAGTAAATACGAACTTGTACAAAGCTCAAAAAACTTATCATTGAATTTAAATGATGAGGTTTTATTCGATCCAACTTCAAACAGAATCGTTGCCGATTTGGAACTCTCTAAATTCCTCTATCTCAGTCCATATGTTGAAGCGATTATGGAAAAGGAAGCTTTGGAATTACGAAAGGCGAATGATGTTAAAGAATTCAAAAAAGCGGTTGGTAAAAAACTGGAAGACGATCATGTGATTGATCTGGCAGAAAGGCGTGAACTGGAAAGTGTTGGTAGAAACAATTTAGAATTCAACCAGGAAGAAACGGAAAAAGTCATCCTTGAGGTTGCTAAAAGCGAAGGCATTGAAGAACCTTTTGCCAAGTTTGATCCTGCATTTAACGATATTTTGGATGAGGCGATTAAAATCGGTTCTCTGGATGAACTTTCTCTAAGCCTACAGGCAAAAACTTACGGTCTTAATTTCGGAGATTTTAAGAAATCATTAAGAGACCGGGCATACAAATTAGGGAAAAACCCGGAAGATCTTACCCATGTGGTAAAAAAACTGATATCCACTGAGGATCTATCTGATGCCAGATGCCTGACGGAGATATGTTGCTGGTTGAGGGATTTGAAGCGACTAAATGAAGAAAAAAACGGGCTTTATGAATCCGGATCCGGCATGCATGAGAATTATGAAACCCGAACAGGCAAACATAAACGTATGTTTGCCGAAGTTCGTGAGATGCTGGCAAACCGAATCACAAGACTGCAGGCGGGTAAGCACTGGGAAACCAAAATTAATCAGTGGAATGCCGGAAATATGGTAAGTTATCTCTGGTGCCAGTCCTACAATACCAAGAAGACCGTTGGTTACAAAAAGAAGCTTGATGGCAGGGAACTTCATTTGATTCTTTGGGCCAAACACCATAACAAAGACACTGCCATTGCTCTCTCTGAAGATTCTGACTGGGGGTTTTTACGTCTCGGGGTGGGTTACACCAACGACCTGATGCCCGGCGGTACTAAATACAATCCAAAAAAGTTTGACTACCCGTTGTATGAACGAATTGTTTCCGAAAAAACAAAGGAAACCATACGGGAATATTTCGACGCTTTCTCTTCACATCCAGATCTTTATCTATTTAATCATTCTTTAAACTCTATTTCATCCAGAGATGAAATGTTACCGGTTGCCGAATTGGATCCGCACTCAGGCAAACTGGATGATTATTTTCGACACAACCCTGGTCTCAAAACTCTCCGGTTTGTCAACCAATGGCCTTTGCTCAAGAAAGACCCGGTACAAGTCCTTTCCAATCTGGACAATAGTTTTCTCCTTTTAAATGAGATGATGGTTGATATCGAAAGAGAATATGAACTGTGCATCCGTAAAAGTGGCGGCAAGCCAAGTTCCTGTTTTCATGGTCTCGTCCCCACCCTGCGTGGCAGCTTGGACGATGTGAGGAAAGAACTCCCCAAGAAACTAATTAAAAAAATAAAAGAAGACCGCCCTAAAAGTGGTATGGGAAGCCGGTTTGTCGATTCCATTTCAATCAATAAAACCGGAGAAACAGGCCTGGTAGAATTAACTTACGGGTTTTGGCAGGGTGAAAAAGAAAATGAAGTTCTTTGCGGTTTTGATGCCCGCACGGCATTGCGTTCCCGCCCCCTATCCGAAGAAGAATTATATCCCGAAGATGATATCCTTTATCAATTTTCCCAATCTTTCAACGAGTCAAAACGATCCATCAGGGATTGGAGAACACAAAGATATCTCGATAATTTAGACTATTTCTTTGAGCCTAATCACCTTTCATTCAGAATCACCTTATCAAGTTCTGGAAAGAATGATTTTGATAAAATCGAGCTAGAAGAATCTTGGGAAGAAACCTTGGATAAAATAACCGAACTGCTTGAGTTTGAGGAAGGTGCATTCACACAGCTTTTTTGAATGACCAAGTCATAATTATATTTCTCCATTTAACTTCTTTATAAAGTAATAAAGAAGATTAAAAAATACTTCGGAAGTCATTAAAATGAGTACAACAGACAAAAAATTTAATCCCAAGACAAACTTTGTCGAAAGGGTAAACCGGTACCACAAAATTGTTGGTGTAAAAACGAAAAAAGAGTTTGATGAAAAGCATGGTTGTATCGAACATGGGCTAGGTTCATGCATAGAGATATTTTTTGGGCAAAAGTTTCAAGGTGGTAAAAATGAGAAAGCTGTTAAGGAAGTCAAAGATGGCAAAAAATTAGGCCAGGCATTTAAGTGCGACTGGTATGCAAATATTGAAGGTAAAGATATTGTTTTTGAATTTAATGGTAATCACCATTACCAGTCCCCTTTTAAAATTTTTGCTGACTGGAGAAAAAATGAAGTCTTAACGAATCCTTCGAGAAACGAATTTAATAAAAAGTTTATCGTATTTAAAGTCCCTTATTATATGCAGCTTACTCGGGACTATGCACTCTATCTCTTTCAGGATCTTGCCAAAGAAAAACTTGGTAAAAGTTTTTACAGCGATGAAAAGTTTAAGAAAGCAATTAAAAAGATCTATAATACTGATAGAGAAGATTTAATTTATGCTCCAGGTCTTCACACCAGCCAACAAACACCAGCTACATACTGTGAGGATGGGATAGAAAGATTTTTACAGGAAATGAAGGATATGAGCAAATATCCCAGTATTAAACATCAAGTAGTTAAATCCTTAAAATTATGGGTAAAGGATGTCACACTCAAAAATACACTTCCCTGGAAAAAAGATAAAAAATATAAAAGTTTAATAATTCCGAAAAATAAAAGATTTTTAGAATTTTATAATTTTGAACCTGACGAAAAATATCTTAATTGTGTTGTTTATGAAAGAGGTGAACGGCATGACTTAATGCCCAAAAATACTTGAGTAAAATTAAAACTTTTTAGATAAAAGTTGCAAAATCCCCTCGCATTTCATTTAAGTTTTTATCTTATGCACTGATAATGATAATTTAAAAAGAGAAAATTATAAAATGGAATATCATAAAATGCTAATTGCAAATGAAGAAAACGGTATAATTGTTAATATTGTTTACCGGGAAGTGGAAGGTGAAATCGTAGGTGCTTATTCTGGAAATAGTGGTGGGGGGGTGTTTGACATGAGATTCTTCCACCTTAATCAGGATCTAGAACCCACCGTTACAGACGACAGTAATGATATAAGTTTGGTGGATGAAAATTTTTCTCAAAAAGATTTTGATAATTTGGAGTTGGAAAGATCAAAATTTGAGAATCTCGATGAAGACGGGATGTTGTCGAAAAAAGGATTAGATTTTTTGTCTGATATCGTCCCTAATAATGGGATTAGAAGTAAATACACAGAATTGGCATCAGAAGATGTCATTTATGATATTCAAGACGAATGGACTTTAAACTACTACCTTGATTAGAAAACGAAAATTTGAGGCATTGAACATAATAACATTATTAATCATAAAAAGAGGAAATTAAAAAAATGGGCGTCGTACTTGCATATATATTCGGAGGAATCTTTCTATTACTGGGACTTGTAGTTCTTGGTTGGTTTTTCAAAAACAAACCTGATGGAGAAGTGGATACTACATCAGAACTCTTTAACACTCCGATGGTTTTAATGACTACAAAAGGAAAGTTGATTGTGGTACTTGTCGGATTATCCTTTTTGTCGATTGGCGGGTTTCTTTTGTGGGTAGCAATCTACTGATCAAATACTGGAAAATCCTTTGCAAAGCTTTTTTAAACGACCAATTCCAAGACTTCTATCCTAAACCACCTAAATGATGTTTTTCTTCAATCTTTTTGGGAAAAGAAAAAAAATTCTTTCTGCAATCCAAGACAAACAAATGTCGGAAGTCGTTTCTTTGATCGGAAAGCTGAAGAATATTAATGAATCCTTTACCAAACCGAAGGGAGATGAAGTGGATGGATGGACGCTTTTATTGCATGCCTGTAAATATAGTAACTTGGAGGTGGTAAAAGCCTTGCTGAATAGAGGCGGTGACCTTCAACTAAAAGATGGAGCAGGAAACTCACCCCTCCATTGGGGTGCAGTCAATGAAAACGACAGTGATGCATCCGATATAGTATGCCACTTGATTGAAAAGGGCGTAGATATTAATGAGCAGGCTCAGGATGGCTCCTCGGCTTTGATGAGAGCTACTCTTGTCAACAACTTTACCACCCTCAAAGTGCTTCTTGATGCGGGGGCGGACCCCGGGCTAGTCACGGAAGAACATCGGCTCGGTGCCTTATTTCTGGCTGCCTCCCGCTCCATTGAGTCAGTGAACATTCTCCTGGCTGGTGGGGCCGATCCGAATATTCGAAACATCGTCGATGCCACCCCTATTTTTGAAGCCATCGACGAAGACAATTTGGAAATCGTCAGGGCCCTAGTCGAAGCGGGGGCCGATGTGAACCAGGAACATCAAAGCAGTTCCGAAGAGGATCGTGTGGCAGGAACCTTCGGAGGCGGGAAGCCGATGAATCCCTTCGACTTCGCTGTCAGGCTTGAAAGAAAGGAAATCCAGGATTACCTCTTGACGAAAGGTGCCAAGCACTCGCCCGGACAAACGGAAGTGGAGATATCCTTTGGCAATGAGGAAAAAACTGAATCCGAATCATTAGCCGATGCGATTTGGGAGTCGATGCAAAAGGACAGGGAACAAGAGAACGCCTTCCTCGATAATCTCCCAAATCCAATTCTTGACCGCAAGCAACTTCTGACTGCTGTGAAAATTTCAGGGGTGTATCTTGAAGATGCTGCGGATGACCTGAAATCGGATCGAGAAATCGTTATGACTGCCGTGCAACAAGATGGTAGTGCACTTGAATATGCTACAGATGAGTTAAAATCCGATCGCGAAATCGTTATCACTGCTGTTCAACAATCATTTTCGGGTGCCCACGCTCTTGAATATGCTGCGGATGAGTTAAAATTGGATCGCGAAATCGTTATGACTGCTGTTCAAAACGGACACAACGCACTTGATTATGCTGCGGATGAGCTAAAATCGGATCGCGAAATAGTTATGACTGCGGTTCAAAATTGGGGGTTGGCACTTGAATATGCTGCGGATGAGGTAAAATCGGATCGCGAATTCGTTATGACTGCCCTGCTTCAAGATGGAATTTCTCTTGAATATGCGGCGCAGGATTTGCAAGAAGATGAAGAGTTCAAGAAAATCGCAGATCAATAAGATGTCCATGATGGCATATCAAAGAAGCGAGTATCGCCTGCCTAATGAATACTCACCAACTAAAAGCCAAGAAACTGGGAAATAGTAACTCATAAAATCTTAATATAAAGGTTTGGTTTCCAGACTTTCCAAGAGGCACAATAAATGATTGTATTATCTACTAATGCAATCTTTGTCACGGACTATATACTCTCTTATTTGTCTTTTTCCACTTGGACAAATTTTTTCATCGGTAGAATCCCAAGTAGGTAAACTTTTCACCAAGGCCGAGCAAGTCTACTGGCTTTCCCTACAGGAAGGTGGAAATCCAGATGCCCTGCGACTTGGCTTGAAATATTTGAATGATGCTAATCAAACACTGGATGCATCCCCAAATCAAAAACTACAAGACAGGCTCGACGCATTGCATATTGATATCAGTAAACAACTCGAAATCAGCCAAGATACATTTTGGGGAGTCTTTCCGTTAGCCCGTTTTTTTTCAACTTCCCTATTTGCGGATTCTTTATCCCTAGGCACCTTTGAACTGATTGATCAGGCAAGTGTTCGGGCAAGTGTTCAGGCATCAGCTGCCCTGCGTGAAGTGCTTGCTCAGACAGTGGAAAACTACGGGCAGGCAAATGCCATTTTTTTATCTTCGTCCTCCGAAAATAATCTTGAGAACGAGGTCCTCTTTCAATTCAACAAAGATTCAAATTTCTTCGTTCATCACCGCTCAGAATTGATTTCACTTGCGGGCAAAAAAGAAGTTTTATCGCTTTATGATAAGGATACGGACTGGAATGATAAGATACAGCGCTTTCTGAAGAAAAACGCACCCTCCCTTCGCAGTGCATTCAGCAATCAGTTTGTATTGTTCGTAACCATTGATGATTTGGGAAGCACTGAATCAAAAGACAAATTTTACGCTGTAAGCGGTCATTTTTGGGATATTGGCACCGATCCTGAAAACCCGGAAATTGCCCAGTTGGCAACTTTCAGTTCCTATGGACATTCGCGCGACCGAAATCATCTATTCTGGGCATTCTGTGTTGCGAATCTAGCCCTCCTTTCAGTCGCCCTCTACACGACTCGAAAAACCAATAATAAACCAAAAAGTTTAAACTGGATAGTTTGGGGAATTATTGCATTTGTGGCTGGCAAAATCACTGTTTCTCTCTCTGGGTTTACTCTGGGTACTTTTTCTCCTTCTTCAGAAACACTTTGGTATGTATCCGCCTGGTTTCCTCTTCTTGGGTGCCTGTTTTTTACTATATTACCCGTGTGGGTACTGATTATCTTCAAAAACAAATTCCCCACTTCTCTTTCAGTTCCAGCATCCAGCACCCTTATGCCAGCTCTTGCCATGGGAGTATTTTCCTCTCTAGGTGCGGATTTGATGCTCTGGAACTCGTCAAGCACTGACCTTTCAGCAGAGCAGGCGGGATTACTCATCTTGCTACTCGTAAGTCTAGACGTGGCGATTACCGGAGCCTGTAAACTTATCGAATTCTGGGAAAAGAGTACACCTGCGATATTTTCGGCAATGGTGTGCGGATTGTTTCTTTTATCGGTTGGATACTTTGGCTGCGATCTTATGTTTCTTGGTGCATCAGTTCTGGCATTCATTCCGATATGGAAGTTTTCTCCTTATGCTGAAGATTCGGAAAGCACTTCCAATCCCACCTCTGAAAAGCGAGATAATGTTGATCCGGTTTCTTCCCTTATTCAGGATTGTTCAGATCCGTTTGTTCTGAAGATATCTGAATTTGAATCAATTATCGAACAATTCGCCAAAGACAGCTCCCACACATTTATTCAAGGTGCTGAGGGTGCCGGCAAAACATCACTTCTTGAACAAATGAAATCACGGTGGCAAGAAACTCACGAAGGATTAGTCCGTACAGTCTCCTGCGAGCAACCCATCGCCCGCACTTCCGAAGATTCCTTCACCATCTTAAGTGATTTGATTGGCATAGATTTTAGGCAAGATTCAAAAGATACAGGGAGTGGTATTGGCGACCTTATCCTTGATTCATTTCCAGTCTTTGCATTTTTCAAAAGTGCCGTGGAAAACATTGGGGATTCAACTGGACAGCCAGGCAATAAAAGAGAGATTGAAGCACAGGTCAAAAGATGGCTCTCTGAATTACATCAAAAGGAGGATAAGCCTGTTCTGATTATTATTGACGGTGCAGAATGGCTCGATGAAGGCTCAGCATCCATCGTAAACTCCCTTCTACACTGGCACACGCCAGGTAGTTTCCTGACCGTTGCTCTATCGGCAAATGATCAATTACCAAAATTAATAAAAGAGAGTCGTCTGAAGAAACATTCCATAACTGAAGAGTTTAACGACAATAATCGTTCAGAGCTGTTTAAAAAATTAGAACTGGGATCAGATATAACCGATTTCATGAAAGATCATTTTACTGGTAAACCAAAAGGGCTGTGGAAACATCTGACTGAATCAATCAAACACCTTGCTGAAGATAGCAAAATTGAATGGAGTGAAAATACGGGCACCTTTGTATTCAGCCTGGAGGTGAATAAAATGGGAATCAGGATTCCAGGATTTCATCAAAGAATTGGAGATAAAATTAAAGAGAATCCCCAGCACAAGGAACTTCTCCGTTGTGCTGCAATCCTAGGGACCAATTTCAAGGCAACTATTCTGGCCGAGGTTATGTCCATCCCAAGGATGCAATTACTCCAAAAACTGGAATCTGCTGAGAGGGAAACGAGCTTGATTCTTGATCAGGTCAATGACGATGATTTTTTTCACATTCCACCACTCAACCGAATGTCTATTCTTGAGCATACCGGTATATCCTGCTCAAGATACGAGCAATCGCTGAGATTGATCCAGAAAGAAAAAGACAGGCAAAACAGCGGTTTAAATTCCTCACAAATTGAACTTCCTAAACTTCCTCAAATCATCAGGGAAATCCATGCCCAAAATGGCTTGGCTCTGCTTAAGCAAACTGGTGGAAATTCAAAGGAATCCAAGAATGTGGAGGAGCTTGCCGACCAATTCTTTTATGCCGGTGATTCACACGCTGCCCTAGCCTGGGAATGGAATCTTAAGGCAGCCAAATTTGCCTCCAGCATATATCTTTTCGAAAAGGCAGAATGGCGACTTGAAATTGCTCAAAAATTTGCCCACACAAATGAGCAAAACACCACTGTTGAAGTTAAAAAACTCCAACTGCTCGGCAAGAAGGCAGATGTCAAAAGAGATGTCGAATTATCCGAAACATGCCTGAAAGAATGTCTCGAATGGGAAAAATCACACGAAGAGTTAAATCCCGAAGTAAAATTAATCGTCCTGCGAATGAGGCACCAACTGGCACTTGAAAAAGATAAAAGCGAAAAAACAAAAAAGAACGCCAAAGAACTATGGAACGACAACATTGAGGAAGCGGATCTTTTGATCAAAGATTCTAAGGAGAATTTAAAGGAGCAGCTCAGCACTGCGGATATAATTACAGCCGAGGCTATTCAGTTTCAGGCACTTGCCAACGATAAGATTGGAAATACCGAACATGCCCTCTCTCTGTTTTCAGAAGCCGAAAACCTGATCGCTAAAACGGGTAGCCCCGAGACTCAACTTCTCCGTGCCCGGATCTTAGATTCCCACGCCTGGGCCCTGCTTTTTACTCTGGGAAGGGTGGAAGATGCAGAAGTACTTTTTGAAGAAAGCCTTCAGTGCAAAAAACTATACCAGGATAAGACCGGAATGGCGATATCCACCACAGGCCTTGCTATATGTGCCAGTAAAATGGGCGATACGCAAAAATCTCTCGAGCGTCTCGAACAGGCACGCTTGCTGAACAACGAAACCGGATCCTATGAATTTGAAGTTCGCAACCTTCTCGCAATCATTCAGGCGCAATATGACCTAGGCAATAAGATCGCTGTTTCGGACGCCATCAAGGAAGCCAAGGAAATTCTTGAATCCGGTCAAATCACCGATCTGGCTGATCTAAATTCTCTGAAAGAAGAACTCTCAGGAATTGAGAAAAAGACACTCCCTGAAGGCTAGCAAAGGCTCCTCACCCTCTCAATAAGGTCGAATTTTTCCTTTGTTAAAGTTTCGACCTGAAGTGGGTCATTTTCACTGTTGGAGGATGTACCCTGGGAAATTTTCCACCCATCGGGCATAGGATCGAATCGGGTCCAGTTTCCTTTTTCGTCACGAAACATCAGGTTGCCCATATGTTCTGCTTCGAAGTATATGCTCTTAGTATCCCCCTCCCAATTGTCGACGAACTTTGCTATTGATGCTCGATCAATATAATCACCTTTGGGATCGAAAAAATGATCACCCGGACTCATGCCATTACCACCCAACCAATCGCATTCGTCATACTCGATATCAGGGTATTCTGACTGCCACTTCTCACGGTATGAGTCTTCAAAATAATGCACCCATTCTGCAGCTTTTGACAAAGTAGTTAGTAAGGATTCCATTGAATCCGGGAGCATCCACTTGAAATGAAAACTGCCCTGCTCCCAAACTGTCCTTGAACCATCAACTTCTTTGCCACCCTTCAATACGATATTGATATATTCCCTCAATACATGCACCCCTCCGTAATAAATCCTGCATTCCACCGCCTTTTCAAATTTTACTTTGGGTGACGGTCCCGAGCCTTCATTTCCATCAACCTCTTTTACAAATTCCAGCCACTGCACCAGAGACGGTCCGGGCAGTGATTCACTTGCTAGTCGACATCGAGATGCTTTATTCATGAGTAAATCCTGTGCCGACATACCAGAATGTCCCCTATCGGCTTTCTCATAAAAAGAAATTCCCTTTTCAACTAATTCCTTGAAAAATTGAAACACTTTTTCACCATTATATCCATGGGTTAGTTTTGCGTCTTCCTCTATCGGCATCCCATCCACGAGACAATGCAATAAGTTAAGACCTAATTTATCTTTTTGATAAATGTCTGCACCGTTTTCAATCAGCCAACGCATACAATCTATGGAGGCATTTTCTTGAGAGAATGAATGCCCAAGAGGTTCACTGTATGATTGGGCAAACTCTAAAAGTGGGGACCTACCATCATAATCAGTACTAATAACTGTGTTGATATCGGCTCCTGCTTCCAGCAGGACTTGCATAATACCAAATTGCTTGTTCCGAGCTGCGTAAATTAGACTAGCATTTCTCAAATTTTTGTCGTCCAGTATCTGAGGAAATTTTTCGCTGAAATATGAAAAACTGTCCAATGCCAATTCGAACAGAACACCCATCCCATAAACATCAAAATTACTACCAAAATTTTTTGAAGGATCTTGGAGAGAATAATTCACACACACTGACAGATTCAAGATGTGCTCATCGTATGAACCCGTTTCAACCAAAAGCTTAATTAACTCAAAAGTTTTATCTGCAAAATTTCTACCACAACCAAAGCTGAAAACATGTTCAAGCGGATTGCCAAAAGCGAAGTCAGGTTCTGCACCAATTTCAATTAAATAGCGAATTATAGTTAACTGATCCTCTATCAAATTTTGTTCGATAATCCCAGTATCCTCTACATGCCTCACGACAAGCTTCAAAGAGAACATCCTTGGCCTCGTCCACCTTTGCTCCCTTTTCAATTAAATACTCCAACAACTCAATCGAACGGCTTTTCACACCCAGAACCAAAGCTTTAAGTTCCGGGTTATTGAGATCCAGGTTTTCATTCTCCACCAGCTCCCTGACTTTTTGCAAGTCACAAGCTTCCAGAGCATTTTGAAGTTCTTTATATTTTTTCTTCATTTTAAAAACCTAAGTATAAAAAGTTTTTTCAATTTGTTTTGGTTGACAATTAAATTAAAAGCGTATTTTAAAAAAAAAAAGGAAAATACGACAATGGGAATATTTGAAAAATTATTTGGGAAAAAGAAAAAAGATGTTGAAGTCAATGATCTCATTAATGTGGCTAGCGACGCTGGCATGGAATTGGAGGTGGGCTTCGGCGATGAACCCAAAGACTTAAATGAAGATGATTACAAATACAATCATTGCTTCATTTTTTTTGGTATCAATGAGCAGGCATTTCAGGGAATCGAAAACGAGGTCAAGAACTTTGATGGCCTTCATCATTTAAGTCTTTTGAGAAGTATGGATGGTGTTTTTATGACCGACATCTGCGTTGAATCAGCTGGTAGCGAAAGAGTAAAAGATAATCTTGAGGCAGATGATGTGAATGAGGATGACCCAGAGGAAAAAATTGCTCAACAGTATATTGCCAATGCCACTAAGTTAAAGGATTACATAGATTCAAGATTTGATTTATACATTGATAACATTAAAGAAAATTTTGATAGTCGTATTAGTCAAGAATGTCTAGATCTTCTTGCAGTTGAGAAGAACTATATTGTACAGAATATAAGATATGGCATGGAAAGATGGGCTAATAGTGATTCTTTTGAAAAAGAGGGGTTTATTGGTGCAATGATTGTCTTTGTTAAATCCTCTAAAGAATTTGATCGAAATGATTCTATTTCAGAAAACCAAGACGGTATGAATTTAGTAGTCACCACAAGAGGTGGCTTTATAAGAAATTGTATATATGCTACAGAGGAGCTGTTGTGCGTGAAATACGAAGCAGATTCACCAGTATTTGAAGAAGATTATGATCATATTGGTAAATTTTTATATGAATATATGGGCAGCGCACTAAATGGTGATAATCCTAAAAATAAATATAATTACAATAATGGCAACTATTATGGGGGCTATGGAAAAGATTTTCCTTTTGGATTCACCTACTTCGATCAAGATGGATTATTATGGTTGCTTGAAGATGTTGGAAAAGCGGTTACACTCAAGCATGAACACATAGAAGATGAGGTCGAATATCACGTATCACATTAGCCTGAATTTTATTTTTAATTGCTACTTTGCCCTAGAACCAAAGCGTTAAGTTCCGGGTTATTGAGATCCAGGTTTTCATTCTCCACCAGCTCCCTGACTTTTTTCAAGTCACCAGCTTCCAGAGCATTTTGAAGTTCTTTATATTTTTTCTTCACTTTAAAAACCTAAGTATAAAAAGTTTTTTCAATTTGTTTTGGTTGACAATTAAAGTCAAAAAAAACCACCGAGAACTCTATGAAGTTCACCAAATAGACGATGCCACTTTGGCACAAATTGCTAATTCCGCGGGCAGGAAAACCTACTCAATGATTTAGAAAACCTTCCCAATAAACATGCCGAAATTCGTTTAGTTTTTCGTCTTTCATCTGCTATTTTTGGAGGGGTGGAATATTGACATTTACGTTGCGTAAGCCCACTTGGTGTCGGCATAAACATTCTCTCCGTTTTCCTCCCAGGAATGCTTGCCATCGATGTACTGCCCCTCAAACGCTGACTCTTCTTCGTTTAATTGTTCCAAGCGGAAAATGTTTTTATCCTGGTCCATGTAGTAAACACCGGGAAAATCAACACCTTCTTCTGAACAGGTTTCCTTTACAAATTTTAGAAATGTAAAGATTGGCCAGTTAATGCAATCCATTCCGGCCTCTCCGGGTTCGGAAATAACTAATTTCTTTTTTGCCTTGAAAGTAAGGGCCAGACAATCAATCCAATGTTTTTTTACTATCTTATCATCTTCGAAAAGGGATTCGTAGGTATAATCAGTAAAGAGGCCTTCATCAGACTGAACCTTAAGAACAGCAAGTAATCTTTTTAACAAACTATCCGCTGATTCCGGCAGGTTGTCATTACCTGATTCCTCCCTGTCAAGTACCATCAAACTGGCACAGATTCTGGTCCATCCCAATTTCTGTCCCCCATCATCGCCCTCCAAGGCAGCAATAAATTCTTCGGTGTAGTCCTCTTCCCTCACCTCGTTTATGATCAATGGCAGAACGGTGTCAGGAGAAAGTCCGATCAATCCTTGCCCGTGCTGGTGAAGCTGATTCAAAACAATACCCTCAAACTCTGGATTCAGGTCTTTGAATAAAAAGGTATGTTCAAATTGAAATTCCTCGCTTGTACCCCCACTATTATCAATGAAAAAACTTTCTTCTTCTTTTCCATCTGCTAATTCAGATGACTCTTCTTCGAGTTCTTTATCCTCTGCATCGCTTTCAGATTCCGTCTCGGAGTCACTGTTTTGATAGCAATCTTTTAGAATGGGAAGGAAACCCTCAAACTTTTGAATCATGGAATCACACCATTGTGAGCGTTCAATCTTCTCCAAATCACTTTCAGCAACATCTTTTAATTCGGACTTTATGTTTTCGCTTTTAAAGTGGGAATAATCGATCGTACCCTGTTCATTGCATTCATTTCCATACTCATTGGCGTATTCTTCTTCATTATAGTCTTTCTCCATGAATCCGCAGATAATCTCCTTAAACCTAAGAAATTCCTTTAGTTCAATTTCACCATTAGAATTCACATCAATTAGATCAAACATTTGTTTCATGTGTTTATCCACTTCATCATTACTTGATAAATCCTGCTTAAGTTTATCCAGAAGTGCACTCTCTTTGGTTTCCGAAGTTGCTTCTTTTTCGTTCGCTCCTCCATCAACCGACTCTGCATTTCCCAAAAGCACTCCTCTTCTTAAGCTTGCCAAAGTATCTTTTTCATCCGGTTTGGATAACTTATAAATTTGTAATTCAAGGCCAAAGTTCTCCCGGAACTTTTTCTGCACATTTTCTGCAAGCATATTTCCGCTAAGGCTAAAGTTGACTTTGCCAGGTGCTTCAAAATCGTGGGGGCGTAAATTAGCCAGGGAATCCTTACCACTGGCAATCCTGCCTTTTGCATCAAGTATGTCACAATAAACACCAAACTCCTGCTCAAACAGCTTTTCAAATCGTTCTACGGACATGCGTCCACTTGCTTTAAAACCTTTTTTTGCCATTTCTCTTCTTTTTTAATTATTTTTAAAATACAAATGTTTAATTTTCAGTAATTCCCTTTAACTGTGGTAAGCCCACTTGGTGTCGGCATAAACATTCTCTCCGTTTTCCTCCCAGGAATGCTTGCCATCGATGTACTGCCCTTCAAACGCTGACTCTTCTTCGTTTAATTGTTCCAAGCGGAAAATGTTTTTATCCTGGTCCATGTAGTAAACACCGGGAAAATCAACACCTTCTGCTTCAGAGCTTTCCTTTACAAATTTTAAGAAGCTAAGAATCCGGTCATTTATGCACTCGTCCATACTGCCAGCCTCCCCTGGTTCGGAAATGACTAATTTCTTTTTTGCCTTAAAAGTAAGGGCCAGGCAATCGATCCAATGCTTTTTTTCTTTATACATGTCTTCATGCAAGAGAGGTTCAAAAATTCCGTCATCACCATCGAACATTCCGAAGGTTACAGATTTATCTCCTGAGCGATAATACATTCCCGTGATCGACTCATCATCACTCTTCTCCATCTCAAATCCACCGTTTTTCGGGTCTACTCCCTGGTCGCGAATCATAATCCTGTTAATGTACTTCAATCTTTCCCTCATCACATCGGCACTTTCTGGCAAATTTTCATTACCGGGTATTTCTCGGTCAAGTGTCATTAAACCGGAGGCTAAAATCCTGTACAGACCAAGTTTTTGACCCCCGTCATCCCCCTCAAGTGCAGCGATAAATTCTTCGGTATAGTCCTCTTCCTTCACCTCGTTAATAATCAAAGGCAAGACGGTGTCCTGAGAAAGCTCAATCAACCCTTCATGCTGATGGAGTTGATCAAGCAAAATTTTCTCAAATTGAGGGTTTAGGTCTTTAAAAAAGAACGTATGTTCATATTGAAAAACATTTTCCTTTTCGTCATCATCTCCATCTAATAAGTCTTTAATAAAGTTTATTACCATAATATTTTAATTAAGTATTGAAAATTTTGTAAATTATTCGTTTCATTATGTAGAGAGTTAAGTCAAGTTTTAAATTAACAAAAATATGATAATTAGTTGAAAGAAAATAAAGATTATTTTGAACTCACAGGAGTTCATCAACTTGATGATGCGTTCGCATCAAATCTTGCTAACTTCTCTGGCAGGAAAATCCTGCTCAATGATTTGCAAACTCTATCCGAAAACCATGCCAAGCTAATTGCAGATTTCCCGGGTCACATTGAACTAAACGGACTCATCCACATAGATTCGGGAACTGCCAAAAAACTAACCAAGCACAAAAGGATTCTAAGACTCAATGGATTAAAAGAAATATCCAATTCCACGGCCAAGGTGTTCAGAGAATTCGAAGGCTTTCTTGGACTTAATGGTCTCGAAACCATTTCTTCCGATGCTTTTGAACATTTGTTATCATTCAAAAACAAATTGAGTCTTAATGGATTAAAGACCCTGCCTGATGGATTCCAAGGGAGAGAAAAACCCCAGAATCGTCATCTTAAACTCAATGGATTGCGTGAAATCACGAAGGAGGGCGCTCGGGAACTTGCAAAAACCGGGGGTAGTTTAGAATTAGATGGATTAAAAAACGCTTCCCAAAAAGCATTGTTCAATCTTTTTATGCACAATGGAACAATGAGCCTGAACAGTCTGTCTACCCTGCCCCCTCTTGCCGCACAGAGCATTGCGGAAAACCGTTCCAGAGTATGCTATGAAACTATATGTTTAAACGGAATAACAGCTCTTTCTGAACAAACTGCTCAATATCTTGGAAAGGCGGAAGACATTGGACTAAACTTGGATGGGATTACCACTATGGATGCATCCATTGCTATTCATTTCAATGAGTTTATTGGCGATCTCAACCTCAATGGTTTGCAAGAGATTGATGAGAAAACAGCCGGATATCTAATTGCCAAGCAAACGGGCTATGGTCTATCCCTTGGCGGTTTGAGGAAGATTGATGATCAAGTGGCCAAAGTTTTTAGTAACATGGCGGCTGGCAGTCTTAAGCTCGGGATCGCAAGCCTGTCCGATCAGGGTGCAAGTTATCTGTCCAAGATGCAGGGACACCTGAGCTTAATCGAACTAAAAGAAATCAGTGAGAAGGGCTTACAGTTACTCTCTCAAAAGCATCCCCTACATCTCTCCGCAGAACTATTTGATAGACTACCAACAAAGTGCCCAGCCCGATGGGACTAGAGAGACTAACCTGCTTAAATTCCCACTTCTTGGTAAACGATCTCAATTTCGTTCCATTCCAAAGTTCACAAATGTAAAACCCTTGGTATCTCGGGTAACGGTGAAATCCTCTCCCTGCTCATCATCCGGGCAGGCACGATGAGTTCGGCAAAGGGCAAACAACTCTTTATCAGCCAGATCTTTCACATCATCTGCCTTGAACACCAGGGTTTTACCTCCAGCTCCATATTCGTTATCAAACCATGTCTCCAAACGCACGGAATAACCACCAAGTTGATCCATTCCTTTTGCGAGAACATGGGTGCTATCCTCAATCGGCACCTCATCAAATTCCTTTTCCTCATCATTCATATTTGTACGAATCTTGCTTTATTCAGAGATTCCCAGCTTTGTTTTAAGGCTTTGTATCTGAGCACCGGTAATGAGATTATTTGCATGCTCAACTTTCTCGACAATCTTTAAAAAAGATGATTTGTCCTGACCTTCCTCGATTAAACGACCCGCTTTTTCGAGTGCATCCATGAGTAAATCCGCATCCTCGTAAGCAGTTGAATTCAAAAGAGCTTCAATCACCTCAAGATGCCTAGTAAACTGGCTTTTGTTTTTACGAGTATTAATGTACTCGGATGCATCCTTAATTTGGACAAAATTGGGGAGCGTATCCCCATTTGGAGAAACTAAATCGATACTCAAATTAAAAATCCCAACAAAAGATCGGACTTCACCTACAGTTGTGTCTCCACCCACAGTCAGGTACTTTCGAAACTTTTCCTTGCGAAGACAGGCAGTTGTGATCTGCCTGCCTTCCCGAAGATTTAAACTGACATTATAATTTTCCCGCAAATACTCTGCTAAAACAGCAATACGAGTGCCGTCTTTGAGAACCAATGTTTAGTTTGATTCCTTAGTTGGTACAATTTCAGCCGTATATGAATCAAGTTGCACTGCAACGGAAGCTGAAAATGAAAGTGTTGAGCCCTTAGCTTTTCCACTCTTCACACCGTAAAGACTGCGGTCATAGATGTAAGCGGATTTGGATGGAAGCGTATCATAATCATATTCATTTAATATTTCATCATCCTTTTTATCCAATATCTTTGACTTTATTGTAACTCTTTGAATATGAGAATCTCCGATATTTCTAACAGCTGTTCGAGCTTGAATTTTTGCATCACCTTCTTCGTCATCCTCGGTTCGATCAATAGATACACCTAAAACTTCTGCTACTCCACTCAGGTTAACTGGCTTAACAATAAAGTCAGATTTTCCAACATCAGGACAGGCAACTGTTCCCAACTTTCCATATTCGAGTTTGTAAGTAGTTACTGAAACTTTTAATTTCATCTTTTTTATATCCCCGACAAGGGATTCTTTCCCACCCCAAAAAGAGGTATGTAATGTGCCGGAATTTTTCGCTTCGATGTAACAGTCGTCATTTTCGTCTCTCGAACCTCCGACACAGACATTATTTTCGTTTAAGAGAACTGTTGATATCAATGCAAATTCGCAATCAAAATCATGCTTATTATCTATGATAACTTCCGCTTCGATCGAGAATTCCCCGTCTTGGTCAGGATGAGAGTAAGTTGCTTTTGTTATTTTCATAGGGTGGGTGAATTTTTGTTTTTTCTAATAATTTGTAGAATAAATGAGGAAATATACCTCAAAAGATATCTTAAAACCTAAATAAAAGTCATGAAAGTCAATACTATTAATAGTTTTTTTTTATTTACATGCATCATAAAATAAATTAATTAATATCATTCATTATAATAATTTATATTATCTCTTTTTCCTCTTTTCTTTCTTCTTTTCATCATTGTCCTGAAAGGCGGAGGGCATCATTTCAATATCCACTTTTCTGGCTGCTTTCACTATAATCGGTACCGCAATCGAACCACCCGGTGCTGCCGCCACAATTCCCATCCCAGCCATTTTCAAGAGATCACCAGACTGTTTGGAGGCAAATTCCTTATCCTTCTGGGATACTATTTTCCCGGTAACCACCCGGGCGATAATTTTGGCAGACTCCACCGTTTCATCTTTCTCCGTTTTTAAATCACCAATAATTTCCTTCACTTCCTCTTTGATTTTCTCTTTTGCAGGAAACTTTTTTTTCACCTCGGCGATCCATTGCTCCACCCTTCCCTGCTCTTCTTTCTGAGCCTCCTTGACCACCTCATTGGATGCCTTCTCATAATCATCAATGGCAGCCTTTACTATCGATGACTTCTGTAAAGATTCGATCGATGCCCTCGCCCGAATCCGAAAAACTCCTTTGGCTAATTTTGTACTCACATTTAATATTGTTTATTTTGATTGGCGATAAAACTAGAGAAACAATTCTCGGATAAATTCTTAAATTCAGATCCCATGATATTAAGTTTTTTCATTTTATGAAAAGACACAACAATCGGAATTAATAAATTTCAAAGCCGGGAAATTCACCATCGAGAACAGTCCATCGGATAAACCCGGAAATGATCTCTTTTTCTACCCCCTTCGGGCACTCCTGTTCATCAAACAATTTCAATGCACTTACCATACTTTCCACATCACTTCCTACAACCCCCTGTCCGCTGTTTGTATGATAATCCTTTGAATCCCAGGTTGGATCCTCATCCCCGCTCTCCTCATCAATTTTATATGTACCCGTGGGTTGCCATCCCTTTGCCCGGGCTGAATCGAGGAGAAAATTCCACATCGAGGTGTTGCATGTCCACTCCTCTCCGTCATCCATTCTGGAAAAATTATATCCCATCTTGCAAACTCTCCCCTGTAGTAATTTTTAATCTTTTTCTATTTATCATCTGTGATTTCATCGCTCATTTAGGATACCGTGTTCAATTCTTAATCAATTTTAAGTTCTCGTTTAGCATATGCAATTAGGTACCGATCATTTCCTTGGTTCCTTATCCTAAATTTTTTTACTTAAGTAAATTTTTCTTTTTAGTTTCAAATTCCTCATCGGTTATGATGCCATCATCTCGAAGGGAGGCTAATTCTCTAATTTCAGCTATATAACTGGTTGGGGTGGAAGTTGCCTTCTTCACCGCGGTTTTTGGCTTTGTGGGATCACTTCTTGGACTTTTCACAGTTTTCTTAGGCTGAACTTTACTCTTCTTCTTGGTTTGAGTCGTCGATTTTGCAGTGCTTTTTACAGACCTTGATTTGGAAATTGGTTTACTCCTCGAATCAAGTTCTCTTTGTAAACGATCTAACCGATCTCTGGTACTTTCGTTACTAGGTGGGTCTTGATCAAATCCAAGTTCTCGTTTGGTTCTCTCGTATCGTTCACGATCACTTTCAAGGTCTTTCATGTTTGGATTTTTCTTTGATGCCGCGATTAAATCATCCCAACTTCCGATGCCAAGTCTATCAATTCGTTCTTTAAAATCTTCCGTATCTTTTTTATATTTGGTGAGAGCTCCATGTACCTTGGGATTTTTTTGCAGCTTATTAACAATGGCTTTTGTTTTCACTTCAAAAACTTTGCCTATCAGCTTTCCGATCATTTCTTTTGTCCCTTCCCGGCTTTTTTGGTGGCACTCTTTTGGGGTTTATTTCCGGAGCCTTCCAAATAGGACTCGAGCAGAATATCGGTAAATGCGGATCGGCAGGTCTTGATCATGTGATCAGCAATCTTGATTTGATTCTTAAGATCAGGAAATTGGGAATGGAGTATGGTCCGGTGTTGCATGGCTTCCAGAATTTGTTCCCCCATTGCACCCATTTCCAAAAGTTTTTTCGCCCGGTCGGGACCCAACCGGGATGCCGGTAATTGCCGGTCGTGCAGCACGATAACAAGGGAGAGAAAAAAACCGGAATCTTCCATTTGGTAAATTCGGTTGCCCCCGGCAACGGAGGAGCGGACCAGTACGCCTGCCGTAGTCAGTGCCAGACCGGTAACCCGTTCGAGCCGGGTAGTTAAGGATTTTTTACCCATGCGAAGGATCAATCGTTCATCAGTTACAAAAAGCTCCCCTTTGCCCACCGGACTAAGGCCTGATGGAGGAATAGGTATACGGGAAGTAGGATCAGTTTGTGCCGCCTCACTCCCGATTTTTAAACCAGCTCCACTGGCTGAACCAACTGGTTTACTTACTGTTACCCTGGTTTGTAATCTGCAATGCTCACCCCGTTTTAATTTGAGGGTTGATTTTACCGGTTCCGGTAATTGCCCATCCGCCAAGTCCTGATCTCGCAGGGAGTCAGCAATCGAGGAAAGTACAGGTTTGGAAACCGCGGCAGGTAGCTTTGCCGCTTTGGCCAGTCGACGAAAGCGGGTTGGCGTATCACTGGCGAGCAGACCAAGGGTACCCGCTTCGTGCAGGCGATCCCCAAACAGAACGGAGAAGATGGCCGCCCCTTCCTCTTCTGATACTTTAAACACATCTTTGGCAATGGAGAGCGAGCGTTTTTCCGAAAGGGATAGATGCCCATCCTGCAGGGCCTCACGGAGCAATATGCCATAGGCAAGCTTGCGTGCCTCACCCTGCTCCTCACGGGAAAGGTTGAGCAGACTGGCGGTGGCACCGAGGGCACGGGCTTCCATATCGTCAATCTCACCGTCATCGGTGACGGAGGCCAGGTACAGCCGGGCAAGCAGGCATGTACGGTCTGACTCCTCGGCATACAGGCCCAGTCCACTCATGTGGACCGAGTGGTTGATAATCTCCGAACCGTCCCGCAACACACAGGAGATCCCCTCTTCCCCGACTTGGACAGCCAGGCTCAGGTCATTGACCCGGCAAAAGGGGCGATACCCAAGCTTGTTCAGTTCTTTCTGATTTGCCTGCCAGGGTACTTCCGGAGCGACTGGTAGGGAAAGCACTGGAGGTGACAATTTTTTATCATATGCTTTTACAAGACCCTTCCAAAAATCATTACCGCCCTTGATTTCCTCCAGGGCATACTTTTTTGCGAGTGGAGATTGAAGCGAATCTGCAGGTTTTTTTGTCTTCTTTTTCATTTTTACATTAGTCGGTTTTTACTGCGAAAACATCAGGCAAATGATGTTTGGCAAGTGATTTTTGGAGTGATTTTGTAAAATCTGTTAGGTCTAGTAAATCCATTTAAGTTCAAGCGTGCTTAGCCATAAAGGCTAATTTAGGATTGCTTTCCAATGCTTTCCTTAAATCCTCACTACTTGTAAGACCTATTCTTTTAAGTTTTTTTTTGAACTCGTTTGTATCTTTTTGGTATTTCTCAAAGACTGCGGTTAAACGTGGATCACTCAAAGCTTTTTTACTCAGTGCTTTCGCTTTTATGTTAAATATACTTTTTGCTAACCATCCAATCATTGTTCTAATCCCTTATCTTGCTCTTGGGTGAACTTAGAATTCAACATAGTCTTTTACTCTTGGATCCTTTGCCAGTGCTTTTTTTAAATCTTCTTTACTTGAGTATCCAATCCTTTTTAGTTCTTGACGAAATTTTTCAGTATTATCAATATACTTTTGTAAAGAATTTGCTAAACGAGGATCTTTTAATGCCCGCTTGCCAATTGCCTTCGCTTTCATGTTAAAAATTCCTGTGACCATTCTTGTTATCATCCTGTTGATACATGCTTTGGGGAAAAGTTAAAATTCAATATAATTTTATTAAGGTTGAATATATTTCGATAATTCAAAATTCAGCCTATTTTTTTAAGATAGTGAATAAAATTATTGTGAAAATATCCATTCATCATCTGAAGAGCAAAAGCTTGCACATTTTCGAAATCTTCCAGTAAATAAGTCCGAAAATCGGCATAGGAGGTATCATCATTGACGAAATTATCCAGATAAGTAAGCAGATCGGTCTCGGTGTCAGAAATACTTGATATGAAATCATCTACTTTTTCTTCCTTCTCGTCGGAAAAATTAGCAGTCATAACCGCTGACACCACATTGTGAGCATCTGCTAGGTAGTCCATAAGACCTAGGTAATTTTCATTCTCCTTTAAATCGGCAGATGGTTTCGCATTTTCATCATCATAATAATAAACAGTCTCCGAGAAATCCTTCAGCGTTGGTTTAACTTCCGTATAGTCCGAAATTTCCCTGATTGAATTTGCCTGTGAAATCGCTTTTTCAAGATTGATATTCATTTTAAATTATTCTTTACTTGGTTTTTATTAAAAAAGATTTTTCTTTAAATAAATTAATTTATACTTGCAAGAATATTTCTTTATTAGTGTTCTTTTTTGTTTAATTTATCCACATTTTGGTGGAATAATCATAATAATGATCTTTTTTCATAAAAATCCAGCCTTTTTTATCTGCACTGTATCCTTTTGGAAAAACTCCCGGTAAAGTCCAGACCCAACCTTTATCCTCAAAATAAGCCCATACAGAGCCGGAATTCGCCTCAATTAAATAAAGCCATTCAAATTATGAATGAAAAACCCATGAACTTTTTAAATCAGGCATAAAATAGGCCCCAAACCAGTCGATTTGCTTCCAATTGTTTCCAAGTTCGTTTCCATCCATCCAGAAGGGAGTAATCCTGTCAATTGGAGGAATCGAAGAACGAGCAAAAACCGGACTCACAAATAGATCCTTGGAAATTTCCAGGGTTTGGTGACTGGTGAACCCACTCACATCTCCATTCCATCGCACAAACTGATATCCCGGATGTGGATAGGCTGATAATGTCACTTACTGTCCGGCAGTAAAATCACCTGCCTTCTGCACAATTCCTCCATCTGCAGTCTTCACCCGCACAGAAAAAACTTCCTTACTTTCAGTTTGATCAGAAAATTTTCTTAAGTGTTCCTCATATTTCCGGTTTCTTCTGCCCTGTTCTCGTAGCGAGGAAAGCTTTTTATATCCAAAGGATCGTATCTATATTTTTTTCGGCAAGATCCGTTATTCCATCCTCATCCGAATCCGTAGAATCGCCTCGGTGTTGCTTTAGTAAATCATTTGGGACTGTTGGATTATAATATGTTTCTGAAAAAAGACATAGGGTGGATGACAGAAAGTAGATGAGGATAAATCGCATAGTTTCAGTAGACAAATCTGCTATCTCCTTGGCGTTTTACTAAAGTAAGGATTTAATTTGGGGCCGGGTGGTTTTAAACCGGCCTTCAAGCGGTGTTCAGGAATACGGTCACGAGTTTGCGAATTAGGTATTACTTTCCTCAGTTTCTCCAGACCGACATGTCGGTTATAATTTGGATCATTCATGTATGCCTTGCCAAATGTCTGAGCATTTTTCTTCGCATAAGCACGGTAATTCTTAATTTGTTCATCAAGCATTTTTTCCTGAATGCTCCCTCTGTACCTCTCCAGTATACCCCCTGAAAAAAGTGATCCAGCTGTGGAAATGAATATAATGATAATGTATAGTTTTGATAGTTTCTTCATAGGAGAATGCATTGTTGAAATATTTATGTTAATACACTAATTAAGCATACAGAAATAAAAACTGCAAATCTTTCATTTTTTTATTACCCAAAGAAAATTTAAAAATTCTCAAAATCAAAATGTTAATCATTAAGTGAAATCCTGTTGATCAAGTTCCCGATTATATTCTTCTCTGCTCTCTTAGGGTCTTTATCTATTTCATACAACTTAATCGGCATTGCACATTTTTTCTTAATCCTACTAGTTCTCGTCGTCACCGTTATTGGAGTGATAAAAACTTTTATTTTATCATTCTTAAAATCTAGATTCCTATTCAAAGATTCTCCTTGCCAATTTTTAAAACCAGTGAAATCTATTAATTAATTGAGTTTATATTAAAACTTTTTAAATTCAAATTTTTTTGATTTAACCTATGAATTTTCTCCATAGCTCGCTTGGCTGACATAAAAAAATTTTATTTGTGATGAATATGGAAAAGAGGGCGTTCGCCACTTGTTGCGGCCGCTTACATTTTTTTTTCAAAATTTCTTGAATCATGGCGGGCGGTAAGGGGCACTTAATTGGCGGAGTGATTTTTTCACTAATCGCACTGCATTTAGTTTCGTACTATTTTTTTGTTCCCAGCCTGATGGATGCATTGATTTATTTATCGATAGCCCTGATGTTTTCGGTTTGGCCGGATGTGGATATAAAATCTATTGGTCAGAAGTTTTTTTACACCGTTTTTTTTATCACTGACTGTTACCTGATTATCATTGAAGAATATAAATTCGCGGCTTATTTCGGACTCATTATCATTCTGCCTATTCTCGCCAAGCACCGTGGATGGACTCATTCAATCTGGGCTATGTTTATGGTTCCGTTGCCTCTGCTTTTTTTTCCAATGGCCCTAGGGGGGT
>CACHJU010000030.1 GCA_902580225.1 uncultured Verrucomicrobiota bacterium
GGTATGCCCGCCCTCCTTTTTGAAAAACCCACGGCGGATCCATTGGCACTTGATCTGCGGGTAAACAATCTTGATGCTCAAGGAGATCAAGCTTCTATTCTTGCCGGACTGGACCAGGCACTGTCGATTCTTTCTGAGGGGAAAAACCTAAAAAAAGAAATTCTCTTGCTCTCCGATTTTCGACAATCCGACTGGACGGAATGGGACCAAGCTGCAATGGATTCTTTTCGTGAACGATTAAACAGCTCTTCAAATAGCCCAGAATTAACTTGGATAGACTTTGGGAAAGAAGCAAAGAAAAATCTTTTAATTGAAAAAATTACACTTTCTTCACAAACCGTTGGTGTTGATCATCCGGTAAGAGTACGGGCCACCCTTCGAAATATTAGTGATGAAACTTTTGAAGATGATCTCCAAGTTCGTTTAACCGTTGATCAAAATGAATCTACCATTGATGAAGCAGCGATTTCAGTCGGGCCACAGGCAACTGCACAGATTTCTTTCACCCACCACTTCGACCAACCTGGGCCAAGAATTATTCACCTTGAATTAATGGTTGCGGATGACTTGCCCCAGGATAATCGAAGAAGCGTTGCGATTAATGTAATCGAACAAATTGAAGTGATTCTGATTGATGGCGATCCATCAAGGGAATGGCTGCGTGGAGAAACTGATTTTCTAAAATTAGCTCTTACTCCATTTGTTGAAAATGCAGGGAAAGGAAACACGAATTCAGATATGAAAGATCTCATCAATGCGACCACTATTTCAATGGATCAGTTTAAAAAAATGGAACAGTTGAGCGGAGCAAGACTGGTTGTTCTCGCAAATGTAAAAAATCTTGAATCTACTGTTGCCCAGGGACTTTCATCCTTCGTCGAAAATGGAGGCGGTCTTTTAATTTGTGCCGGTAACCAGATCGATCCTACATGGTATAAAGAAAACTGGGGATTTAAAGGCTCAGGTTTTTTACCCATGCCCATTCTCGGGGAAAAGGGGGATTTACAAAACGAATTATCTTTTAAAAAAATAAGCAGTACCTACTTTGAACATCCAGCTCTTTCCATGTTTAATGATCCTCGAAATGGAAGACTTTCAGAAGCACGGATCAAAAAATGGATTCATTTAGACGAAGCCAAAACCAAAGGTGATCCAACTGTCACAGTGGTGGCCAGACTTGAGAACGGTGATCCGATCCTGATTGAAAAAAAAGTGGGCAAGGGAGTGGTCATGTTCTGGGCATCCAGTATTGATAACGAGTGGAATAATCTGCCGACGCGTCCCAGTTATCTTCCTTTCACGCAGCAAATCTCAACTTATCTGTCCGAAAAAGTGCTTCCGCCGCAAACTGTTCAATCCGGATTTCCACTCACTTATTACCTATCAGAAGATCGTGCTATGTTAGAATACCAACTCACCATTCCAAACGACTCATCCAGAAAAGTAATTCCCCGAAAACGAAAAGAAAAATACCTGCTTGAATTTACTGATACCCGATTACCTGGTATCTATACTCTATCAAATGATGAAAAGGTGATTGCAAAATTTGTGGTTCTTGCGTCTCCATCTGAATCCAATTTAAACAAAGCAGAGGAGGAGGTGATTAACGAAGTTTCGAAAGAACTTGCAGAAAATATTAATCGCATTGATGGAAAAAATGGAGAAGCCTGGAAAACCTATCTTACCATGGACAGTCATCGAAAGTTTGGTCGGGAAACCTGGAAGATTCTGCTCACTGTAGTAATTGGATTAATTATTATGGAAATTATTCTACTTAGAAAGTTTGGCAAGATCGTGCGATGAAAACCAAATTTGAGAGTATAAGCCTCCTTTGGGCGGGAGAATGGCCATTTTGGCAGACATTGATTACTGCCCTTGTTGTTGCAGGTATCATTTGGTTCCTTTACCGAGCAGAAGCAAAAAAGGGAACTTCAGGTCGTTTACGCTGGGTGCTGCCCACACTTCGTTGTCTGGCAATCATTACACTCATATTGACTTTGGCCGGACCGATTCTTCGTCTTAAAAGAGAAGAAGGAAACCGTGGACGAGTGACAGTATTTTTGGATTCTTCAGAAAGTATGAATCTAAAAGATAACTCATTCAGCCCTAGCCGAAAAATTCTTCTAGCAAAGGAACATGGATTTCTTCCAAAGGAATCAAATCTTGTTGATTTTAGACTCCATGAAGTTGGACAAAATATGAAGGAGTTGGCTCGTCTATTACGAAACATCAATTCCAACAATACAGGTCGCAAAAATTTGGTTGATTCACGAAAACTATTAAACTCTTCCCTCAAAACCCTTGGGGATATCAATGATCAATTTCAAGTCGTTACAAAAGAAAATCATTTACTGGAAGAAATTTGGTTTAATTTGGATGGAGATCAGACCGAAGATTTTTTAAAAAGCAAAGGATTTAAGAATTCAAAACCCGTTCAAACCTCTTATCTTTCAAAAGCTGAAAGCAAGCGAAATATCGGAGATCGCTATGGAAGAAGGATCCGTGCTTTTCTAAAACCACCTGTTGATGGGGAATATAAATTTTGGATATTTTCTGATGATGCATCTGTCCTGCGAATGGCCCAACCTGGAGAGGAAAATTTTAAAATTCTTGTGGAAACAAAATCCTACACATCTTTTTCCTGGTCCGAAAATTTGCAAAGTGAAGGACAATATCTGGAAGCTGGAAAATTATATCCTATTGAAATGATTCATAAGGAAGGAAGTGGAGATGATTTTTGTGCATTCGGCTGGACTCTTCCCAATGGCGAAACCGAAAAGCCGATTCCTGGCAAACGATTTTCAGCCCCTCTTACTCCGGACGATGCCCAAAAAGGCCTCTCTTTTTCTAAAAGAATCCGTCAGAAATTAATCCCATTGATCGACTCAAAAAAGAATTCAGACCAGATTGATTGGAATGCTCTTTCTATTGAAGCTTTTGAAATCGGATTATTGATCGAGGAAGAATTCGATCAATATGCAGCTAAACTACTAGACAAGAATCACATTTCTTTGAATGAAGGCATTGCAAACTTTGAAAAATTCTCCCGAATCGAACGGGCCACTCGATTGCTCAAACACCCAGAAAATGGGTTTTTAAAAAATCTTAATGAAACCCATCTATTAGAAATTCGGAATCTTTCTGAAAATGCCACCGAAGTCATCTGGGATAATTTTTCTAATAATATTCAATTTAATCCAAAGATAATTTCCCAGTCTTCTTACACCGATTTATCTAATGGTATTCTTGATGCACTGAAAGTTGAATCTGATGAAGAAAACCAAAAAGATTCCGAAACGGTACGGTCCGCTGCCGTTCTAATTACCGATGGCGGTCACAACCGCGAAGGATCACCTTTGGAGACTGCTAAACTTTTATCAGCTCGTAACCTACCCATTTACACTGTTGGGTTGGGCAGTGAACTAAGGCCGCCTGATTTCGCACTCCTTAATAGCATGGTACCTGATTCAGTTTACAAAGAAGACCGCATTAAAGGAATTCTTTCTTTTAAAGATCACTTACTTCCAGGCACCCCATATAATTTAACAATATATGATGAAAATAATGAGACTGTATGGAGAAAATCCCAAGTAGGAATGGGAGCAGGAATTAATCAATTATCTTTTGATTTCGGAACTAATGAAATTGTAGACAAGAAACTTGATGGGCTTTCTGAATGGGATAAAAATGCTATGCGGACCATACCCCTAAACTTTTTAGTCCGTGTTTCTCCAATCGAAGGTGAAGCAGAGACTGGTAATAATAAATTAACATTTTCAGTTGATGCAAACTTGCGTAAGAACCAATTATTAATTCTCGACAGCAGACCTCGCTGGGAAACTCGATACTTAAATAACCTCTTCGAACGTGACGATCGATGGGAAGTTTCTTGTGTTTGGGGAAAACCTGAAAATTCGGAGCAAAAGCTACCTAGAGGGGCAGAAAAAAACTATTTTCCTATCCAAAGAAAAAAGCTATTTGAATTTGATCTCATTATTTTCGGTGAGATTTCTCCTGAAGAATTCTCGACCGAGGAACAGAGTTGGTTAGTTAATTTTGTAAATCAAAAAGGGGGGGGGAATATTATTTATTGATGGACCCAGACAAAGATTAAGAATGTATCAAAATCCTGACATACACCCGGTTTTTTCTCTTCTTCCTGTGGATTGGAAAAAGAATGGTCCCTCCCGCTTAAGCCCATCCGCCTTTTTTCGTCCGGAAGAAGCAAATCGACTGTCGGCTTTGGTTCTTGATCCTATTAAGGAACGAAACGAACAGGTATGGAAATATCTTCCTATTCCTGCATGGACTTCTCCCGTAGAGGCCTTGCCTGGATCAGAAATTTTTCTCGAGGTATCCATAGACAGTGGGGAGGAAGACCAGTCTAAAAATAATCGAATTCCCGCACTGATTGGGAAAAATGCGGGTGCGGGAAAATCATTCTATCTAGCCTTTGATGAAACTTGGCGTTGGCGATATGAAGTGGCTGATCTTTATCATCAAAGATTTTGGAACCAGCTCGTATCCCGTGTTATGGAAAAGCCCTTTGCTATGAATCATGAAAATCTCTCATTGGATGTTGGTGGAAGCATTCATTCCCCAGAAAAAGGTATTCCCATAAGGGTCCGCCTCCGAAATGACCAAGGACAGGCACCCGAACCGCCCTACCCTGAAGTCGATGCTCTCATTTGGAAAGAAGATGATGTGGTTGCCACGATTCCGTTGCAGGGAAAAGATTTTTCCAACGGTCTTTTTTCAGGAGAAGTATTTGGCTTGGAGAATGGCTCTTATCAAGTTTCGATACGTGCACCCGCAATTCTGAACGATATGGATAACGCACTGCAAAAATTACCATTTGAAGTGAAATCCAATCTAAATGAGGAAAGAAATTTTCTAACCTGCGATGAAAATTTACTTGAAGAAATAGCAAACGCTTCGGGTGGTGGTTTTTTTCGTGAAGAAAATTTTCACAAACTTAAGGAAGTTCTGCGGCCAATCAGTTCGGGCAGAATCATAACCACGGAAATCACTCTTTGGCAAAGTTTTGGCTGGCTTGGTCTAGTGGTCTTCCTTCTTGGATGTGAAATGTTCCTCCGTAAAAAAACGGGTATGTTATAATTTCAAATAGAATCCCTAAAATGAATTCAAAAATTGACCCAGTCGTTGAGAATAAACTGAATGATTTTCGAATACGGAGAAAAAACCTTATTCTTCTCAGAGGTTTTTGCTCGGGTATTCTCAGCTTTCTAGATGCGTTTATTACAATCGCCCTTATTGATTATTTAACCGATGCACGGATGGCAAATGATCTTCGCAGTAGCCTAAGCATCGCGGCTTATATTTTTGTGTTTTTAATACTCTGGCAAACTTGTATACATCCTCTCTTACAATTACCAAGTTCAAGAAAACTGGCGAGGTTACTTGAACAAGCTTCCCCAAATTTACAGGAAGATTTACTCTCTGCCGTCGAACTAGGAATACCGAATCAATCTTCAGTTGATTCAGAGATTTTTCGTGAACTTGTTCAAAAACAAGCAGCCAGTAAAGCTAGTAAGATTAATATTAAAAGTATTCTTCCGCTTGGGAGGCTTAAACATTGGTTCACTGGAACTCTGGCTCTGGTGGTTTTAACTTTGGGCCTCCTACAAATACCTGACTTTGGAAGCGATTTAAAATTACTTCTGCAAAGAGCAATTGTCCCGGGTGCCAACCTTCCACCGGTAACCCATTTTGATGTTCGTATTTTATCACCCGATAAAAATGTAACCCGCACACCAAGTAATGAGCCTCTTCGGTTTGTGACTCTGGTTAAACCCAAAAGAGAGGGGATTTCTTATCAGAATGTTACTCTTGAGACTAAAGCTTTTGATAAAAAAGAGCAGCTTGCCCTTTCAAAGAGAGAAAAAGGGAAGTTTTTCTTAGATTACAATGTTGGAAATACTCAATTTGAATTTCGGATATTGATTGATCAATCTCCACAGACCGCATGGCGAAAAATGGATTTGGGTACCCGTCCGCACATCAAGAATTTTCGTAAAGTTTTCACTTACCCGGCATATACAGAACTTCAATCCGAGGAAACGCTTGAAAATCACGGAGATATTGAAGCATGGGAAGGAACCGATGTCGAAATATCAGCTAACCTAAGCCAGCCAGTAAAATCCGGTACTTATGAATTCCAATGGGTCGAAAAAGAAGATGAGAAAAGAGAAATTATTCCAGGCTCAAATGGCTTGGTTCTTCAAACTTACATAAAATTAACAAACCCTGGAACGTATCGAATAAAGAATTTGCTCGATCAGTCTTTAAATTGGAAAAGTCGTCCTTCTTCACTTTTCGAGATTTCTGTCAAACCCGACCTGGCTCCTGCTATTCAATGGGTCGACCCAAAAGAACGGGCCATGCTGTTGGCACCCAATGACCTCCTTACTTTCTCGGCCTATGCGAAGGACGATCTCGGATTAGCCCGAATCGAATATCAAATCAAAAAAAATCGTGGAAAATGGCAGGCTTTTGCAATTCCAGAATTTCTGGACCCAAGAGGAATGCAATCCTCTGCTGTAGGGTTTAATTTAGATTTGTTAAAACATAAGTTAAAGCATGGAACGCAGGCTTTTATTAAACTCAAAGCATATGATTTAAAAGGTTTATCTGCAGAAACTGAAACCATTCAATTATCCATTGTTTCTCGAGACTTTGACTTAAGTGAACTCAGACTTCTCGAAGAACGGGCAAAAATTGTTGAACACTTTGAAACCGTTCATTCAGAAGTTGCCCAGTCTCAAAAAGCTCTTCAATTAACCGTCAAAGAATTACAGCAGGAAAAAATCAATTCCAACACACTGCTCGAAAAAACCGGCCAAACTCAAAGCGAATTGGAAGTTACCACCCAGGTTGGGTATATGGATACATTGAAAGCACTATTGCGAATGCCTAGGGGTGCCGATTCATATGAAGTTTCTATGCTTGGTCAGGCAATGGGCCAAATTTCAAAAACTTCAGCTATGCAGTGGAAGACAACTGAGAATTCAATCGCATTCGAAACTGATAAAAATAAATTACGAGCGAGGACTCATGAATTGTCCAGAATCTCTAGTAAGAGAAGATCTATGTCCGGGAATATTCGGAATGTAGCTCAGGATTTACTCAATCAACATTCAGAAATTGTGGCACTTTCCTACCTAAATTCAATGCATGAAAGACAAGAGGAACTAATAAAGGATACAGAAGAAAAGAAAGCCCTTTCATTTCTTGTGAGAAGACAGCAGGTTGCCCTTAATCAATGGAACCCAGTCTCTGATGTGCTTTTATATTCCCGGGACTGGCAACGATCATCCAATCTCAAAAAGGTTAAAACAGAACAGGAGAAATTAATGAACGCCCTAAACGAAGATAATATTGATAGGAGTGAACTCAAAAAACAGATCGATTCCTGGGAGAAGATCATTCGGAATGTAGTTAAGGAAACCCAACAAAAACTGGCATCAAAATCACGAGAATCATTTAAGAAAAAATCCGAAGAGCTTTATTGGAATCTTGAAAAAATTCATCTTCATTGGGATGAGCTAAAAAGAGGTTGGGATAGATTGCTTAGAAGTAAAAGAGCTAAGTCTCCCATCGAAATTAATGATCTGCTAGGCAAAATTAATACATTGATTGCAGAAACAATGATGCGGTCGGAGGTTGAGCAAACAAGAAAAGACCAGAACTCGCTTTTTGTAAAAGATGCGGGACAAACTGGAAGAGCACTTATTCAATTCCAACAGGAAATCAGGTCTGCAGATATTAATTCTTCAAATGATCTTCTTTCCTTGTCAGAAAAATCCAACCGGCTCGGACGTTATTTTCAAATATTGTTACTTCAACACGACCTTATTGGATCAGCCAAACAAGTGATTTATTTCATGAAACAGGAATATGGAAAATCATCCAAATGGTCAGGTTCAGAATATGCAAGACAGTGGGGCCGAGTGGAATCCATTTGGAAACCATGTCTTGATATGATGAACCATCATCAAGTGTCCAAAGAGGCGGTTGAGATTATAAAAAAACTGCCCAATCAATCTTATCGTAAAGAAGTAATTCGTGAAATGCAGGCACGAATCAAATCAATAGAGTATAAACAAAACTCAGTTCTGGAAAATGCAGATCTGGTCTTTCAGGATCTGCAAAAAATTATCAGCTTACTCAAAGAAGATATCAAAGAAGCCCGGTTATTTGTGAATCAAGCGGCTCCAACGTTACCAGATTTAGCTAGGGAACTTGCAAAAGAAACAGAAGCCCAAAAAGAAAAAATTCAATCGATTCAAAAGGAGCAAAATTCTCTAGTTGAAAAAAGAGAAGATCTGGAAAAACTGGAGAAAAAACAGGAGAAAATTGGGGACTCTGTAGAAAATTTTGCCAAAGCGTTAAGACAGGAAGCTAATATTCAAAATCTGCTTGATCAGGAAGGTCGTGAAATTGCCAGGGATTCAGATGATGCCGCTGCCATTATTGAAGAGAGAGAAAAGGATATTGAACAAAAACTCAGCCAGGCAGCCGATGCACGAACCATAGAGAAGATCAAAAAAGAAAGTGATCATACAATACAGGAACAAGAACAACTTATTGAAGAATTAAATTTGATTGCAGAACACTTTGAAAAATTAGAACGCTTGCAATCTGTGGAGGAAACCCGAGATGAACTAAGGAAGTTGGAAAATCAACTTGAGATGGGAGAAGAAATTGAAGAAAAATTTGCCCAGGCAGAAAGACTAGCCGATCTCGCTCAGCTTGCCCCTGACCAATTAATTGAAGAATTGGAAAAGGAACTCGATCAAAACCAAGCTATGCAACGCGAACTTTCTGATCTAAGCCAAGATACTGTTGAAGATGCACAAAAACAACTGGAAGAAGCGGTAAAAAAAGAGGATAACCTCGTTAAGGAACTTGAAAAGGAAAATAAAGAATTACAAAAGAAAAAAGAAGTACTTGCTAATCAACTTAAAGAACTTGCTCAGGATGCTCAAAAACTCGCCGATAAAAAAATCAATCCAATTCAAGAACAGGCAGAACAAGCAAAAGAACAAGCAATTGCAAAGAAAACGGAAAACCTGAATAATTCCCTTAAAGAAAAGGCCGAGGAGACCGAGCAAACAGGAAAGCAAAAACCTGACACCCAGGAATTAAAACAAGCGGCTGAAGAACTCGCTGAAACATTAGAAAGCACGGCGGAGGATTTGGAAAATTTTGCTACTAATCTCGAAGCTCAGTCAGAACTCACTCCTGAATCTGCCAAGCAGCAATCAGAAAAAGAAGCAGTTCTGGCTCAAGAAAAGCAGATTCAAGCGAAAATTGCTGAAGAATTTGCAGAAGAACAGAAACAAGAAACCCAAAAAGCTCAACAAGAAGCTTTGGTTAAAAAAATAGCTGAGGAAAAAGCGCAAGAAAAAGCACTTGAAGCCAAAGAAACTGCGGAGAAAGCTGAGGAAATTGCCAATCAATCACCGAATGATCCAACCTTACAGGAAAATCTCGAAAACACCAAAAAGGATTTGAGCAAAGAGATACAATCTTTTGAATCTGCCAAAGAGGAGAGCCAAATTGCTGAACAACAGGCAGCTGAGAAAATTGAAGCTCTTGAACTCGCACAGGAAGAAGCTAATCAAGCAAAGGCAGAAGCAGCAGAGGCAACCGTACTGGCAGAAGGAGCAGCTGATCTTGCTGAAGCTCTCACTAACGAGTCTCAACAAGAACCAATAAAGCAGGCCAGTAAAAAAGGTGCAGAGCTTGCTCAGGATGCATCCAAAGAAGCCAAAGAACTTCAACAACAAGCTGAGGAAATTGCAGAAGCTCTTGATCAACTTACCAACGAGGCAGAGGGGAATTCTGAACTCCTAGCAAAAGCACAAGAAAACCAAGATCAATTAGCAGAGGATACTTTTGTGACAGCTGAGGAATTAGCTCGGGCCGCCAGGCACGAAGCAAGACTGGATAATCAGGAAGGTAGTGATAACCTTGATAATGTTGCTAAGGCGACAAAAGAGGTCGCCCTTAACGAGCTTCCGGAAACTGTACAAGCATTGGAAAACCAGATATTGGCGAACGAATTAAATGATTTGGCTGAAGCAGCAGAAGAACTTGCCGCTGACTTAAAAGCAGATAATCCGACAGGTGATGAAAAAGTAGCAGATGCACTAGACCAACAGGCAATGGTAACTACTGAAGTATTAGATGATAATCCCTCTTTTAATGAGCTGGAAGAGCAGGCAAACGAATTGAGTAAACAGGCAAATCATGCAGAAGAGGAACTTGCCCAGCTCGCAGAAACCCTTGCGGCTGATGCCAATGCAGCTCAGGAACTTGCCGATACTTCCTCAAAAGAAAAAATATCGGCAAAAGCGAAAATGCAAAAGGCTATCACTGAGGCAAATGAGGCAAATGCAAAAGCCCAAAGTTTGGAAGCTGCTGCTCAGGTAGCGGCATCTGCCGAGGAACAGGGAGGAGGATCATCAGAAGAAACACAAACTGCCCAAAGTGCCGCACAAACTGCAGAACAAGAAGCCGAACAGCTAGCATTGGCAGCAAAGTCAGCCACCGAGGGTTTTGCTACTGCTAATGAGCAAGCAGAATCTGATAAAAGTGCTGCTCAAGAAGCGGCTGAACTGGCAGATTCTGCAAGTAGCCAAGCAAAGGAGGCAGCAGAATTAGCCGATGCAGCAAAAGAATTCTTAGAAGAATTTCCAGAATCTCCAACCATTACCGATTTAAGCGATTCTGAGCTACCCAGTGCAGCAATCGCATTAAATGAGGTGGGGGATGCTCTTGAACAACAACTTGATGCACTGGAAAATCTTAAGTCAGGTGATCCACAAAATTCAGAACATCTATTCGCTGCGCAGGATTTAGATAATGCACAAACTTCTGAACCCCCCGCTTCATCCCAGGAATTGAATGAGATGGCATCTTCCCTTGAATCCATCACTCCATTTTCCGATCCGGAAGTCAGCCAAGTACTTGCACAAGCTCTAGATTCATTGGATCAGGCTTTATTTTCTGAAGAAAACCCATTCTCCGATTCCACTGCCACGGAGTCGATTCCATCAAATGGAGATCAGTTAACTGGAGAACCTACAGAAGCTGGAACACCCGAATCGACATCGCCCGATGAACCAGGCTATGCTGATGCTATTCCTGCTGAAACTGAAGAGTGGACATCCGGATATGGTTTGGGGACCGGAGGTAGTGGATTATTATCTTCCTCGGGTAATGTTGACAATACGCTCACACAAGCATTCCAAGCCCTGTTACGAGCAACCGAAGCCCATGCTCAGGGAATGTCTCAACAAAGGTCCAATATCATGTTAGCTGAAGCAAAAGGAAATCAATTGAATTCAAGCGACTACCAATATCAGGAGATTCCAGTTCCAGAAGTGGAAGAACTTCCCGCATTTGAAAATACAAAAATTGAGCAGGAGTGGGGAAAACTACCCCCAAAGTTGGCAAAGGATTTAATGGAAGCAAAAAGGGAAAGAGTTTCAGAAAGCTATCGAAAGCAAGTACAGGCTTACTTTCAAGCAATGTCTCAAAAAGCGAGGACCAATAAAAAATGAATTTGGTATTTTTAAAACCTCAAATCGTTTTCACAATTTGTGCATCCTTATTTTTCAACCAGACCATTTTACTCTTTGGGGAAGATTCAAATGAGCAAATTTCCGAATCAAAGAAATGGGAAAATCCATTCAAGCCGGACGAAGTTGATCAGGCTATAGACTCGGGAATTCAATTTCTTTTAAGCAAACAAAAAGAAAACGGGGCAATCTACGATCGGAGCAATCCAACTGCAATAACCGCATTGGCGGTTATGTCCCTAGCCGCAGTTGGCCACCTGCCTATTCATCCTAATGAAAAGGGAAGGGCAATGTCACAAGCTCTTGATTTTTTACTTCTTGAACAGAACCAAAACGAGATCGGTTATTTTGGGAAACGTGGAGGTCGAATGTACGGCCATGGAATTGTTACTTTAACTCTGGCTGAAATGTTAGGAATGGGAATCGATGAAGAAGTGGATAGTGCGATCCGAGAAAAATGCCAACTTGCAATCAACCTTATTCTCCGGTCCCAAAAAGTTCCTAAAAATCAATCTCAGCAACAGGGTGGCTGGCGATATAGTCCGGATTCCAGAGACGCAGATCTTTCTGTATCGATTTGGCAACTCATGGCCTTGCGCTCAGCAAAAAACTCAGCTTTAAAAGTACCCACGGAGGCAATCACTAACGCGATTGAATATTTAAAAAGGTCCTACAAATCGAAAATCGATCAAGAGGGAAATCCAATTAATAAAGTATCCGGATTCGCTTACCAGCCTGGTGGGCATCCAGAATATACAACCACCGCCGCAGGTCTTTTAGCGATGCAGGTTTGTGGCGAATATAAATCTCCTTTTGTACTCGGTGCTGCTGACTGGCTTCTTAAAAATGAACCTAAAGCTAACAGAAAATATTTCTTTTATGGTACTTACTATTACGCTCAAGCAATGTATCAAAGAGGAGACGAGCATGCCGAAAAAGCTAGGGTACTTGTTGAAGAAATATTATTGCCCATGCAAAAAGATAGTGGTGCTTGGCAGGGAGGAGGTTCAGAATCTAGTGCAGGTGAAATCTATTCCACTTCCATGGCAATGTTAGCCCTAGCTGTTAAGTATCATTATCTTCCTATATATCAACGTTGAAGAGTATTACTTACGCAAGTTTATATATTTGAGTAGCAACTCCACCTTCAACCAAAATTTGCTCATCTTCCGAAAGTCTGGAAATAAAAGATCTACATATATTTACCCAAGGAGCATATTCAACAGCAAGACGAGCAACCGGCCAATCGGAACCGAACATCATTCGCTCTGGCCCAAAGGCATCAAGAGCAATTTCCATGTAGGGTCTAAGATCGCTTTCTTGCCATTCTCCCCATTCACCCTCGGTAGCAATACCTGAAAGTTTACAGGAGACATTTTCTCTCTCCGCTAATTGATACATTTTGAACTTCCATGGATCCAGTAGCTTGTCTTTAATTCTAGGCTTAGCAATGTGATCAAGAACAAAAATTTGTTCTGGGTGTTGATCAACAAATTCAATCGATGCGGATAATTGTCTTTCGTAAATTAAAATATCATAAACCAAATCGAATTCTCGAAGTAAAGAAATACCCCTATTAAAATCTTTACCTAGTATAAATCGATCATCCGGTTCGTCCTGAACCACATGCCTTACTCCTTTAAGCCATTGATTATCTGCATAACGTTCCAATTCACTTTTTACCCCTGAATCTGCCAATGGAAACCACCCTACCACCCCCTTTATGAATTCATTATTTTGAGCATGGTAGAGTAAATCATCGGTCTCTTTGATTGATTGCGAAGCCTGAACTGAAACCACGCCGTCTATTTCTACTTTTCGTATCTCATTCTCTAATTCATCAGGACCGTAATTTTGTTTTAGGATACCCATTTCTTGGTTCATCCAGGAATATTCAACTGGATCATATTTCCAAAAATGATGGTGTGAATCTATTTTCATTTTAACTGGGGGGGGTTGGATTTGTTTTTCATTTCTGCAAGGAGGGTAGGCCAATTCTTTTGAAGCAGATTTGCTTTCATTTTACGATAGCCAACTCCATAAGCCAGGCTGGTATTATTTTGTAAATTATCAAGTAAGATAGAAGCGAGTTTACTTTTTTCATTTTCTAGAACTTCAGAAGAAACTAAATTGCAAAATCCTTCCACTACAGGGGGACTGGATTCAATAAATTTTTCATTAAGCCAAACATGAGCAAATTCATGAGCCAGAACAGATTCGCATTCAATATATGGAAGTCCATAAAGAACATAAATTCGATGATCAAAAGTAGTTCCTGGGTTTGAACCACCCCGAACAATTTTATATTTTGTTAGTGTTAACCCTCTTAAATTTCCGCGTGCATTTATTTTTAAGGCTTCTTTGTTAAGTAATCCACGATCCACCAGGCGAATGGAAAGTTTCCCCTTGGGCTTTGTAATCCCAATTCGGGTTAAAGTTTTCCAAACACGTTCTTCAACTTCATTTAAAATTTTCGTCTCAAATACACCGTCTTTTAAGCAACTAACACAGCTCATTCGTCCATCCGCATAAAATTGTTTTGGATGAGACTCACGCTTTACGAATATCCGGGAACAAGTACCGCAAAGACCTGTTGCCTGAAAGTGTTTAACATGAACCATTCCATTCCATGCATCCCGGCGAAACTGATCACCTCCACGAAATCCGGAACGGCAAACCATGCAACGGAAACAAGATGTGTGATATTTAACCCCACCGGCTTCAATCGTGCGGGTTCCAAGTATTTTAGAACATACGGGGCAACGCGGTGTCATTTTCCATCTACGAACGTAATCCTGATCCTCCTTAATAAAACGGGATAATGAAAAATGATATTCTCTACCTTTAATGATCAACCCAATCCGATCACCAAGAACTTCAAAAAGTTCACCCTCTGACTTGCTTCCAGATGATGTGGTCCATACCCGCGACCACCCAAATGAATAGCCAAATAAAAATCCGATTATCAAACTGGCTCGAAAAAAGCCCATATAAATCTTAAAATAAAAGTAGCTTTTCCCAGTGCTGTATTCGACTTTCAATTTGATTTGGTCCCGGCATACCAGGCTTTTCTCTCTTTGCAAATGCACGGTTTAAATCAAAAACTTCACGCCATTCAATTCCCAGTTCCGGACAAATTTTAATGGCTTCATCCTGTTCCAACTCTGGAAGCGATATTCTTTGCACCTCAGCCAAAGCAACCAATTCACCGATTAAGTGATGAGCTGTTCGAAAAGGCACTCCCTTTTCAACCAGATAATCAGCCAAGTCGGTAGCTAAAAGTAAAGGATCTGATGCCGCCTTCCGACATCTTTCTTCGTTGAAACTTGAATCCTCTAATGAACCTGCAAGCACCGACAAACACATGCTCAATTGATCCAAGGAATCAAAAACTGGGGGCTTATCTTCCTGCAAGTCTCGATTGTAGGTTAGTGGAAGTCCCTTAATCGCAACGCATAGATTTTGTAAGTTACCCACAATTCTCCCCGTTTTTCCTCGAATCAATTCAAAAGAATCAGGGTTTTTCTTTTGCGGCATTAAAGAGGAACCAGTCGTAAAGGTATCTGGTAATTGAATGTATCCAAACTCGGATGAATTCCAAAGAATCACATCTTCTGCTAACCTTGAAAGGTGTAATGAACAATTCACACAGGCCATTGCAAACTCTAGAAAAACATCGCGGTCAGCCACTGCATCCATGCCATTCGCTGTAATTCTGGGATTACCTTCCCGATCAACAAATCCTAAAGCTTTAGCGGTGAACTCCCTGTCCAATGGCAATGTAGATCCCGCAATAGCACCCGAACCCAATGGACACACATTAGCATGATCAGCAACCTTAGAAAGGCGTTCATGATCCCGACCCAAGGCTTCCAGATGAGCAAGTAAATGATGACCAACAGTAACCGGCTGTGCCCTTTGTAAATGAGTGTAACCGGGGATAGGAAGAGTCGCATATTTTTGGGCCAATCCAAGAATTGCCTTCATTGCCAATTCAAGTTTTTCGGATAACTGTATACAGGCATCCTTAAAAAAGAGACGCATATCGGTAGCCACTTGATCGTTTCTGCTTCTACCTGTATGCAGTTTTGCAGCTGCTCCAGTTTTTGCAAGAAGAGCCTGTTCTAGATTCATATGTACATCTTCGAGCTCAAGTTTCCAGGAAAATTCAGGAGATTTAATTTCTTCAACTAATTCTGCAATTCCCGATTTAATCTCAGAAAATTCATCATCTGTAAGCAGTCCAACATGGGCAAGCATGGAAGCGTGTCCCATACTTCCTTGAAGATCATAGGGTGCAAGGCGTTTATCAAAAGAAACGGATTCCCCGAAGACCTGCATCAACAGATTCGGACGGTCTGAAAACCTACCCCCCCATGTTACTTGCTTTTCATCTTTTGCCATAAGTTGGCATTTTCCAAATGAAGCGGTTCCCTCGCAACCTTAAACCACTAATAATTCAAGAACTATCAGGAAAACAAATTTTTTATTTTTGCCTTGGCGTGATCCCGGTTCAGCTTGGCTATGTAGTCTAGCGAAATATCTTTGGGACATGCAGCTGAGCATTCACCGTAGTTTCGGCAATTCCCAAATCCGGACTCATCCATTGTCTTAACCATATTAAGAACACGGGCATCTTTTTCTGCCTGTCCTTGAGGGAGAAGATTGAGATGTCCTGCCTTAGCCGAGGTGAAAAGCATTGCCGATGCATTTTTACACGACGCTACACATGCTCCACATCCAATACAGGCAGCTGCATCCATTGCTTTATCCGCATCCTCTTTCGGAATTGGTATAGCATTTCCATCGGGAGCACTACCGGTACGAGCGGAAATAAATCCGCCGGCTTGGATAATTTTGTCAAATGAAGAACGGTCGACAACGAGATCGCGAACCACTGGGAAAGCCCTTGCACGGAAAGGTTCAATGGTTATGATATCACCATCGTTAAACTTTCTCATATGAAGTTGGCAAGTTGTCGTTGAATCCTCAGGACCATGGGCAAAACCATTAATCGTAAGAGAGCACATACCGCATATACCCTCTCTGCAATCATGATCAAAAGCGATAGGTTCGATGCCATTCTCAAGAAGTTGTTCATTGAGCTGATCCATCATTTCTAGAAATGAGGAATCCTCTGAAACCTCTTCGATTAAATGGGTTTCAAACTGACCGGAATCTTTCGGTCCACTTTGACGCCACACTTTTAATGTAAGATTCATGAAAATCTTATTTGTAACTGCGAACCGCTAATTTTACATTATCAAAATATAATTCTTCTTTGTGACGCTTGGGAATTTTTTCCCTCCCCTGGTATTCCCAAACCGCCGCATGAGCAAAATTTTCATCATCACGGGTTGCTTCTCCCTCAGCAGTTTGAAATTCTTCTCGAAAGTGCCCCCCACAAGATTCTTTCCTTTCAAGAGCATCACGACAAAGAAGTTCTCCGAAGTCTAGAAAATCCTTTACTCTGCCAGCCCGCTCCAATTCGACATTCAAACGATCACCCGAACCCGGTACCATTAATTCTTTATTAAAATCATCCCTCAAATCCTGAATCTCTCCAATCGCTTTATTTAATCCTTTTTCATTTCGAGCCATGCCAGCGTATTCCCACATTATCTGACCTAGTTTTTTATGGTATGAGCGAGCAGAGCGCTTCCCTTTTATAGAAGTAAGCTGGTCGATCCGTCCTTTTACTTTATCAAGAGATTCTTTAACTTCAGGGGAATCCGGGCTGAGTACTCCCGCACCAGTGCTAGCAAGATAATCCCCGATTGTATAAGGAATTACAAAATATCCATCGCTTAAACCTTGCATTAGAGCACTTGCTCCAAGTCGATTAGCTCCATGATCTGAAAAATTGGCCTCACCTAAAGCAAAACATCCTGGCACTGTAGTCATCAGGTTGTAGTCGACCCATAATCCACCCATAGTGTAATGGATTGCCGGATAAATTCTCATAGGTCGCTTATAGGCGTTTTCCCCCGTGATTCGTTCATACATTTGAAAAAGATTCCCGTACCGCTCACGAATGGTGGATTCACCCAATCTCGAAATGGCATCCCCAAAGTCCAAATAAACTCCCCGACCACCCTGCCCGACACCGCGACCGTCATCACAGGCTTCTTTTGCCGATCGGCTTGAAATGTCTCGAGGTGCAAGATTTCCAAAACTTGGATATTTCCTTTCCAGATAATAATCCCTCAATTCCTCTTCAATATCATTGGGGTCTTTATCACAATTTTCTCTGTCCAATGGAACCCATACACGCCCATCATTTCGAAGAGACTCGGACATTAATGTAAGTTTGGACTGATGGTCTCCAGATACTGGGATACAAGTCGGATGAATTTGAGTGTAGCATGGATTGGCAAACCCCGCTCCTTGACGATAAGCACGAAATGCGGCAGTAACATTACAACCAACCGCATTGGTCGAAAGATAATATGCATTGCCATATCCACCGGTACAAAGAAGAACTGCGTCAGCAGTCCAGGCTCTATGCTCACCATTAGCTAGATTTCGAGTAATAATTCCCTTTGCGTGGCCATCCACAACTATCAGGTCAAGCATTTCATGGCGGGTGTGCATTTTTACCTGACCAGCCGCAATTTGACGACTGAGAGAACTGTATGCTCCGAGTAAAAGTTGTTGCCCGGTCTGTCCTCTGGCGTAAAATGTCCTGCTTACCTGAGCTCCTCCAAATGAACGATTGGCGAGAAGACCTCCATATTCACGGGCAAAGGGAACACCCTGAGCAACACACTGGTCAATAATATTTACGCTGATCTGAGCAAGTCTATGTACATTAGCCTCACGAGAGCGAAAATCTCCACCTTTAACGGTATCGTAAAAAAGACGATGAATACTATCACCATCATTCTGGTAGTTTTTAGCGGCGTTGATACCACCTTGAGCGGCAATGGAATGTGCCCGCCTTGGAGTGTCCTGATAGCAAAAACAATCAACATTGTATCCAAGTTCACCCAAAGTAGCAGCAGCGGCACCCCCTGCAAGACCAGAACCCACAACTATAATATTAAACTTTCGTTTATTGGCGGGATTAACTAATTTTGAGGAGAATCTGTGATTATCCCATTTTTCTGCGATGGGTCCTTCGGGTATTTTAGAATCAAGTTTCATTATTTAAATATTTTAATGGATTTAGTGGAGGTAATTATTCAAGAAGAGAAAAAAGAAGGATCATAAAATTGAAAAATTCCGTGCTTTTGAATGAGAACACTTAGAGGAACCACCGAAAACCCAGCAAAAATGAGCCAAGCATATGCGAAAGATACTAAATTAAGTTTCTTCTCCCACGCTTCTGATCGAAGACCGAGGGATTGAAAAACACTTGAAAAACCGTGGGCTAGATGTCGGCATAGTAAGAACATTGCAACCACATAAAACACCGAAATGAACTCATGTTTAAAACCCGCAATAATCATGGAAAAAGCGTCGTGAATTTCCTCCCCTGCAGGAGAACCCACGGTTGTTGTCATTTCGGCATACTCAGGATAAATCGAGCGAATGGTAAAATGAAGCAAATGAAAAACTACAAAAGCCAAAATAATGGTACCAGTCAGACCCATTCTCAAAGAAGACCAACCTGCTCTTTTGGTAACTTCGACATCATTTTTATTGGGTCGGGCTTTTCGATTTTCAACGATCAGGGAATAAGCAGTCCAAGCGTGAATCATAATTGATGCGAGAAGGAATAATCGGGAACCCCATAGTACAAACCATGGAAGAGATTGAAGAGAATGAGCATAAGAGTTAATCTGAGCTTGTCCTGCAAAAACCTGTAAATTACCTGCCATATGGACAAAAACAAATCCAATAAGCACCAAACCAGTCAATGCCATAAGGTATTTTTTTCCAAGAGACGATGTAAACATTATTTAAATTTATTCTAATTTGTGGAGAGGACAAACATTTAAAGAGTGCAAAAATTACATTTTTTAAATTATTAGCAATTTCAATTACAAAGATTAATATAATTACCGCAAGAATCTTTAAATCTTTTATTTCTTTGTAATAAAAACAAAAACTTTTTAAAAACTTTGTTGCAAGGAGTATGTTCAGGGTGTCTTTTTAAAATAAAATGATAATAATCCAATGAAATATATATTCATTACAGGTGGTGTAGTCTCTTCTCTAGGCAAAGGTCTAACCGCGGCTGCCTTGGGTGCACTTTTGGAACAAAGAGGTTTAACCACCAGAATTCAAAAATTTGATCCCTATTTAAATGTGGATCCCGGCACAATGAGTCCTTTTCAACACGGGGAAGTCTATGTGCTTGATGATGGGGCAGAAACTGATCTCGATCTAGGACACTACGAACGATTCACATCCGGTAAACTTTCCCGCTTCAATAATTTAACCAGCGGTCAAATTTACGAATCGGTTATCAAAAAAGAAAGACGGGGTGATTATTTAGGTAAAACAGTTCAAGTCATTCCCCATGTCACCAATGAAATTAAGGATCGAATTTACGCCGCCGGTGAGGGTGTAAATGTTTTAATTACTGAAATTGGCGGGACTATTGGCGATATTGAGGGCCTTCCTTTCACCGAGGCAATGCGACAATTCGCCTCTGAAGTCGGAAAAGCAAATGTCGTGTTCCTTCACATGACACTCCTTCCCTCGCTTAAGGCGGCCGGTGAATTGAAAACCAAGCCGACCCAGCAAAGTGTGGCTAAACTTCGTGAAATCGGTATTCAGCCTGACATTTTGGTTTGCCGGACCGAGCAACCAATCACCAATGAAATTCGAGAAAAAATCAGTTTATTCTGCAGTGTTAAGAAAGATGCTGTTATTGAAGAACAAGATGTAGGTCATTCAATTTATGAACTCCCTCACATGCTCAAAAAGGAAGGTCTTGACGAATTAGTCATTTCTATTCTGGGACTGGATGCACCACCACCCAAGCAGGATGATTGGGAAGAAGTTGTACACCGTCTTCTCAATCCCAAGCATAAAATTAAAATCGGGATGGTGGGGAAATATATGGATCTTCAAGATTCTTATCTATCGGTAAATGAATCCATTGTTCACGGAGGAATTCGAAATGATTGCGAGGTGGAAGTGTCTTACATCGATGCCGAGGAAATCGAAAAAGATGACCCGAACGCCCTGTTATCCGGGTTGGATGGAATTTTAGTTCCAGGAGGGTTTGGTGATCGTGGAACCGAAGGAAAAATAATTGCCTCCCAATATGCCCGAGAAAAAGAGATGCCTTATTTTGGGCTTTGTTTAGGCATGCAGATTGCCGTGATAGATTTTGCACGAAATGAAGTCGGATTAACTGATGCAAATAGTACCGAATTCAATCCCTCCACTCCCCATCCTGTTATTGACATAATGGGAGATCAAAAAGATATTATGGACAAAGGAGCTTCTATGAGGCTGGGTGCTTGCCCATGTACACTTAAGAAAGATAGCTTAGTGTCCACAGCCTATGGAAAAGAAGAAATAAGCGAAAGGCACCGTCATCGTTTCGAATTTAACAATCAATACCGCCAACAATTAGAGGATGCGGGTATGGTAATATCCGGCGTGAATCCAGATCGAGACCTCGTTGAGATTATTGAAGTAAAAGGGCATCCGTGGTTTGTCGGTGTTCAATTCCATCCAGAATTTCAATCCAAGCCCAACAAAGCACATCCCCTATTTGCCTCATTCATCGAAGCAGCTTTAGCCCGAAAACTTGAATCCTTTAAACAGGAGGCCGAGGCCGTTCAATAATTCAATTTTTATAACCCCGAGGTTGTAAATTTTTTAAAGGGTCAAATTTGACGATTAATTCTTCTATTCAATATTATTTAGTTTGAGCCTTATAATGATTGATTCTCACACTCACCGATTTCCACCAGAAGTCTACTTAGACCCCAAAGAATTTGCTCAAAAACACGGCGAATCTCACTGGCTCGAATTAGTGGATCCACCCAAAGGGATTAAACTGCAAGGCTGGGCATCGAGGGAGGAAATGATCGCGGACATGGATTCTGCATCGGTTAAACAGGCTATTCTGCTCGGTTGGTACTGGGAAAATCCAAATAGTTGTATTCAGCATAATGACTGGCATTACAAGTGGATCAAGGAGGATCCCGAAAGATTTTATGCTTTTGCATCGATTCATCCCTCGACGCCAGAACCCGTTGAAGAGTTAAAAAAAAGGTTGAATCAGGGCTTTGTGGGAATTGGAGAATGCCACCCCGGAGTGCAGGAATTCACTATGAAAAACCCATCCTGGATTAAATGCGTAGAATTTGCCTGCGAAAACGGGTGGCCAATCAATTTTCATGTCACGGAACCAGTCGGTCATGATTATCCTGGACGTACTCCAACACCTTTCGAGGATTTTCTCTGGCTTGCCCGGGAATATCCAAAACTTAAAATTATTCTTTCCCATGCTGGTGGATTGTTTCCTTTTTATGAATTGAATCCAAGAATTCAAAAAGAGCTCAACAATGTTTACTATGATCTGGCTGCCTGCCCACTCCTCTATGATTCAAGTCTTTATCGAAAATTGATTGATGTCGTGGGATATAAAAAAATCCTATGGGGTACAGACTATCCACTACGAATTTACCCAAAAATTCAATCAACTCCTGATTTCTCTACTTTTCGAAATGAAATCCTTAGCGTTGCCCAACTGAAAGAAAACGAAGAAGAAGCGATCTTTCATCAAAATATTCTTTCCCTCCTTCCATGTTAATTGAACTGAATCAAGTCATACCCGATCCGATCCCAAAAGAGATGATCGAACGCTCGGAGATTTGGGGAACCCGGTTAAAAATCGAACCTAAAAGTTTCACCCTCATATCAGCACATTCAGGAAAAGGAAAATCTACCCTGCTCCATCTTTTGTACGGACTGAGAAAAGATTTTTCCGGGGAAGTGATTATGGACGGGGAAAATATTCAAAAACAAACTTCATCCGGTTGGACATCATTGAGATGTACTCAAATTACTCTGCTCTTCCAGGAACTCAAACTCTTCCCCAAACTCTGTGCCCGTGAGAATATTGAATTAATTCCCCAAATTAACCATAATGTGCCTAGTGGATTGGAAATGGCCAAGCAACTGGGCATGGAAGGATTTCTTTCCCAACCAGTGGAAACCCTGTCTTTCGGACAGCGTCAGCGTATTGCCTTAATCAGAACGTTGTGCAAGCCCTTCAAGTTACTTCTTTTGGACGAACCCTTCAGTCACCTTGATCAGGAAAATATAGATTTAGCCTCTTCATTAATCAATGAAATTGCCCGAGCCAATCAGGCCACGGTTCTTTTCACTTCACTAGGAGAAACTCCTCCCCTTTCTTTTGGTCGTATCCTATCCCTGTGAAGCATTCCTTTCCAAAATCTTCCCTTCAATACAGTCTCAATGTATCTGTTCCCAAACATGAACTATGGATTGCCTCCCTTGGATGCCTAATTGGGTCTACCCTACTTATCATTGCCATTCAATTCTATCAGGACACTTCTTCCATCTTAAAAGATAGAGAGGTACCTAAGAACTACTTCACCCTTAACAAAAAAGTGGAAGGCGGAGCCTTGATCAACCTCGGCAAAAATGAACGTACATTTACGAGCGATGAATTAGATAAGATAAAAGCGCATGATGGCGTCAAAAGGATTGGTGGATTTATTCGTAATCAATTCCCGCTCACTTTGTATATTTGGCCGTCCGGAAAAGTCGGGTTGGGCGCGGCAGCCAAGACCGATCTTTTTTTTGAATCCATCCCTGATGAGTTTCTCGACTTCATCCCCAAGGATTGGAATTGGAATGAAAACTCTGAAGTCGTCCCCATCATGGTTCCCAAGTTTTATCTAGATCTGTGGAATTTTGGTCTCGCTCCCTCTCGGGTTGAATACCCTGCCCTTTCAACTGAAGCTGCTATCGGTATGCCCATCGAACTCTTTATTGGCAAAAACAAGGAGACCACCTTAAGTGGTCGATTTGTGGCGTTCAGCAAAAGAATCAACAGTGTATTAGTGCCAGCAAACTTTCTAAAATGGGCCAATAAAAAATTTGGTCAACCCGAAGCGAACGCCTTTTTCTTTCTTTGGAAAAATGGTTCCATTGAAGGCCCCCCTATTACCCGTTCCGCCCTTGCCTCATTCCGGGACGAACCTGAATTTAAAAACTGGGAAATTTCCCCCCTCGAAAATCCAGCCAATCGGACTTCTGCCTTACAAACACTTTCTGAAAAAAAGAAGAAAGCTGGACCATCTCGAATCATTCTGGAAATCGAAGATAGCCCGAGTTCATCTCTTATATCTTTTATTCAGCAAAATGGTCTTGAGATTAACCGGGAATTTCCGGAGCAGGATATAATTAAAAAAGCAACCCTAGCAATTTTCCTTGGAATTGCGGTTATAGGAGTACTTCTCTCGCTACTTTCTATTGCCACCTTCGCAACAAGTTTTCGTTTAGTGGTTGCTCAGGCAAGCGAAGAGGCAAAAAATTTACTCCTTCTTGGTTTTTCCCACGGGCAGATATCCAATGTAATCTTTACTCGCTTCCTAACTCTCTTTCTTTTTATTCTGGTTGGTTCAGTTTTAGCTGGATACGGAATTAAATCTCTTTTAGTCAAGCTAGCCTATGAATATGGTATTACCTTACAATCGGGTCTCTCATTTGAAACCATTGCGTATATCGTGCTCTATGGACTGATATATATTTTAATCAATCGAATTGTCATTAAAAACTCGGTCAACAAACTGCTTAATTGAATGAACATCATGAAAATTTACAAAATATTATTCCCCTTCCACCTCGGGAATATCTTCATCCATTTCAGATTCAATTGGTTTCAGCGATAAGAATATTTTAATAACAAATGACTGGAGTGGGGCTCTACTAATTAATGCCTATGATTGGCAGAAAGTTGATATTGAAGAATATGAGAAGCTTAAAAACGATTTCTTCCTATCCTACCTTCATCACCAATTTGTCATCCTTGACCAAAAAGGCAACCTCACTCCCCTCCTCCACTTCCCCGGCAACCAAGGCACGGGCGAGCTGAGTCTCGACTTGTTTCTGTAAAAATCGTTTCAATGGACGGGCTCCATAGGTCGGATCGTATCCTTTCTCCCCGATCCACTTTTTAGCCGCATCGGTAAAACCAACGCTCACTTTTCGATCTTCGAGGCGCCTGTTTAAAGCATTAACAAGCAGATCCACAATTTCGGTGATTTCTTCTAAGGAGAGGGGTTTGAAAAGGACTGTATCATCAATCCGGTTGAGAAATTCCGGACGGAAATGATCCCGTAGGTCTGCCATCACAGATTCGCGAGCGGATTCAGAAATTTCATTATCGATCAGGTTGTCCTGCAAGTAACGGCTACCCACATTCGATGTCATTACAACTACTGCATTCTTGAAGTCCACCGTGCGACCCTGAGAATCAGTCAGGCGACCGTCGTCCATCAATTGAAGTAAAACATTAAAGACATCGGGATGAGCTTTTTCGATCTCATCGAAAAGTATAACTGAATAGGGTTTACGTCGCACCGCCTCGGTGAGTTGTCCTCCTTCCTCATATCCCACATAACCAGGAGGAGCTCCGATCAAGCGGGCTACGGAGTGCTTTTCCATGTACTCGGACATATCGATTCGCACAACATTGTTCTCACTGTCAAACAAACTCTCAGCTAAAGTCTTGGCCAACTCAGTCTTTCCGACCCCTGTTGGACCCAGAAAAAGAAAAGAGCCTATTGGACGATTGGGGTCCTTGATCCCAGCCCGGGCTCGCATAATCGCTTC
>CACHJU010000031.1 GCA_902580225.1 uncultured Verrucomicrobiota bacterium
TCCGAGAACGGCGGCATCGGGTTGAATAAACGCATACCTTTGTCCTTTGATTACAGAAGGGGGAATGGGTTTACCTTCAATTTCCTGGAGTTTGGGCTTGTTATCAAAAAGTTCCAGCTGACTGGGTGCACCTCCCATAAACAAATAGATTACCCTCTTGGCCTTAACCGGGAAACGCATGAAGTCAGGCTTGCCGGTAGCTCCAAAGGTTTCGTTGGCAAGCAAGGAGGCGAGGGCGATCTTGCCGACCCCAATTCCACAGTCCTGGAAAAAATGGCGACGAGTACGATGAAGTAATGGATGTGTGATCATGGTTTGGTAATGGCTTCGTCTAAGTTCATAATGGCCCGAGCGAGGAGTACTTTACCTGCGAGTTCAGGAGTGGCCTTGGGGGTTGAGGTAATTTCTGAAGGTTTGATCTCTCCCTTTTCTAGACGTTGGATTTGCTGTTCGTAATAAGCTCGCAGGGCATCGGTTTCGGATTGTTTGGGGGGGGCGGGTAAGGAACCGGCGAAACAGGGTTTGCACTGGATCATCCTTCTTCTGGTGGACTTCGTGTCCGGCTGCACGGGCAAGTTCAAGATACATTTCATCATTCAGGAGCGTAAGTGCCTGAAGGGGGGTATTGCTCCGGTCACGTTTGGCCAGGCAATTCTCACCTGAAGTTCCATCAAAAGTCATGAACCCGGCAAATGGGGCGGTGCGTTTGATAAAGGTATAAACCGAGCGGCGGTAACGGTCTTCTCCCTTGGAAGCGTTCCAACTCTTGTTGCCGAAGGCATGAGCTAGGACAGTGAGCGGTTGCGGAGGATAAACCCCGGGTCCAAACATTTTAACGGATAACTTTCCGCTGGCTTTGAGCATGTGGTCACGAATTAATTCACCAGATAAACGGAAGCGGGGTCCGCGGGCCAAGAGTCGATTTTGGGGGTCTTTTTCAAGAAGTGTTGGGGATGCCTTGGAATCCTGACGATAAGTGGAACTGGTGACGATCAATCGATGTAACTTTTTGAGGGACATTCCCTGTTTACGAAATTCCATGGCCAGCCAGTCAAGAAGCTCAGGATGATCGGGAGCCGGTGCCTGGGTGCCGAAATCACCACTTGTTCGAATTAGACCATAACCAAAAAAGGATCGCCATGCCCGGTTTACAACGACCCGGTCACCTATCGGGTTATCCGTGCTTACCACCCACTTGGCAAACTCCAGTCGGTTGGTTGGTTCCTTGCGATCTTGTAATTCAAAAATCTCGGGAATACCCGAAGCTACTTCATGCTTGGGGTTTGTGTATTCGCCCCGGTGTCTCAGCTGGGTGGGGCGGGGATTGTCCTTCGGACGTTCAAGCATCACCAAAGTATGATTGGGGCGTGGCATGCGATTCCGTAATTGAGTGATCGGGTTTGGTTTCTTAGAAGACTTTTCTTGTGGAATGTTGAGGTTTCCCCATGGGCCGTCTTTGTATTTTCCTACAACAATGGCTGGCATTGCTTCGGGGAGAGACTGGGTGTGCCAGTCCTTCGACTGCGGATTAGGCAGTTGGCTGAGATGTTTCCAACTAGCATCGGTTGTTATGTATTGGTTTTTCCCTTTTTTTGAATGGAGCGTGAGTTGGGCAATCAAACCGGCAGGTCCTCCATTATTCGAAGCAATCGCGGTGAGGTAGTTGGTGCCTTTGCGGAAAAGTTTCTTCACCGATGTGGTGACTGGTTTACTCCACAGATCGGTCGAACCAATGGGATTTCCATTGAGGAAGAATTCAACTTTGTCATCACAGGTAAAAAATATCTCTGCAGTTTCAGGAACATTCTTCAGATCAAATTGCTTGGAAAAATAAAGAGTCTCCTGTGGGCGGTTCCCTTTGGCAGTCCATATCCATTGTGTATTTTTCTGAATGGCTTCGGGTTTTGCAGGGGAGGGTTTTTCCAAGAATACTTTTTCTAGATAAATGGAACGGAGTCGAGTTAAGTCTTCTGCTGAGGCTTTGTCTCGAAGGCTAAGGACTCGCTCGGTTTCCACTCCGATCTTCGCAGCTTTGGGCTGTTTTGCACTGGAGGTTGCAGAGATCCTGAAACGTCCAAGGCTGGCTACAAAGTGTCTTTCAAAAAGTAATTTGATGGAGAAAGGCGTGTTGGCAGGTAGTGGATCAGCGAGCGGTAAGATCAGGTGATGATCCTGTCCGATTCCGGAACTCCAACCAGAAGATCCAACATCATCGATCACCTTGTCTGCACCATTTCCTCTTGTTGCAATAGGTTTCTCAAATTTGACATTTGAGCCATTTGATTTTTTGAGGTCAATTTCGCTCAGAAAAAATGTACCCTTCCTGCCCTCGTAGTAGCACCGGCCTGGACCCCGTCCCGGTAGGCGGTCATCGGTTAAGGCTTCAAGACGTAGAGCAGTGATGGGTTGGTCACTCGTGAAATTCAGATCGAATACATCCCGTTTGGTCACATCACCTGAAGAATAGATGGAATGATCATCCATGACTTCGAGCTTGGGGAGATTGCTCTTCATGGCAGTTGGGCGGAGTGTTTTCCAGGGCGTTGCTTTTTTTGATTCGGATTTGTGCCACTTCGTAAACGAATCTTCAAAGTCGTCGTTGTTCTTTTGGACCTCGGTGATTTTTTGTGCGATCTGCTTTTCAAGATCGGCTTTCACTTTGACTTGTTCGTCGGTGTAAAGAAAGAGATCGGGTTCTTCCACATTATCGAGCAGGCTCATCAGCCCGAAGTATTCCTCATGGGTGATTGGATCATATTTATGAGAGTGACATTGGGCACAACCGGTGGTCAGTCCCATCCAGACGGTACCGGTGGTTGCCACACGGTCGACTGCTGCATAGAAACGAAACTCGAGGGGATCGATCCCACCTTCTTCATTGAGTTGGGTATTACGGTGGAACCCGGTGGCAATCTTTTGATCGTTGGTGGCATTGGGAAGCATATCCCCGGCGAGCTGTTCGATGGTGAACTGGTCGTAGGGCATGTCGGCATTGAGGGTTCTAATTACCCAATCCCGATAGGGCCAAATAGTACGGGGGCGGTCTTTTTCGTATCCATTGCTGTCAGCATAGCGGGCAAGATCCAGCCACTCTCTTCCCCATTTTTCTCCGTAATGTTCAGATTGGAGTAATTGATCGACTAGTTTTTCATAAGCGTTGGGCCGGTTGTCGAAAACAAAGGCATCTGCCTGCTCGGGGGTTGGGGGAAGACCGATGAGGTCAAGATACAGTCTTCTAACCAAAGAATAGCGATCGGCTTCCTCGGATGGAGTTAAGCCATTCTTTGTAAGATTGTCGGAGATAAAGGCATCGATCGGGTTGCGGACCCATTCTTTTTTTCCTTCGGGTACTTTGGGAGAGACAGGTTGTACAAATGCCCAGTGCTTATCATATTTGGCTCCTTCCTTTATCCATTGGTCGAGCAATTCTTTTTCCTGCTGGGTGAGGGTAGCATGGGATTCGGGCGGGGGCATGATTTCATCCGGATCATCGGAGTGGATACGGTAGTGAAATTCACTGTCTTCGATTTCTCCAGGAACGATTACATCATTTTTCAAAGCATCCTCGCGAACATCCAAGCGAAGTTTGGCTTTTCTTCCTTCCTCGTCCGGGCCGTGGCATGCATAGCATTTGCTTGCGAGCAAAGGACGAACCTCACGATTGAAGTCAATAGCAGAGAAAACCTGAAAGTATGCAATAAGCAAAAAGGCGAAAATGGGAGTTATGCGTTTCACAATAAGTAAATATATTGTAAATGGGATTTTATTCTATTTTTTTGAGTTTACAATGCAAATGTAGTATGGGGCAATTATCGAATTTAACGACTCTTTCAATTTATTCATATATATTAACTCCCAGCACTAGCGAATTTGGACGGAAAATCTCAGAAGTAATCCAACCTTAATAGCCCAGTTGACTCTATTTTGTTTCAAGCATTCTTTTGAACTCTTCAACCTGATCATTCCAGAGGTTTTCCAGTTTTTCTTTTAGTTTTGGTTTTTGATTCACGAGGTTTTTGGACTCTGCCCGGTCCGTTTTCAAATCGTACAATTCCCAGGGTTCTTTTTTGGCGGAGACCAGTTTGAAATCTCCCTTACGCACAGCCCGATGACCATCGTGAAACCACAAGAGGTGATCCCGTTGAATGGTTATATCGGATGCAAATACAGGGACTAAGCTTTTGCCGGGAGCGGAGTAGACCTTTTGATTTTTCCAGTTCGATGGTTTGGGAATACCTGCCATTTCAAGGATGGTGGGAACGATATCGATGACATGGGAAGGGGAATGACGGAGTGCTCCTTTTGCTTTTATCCCTTTGGGCCAGTGTGCAATTAAAGGAGTGCTGATTCCGCCTTCATGCGCCCAAGTTTTGTGCCGGCGAAAAGGAGTATTCCCGACACTGGAAAAACCGGGCCCCAGGCAGAGATATGATTTTGAACTTCCGAGTGGTGCCTGTGGATCGTGCCCTCCGCTACGAATCATAATTTCAGCACTGGCTCCATTATCGGAGACAAAAAGGATCAGGGTGTTTTCAAAGGCTTTCATTTTCTTGAGCTGTTTAATTACCCGACCGATTTCCTGGTCCACGATGTCAATCATTGCGGCATGAATCGCCATCTTGGTTGCCTGGAATTCTTTTTGTTTGTCCGATAGTTGATCCCATGGGATAGATCGGTCGGTTTCTCCCGGGCCCAGTTTTTTGATAGCATCCGGGAATGCATAAGGAGGACCTATTTTGGGCTCCAATTTGGAAAGGGTGGTATTGATCAAGCCAATCTTTCTTTGCCTGGCGAATCTTTGCTGTCTGATCTCATCCCAGCCTCGAAGATAGCGTTCCTTGTATTTCTGAATTACATCTTGTGGTGCATGGAGGGGGAAATGAGGAGCAATAAAAGCGAGGTAATGAAAGAAGGGCTTGCCTGCATGATCTTTTTGATGGTTTGCCAGGCATTCAATCGCATGGTTGGCGGTTGCGATGGTGGAATAGTAGTTTTCAGGTGCCTGCTCCGGATCGAATGGAATGTCATTTAGCAAGTTGCCTTTGGCGGAAAAGAAATCTCCCTGATTATTTACTCTCCAGGACTGATAAAAACCGTTGGCTAGAACCTTTCCATCGATGTGCCATTTTCCGCTATGATAGTTCTGATAATCATTCTGCTTTAAATATTCGGTCACCAAAGGAGCCCATGCGGGGCGCACGCCTCTGCCACCACCACCCTTGATACCGGGTAATTTATCCCGGCGAACCTGCTGAGCATAGTAACCGGTAAGAATGGAGGCACGGGTGGGCCAGCAGCGTCCGGTGTTGTAAAATTGGGTGAAGCGTAATCCTTTGGAAGCGAGCTTGTCCAGATTGGGTGTGTCAATCTCTCCCCCGTAGCATCCGAGGTCAGAATAGCCCATGTCGTCCACCAGGATGACAAGGAAGTTAGGCTTTTCCGTTTTGGCCTGCACGAGAATTACAAAAAGAGAAAGGAAGGGAATATGAATTAGTGCCCTATTCATTTTTGGTTAGAGTTTATTGGCTGGGAGGGAGACAGTCAAAAGTAACACCCCCCTGATGTCGTTTGCCGAACATGATTTTCTTGGCCAGATTTACCACCTGATCCTGATGTTTAATAACGCTTAACTCGCTTATGTTTGTGGTTTGAGGGGAAGAGAGTGTAAGGCTTACTGAATCCATAAGGATGGGAATCTTGTAAACCAGTCTAATCTTCTGATTCGGATTTAAATTTTCAAGACGGATGGTTTTATCGGGAAGGATAATGCCGTTATGTTTCATTTTCATCCGAAGCAACGGAGTCTTTTCTTTTACCATGAAATTTACTTCAACCAAACTGCCTGGACGGGTGGTTTCAATGGTGGCAATTTCGCTACCTGAATCTGAAATTAAAAGACTTTCTTTTTGGTTGAGTACACTGATATCAATATGCGAGTGAAAGGGAACCGTATAAATTGTGCCCTCGAACGAGCCGTCTTGCTTGATACTTTTGATTAGGCCAGTATGGCTGACAGTGCTTCCCAAACTGGCAATATCATATGATTTGTTTTTTCCTTTCCAGGGCCTGATTTCCCTGATCCCTCCGGCCAATCCCTGTCGGGGTTTGTCGTGCTCCGAAATCATGGTGAGCAGGGCTGTCTCCTGTGCTTGATTAAACCCCTTGTCGAGGTTCGAGGGCCACCACATGACATGCAGGGTAGAGACTCCGTGATTTCTCAAATACAGGAGTTGCTTAAGGGCATGATCCGGGCTGCCGTTTAATGAGGCATATTCCCCAATGAGCATGTTATCGAAGCCGGAACTGTATGCCCCTTGTCCAATGTTATGTTCCCGCTCATAGTAGGTGCCATACCTCGAGAACCCAAATCCAGCACCTGTAGTCAAAAGCCAGTCAATGGGGGAGATTCTTTTTTGTCCCTCTGAAATCCCTACAATTGATTTGAATACATAACTGTCCGGGATCTGATGAGACTTGATCATTTCGGGAGGAAATCCAGCTAGCAAGCATTCTCTGTAACTTGTCCCCACCCGTCTTGAGACTACGATCCGGTTGAATTCTACCCATTCTCGAAAGAAGAGATTTTTGAAGTCATATTGATCCCACTCCCCTCGGAATAGGTTACGGGGGGCATCAAAAAAATTGATAGTGAAGTTCGTGTCCATGATTTGATTGATCGATCCGATATCACCGTAAAGAGAGGATAGATAATGATAGAATCCTTCGAGACTCCCCGTGTTGTAATCGCCAATGGAATTGCTTCCGGAAACGATCTCGTTTTCATGATTGGGTTCAACCGCAATGGTCATTTCCGGGTTTTTTCGATAGGCCGGAGCCAATTTTTGGTAGAAGGCTCGCTGAGCATAGGTGTATAGTTTGTTGAGGGCTTCGTTTTCAAAGTGCTGGCTTCCGTAGTCGAATAATTTTTTCCCAAAATAGCCACCTCCCGTGGTGTCGTTTTTTCGGTCTAAGAGTAAATAAATTGGCAGGCCGGATTCGGGATCTACTTTCGAAGAGATGGGTTCCATCTTTCTAGGGTGCCACCGATGAGTAAAAGCGGCCGTCCAGACCGTTGGTTTACCCTTCTCATATTCCTGGACTGATTTCCTCCACGCAGGTCCGCTTATTGTTTTTTCCCAATCAATATTTGATGTCCATTCCTCATAGGTTCGCGATTCGATTTCGCCTTTTTTGAGAAGCGGGGACCAGTACTGTGCACTACCGAGATAATTGTAGAGTCCATTGCGAACAAATTTACCATCAGGGAACTCTCCCCAAGTTGCACGATCCCCGTTGTGTTCATCCTGTGGATCGAACCAAAAGATATTTTCCATTCTGCCGATGTTCTGTGAACTGGTTTTCCTCTCTTGGTGAATGAGATGGAGGGTGGAAAGGGTCTCTTCGGATTTACCGGCATTGAATTCACGGTCCGGGTAAACTGAATCAAAAACTTTTAGCTTTTTATTACCAACAGGGATGTAGATTTCCTTTTGCGGAGAAAGGAAAGGGTGGATTATTTGCCTGCCTAATTCCTGAATTAACAGCTGATTGGGATTTTTGGTGAGAAGTGAATATTCGCCAGCTCTTCCAGTGACAGATTTTCTCTTCAAAAGCTTACCTGAAACAGAATATACGAAGACCAAAGGATTTGCCTTTTCAGCATATTTCGAAGTTAGGGCAATTTCATCACCAATTGAATTGGTCAAGATGTCACCCACAGTGAGATCGTAGGGTGGATTGATTTCCCCTGGGACTTGAATTTTCCCTTTGGAACCACCTGCTTGATTGAACAAATTGATGTTGCGGGTAAGTTTTGATGATAGGGGCCAAGTGGCAATGAAGGGACGACCTTTTTCATCGATTCCCGTCTCGATACCGACGCCCCCACGAATATCTGGTGGATAAGCAAGAAACTGGGTTTCACATACCTGATAAGGAGAAAGAATTCGAATGACAGTATGATTGTCTGGATGGGGGCCTTCGCCGGTTACAATACGAGGACCAAGAGGAACGGTGGGCACAACGCCTGACTGATTTCTGAATCGTTTGGTCTCTGCATCCAGGTCAAGAAACTGATAGACTGCTTTTGTTATACTTAACGAGTTTTCATCCTTATATCTTACCGTTTCGGTTGATGAAACTTGCGGTTTTAGATCTTTCAGTCCGATCCCGAAAGTATCCACCTGATTAATCTTTTCGCCGAGTGCGGCATATAATTTTAATTCCCGACTTGTTTCAATCAGCCTCAGGTTTTTGATTCTAAATGTCTTATTATCCTGTTCTCCAAGATCCATCCGCATGGCATCTATCTTTTTACCGATGAGTTGGCCTATATCGCTCAAAGGAAAAACAAACCAATTCCACTCCTTGGATGGTTGTAGATCTGTTCTGATTGGTTTCGTTTTCTTCCCAGTTCGGCAGTAAAAAACGAAATCCCCAAAGTCCTCGGGAGCCTGGTATTCAAAAGCAATAACATAGGATAAATTCGGTTGATATGATTCTTTCAATAATTGGAACCATATATACGGATCGTTTCCAGTAGTCTGAATTTCATAAATGCCTCCAGATAATTCTGTCAGGTTAAGATCATTCTTCTGGTTGGACAAAAGCAGTTCAATATGAAGAAATTCTTCAACCTTGAAGGGAATCTTCTCTTGGTCCTCAGAGGAAAGTGAGAGGACGATTGATGAAACAAAGCAAATCCACGCTACTGCAATAGCGAAAAACTTCATAAGCTAGCAAATGTCTTTTGGTTCCGTTATCTTACTTAATTGTGAGATAAGGTTTCTTGAATTTTGCTTTTTAATTTTTGATCGCCCCCTGAGAATTAGATCTTGGTAAGACTTCGGCGTTGATTCTTTTGGTTACATTTTTTGTGACTACTTTTCGAAATCCTTCGTTGCTTATCGAGTTAGCCCATTGAATGGCTGCCTCTGGATCGCGATGTACCAGACCATGAGCAAATCCATTGAGAGCAAAATCTCTTTGCCATCCGTCCTCCATCTCATTTAATTCCGTGGCCGTTATGTTAGGATCATGTCCATTTACGCCGCCTGCAAGCCTCGCATAGGCGGAAGAGAGTGCAGACCGTTTGGCCTTGGTGGATTCTAAAGAATTAGCAAATTCGACTGCCTCCAAAGGATTCTGGTCAAATACACCACTTTCAATAACCCGTTGGGCCGTGCCGGCTTGTAATTCAGGTTCCTTATATCCGGAAACCCACCGCTTGAGTGTATCTTTATCTCTTCCCTTGGTGACCCGTTCGGTGAATTCACGCATTAAAGATTCCGCCTTCTTTTTATCTTTTTCAAGAAAGTGATCGATTAAATCGTTGGCACTTTCAACTTGAGTATTCCCAATCTTTCCATCGGAACCTCTTAGAATCTCGTCGATCATGCCACTTGAGAATTGATCCATTAGAGGAATTTCTCGGGAGTGGGTTTTGTCCAAATAATTTTGGACTTTAGGTGATGTTAGATCCAGGTCTGCATAATAATCAAACATTTCCTGGGGATCTCCTTTGGCCCATCCTTTGAGGATTTTACTGAAAGCGGGGTCTCCGTCCTTGAGTAGTTCATTCGCTACCTCTTCGCCCCCGATTTCTCCGACTTTCATCCAGAATCTTTCCTGAAAATTCTTATTTGGGGGCAACATTTCTTTTTCATAGGCAAGGGCGAGTGCATCCCGTGCTTCTTTCCAGTTATTGGCCGTGAGCGAATTTAAAAATTCCTTTGGTGAGGTATTTCCTTTTAAGAAGACATCGAGTTTCTGTTTCCAAGCCGGCTCAATGGGCAGGTCTGGCTGAGTAGAGGATTCGAGTGATTGCGAAATATCATATGCGGGTTCTTGATAAGAGAGTTTTTCAACCTCGGTGATTACTAAGGTCGGCTCGGTTTGATTATAGTCTATAGATTGGAAGTTAGATTTTTTATCCACTGGGTTCTTCTTTGACAAATCGGCGATGAGTTTCTCGGTTTTCAGAATGAATTCCCTTTTTGGATGAATAATAACCGTTTCTTTATCTGGGTTTGTGGAAAAATAAAGCAAAGGGATTCCAACAATTATGGGACCTATCCAAACCAGCACTTTCCAACTTTTTTTCACAATTTAAATTATGAACATATATTCTTCAGGTCAAACCTGAGATAAAAAGGAAAGGAAATTTATTCTAATAACTAAGGGAGGTTTATTTGATCAATTGATCTCCGAGGGGATCTTCATTTGTCACCGAACTGTAGAATTTACCCAAGGTGGTGAGCTTCCCGTTTTTATCAAAAAGGGCGGAACTGGTACCCACCGCTTCATGCATTCCAAATGAGAACCAAGAATATCCTGCAATCCAGTTTTGTTTTTCCATCCAAGGGAGTACATTTTTCATAAATTTGAGCACTTCCTCTGGGGCATGACTGTTTTGCCCGACGGTCTTTGCTCCCCAATCTGCAACCGCAAATTCCGAGATCAAAAGGGGACGCCGACCATACGCCTCATAAACCTGAACCATACGTTCTTTAAAAACTCTTGGACTGGTACTTCCATACCAGTGAACCCCAATATAATCGATGCGATAGTTCCGTTCATCTGCCTCGCGCATAAAATCACGCATCCAGGTTCCACGCACTCCCTGCGTGCTCTCATCGACATCGCTTAATGGGTTGGCACAGGCCGGGCTGCAGAGGGGAACGCCAAGTTCCTCCAGCACGGGCCAATATTTTAAGGCTTCCTTGTAGGGCATATTGGCCTGTTCTTTTTTGTCAGGTTCATTAAAGCCAAGCACGCGTTTGATCGTGCCTGACTTGATCTGGGGCACAATGTGTTTGCGTACGGATTGGACGAAACCGTCCATCCCCCATGCACCCCAAGCCATGGGCATAAATTCCATCTTCGCGGGTTGTTGGTCAACCAGTTCCATTCCCCATGAATAATTCCAATAGGATTGAGTGGCTTTTATCTTGGGAAGGTTTTCCTCTGCGCTTCCTCGTTCGTTGCTTTTACGTAAAGTAAAGCAGATTCCTTTTTTGCCATCAAGGGCAAGGTGTGCGGGAAGAGGGTCCGCTTCGATGGAAATTTCAGTTTGGGTGCCGGAAGTTAACTCGGCAATACGGTCGCGGGCGGCGAAAGCGGGTTGCCACCACCATCCGGCCTTGTCCCAACATTGTCCGTAGTTGAAGTCCGCAATCAGCGTGTAATAAGCGGCCAAGGCTCCATCCCGGTCCCCCTTTTTATAGAGAGCTTCGCCCTTCAGGTAGGTGATGGTGGCGAGTTCATTGAGAGTGGCGAATTCTTTAGCCTCTTCCTTGCCAGGGAGTTTGGTGATTTGTTTGTTGGTTTTCCGTGCTTGCTCTCCCCAAGTTCGGTTTGCTTGGTTGGCGAGTTTTTCCACTTCTTTCCAATCCTTTTTACCCATGGCTCCCCAGATCTTTGAGGTTACTTGCCACGCTTCTTCAGCCAAGCAGGTTTGCAGGGGAAATAGGAATGGAGCCATGCAGGCAGTCGCAAAGAGAAAGCTTTTGTAGATGTTCATGGTGAGTCAGGGATGGCGGACAATTGTACTGTCTTAAAAAGATAATCGGCTTATAAAATTTAGTTGTACGAGCAGGATTATATCCTCACATGAAAATGAAATCTCTCAACCCTTTATTTGAAAAGCTTGGCTTTTAATCTTCTTCACTCATCTCAGCAAGCGAACCAATGAAAGAGAAGAACCAGCTTGTTTTTTGTATTGAAACTTGACTTACAAATCCTTCTCGGTCTCTGGAAATCGCTTATGGGAAAAACTGTCTATGGGTCCCCCATTACGCAGACTCCCCCATTTGTTGGTCCGTTTGGAGTTGTAGGATGGATTGGGTATGGGGATAGGGGCGAGCGCCTCACTTCTCCATGCAGAAAGCTTTTGTTTAAGATCTGCGACCTTACCTTTTCTTTCACCGGCTAAATTTTTGGACTCACTTAAATCATTGGCGATATGGTGGAGCTCGATATCTTCAGTTCCGTCCAGGTATTCAATCAGACTGCTCCTGCGGCATAGAAATCCGTAAAACGCATTCCATCCTTTGCGAGTTGGTCGATATTGGGGGTATCGATAAAATCATTTCCATAACAGCCGACATCTTCCCAGCCCAAATCGTCAATAAAGATCAAATGATGTTTGGCCGGGAGGAGGCCAACAAATTTGTAGAATTACTAAGGGAAAAACTAAGCAAAATAATTAGAAAACTTAGCGAGCGTGGAAGGGGCTGGATCATGGCAAATAAAAAACAACAAGACAAATAATCTTCTTCTGCCCTTTAGACACTAAATGCAATTTCTTTTCGTTTGGAAAGAAAAATGGAGGGTGGTGATAAACCTGAAATCTTAAATGGAAACTGCTATATTCTTGGATGAGTCGATAATAGAAAGTTTACTCATAATATCTTGGACAAGAAATTCCGCATCATCCGCAACACTCAAAAATCTTCCAGAACCCCATGTATTGAGCCAATTCATACCGAGAAAATAAACACCGTCTTTTGGAGTAATTCCTCTTTTATGGATTGGTCGTCCACGGATGTCGAGGCAATCGATCTTTAACCATGAATAATCAGGTTTGAAACCAGTACACCATATGATCGAGGTGATCCCTTCCGTTTTCATATTTAAACTCACAGTTTCAACTTTGGGTTTCCACTTTTTGGTAAAGACAGGTCTGTCGGGGGCATCGATTCCTTCTGTATCTATATAATCGTCGATCATCCGACAAATTTTCAGGTAACTTTCATCCGCCTGATCGAGATTCTCTTCCAAGTTGGGTTTAAAGAATATCTGATCGTTTTCGATATTGGAAACGGTTCCGTACAGTTTTAAACCTTTCAACGCAAAATCCCTAAGGTCAATCTCATGCCCTCCATCTCTACCAGAGAGATAATGATTGGTTTTCGCTTCGGTACGCTTGGGGTCAGCTTGTTCTTCGATAGTTTTTGAATACTCACCAATTTCGAAGAGCCAATCGGTGGCATCCCGACCGCGATAGATTCGCGGGCTTCTAGGGGCGGACCCTACGGCGAGCCTTACATCCCTGCCCTCAATCCAAAGATCTTCCATCATCTGGACACCAGACTGACCGGTTCCGATAACCAAACAAGTACCATCAGGTATATCGGATGGGCGTTTGTATGATTTCGAACTGACTTGAACAATGTCAGGGTTTAGGTTCTTGGCAAAGTCGGGTTTCACTTGTAAGTCATACGAACCCGTAGCTAGGATCACAAAATCGGAAATCCATCGTGTTTCAGAGGTGGTGATTGAAATTTTACCGTTGGGACAACGGTCAACATCGATGACTCGAACCCCTTCTCGAATAGGGGGTTGAAAGGAATTCGCGAACCCTTCCAAGTAGTCGACTATATCATCCTTGACCATGTAACCATTTGGATCATCCCCACTATAATGCCATCCAGGTAAACGACATTGCCAGTTGGGGGTTACCAGACAGAAACTGTCCCAGCGATCTTTTTTCCAAGAATGAAAGCGTTGTGAGCGTTCCAAAACAACATGTTTAATACCAGACTTGCACAAATGATATGATGCGGAAAGACCAGCCTGACCCCCTCCAACCACGACCACAGTTGTTCTTTCTGTGTTACTATCTTGCATCATTCCAACGATAAGCAAACCACACTCTGATCCGGTGTGAATGTTTGAGCGTTTGCATGGATTTTGGAAAGTTGGGCTTCGGCAGAAGTGCATCGGAAACCAAATTTTTTAAAGACACGTTCAGACGCTAAGTTCAACGCTTGGCTGCTCAGCTCCACAAAATCTTTTACATTGTAAGATTCCCCTTCTTTCAGGTAATCAAAAATAATGGTTGAGGGAGAATAACAATCATCAATCCTTCCATCGGGCCATTTAACTTTGAACATTACCTCAGGCATAATTTTTAAATTAAAGTCCAAGATATGGATTTGTGGAGTGATTCCAAACCAAGTGACGATCTTCTTTTTCAACTAATTGCACTGAAGAACCTTCCACAATTTTTCCCACTTCACAGGCAGTGATGTTGCGTATGTGAAAAGCAGATAAAACAGCGGGCACATTTTCCTCACGGACGGAGAGTAAAAAGCCAAAACTCGGAAAAGCGGTCATCCATTTTTCAAGGTTGTCTTCCGGGTATTTGAGAGAAAGGGGATTGATTTCAATCCCAACCCCAGAACATTCGGCAAGCATGATGGATGTGCCAATTATTCCACCTTGGCTAATATCCTTTCCCGCAGTCACCCATTCCTTCTCTGCCAGAGTTGGAAGTATTTGATTGTCTTCTTGAAGCTGTTTGGGATCGGCATCCAAAAAAGCTGCAAAATTCTTACTTTTGCCAACATAAGAACCACGCTGATCAATGGCCGCAATTAGAATTTCTCCGGGGGAAGCCCTGAAACTGGTTATCAAATTTTGGGCCCTTCCAAAAATAGTTGCGGCCAATTGAGGTCGATCCGTTTTAAGATTGGTATGACCCCCCAAAATCGGGACTCCGTAAGTTTCCGATGCCTCCCGCATACCTTGAAGGATCTTCTTAGCACAGTTTTCATTTGGTGCCCAGATTGCATTGGTCAGACCGGTTGGTCGCCCGCCCATGGCCAGAATATCTGAAAGATTCACCATCACCGCACTCCATCCCGCAAACCAAGGTTCTGCCTTTACAAATTCATTCATGAATCCTTCCATAGCAATCAGATGCCAGCCATTGCCATCGGGTATAGCAGCGGCATCATCCCCAGGGAAACCTATACTTTTCTTGGTTATACCAAGTTCAGAGCATGAGAAATTAATTGAAAGTTTCCCGGTGACATCTGGGCTTTGGGCAAGGGAATAAGCAAGGGAGGCAAGGCTTGTCATGCAGCCCTTTTTCTTGTTGAGGTGGTCCAACCCCGTTTTGGGTTAGAAACGGAACTAAATGCAGTCAAATTGGCTTTCATTTTCATGTGGGTTTGCCCGTGGATTTCAAGACTTTCGACCTCGTACCAATTTAATTTCTTAAAAAGTGGAACATTCCGTAATTGTACATGAGCAAGAAAAAGAGTGCATCCATGCATAATCGCAGTGCCAACAGCAAACCTGATAAGTTCGGGACCCAATCGGCCTACTCTCCGATAACTAGGAGAAACAGTAAGACGCGAACCCCACCACACTCCGATTTCAGGCTGATGAATCCTGACCGTTCCAACAACCTCATCTTCTTCCGATGCCAAAGTGGATACGGCGACAATAGGTATCATATCCTGATCAATTTCATCCCGGTCGTGGTGGTTGAAAATTCCCTGTTCTTTTACAAAAGTGTCGTAGCGGAGTTGAGCGGAGGCGGAAACTTCCCAAGGACGAATTGCTTGCCGGACAATGAATTCAGGGCTAATGAATGACTTGGGTTTTTCAATTAGCATACTAGGGATTCTTTCATACTTAATTTTTTAATCCTTTCAAATGCAGATAAGGCGGAACAGGCTCCACAGCGACCGCATCCTGCCTTGATTTTTTCGGAGCCCATGTCGGAATTTTGAATCATTTCAGCCAATGGTTCGAGTACGGATCGCATAAAGTCAGGCGTGGGGGGTGAGTGACTTTCGAGAGGAGTTCCACTTACCGGCACAAATGGTACAACAAATGGGTACACCCCAATTGAAGTAAGTCTTTCACAAATCTCAAGGATTTCTTCCACAGTATCTCCCAAACCAGCTAGAATATAAGTGGAAACTTGCCCCCAGCCGAAAATGTCGACCGCATAGGAGAAGCTTTCAAAGTATTTCTCAATGGGAACCTGCGACTTACCGGGCATAATTTTCTTTCTTAAAGCAGGATTCACTACCTCGAGATGCATACCTAAACTGTCTATACCAGCTTCCTTCATTCTAAGGTGCCAAAGGTTGTCCCGCGGAGGCTCGCATTGGGCTTGCAGAGGAAGATCAACGGCAGATCGAATGGCAACGGCACATTCGGATAAAATTTTTGCACCACGGTCTTCCCCAGGAGGGGTGCCTGTGGTCATGACCATATGTTTGACACCATCTAATAAAAAAGCCGCCCGAGCAACTTCGGCAAGTTGTTCGGGGGTTTTTTGTGCAATGGTTCTTCCCGCGGCAAGGCTTTGCCCAATTGCACAAAATTTGCAGGTTTTCTGACGGGATTTGTAGCGAATACAGGTTTGTAATACCGTAGTTGCGAGCACATCCTTGGAATGCAGTTGAGCAATTTGCCCATAGGGCACACCGTCGGCGGTTGATAAGTCCAAAAATCTTGCCTTTTTAGGAAAGTGAACTTCAGAAATGAACTCTCCATTTTTAAAAACCCTTGCAGTACCTTTTTTGTCTGGAGCATCAGCAACATAGGGAGATAAAAAAGCGGTGGCCGTATGAACCGGAATCATTACGGTCAACCCATCGATTGTGAGTGCTTTGTGATCAGTAGGTCCCGCACCACCTCTTCGGCTTTCCGCTCCCACTTCTGGATTCAAAAGCCGAATTCCATGAGTTTGCAAATCGGTTATGATTTCAGCCGCTAGCATGGAGATAAGAGTCAAAATTTGTTGAATCCGAATCCTCATCAAAATGATCTTTAACGATCCTGCGGGTCTCAGCGGGAGCGATATTATGATTTAAGGAGAGGAGTTCAGGTCGGGCATAATGACCAACTGAATCCAGCATTCTTTTACGCTTGTTGATGAGATTAAAGTCAAGGTCTGCATACAAAATTCCCTCATCTTTGGTAATGGGAGAAACTAGATGTCGACCCTCGGGTGAAATAATACAAGTCATACATCCGTCTCGTATCGCTTTTTGCATAGATTCATCCGGACAAATCGTCTGAATCTGTTCTTCCCTTAGCCACCCAGTGGCATTAACCACAAAGCAACCAGACTCAAGAGCATGATGTCTCATGGTTACTTCAATTTGTTCAGAAAAGATAGGTCCTACCATGCTCCCTGGAAATTGGGCAGCATGAATTTCCTCATGCTGAACCATGAGGGCGTAACGAGCGAGGGGATTATAGTGCTCCCAGCAGGCGAGCCCCCCTACACGACCACAATTCGTATCTACTACTTGGAGTCCGGCACCGTCACCCTGTCCCCAAATCATTCTTTCGTGATACGAAGGTGTTATTTTTCTTCGTTTTAATAATAGTGTACCATCCGCATCAAAGAATAATTGGGTGTTGTAAAGAGAACCATGATCACGCTCGTTGATTCCTACCACCGCGACCAATTCCAATTCCTTACATTTTTTTGAGATCAACTGAGTTTCATCAGAGGGAACCTCAACGGCTTGTTCATAAAGTGCCAAATGTTCTTTGCCCTGTTTAACCGGTGGAGAAATGAAAGAAAAATATGGATAGTATGGAATAAAAGTTTCAGGAAAAACTATAAAACTAGCACCATTACGATGAGCCTCGTCCATAGTATCAAGAACGATACCAGTGGTTGAAGACCGACTTAAGAGGTCAGGTGCAATTTGTGCAGCAGCAGCTTTTATCATCTCAGATTAAACGGTTATGGACACTGAGAGTTCTGATTAAAGATGGCTTTGTTTAGCCAAGATCAGTGCCTAGACTACACTGTCCATGTATCAACAATAAAGGCATTGTCACGGGCATGAATCAAACTGAGATCCAAAACATCCTGAGGAGCAATGGGGATAATACCAGGAACAAGCGAGGGTTCTCCGTGACCGTAAAGAGCCTGAAGGGCAAATCGGCAACAGTATACTTTTCCTCCTTCGCTCATGAACTTCTTTAAATTATCAGCAAAGTTTTGATGTCCTGGAAAAGCGGCATCCCCGAGGGTGGGAAATCCGCGCTGGAGACCGAGGGTAACTCCAGGTCCGTAGAGTAGAATTGAAGTCTCAAAGCCTTTACGATTTAAACGAATCGCATTGAGCATGTTTACTAAACCTATTGATCCTTCAAAGGCAACTGTATGAAATTTGACCAGTGCTTTTTGACCTGATTCAGCTTGCACATCCTCAAATACTTTTTCTTCATAGTCGACGAAGCAATCTCCGTCTTTGTGTTTTTCCATGGTTACTTCTGGCATATAAGTCCTTCAAGATTAGGGTTGTTGTTTTGAATATTTGAAACAAGCAATTTGCAATTATTGTGCCAAAGAATTCTTGATAGCAAAAATGCTTATTACTTTTCCCGATTTTTAAATTTTCTAATAATTGCAATAAAAAAAATTCATGATTGCGAGATGTTTTAGGCAAATTGCAAACCTAGAGTTTTTCGGGTTATAGCAGAATTGTAACTAGATTATTCTCAATTGCCCTTGTTCTTTTGAGCAAGGGACTCCCGGTCTCAAGTAGTAAAAGAGTAAGTTTATTGGATCCGCTGAGGTCTTAATTCATGATCGTCTCTGACGGAGAAGAGAGCATTTTCTGTTTCCAATTGCTTACTCATCAAACGGATCATTTCATTGGTTTTTTTTGGTATTTTCGAGAGCCAAATTTTTGGTTTCGTAAGGATCGTTTTTCAAATCGTATAGTTCATATTTAGGTAATGGTTTTTTACTCTTTCTTTTACCTGTATTCGTTATATATCGATAAATAAGTTTCCAGTCCCCCTTGCGAAAAGAAGTGAAATAGGAGCTACGGTGTGAATGTGGAAAATGACACATGAAGTGATCAGGTCTTTTTTTATTAATCTTTCCGGATAGCTGAGGAAGTAGACTTATGCCATCAACCGGATGCTTGATTGGTGAGCTGGAGTGGGAAGCATCCACGATGGTGGAATATATATCCATAACTGTTCCGATCTGTTCGTGATGAAGATGATTACGGGCGATCTTAAAGGAGTTAGCTTTCCCTGGCTTTGCCCAACTGGCAATAAAAGGAACTCGCATGCCACCTTCATAACAGGTTCCCTTTTTTCCACGCAGAGGTGCCGAGCTGTAATAGCCATAAGAGTCTCCCAGAGGTGCGTCGGATCCATTGTCGCCAACAAAAAGGATGAGGGTATTTTCAGCCACTCCTTTTGCCGCAACATGATCCATCAGGTCGCCCAAGGATTTGTCGATTCCTTCAATCAGAGTTGCAAATGATTTGGCAGGCCTTGGTTTTTTCGAGCTTTCGTAATTCTTAAGAAATCGCGGATCGCTCTGAAAGGGGCTATGCACGGCATAGTGGGACATGTACATAAAGAAGGGCTTATCCTTTTGAAGTGATCGGGTGACAGCTTTTTTTGCCTCCAAAGTGATGGCCTCGGAAAGAAAGGTGTCGGACTTGTGATATTTTTCCAGTCCGGGGACAGCTCTTTTTTTTCGTTTTGGATCCAAGTTCCCGTATCCATCTTCACCGAAGTAACTGCCGGGGGCACCAAAAGAACAGCCAGCAATATTAATATCGAATCCAAGTTTAGTAGGGTCTTCGCCTTCGTGTCCAATGGGGGCAAAGTGTGCTTTACCAGCAAAGATGGTATAATAGCCATTGGTCCGAAGAACGGAGGGTAGGGTGACATCCTTGGAAGTCAGTCCTTCCCATTTCCAATCTTTAGGTCCAGCATTTTTACTTTCCGGACTGATGAATTGAGTAACCCGATGTCTTGCTGAATTTTGTCCCGTCATGATGGAAGCCCTCGTGGGAGAGCAGACAGACTGGGCATAAAACTGAGAGAAGCGGACTCCCTGCTTAGCCAACCGATCCATATTCGGCGTGCGGTACCAATCATTGAGGGAGTGTTTTTCAGGCTTACCCTTCTTATCCGCAAGCATCGGCACGGAGGTATCCATTAGACCCATGTCATCGACTAAAAAGAGAATTATGTTGGGTTTTTGTTCGGAGGATAAATTTAGATGAAAGAAAAGAAGGGCACTACCTAGGCCAAGCGAGAATAGTTTTTTCATGAGACGATTCTTTATTTCCACTTGGTCAGAACCTTGCGTTCCTTGACTGGCCACCATTTTCCGATCTTAGCGGCAAGCCTTGCCACCACTTTCGGGTTTAGTTCGGCCAAATTCTTTTCCTCCTTGGGATCTTGAAGCAAATTGAATAATTGAGGACGTTTTTCTTCCCTTGGATGGGTGGTTTTATAGCGGTTAACCTCCCCGTCATAGGTAAGCAAAAGTTTCCATTTTCCTTCAATGGTCCAACGAAAGAGAAGGGATTCTTCCGGGTTTTCGACATCTGCGATGTCATGGGCAAAGCTTTCTCCAAAGATACCCTTTCTGTTGATGGGTTTTTCATTTTTTAAATTATCGAGAATGTTTAATCCGGGTAATCCTTTGGGAGTACGAGCACTGGTTGCAGCCAGAACGGTGGGGAAAAGATCAATGGAGGAGACCACATCTAGGCGCTTTCCATTCTTTAGGTTTCCATTTGGCCAAGAGAACATGATGGGGGTGCGAATACCGCCTTCATAAGGGGTTTGCTTGGATCGGGGGGCATATCCGTTCTTTTCTTGATTTTGAATCCATCCGTTATCGGTCACATATACAATAATGGTATCATCCCGCAGGTTCCTTTTTTCTAAAATATCAATAAGCTGCCCGCAGGTTTCGTCAAACCAGGTACACATGGCATAGTACTTGGCTATGGATTGGGGTAGACCAAGGTCTTTGTATGGTTTGAGTAATCGCTCGGGTGGGTTATGCGGTGTGTGTGGAAGGAAAACCCCGTACCATAAAAAGAAAGACTTTTTCTCCTCCATTGCATGATCCACAAAATCTTCAATTGGTTGTAAGCCCTCCCGGCCGATTTTCAAGCCGTCGTCTCCATGGCGCCCACCCCGTTGGGGGAAGCCACGAGTCATTCCGTGTGTAAACCCACCATGCTTAAAATTTCCTTCCCACCATTTTCCGCTTTGGTGGCTGAGGTATCCCTTTTCTTCAAGCAACTTGGGCAGGGTGTCGAACTTGTCGAGGTAGGAAATCAGCTTGGCTCTCTTTTGGTTGTAGACTTCCTTGTCGCGGGGATAGGTCTTGGGTGATGGGTCGTTGCCGGTGATCATGTGCTTGTGGGCATACTGACCGTTAACAAGGGTGACGAGCGACGGACGACACAGAGCGGTGGGAACATACCCACGCTCGTAAAGGACGCTCTTTTTGGAAAGCTTGTCCAAGTGTGGGGTTTTAATTTGAGGATGCCCCATGAAACCGTAGTCGGTCCAAGACTGATCATCGGAAATAATGTAGAGAACATTGGGAGATTTTTGAGCAGACACCCAAAGGGCTCCACCAAATACGCAGAGAAAGCTAATGAGTTTTTTCATAGGTAAAAGGGCTGGATGAAGAATTGAATTTAAAAACTATTTGGTGAAGAGTTGGTGATCCGATTTACCACCAGCAATTAAATATGCCATTAAATCAAGAATGTCTTCTTTGTCCATGGTGTTAAGAAGTCCTGGAGGCATCATGGATACCGTGGATGGTTCGATAGAAGCTAAATTTTCCGCTTTTACTTTGGTAACCGTGCTGGGCTGCATCATATCCGTGTTTATCCAGTACTCATTGTTCCTCATGTTCATGATTCGGCCGTTAAGTTGAGAGCCATCGCTCAGGATGAAGATGCTAGATCCATATTGATCACTTATTTCTTTTCCGGGATCCACGATGGACTCAATCAGATCGTAACCTCCAAACTTACCACCAACGGAAGTAAGGTCGGGTCCAACCGCTCCTCCTTCGCCCTCGATTCGGTGACATGCATAGCAGCTCCCTGCACCAAACATTTGACGGCCATTCTTAAAATCTCTTTTTCCGGGTATTCCACTGGATACCCATTTGCCCATTTCTTTCATTGTCCAATTTTTGACAAAAGTGCGGGGTTCGAAAGTAAACTGGGGAGTACTGTACTGGGGTTTTGTATCAATTATCTTTTTCAGTCCCTCGGTCATTTGTGATTCCTTAACACTGGCAATCGCATCTTTTTTAATGCCATCGAGGTAGTTACTCAGCCGGGCACCCCCCTTGAAGTTACCTGCACGGACAAACCATGAAAAATAAGATTCGCGTTGGAGGGAGGTCCATCCGGTCTTTAGATGACGGAGATTAAGGGCATAACCGATTTGTTCCTCCTGTCCGGAAGCTCCTCTCAAAAGTGCCATTCCCTTTTTTGCTGCTGATGGTGCCTGAAGGAACTGCATAATTGCGGAAAGATCACGGTTTTCCTCCGGTGTGGATGCTGGATAAATCTTATCAAGCCATGCGATTAGCTTTCCCTTTTGCCCCCTGGCAGGCTGACCTCCCCGGGTCAGAGCAAGGGTGATGGACCGAAGTAGGTCGAGCTTTTGCTGTCGGGATTTGAGATCCCTGTATTTAAAGGTCATTGCTTTTTGCAATACGGTTGCACCGCTTGTAGAATCAGCTCTGGCCAAGGCAATCATAGCAGCGGAAGCAATAAGCGGACTTTTTTCGGAGGCTAATCGGCTCTTCCATTTTTTAACGGACTGTTTTTCCAAGGCGACTCGGGCGGCGTGGCGAATCCCTCGGTCCTGGGCAGCTAAAGAGCTCCAAATTTTGTTTAATTGGTTTTTATTTGCAGGTTTGGCTTCTCTTTGGACAAAAGATTCCAAAGCTTGCCTGCGTTTTCTGGCCTCTTCACCTCCGGGCATTGATTTTGCCGGTGCGGTAGATTCCTTGCCCATATAGGTTACACGATAAAGCCCGGACTGCACTTTTCTTCCTCCCACGGTAATGTACATCGCACCGTCTTTTGGATTGACCAGAAGATCGGTGAGTGGGAAAGGTTGGGAACTGGCAAACTCTTCGACCTTTCCTGTGTAGGTCGAACCTTGGGGAGATAAATGCACTGCATATAATTTCCCGTATGACCAGTCAGAGATGAAAAATGCATTTTGGTACTTGGCTGGAAACTTGGCCCCGTATCCGAAACAAACTCCAGTAGGCGAACCTGGTCCCACATCCACAACGGTTCCAAAAGTGTCGGTGCAATAATCCATGAATTTACCGGAACCGGTGCGCCACCCAAAGTCGGATCCATCGATCACATGATTCACGCGGGTGGGGCGGTACCAGGGAGTATTCATGTCCCATTCCATATCCGCATCATAGGTAAAAAGCTCACCTTCCCGGTTGACTGCCGCATCGTATTGGTTACGAAAACCAGTGGACATAACTTCCCAGGTTTTCCCTTCTGGATCAATCTGTGCAAAATGCCCGAGCGGTGCCACAGCTCCCTTCATGAAATACTGCAGGGACGGATGTAATTGATCTTCTCCCCAAAGTTCCGGAACCCGTGAGTGGGTGTAGTCTTCCGGAAGTTGGGTCTGGTTCCCCATAATTACATAAAGGTGTTTGCCGTCTGGAGCTGGAATGATGGCATGCGGTCCATGCTCGCCACCAGTGGCGGAAAGTTTCCTGATGGTTGCGATTTCATCAAACTGATCATCGTTGTTCGTATCCAAAAGACGGAACACGCCCGCACCCGTGGTACTCGATCGCGAGTTGACCACGACATAAAGACTATCAAAAGCGTAGCAAAGTCCCTGGGCATGTCCAATTTGTGGAAGTTTTTTTTGTGCATCGGTTGGGTTGCCCATGCCTGTCCGTTCGGCGGCATAGGAAATTTGCTCGATGCTGGCGGGGTCAATTTTCTTGCCCGCAGCTGGAACTGGAAAGCGGAAGATCCCACCGTATTGATCACTGACAATCAGCCGGTTTTTATTATCCATGCACATCGCCACCCACGAACCTTGTTTATCCATGGGGACAGAATAGAGCAGATCAATCTTAAATCCGTCGGCTATATTTATGCGAGTGGGAGAGGTAGCTTCTCTGGCCAGAGATTCCAGTTTTGGTTTGGAAGACGGTTTTGCCGCCTGTTTCTTTGGCTTTGTATTTAGGGCTTTATTCAGAGCCTTTTTGGCATCCTTGCCGGTAAGTTTCCGGTATTTGAGTTCTTTAAATTCAACTTTCATGGGTGCACCCTGATGAAGTTGGAGGCCGAGGTGGCCCTTGGTGATGGCACCGGGGTGGTTTTCCGTAATATCTACGGTGATCAAATCATTGACCATGTGAATCATACGGTTGCCCACCGCTACAATGCTCAATTTGTTCCATTGGGTGCCATCCAGTTGAGTCTTGTCGCCCACCGATCCAAGCACTTTTACATCCTTATCTCCACGTGCATCCACTTTTTGCCAACGCCTAGCAATGATTCCCCTCTTGCCGAATTTTTCTCCATATAGCATACCGAAGTATTCCTGCTTGGGGTGCAAGTCCGCCTGATAGCCACGCAGAACACAATCGTTGAGATCTCCAACGGCTTGACTGCGGTATTGAACTCCGGAATTATTCCCCTGAAATTTTACCTGGCAGGTGAATTCAAAATCTTTTACCTCTCCACCCTTCCAGATCAAAAAGGTATTTCCCTTGGTTGGATTGTCCGGCGTGGTTTCACCAATGATGACGCCGTTTTCAACTTTCCAAAATTCTGTTTTTCCAAGCCAGCCGCTGAGGTCTTTCCCATTGAAAAGGTCGACCGTTGCACTGGCAGACAGGGATGAAATAAACAGTGCGAATAGTGTTATGAGTGATAGGTGGATATTCTTCTTCATAGCTTATGATCTAAAAATGATCTCAATTGTTGGAAATGTGGGCAAACAGGAAAACTGAAATGATGGAAGGAAGATTAGGTACCCTTGACTACTTTCCAAACGCTGTTTGGAGAGATGGAAAAGGATCCCTTTATGTTTTTTTCCATATGAATGCGTAATGCATCGAGTTCAGCGAGTTGCTTTTCTTCAGGCAACTCGGTCAGGAATAAGGGCCACTTAGGCTGTCCCCAGTAAGTGTTTTCATAGGATCCCCCTTCTTTTTCG
>CACHJU010000032.1 GCA_902580225.1 uncultured Verrucomicrobiota bacterium
TGACCTGCCCAAGTTTCATCTCCCCAATCCGCAAAAATAGTGGGAGGAGTTGTCCAGCCAGTTCCACGTTTTCTAGAATCCTGATTAAGTTTTACTCCGGTAATGACCTCATAATCTCCATTTTTTTTATCTTCTTTATCTGTATTCCTACGATAATCGTTTGAACCCTGAGCAGTTTCAAATGGGTTGTTGCCGTTAACAAAAAGTGGATCAGTTTCGCTTCCTTCTCCCAAGAAGTAAATATTACTCGAGCTTGGCTTTTTGTCATAATTTCCCTCTCCTTGTTCAGTTAATACAAGAGCGTCTACTCGACCCTGATTTATTCTGGCTTCAAATTTTGGAGGACGATATCCTTCTCCGAAAATTCTTACCGCATTGGTTCCAAAACCTGATCCAGTCGTTAAATCATACCCCATACCGCTCTCAAAAATTTCAACGGATTCATTCACATCCAGAAAAAACATCGGATATCCAGTGGCATTAAGATCTTTGGGATAATTGGGTGATCCTTCGATCGAAATGGTAGGAGGTGAGGAATATCCAAATAATCCAACTGGGACAACTGCCTTGCTTTGATTATTATCATTTCGCATAACATATTCCGTACTCATTCGAAGAACTTCTCGACCATCGGGAAGGATTAAATTAACACTACTATCAAAATCTTTGGTTAAATAAATTTGATCCACAGAAGATGCATTTAACTCCGCTTCACCAGCCGGTGAAACAAAGTATGGGTAAGAAGGATTATTAATATAATGAGCCACCGTAAAATTAATATCCGGAGTTTCTTTATAACCTCTCCCGTGTTCAGTCATCACAACAGATCCAACCGCATCCACAACCGGACTTAGGCGTGCGCGCACAACATCAGTTTTATCGCCCAAATTATATAAATATTGAATTTCGGAGTTATTTAATTCACGTTCATAAATTTGCATTTCATCAAGATATCCGGAAAAATATTCGATATAGGGACCTGGAGTTGAATTATCTTCGTGTCTACCAATGGCAAAATAGTTTATATCTTCAACATCAGTGAAAAAAGCTCGTCTGTTGGAACCGTCAGGTGGAATGATAACCGGTACACTTTTGCCATTCACATAAAAAGATAGACCGCTATCTCCAACCAATACCGCTATATGAGACCATTGGTTTGATTTAATTGCAGTACCTCCCCCCTTACTAAGAACACTTAAACCTTCTGTTCCGTCGTTCAAGACCTCAAATTTTAATTGATTTGTATTTCTAAGGGATAATCTACAATAAGACTTATTTTCATCCTTATTACCGATCGAAAGTATGGGTCCGTTGCCACTGTTTGGATTCAACCAAAATGAAATTGTTCCAGAATCCAGAGATGAAAACGCAGTAGCGTGAGGTGATAAATCCAAATATCTGGTGGAACCGTCAAATGAAACCGCTTTTCCAAGCTCAGTAGAAAAACTATTGGTAATGGTACCCGAATTGGTTGAATTACTGTTCATATCAAATCCGGTTCCCATCCCAACTGCATTATATTTATTACCTGACAAATCAAGAAATGCATTACCTGCCAAATGCCGAATCTCTGTTAAAGATAGGGCTCTATTGTATATCATTACTTCATCGAGCAAAATATTAGATACACCAGTTCTTATAATAAAATTGGAGCCTACTCCCGAAAAAGCATTCGTTCCAATTAACTCTCCGTTGAGATAAAGCGAGGCAGAATTCGATGCAAATGTAACCAGTAAATGTGACCAAGCTCCAATATTTAACGCTCCTGTTGTAGAAACAGGTGAAGTACTAATTTCAGTTTTTATATTATTTATATCAATTAGTAAACCTTTAGCAGTAAATCCCATATTGAAAGGAGTTGCCGTTGGTTGAAGCCACATTGATAGGGAAAAATTGGTGGTTAATAGATTACTAGGAACTGTAATATTATCGGTAGAAGTAAACTTGAGGGATCCTTTTTTCGTACCCCAATAACTTCTTCGTATGTTTGGACCTGTTACAAAAGTTATATCATTTTTTGCTGAAGAATTATCATCAATAGTAAAGGTTGTTCCAGGTTTTGTAGTTGAATTTTCCTCATCCATTCTCCAGTACGCGATTAAACCATTCTCTATGGGTAAATTGAAGCCGGATGTGGAAGCAGGAATATTGCTAGTTTCGTACATGCTTTCCTCATCATTAAAAGACCAGTACGCAAATGGGGCGTTTGGGTAGAGAGCAACGGCTAGGGTAGAATTGGGATCATAACCAAATCCCTGATTTACCGTAGCCACCCGATCCAACACTTTGTTTTTTTTCCAAGATGGATCTTTTTCGCTATCGGTTGAACGAATTGCTGCGGTATAATTAGCCTCCTGTCCGGCACCAAAGACGGCTATATCGGGCACCATTGGATATCCACTTCCATTATCATCCTGATGAATTGTACCAACCCCGTCGATGTATGGAGTGGCAGTTGCATTAATATCAGTTTGAAAATTTTCCCAATAACTACTTCTTAAAATTTGCAGGCCGGGTGGATTATCCCGGTCCATTCCCCGACCCCCAAAATTCAAAGGTACTCCAGTTAAATCATCTATCTTAAGAGGACGCACAATTACTCGAGAAACATTCGTATCTGAAAGCAAAATTTTTGCAGACGGTTTTGAAATGAGAGTTCCGAGTGAAGAAAAGGGTGTGTTATTTTTTTGATGATCCCTAAATAAATCCAACGTGGTGATGGTTTGGGAATAATTGGAGTCAAATCTTGAGGTTTCATTTAAGTCAACCTTCGGTGGTTTAGTGTAACCGCCACCAGCTGTTTCAACAGTCGGATTGAATAATAAATTCAGCCTGACTTTGGCAGATTCATGATCAGGATTCTTTAAAAAGGAGAGAGGATAATTATTTGCAGATGATTCAAAAACAAAGCGATGGGTTTCTCCACGATGCATAATAATTTGTTTATCTTTCTCATTATCAATAATAAATTGAACTGGATTCCCATGAGTTGTATTCATTCTGGAATCCTCTATTCGACCAGATACCCTAACTGAATGTTCAATAATCTCGGATTTTTTAATAACTACTTTTGCACCCTGAATCGGACCAGTGGCTGACTTTACATTACCACTTACAATTGATTTTTGATTCTTTTTTGTGCCCTGTACATTAATGGTAATATTCCGGGAAGAAATTCCACCTTTCATGTCGGATACAATTACTTTTACCACCTGATAGCCCGGGTTGGAAAACTTTCGGGAAATTGAAATATTATTCAAATATCCAGGTTCACTAAAACCCACTTCATTAATATACCATGAATAAGCATAAGCGGATATGTTTGAATCTGCAGGAAGTACTGAAATTTCGACTGCTTCATTGGTAAAAGGAGTCATATTACTAACACTTAGATTAAATTTTGGTGCCTTTGCTTCACCCGAGGCGACGGTTCCCAAATTAACAACTACTTCGATGTAATCCATAGGAGCAATTCCAGCCTTTTTTATTGGAGTTATATGAGAATCCGATTCATAATCTGAAAATGTACTTCCAAGCATTAAAAAAGCATCATCAAAATCTGCATCAGGCTTTGAATTCAGATTAACTTTTCCCTGAGTAGCCGGTGTCATATCCAATAATGTATTTTCCGTAGTTACAGTTGATCTTTTTGTAGCGTTTACAACGCTAAGACCATATTCGCTTGCACTCTTTCGATATGAAATCCAATAGGATCCCATTGCAGATCCTGCATCCACTCCATTTGGGTTATATTGGGATGCCGGAATTTCCATTCCCCTTAATCCGCGATATCCAGCATTGGAAAGATTGCGTACGGGTACTATTTCATAATAATTTGTTCCAGCTTTTCTTTTGATCCAAGATGGGTCAATGCTGAGTAAACTTCCGTTTAAATCATTTAAAACAAGAATTGTGGGCTCTTCTGAATACCCCTTGCCTGATTTAGTAATAACCAGTTTATGACCTAAAGCACCACCTAGTACAATATGCCCCACCGCCCCTTCTCCAGGACCTCCAATTAAAAGTGATAAATTTTTGTCACTGAGAAGGGAATTAAAATTATATGGCAATGAAGAAGAAGGAATTTCTAAATTAAATTCACCTTCAGTTAAAGAATAGGGTGCAGAGCCATAATCGTGGCGATAAATGCGAAAAGTATTTGGATTTACAGCATCTTGTTCCTTAAGAAGAGAACCATTAACTTCAGATGCACTATTTAAGTCCACCACATCAACGAACTTTGTGAGGAACTCAGTGGATGATTTAATATTTCCTCCTTTATATCCAAAGCTTCCCACTTCATTGAGAAATACTTTACTGGAAATTGTAAAATCTCCTACAGCTCCACCAGTTCCCATAATTGAATATGGATTGCCATAATCCACCGCTGTCCGGTCATCTGTATTTGCCCGTATCCCCTCACTTTCATGGCGATTGGCGTGCCAGAGACCGAAATTATGACCTAATTCATGTATAACAGTACCGGCTGATATAGGCGCCCTGACATGGGATCCAGCCATCCCAACATAACCTACTCCAGCTGCACCAAACGAATAAGTTGTCGTAACCACCCAAGAAACAACAGTTCTACCTTTTTCTACGCTAAAATAATTTGTACTGTAAGCTACTCCATCGAGTGTAATCGTTGGAACGTTATAATAAAAAGCTCCCGTTTCTTTAATCTTAATTTGCGACACATAACCCAGTGCATCTAAAATTGCCTCGCCCTGTGCGGGGACAAAATCAGGATCGGGTATGCCTCCATTCAAATTGCCACCGGTAAAAGTGACAAGTGGAGGTTTGGCGAAAGGACCGGGTTTTGTTACAATTTGAACACTCAAAATTCCCTCAAATGCTGAGCCATAAAAATCATATTGAGGGGAAACACGGACTGCTTCTGTTAGTGCGTTTAGACCAAAATAGCCTAACTCTGGATCTGGCGCATACCTATTTTCTTTTTGTTCAAAATACAAACCAGTAGAATCATATATATTTGGAGGTTGAGGTGGAGTTAAAGGATTTGGATAAGCTACCTTACTGTATTTTGAAATATCTAAAGTAACGGTTGGAGAAATAACATAGTCCAATTCAAAAGTGCCGTCCGAATTTCGCAGAAAAAAATCTTTTACTCCTTTCATAGAATTTATCATATTTTCGCGGGTATCGGGTTCAAAGGTGTCGATGCTGCCGGAATTGTTTATTGGATTACCAAATTGATCGGTTGGATTACTGGAAGAGCCATCAAAGTTATTTCCCTCGTCCCTAAATCTGGCAGGAATGAGCAATACTTTCCTTTTACCATTAATCGAATTTGGAGATATTACTTTTGGTTGGGTCGGCTTTTCAATTACAAAGGGCAATCGATAAGATTCATTTAAATCAATCCAGAAGGTTCCATTAGAGTCGGTTGCGTTAAAATCGATTGCTGCATAGTCCTGATTGGGAAATTGAGAGGAATTGGGCTCCGCGTTATTTTTCCATTTGGAAAAACTAGAATCTCCAATGTCTACACCATCTTGCCATTTCCAATTTCCCTCACTTGCGTTTAATACAATCGAAGATGTTATGTTGGCCTCACGGTTATAAGTGGAACCATTAATTTCACTATTATCACTTGCACCAATCCAAGCATATTGGACCGAATTATTACTTTCGCTTTTAGGATACAATCCAATAGCTTCCGCATCCTTTAAAAGATTGTAGACAATATTATTTTCGAATTCAGAATTAATATTTACCAAGGTTGCATTTTGATCCAGTGCCAGTTTTTGAGCCTGTTTCCATGTGCCCAATGAACTGACAACAGAGTATCTGAGTTCTATTAAATTTAAGGTTCCATCACTTGATGCAACCAAAGGATAATTTACCCTTCCAGTTCGGGCTGATATTTTCTCGGCTTCGGCAACTCTACGATGAAGGGCTAAAACTCCTTCCATTGTGGGTATCTTTAATTCTACATCACCTAAAAAAACTTGATACTCATCTCCCGATGAAGATTTCATCAAATTTACCAATAATGGGCTGTCGGAAAAAGCAGCGTTTTTATTTAAGGAAATCCCCCAAACTGCCAAGCCATCCGTGGATTTTAAAAATTTCCTTTTTCCATAAAAATGAGCTTCTACTTCTTGTCCGTCAAGAATTGCAATTCGTTTTTTTTGCCCCATCGGGTTTCGCGGATCTAAGCATATATGCATCGTTTTAATATCTGCATGGGTTGATACCCAATTTTCAACATGTTGGGCAATTGTATGGGGTAATTTATTTTTTTGAGTTTGGCTGATTGCCATTTCCAAGGCTTTTTTAGGGTCACCCCTCATAAGACGCACGAAAATATTTGCACGGGCTTTTACTAGTCTTTCACCTTGGCTTATAAAGTCCTTTTTTTCTACAGGATCTTGAAAAAACTTTTTATTTTGAATTGAATGATGATCCTCAAAATCATTCAACCACTCCTGAAATTCCAAAATTGATTTATGATCAGATAGGTCTTTATACGGTTCTTCACACCATTCTTCGACGGATGAAAAAGAAAGAGCTGTATCTGTTTTTTTGCCTGCCTTTCTCTTTTCTAATAAGTTCCCTTTAGATTGTAATTCTAAGGAGACAATTCGATTGTTTTTAATATCATCCTGCACCAATAATTCGCTACTTTTTTTGAACACCACAGTAAAAAAGAATACTACAAAAATCCATGGAACCAAAAATTTAAATACTCTCCTTCCATGTCTACAATTTAGGCTTTTTAAAAGGAACTTGGGGGAGCGAAAGAGCATATGTTAAACTACATTAAAAATTTTAATTTCTCAAATTATACATACACAAGATACAATCGTTTTGTATGTTTCCTGACATTTTTCTATCGATGTCTGTTTTACCTAATAAAAATTTAAAATTCATGTCTTGAATATAAATTGAACAAGACGCTCGATAGTGTAAGCATTACATTTTTCAAAGCATTACTTTGGGGTTGCTGTCGTACCTCCTTTAATTGCTCTTCGAATTGTTCCGGTAGGAGTCATTATAACCGGGTCTTTAAATATAGACTGTGGGCTAATATTCTGAATTACTTCGCGCACAGGTGATCCACCGCGTGAAACTATACTGGCACTAACAAAAATTAGCAGGTTACGCTTCGAATAACTTTCAGCAGATGATTGAAAAAGTCGTCCAAGAAGAGGTATATTTCCAAGAACTGGTATTTTATCATTCACTGTTTTCACTTCTTCACGGGTCAATCCACCGATAATCACCGTTGCGCCATCAAAGATAGTTACTGAGGTATTTACTTTACGAACAGAAAAAATAGGCATAAGTATACCGGACGGTTGAATAATCATAGGAGGCGAACCGACTGCAGAAGTACCAATCATAGCTGAAGATCCACCATATTCAATAAAGCCGTCAAATTCAGTTACTTTTGGACTAAGTTCTAACGCAATCGAATTATATTTCTCAATTCTAGGAGTGACATCCATAACAACCCCAACTTCCCGGAACCCAGGTTGCTCATCATCAGGTGCAACAGTATCAAATTGGGGAACTGCACTTTGAATTTGAATAGCCTGAGCCAGTGCTCCCACACCCTGATTGTTTCCTCCCCCACCCCCTCCTCCTCCAGGGATAGGTGCGGGTTCATAATCGGTCGGGTAAATGAATTCTTGGGCAATGGTTATTTGGGCAGGTTGTCCATCCATTACCGTAATTCTAGGTGCACTTAAGAGATCTGTTCCCTGTTTTCTCTTTAAGGCATTAATTAATAATTTAGCCTGACTTCCACCCAAAATCATGCTCCCCCCGGCCCCTCCCATAGTTATATCCTTATTGTCTGAAGCAAATAAAGGAGTAACTCCCTGACCAATACCGATTTTTCCCGGTAATGAAGGGGTTGGGTTAGGAATATTTAAGCTCGCGTCTGTATTATCAGGAATGCTTATTATCGTATCTCTAGACAACCCTGTTGCTGAATGGGCAGTGGCTAAAGTCCGAGTATTACCGGTAAAACTTTTTCCAAAGCTTAAAATGGGTTGACCATTAGAATCAACTACAGGGTTTAATGTATTGGGATCTAAGACAAATTGGGGTTCGCCCCAACTATATTGCCAATCAAAACTCACCTCGTCCAATGCTCCTTCTTGAACTTCAAGAAATTTTGTTTCGATTTCAACCTGTCTACTTGAATCTGCATCAAGCCTTTCAAGAATTCTTTCAATAAGATCAAGAAAGCGTCTTTCATGAGTAACGATCATTTGAAAACCATCAAATACAAATTTGTGCCCTTTTGTATCATCAAAAGGAATTCCTGCACCTTCTAGGAAACCTTTAATCTTAACGCCTGTATCATCTGCTCCACCTCCACCACCACCTGGTGCTGGAGCAAAGGGGTCGGCACCGGCTCCGCCCATACCAACACCTGCACCTCCGGTCATTCTTTGTATGGTTCCCTGCGTAACTTCATAAAATTCAGTTTCCAAAGAACGACCCGTAAAAGTACCACCCGATTTTGAAACAACTATAGCGTCCGATCGTACATCGTAAGTCCAGCTAACCATTTCAGCAATAAATTGAATCATCTGGCCTAATGGCATAGTATTTAGAGTAATCGTTACATTAGGAAAAGGCTCGTCTCCGTTTTGCAGTGGAATGATATTAACTCCTTTTTTTGAGGGGTCAGGTTCGGTTAAATCAAACATTTTAGCCTGCCTTTGAAGTTCGGCCATTACTTCGGGGAGAGGAGATTCAAAAAATTGCACTCCCGGTACCTGAATTATTTTTAATTTGTTTTCTAAATTACTTGGACCTTCTTTAACTTTTTCCACTTCTTCAATCTGTCGATCAAAAACCTTAGGTCTTTCCCACTCTCTTTCGATTTCCTCCAACATTTCCTGCCTTGTCTTCAAATAACCCAAATAACTTTCCTCGGATCGCATTTTGGAAATTCTTTTCAGCATGGCCTTGGCTTCATAATTATCAGAATATCTAGTTTCAATTGTTCGGTAAGTTTCAGTTGCACCAGTAAGGTCACCATTAATGAACTGAACTTTTGCACGCATTAAATACTCCTGTAAGGCTAAACGGTTTTCCTTCCAATCAGGAGAAAACTCAGTGATATCCCTTTTGTATGGGTTTGCCTTGTCGCTGGATATCCTCTCCTCCAATCTTTTTGCTTTGTCAAGTTCATCGTCTAAAGCTTTTTCTCCTTCCGTGGCTTTTAACCCGGGTCTCCCGTAAGATAAGGGATCACCCTGTATGTCTCTATCTTGGTAAAAACCAGTTCGAAATGCATCCAAATATTGATTGGCCAAGTCCCAATCTTTTTCTGCTCTTGCATCCTCGGCTTTATTCAAATTAATACGATTTTTCAACAAAGCAGCATCTAAAATAATTGGCCATGTTCGAGTGTTTGGCTCCAAAAAAGTTTTTATTTTAAAAAGTGTTTCGTCGGCCTCTTCATAATCCTTTTTTCTTATTTGACCCTTGGCTTTAGCAAGCATTTCCTCCGCTAAAACGGCCTGTTCCTCGACTTTTTCTTTAGCTTTTTGCATTTCGGCTTCAAAATCGGTTTGTTCCTCTATTCCCAAGGTTTCAGATTCTGCTTTTCTCCTAGATTCTTCAACATTCTGATATTGAACTACCAAATCCTGAACTTCACCCACTTTGCCCTTAAGCATAGCCTCACCCATTCGATACCATGTTATTTGCTGTTTGGATTTGTATATATCGCTAATCAGAGCGATGCTTGAAATATTAGAGGGCAATATACTTAATGCTTCATCTAACTGGTCCAATGCTAAATCATACTGACCATCGGCACCATCCTTTCTTGCTTTTTCTAAAAGTCTTTCGGCTCGTCTCATTGAGATGCCCATTTTAGCTTTTTCAGACTCCATTAACCTTTCAAAGTCAGGTTTCGAATCATCTTCCGGAAGTCCGGCTTTGGCACGAATTTCGGTGAGGTCTTTTTTTGCTTTTTCTAATTCTTCAACCAATTTGCCAACCAAGGAGACATCGCTTTTCCCCTCTTGTTTTAGAACGATTTCACGTTGTCTTTTTCTTCCTTCCAATTCCATGGAAACATTTTTTCTGTATCTTGAAAGATACTGACTGGCTTCGGAATATCGTTTTTCTGCCATCGCATCCTGCGCTAATTTAAAATATAACTTAGTCTCCTCTTTGCGGATTTGATTAAGATAAAAACTATTTTCTTCACTTTCAGAAATTTTTGCAAGAGCAGCCTCTGCCATTTTCTGAGCATCTTCAATTTTACCTGAATTAGAAAGATCTCTAATTTCCTGTAATACGCGAATTAAATTGGTGCTTGGGTTAAATTTAAAAATTTTTTCCTTTTTCTCTGAAATTTCTACATTGGGGGGTGGGGTTTGTTCTGGAATCTTGTTAAATTTAGAAAGTTCTTGATTCTCCTGAGCCTGACAAAGCAAAGGAAGTTTTAAAAAACCTACGCACAATATCGTAAAGAAATATAAATGTGTGTTTAGATGCATGTAAAAGGGGGGCAATAGAATAAAAATTACTCTATTTCCATTCCATACATTGATTAGCTTGGGTCAATAAATAAAATCTCTCATTAATGCCTTATTTTAGAAAGATTTTTAATCTGCTTATTTTATGATCAAATAAACCAGCACTTTGGTTGAATTTAATTTTCTAAACTTAGATTTTTAATATTAGATTCAATTTTATTGGGAATCTTCTTTTCTATTTGAACGCTTTTATTTTCAGTATCAATAGATAAGATTTTATAATTCCTATCTCCCAAATTGAACTCTTTACCGATATCTGCTTCACCAATTGAAATATCCTCAGTGGGTATTCCTTCGATATCAAATTTAAAAAGGATTTTGAAATTTCCTGAATAAACCTTTTTCATTATACTATTAATTTCAAAGGTTTTTCCGTCATTTCTAAAATCCTTTATAAGTGCCCGACCAACCGATTTTACTCCACCTGTTTTCGGATCTTTGATTTGTTGAACCGTAAAATATTCAACCATCAAAAATTTTTCTTCATCATCCATGGTCGTTTTCACAAATGAAGGCAACCCTGGTCGGTATGCCCCATTTTCTTTGTAAGGAACTTTTAATTCTAACCGATTTTTTACATTACTAGGCGAACTTTCGGAAATTTTTCTCTGCAAATCTTCAAAGTAAGGGGTATTTCCTATCCAACTAGCCAACTTTAAACGATACTCTTCTTTATCAAAAGACATCAAGCTTAACCCAAAATCTTCCTCCTTTTCCATTTCTTTAGGTGCTTCCGGGAGAGATGTTGTTAGTTCACCATTAACAAGATAAATGATTGGGGGAGTAAATAAATCATAAATTGAAGAATTCTCGTCCGATGCTGAATTCGTCCATCGACTTTTCTCGGTTCGATTTAAATCATTAATGAATGCGGCTTTGGATTGATAAATGGAAATCAAATAATTAACTGGATTTAAATCTCCAAGAGGTCTATCCAGTACTATCTTTTGATTACCCCTAATGAATTCAATTTCTTTGAAATTTAAGGTTTTTGTCCCATCGTCTGTATCAAAAGCTACCGGTGTTCTCGTTTTTTCCCACCCCTTTGACAGGATTGTATTACCTGGATTTAATAATCTACCTTTTAAGTATGTGGATGATTTTAATTGGATTGATACTTTACTTCTTTTTGAAAATATCACTTTTTTGACTTCATAAGTTTCAGCATTTTTATTATCCCCATCTATTTTGTATATTTTTAAAACATTTCCGGGTAGAAGTTGCGATTCTTTCATCATAATCAATACTTCTTCATCACCAAAAGAGTCTATTGAAAAAGATCCTGTCTTCGTATAACTTTCTCTTTTGTCCTGTTCGGTGGATGTTAAAAAATTTATACAGACAAAACTAATTAACATTAGTAAAACAATGCCAGTTATAAGTTTTTCGTAATGTGAATTAACGAACTTCACGATCTTTCAAAATTTGGTTGATCTTGATTTTGCTATTGCCCGACAATTCTAACAATTGTTTAAGTACTTCCTCTTTTGCTGAATCCTTCTTTTCTGTTTTTAAAGATAGAGTAATAAAAGGCTCAAATTCTCTATTAATTTCATAAATATATTCAATTAGTAAAGTAAATGTAGATTCAACATTCTGAACAATGGGAAGAGGCTGTTCGAAATTATCATTACTATCATTATTAGAAAATGGACTTTGAATTGTTGAGTTATTGTTACCTGAAATATTTTCGGATAAACGGCTTACAACTAAATCCCTAAGTAAAAAAGGAGGCCTCAATTGGTTTATAAAACTCCTGGCATGAGAAGTATGAGCCTTAAATTTTATAAGAAATGCAAAGGATTTAATTCCTTGGTTGAATCGCACGAGCTTGTTGATCAGGTTGGGGTAAGTTAATTTATCATCAGTAATATGCTGACTGTCTTCTTCACCAACAGATTCTCGTAAAATTTGAACTAATTTAATTCGGTGCCTAACAGAAGACGATTCGGATAAAAAGTCCACTAAAGTTCCTATAATTTTACTTTGAATACCTAACAATTTAGCTTCTTCTTTAGAAAAACTTGGCCAAAACCCATCGTAAGAAGATAATCCAAATCCATATTTGTTTTCATTAGTTTCACGATTTCCCCCAAAAGGATTCAGATTTGTAACCTCATCTTTGTTTATATCAATATTGTTCTTTGCACAGGTTTCACGAAGTTGGGAATACATTCTTGTCAGATCCGCATTGATAGATTCTGGGCTTTTATTTTTCCAATTTGAAAAGATATTCTGGTTTTCATTAAGAATTCCAGCCCAAAATCGGTGCTGATCTCTTTCAAGTTTAGCCAAAGTGGCAAGGTCTTGAATTGCCAATTCTGAATCTTCTGAAAGACCTTCATAATTTAATAAATCCTCTTCGATTGCCTGAGCCAGTTTGCCTTCTTTATTAATTAATGAAATGATGGATTCTAAATTATCTGAAGAATTACATGATACTATCTGAAGGCAGCTAAAGGTTATGAAACACAATAAAAGTGTAGAAATAAATAATTTATTTTGTTTTAAAAATTTCATTAAAATAAATTAAGTTTTGGGAGTGAATACATACTCAAAATGTGTAAAATATCTTTCGAAAAGATCACCTTTGCCTTCAATAGAAAATGTTTTTCTATCGACTTTTTCAATAAATGGAAGAGCTTCTAAATATTGAGTTAATGCTTCCTGTTTTATACTATTTAATTCGATTAAATGATTTCTTTTTTCATTCACATTGGTTTCCGAAAATTTTTCTTCAGTCCTTACCAAATACCTACCAGATAAAATGATCTTTAGGTTTGAACTTTTTTGCGTCATCTGAGCTCTTTGTAAATTTGAATTTCCACTCTCTAATAATTCATCAAATTTTAATTCATCAAACCAAGTATCAGAAACATCGGGGTGATCAAGAGAGCTCTGCAACTGATTTAAAAAATCTTGAAGTATCCAACAAGAAAAGCTTTTCTGCCTAAATATTAAATTTCTATCAAAAATTAACTTATTTAACTTCTCGGTAAAGAGAAATTTATTTTTTAAAGCTTCTTTTTGGTCAATCCCATCATTTAAGGCACGCGTTGATTTTTTAAGTTGAGCCAATTCTATATCAAGTGCCTTCTCGGTAGAAGTTTGCTTTATGATTTTAGGTAAAGGTAAAAGACTAAAAATTATACTTGATAAAACCAATAGCGGAATTTTTTTCTTAAATGTTAAGCTTGTTAGCTTGTTTGCGGGTAAGAGGTTTAAAGGACGTTTAAGAGCTTGGTCGGTTTCTACCTTTAATACCGCTGTTGCTAGCCCAACTGGTTCGCCAATCATGAAGGGCAAAAGGGCTCGCATTTCTTGGTTAATTCCTTCGTCAATAATTAAGCTTTTTAAAGGATCAAAGTAATCAATATTTAAACTTTGACTTTGACTAAGATATTCAGGCAAATTGTTTAAAAGTGCCCCTCTTCCGGCAAGAAACATTCGATTAGGTGATTTTCCTTTTTTTAGCCTTTTATAGGTTACGATCGATCGAGTAATTTCTTGGCTGGCTCTTGTCAAAAATTGTTTTGAACAATTTTCCAAAACTTGAACGCTCGGATCATCGGGTGAGAAAGCAACCTCACCTGAAAAGTAACTTTTTTTAATATCTTCCGCCTTTTCAAACAATGTGCCCAAGCTATCTGAAATATTTTGAGTGAGAGTATTTCCCCCTATCGCAATACTGCGAATAAGAAAACCTGTGGGGTTTATAAATAACAAGTTTGTAGATTTTGCACCTACATTAACGACTAAGGTTTCCTCTTGATCTATACCGATCCCGGAAGAAATTAATGCGTTATAGTCAAGAATTGGAGCCGGAGTTATTTGAATCGGGTTTAATCCAATTTCAACAACTTTTTCACAGAATGATTCTGCAACTTCTGGCTTAACTGCGAAAGCAAGAATTTCTTGCTCTACACCGTCATCATCAATTACCTGATAATCCCATATTAATTCAGCCAAAGGGAAGGGCATTTTTTGAGATAATTCAAAAGCAACAATTTTCTTCTGCTTTTCCTCGTCTACATGTGGAACGCGTATTGTTTTGTTAAGCAATAAACTTCCAGGAAAAATAAATCTTGCATTCCCCTTTAGTTTTTCATTTTTACAAAGCAGTTCCAATCCAGCCATCAAGGAATCCAACCATATCTTATCATTGGAGTAATCATAATGTAGGGTTTGTAAGGCAACCTGCTTAAGCTTTAATTTTGTCCCTTCAGAAATAAAAACACTCGCGGAAATATGAGAAATTCCGCAATTTATAATTACTTCTCTTTTATCACTCATTGAGGTAAATCAACCCTTGAAATAATAATTATGTTTAATATCTTGAATTTTTACTTCTTTTAGCGGGACCTGCTCCATCCAAATAATTTGCACTTATCAAATGACCGGGTAACAAAATTCCTTCGTTTTCAGAAGCTTTCGTTTGAGCCTGTTGTTTAAACTTTTGTAATATTCTCTCTTCCCGATATTTTTCAAACATAATAGAATCTGAAATTTCAAGAGGTACACCGTCATAAATAATATCCACAACATATCCAACTGTACTTATGTAACTCGAAAGAAACCCGTCGCGCTCTGCAATAGCTGCAGGGAATAAAAAGTGGGCATACTTTGTATTTCGATCAAATTTCAGAGTCATGAATTCAATTTCAGCACTGTAATATTGATAAAACTCGGCGTCAGGAAGCTTCAATGAACGAAGTACTTTCTTTTGTAATTCATTACTGAAGCAAATTGAAAGTTTTACTTTTATATTATCAACATATTCTAAATTAATTACTTCCTCTTTGTTTGTTGGCTTTCTGGATTTATACTTTTCAGCAAGAGGGTGACTAACAAAAGTAAAAGGAACTGATGCCTTTATCCATTGGTCGGATTCTTTCGTTACAGTAACTTTCCCCCCTAATTTCACAAATTGATCCGGTAATGCAAATAGACTTAAAGAAAATAAAGGAGCCAAAATTAAAGGCGTGATTTTAAATAATAATTTCATTTGTAGGGATTATAGGGATTTATTTTTTGGTAAGTTGCCATCTTTCCAAATCTTAGATACATTTAACAAGCATAAACTAATGAATTTTAAGATATCTTGCTTACTTTTTATTCGCAATCACGAAGAGAAAATTCTTTTATTGAAGAGAAACAAATCACCTAATATAGGCTTGTGGAGTCCACCCGGTGGAAAATTAAATTCTGAAAACGGCGAGTCACCCTTCGAGTGTGCGATAAGAGAAGCATATGAAGAGACTGGGATGGTTTTAACCAACAATGACCTATCTTTGTTTGGTTATATTTCAGAAAAAAGCTATGAAAACACATCCCACTGGCTTATGTTTTTATTCGACTGTAAAAAAACAATTTCATCGATTCCAAAAGAGTTTGATGAAGGATTTTTCAATTTTTTTACCAGAGATGAGATTAAAAATCTTGAGATACCTAATTCCGATCATCAACTCATTTGGCCTTTCTACGATCAAAGGAAAATTGGTTTCTGGGGAATATCAGCAGATTGCTTGGATGCTAAATCTCCTAAGATTAAGATTGAAGCAAATCCAATTTAACTAGATAATCATAAATAATTATTTTATTCCCAAATTATACTAACAATGGAAGGTTTACATCACGACACTATTTTGGAGCCAGAACAAAAAAACTTAAAAAAAGACAATGATATTTCAGAAAGTAGTGACATTGCTTCTATTAATATGATTGATGGTTCTGTTAAAGATTTTTCTCAAACTGAGGTGAATAAAAATTTATCCGGAGAATATAAAGTTAATCTTTATGAACAGATGATCCGCATTAGAAGATTTGAAGAAAGATCCTTAAGATCCTATCAACAAGGACACATTGGTGGGTTTTTACATCTTTATATCGGCCAAGAGGCTGTGGCTGTTGGGTCTGTCTCAGTACTCAAAGAGAATGATCATATTATCACAGCTTACAGGGACCATGGACATGCCTTAGCTGTAGGAATGGATTTTGATGAATGCATGGCAGAACTTTACGGAAAGAAAACGGGCTGCTCAAAGGGTAAAGGTGGTTCCATGCATTTCTTTGCTCCTGATAAAAACTTTTGGGGTGGGCACGGAATAGTAGGCGGACAAACACCTCTTGGACTTGGTATTGCCTATGCACTTAAATATAACAATAAAAAAGGTGCTTGCCTATGTTTTATGGGAGACGGAGCAACAAACCAAGGCCCTTTTTATGAATCTCTTAATCTCGCTTCTTTGTGGAATTTGCCGGTTATTTATATTATTGAAAATAATGGATATTCTATGGGAACAGCAGAATCTAGACATTCAGCCGGTGATCCGCTTGCCCGCAGAGGAGATGCTTTTGATATAGATTGGTCAGTTTCAAATGGTCATGACATTTACGAAGTTCGCCAAACTATCTCAGATGCTTTGGCAAGAGCACATGAAAATTCTCGACCATCTGTTCTTGAAATTATTACTTACCGATATAGGGGTCACTCTGTTGCCGACCCTGACCAAACATATCGTAGCAAAGAAGAGATTGAAGAATATAAATCGAACAAAGATCCTTTAAATTTATTCAGGGAAAAACTACTAAAGGAAAAAAATATTACTGAAGAACAGGTAAAAGAAATTGATTTAAAAGCAAAAGGAGATGCTGATGCATCGGCAGAATTCGCAGATGCTAGCCCATATCCAGATCCCGCCGAACTTATGGATGATGTTTATTGGGAAACTGATAATCCTAAAGAAAAAAAATCTTATGGAACAATGTTCTTTGAAACTCCTTCGTAAACTAAAAATCTATTAAAATCGATGGCAAAAATAACTTACCGGGAAGCACTCAACCAAGCTCTCTCAGAAGAAATTCAAAGAGATAAAAATGTAATTCTTATGGGCGAAGAAGTTGCTCAATTTAAGGGTTCTTACAAAGTTTCCGAGGGAATGCTTGAAAATTTTGGTTCGGATCGTATTATTGATACCCCAATAAGTGAAGCAGCTTTTTCAGGTCTTGCTGTTGGTGCGGCAATGATGGGAATGAGGCCGGTAGTTGAATTTATGTTTTGGAGTTTCTGCTATGTTGCTTTTGATCAAATATTCAACAACGCAGCAAGCGTTAGGTATATGTCAGGTGGTTTGATTAATGTGCCTATTGTATTTAGAGGACCAGCTAATGGTGGCACAAATGTTGGAGCAACTCACTCCCACACCCCAGAAAATTTTGCTGCCAACACCCCTGGACTTAAAGTTATATGCCCGGCAACGCCTGCCGATGCTAAAGGTATGTTAAAATCCGCTATTCGCGATAATGATCCAGTATGTGTTATGGAAAATACTATTCTCTATAATATGCAGGATGAAGTGCCGGAGGATGAAGATTTTTTAATACCACTTGGTAAGGCTAATATTTTAAAAAGTGGAAATGACATGACTATTATAGCCCATGGCAAGTCAGTTCATACATCTCTGGATGTTGCCCAAACCCTGGAAGAAAAACACGGTGTTTCAGTTGAAGTTTTAGACCTCAGATCCATCCGTCCTTTAGATGTAAATGCCATAATTAAGTCAGTTAAAAAAACAAACCGAGTTTTACTGGTAGAAGAAAATAAACCTTTTTGCGGTGTAGACGCACAGATTTCATTTATCATACAAGAACAAGCTTTTGATTATCTTGATGCCCCGATAAAAAGAATTTCTGCCATAGATTCTCCACAGGCATACAGTAAGGCTCTTGAGAATGTTCAAATCCCTGCACATGATCGTATTTTGGCTAAAGCAATGGAACTAATTTAATCCTCAAATAAACTATGGCTACTATTATTGAAATGCCCAAGTTAAGTGATACCATGACAGTTGGTACTTTGGTAAAATGGCACAAAAAAAATGGGGACGAAGTTAAAAATGGAGATATTTTAGCAGAAATCGAAACTGATAAAGCTACCATGGACTTAGAAAACTTTGATGATGGTACCTTATTAGAAATTTTCGTCGAAGAAGGTAACGAAGTGCCCATTGGCAGTCCCCTTGCCGCAGTTGGAGAGGAGGGAGAGGAAGTTAATATATCAAAACAAAAGAAGAATCATTTGCCAGTGCCTGATGTAAATGTCGTTGAAGAAAGTTCGGCAGAGGAAGAAAGTAACGACGCTAAAGAAGATCTAACCTATAAAGTTGAATCTAATCTAGCTGAAAAAGAAATTATTCCTGTTGATACTGTTGAAGAAAATATTTCCTTGAAAAGAATTCTAATTTCTCCCCTCGCCAAAAAAATGGCACAGGAAATGAATATTGATATAAGCAAAGTTACTGGTAGTGGTCCAAATGGAAGAATTACGAAAAAGGACATCTTATCAAATTCAAGCAATTCGATAGATGAAAACATTTCAACTGGTCTCGCTCAAACATTACCTAAATTAGTTTCAGTTAACATAAAAGATGACAGAGTAGTGCCTGTTTCTAAAATGCGTTCCATTATTGCAAAACGATTGTTGGAATCCAAAAACAGCATTCCTCACTTTTACCTGCAAAAAGAAATTAATGCCACACCCTTAAAGAATGCCAGAATTGCTTTAAATTTAAAATTATCTAAGAAAAGTAATGAGGACCCCACTAAACTAACTCTTAATGATATCATTTTAAAGGCGTGTGCTGAAACCATTCTTCTAGTTCCAGAAATTAATACATCTTGGGAAGAAAAGGGTATTAAGTTTCATGGTGGAGTTCATCTTGCATTCGGGGTTGCTGTAGATGATGGTTTACTTACACCAGTAGTTAGACATGCAGATCAATTAGGATTAGAGACGCTCTCTTTAGAAGCTAAATCTCTTATTTTAAAAGCACGATCAAAAAAACTTACTCCGGATGAAATGAGTGGTTCTACTTTTACTGTTACTAATCTTGGCATGTTCGGAATTGATTTCTTTAGTGGAATTATTAATCCGCCTAACGCTGCAATTCTATCTGTTGGTGGGATAGTTCAAAAACCAATCGTCGATTCTATGGGTAATGTCCGATCTGGCGAAACTATGATGCTAGGACTTAGTTGTGACCATCGTTTAGTTGATGGTGCTGTAGGTGCAAGTTTTCTTCAACTCTTAGCAGATACTTTGGAAAGTCCCGCATCTATGTTGGTTTAGTTAATTTACACGTTCTTTTGCGTCCTTTAATAACCATTCTGAAATTTCTTTCATCTTTGCAGAAACTTCTTCTTTAGACTTTTCCAAATCAATAGTGTTCTTTTCTCCACTACCAAACAAATAGTACTTTATTTTGGGCTCAGTTCCACTTGGACGAATAGCTACAGTAAATCCATTTTCTAATTCGAGCATTAAAAAGTTTTCTTGCGGTAACTCGTCTTCATCTTCGTCAATGTAACCCTTTTCAAGAAAGTCTTTAACTTTTTTTACGCTAAAAGATGCTATGTTCTTTAATTTTTTAGTTCGGTAAGATGCAGCCAATTTTTTAATTGTTTCATTTCCTTCGGCTCCCTCAAAATATAAATTTTCAGTTATTTCTTCATGATATCCATATTTTTTATATAAATTATCAAGGAATTGAAGAGGTTCTGTTTTGCTCGACTTTAGAAATGCAAAAAGTTCTGCAATTGCCAATGCGGAAGCATTTCCGTCCTTGTCTCTAACAATGTCTAAAGGTAAATAACCATAACTCTCTTCAGTTCCCAAAATTACATAAGTTGAATATCTAGTTAGAATATCAATTCGAACAAATAAATCTGTTGCATCAAAATCTAAAGATAAACCCTCTTTTTCTTTAAGTTCAATTAGAGCTTGGTCTTCATATTTTCCTAGTTTTTCTGCCATCCATTTAAATCCAGTTGGTGTATTGACGCACCTTACTCCAAATCCCTCAGCTATACGGGAAACCATAGGAGATGTAACAAAAGTTTTTAATACTGCTATATTTTTCGAACCTTCTTCTGATAAAATATTCTTTCTTTTGGCAACGAGAAGCCTGTATTCCGTTAACATTGTTGCAACTTGATTACCTGTTAAGCATGAGAATTTTCCATCTTTCCCTCGAACGGCAACACCTATTCTGTCACAATCCGGGTCACTACCTAATACTAAATTTGTTTTTGTTTTTTGTGCAACGGAAATTCCTTTTTTTAAGGCTTCTGGGTTTTCGGGATTCGGTGAGATTACCGAACTGAAATTTGGATCTTGCTGGTTTTGCTCATCCACAACAGCGACTTCTACTCCGTGATCCCAGAGAGCAGGGATTGCAGAAATTGCTCCCGTTCCATGAATTGGAGTAAAAACTAATTTAAGATTATTTTCTTTTAAAATTTCCGGATCCATGACCGCATCTTCCAATATTGCTCTGTAGGCTAAGTCATCTTCAGTGGGTAAAATATTCCATTGAGGTTCACTTGTAGATGATGTTAGCAAAGGCAATAATTCATTTATAGATATTTTTTCATATCTTTCTACCACCTCTTGGGCATGGGGGGGTACTAATTGAGCACCATCGGCAAAATAAGCTTTAAATCCGTTATCGCAAGAAGGGTTATGACTTGCTGTAATAACCACTCCAGCATGAGCGTATCGATGTCTTACGGTAAAACTTAATTGTGGCGTTGATCGAGGGCCATCAAAAATTAGGGCATAACCTCCCATATGAGTCCATGCAGATGCAACCAATTCACAAAATTTTCGCGAAAAATGTCTCACATCATGAGCAACCACCAGTCTGGGGTGAGATAAAATTCCCTCTTCTGCTAACCATTTTGCGGTATGTAAAAATAAAGCTTTAGTTGCTCTTAAAAGTGTTATTTCATTTAAAGTATTACTTCCAACTGCAGCATATCTTGGAGTTTCATTTTCTTTAGAGTTTCCCTGCTCTGTTTTGGTAATAATGTTTCCTATAGTACGCCCTCGCATACCGCCAGTCCCAAAGGCGAGATTTGTGTAAAATCTATTATTTAATTCTTCCCAGCTTTCTTCACTGAGTAGTTCTTCGATAGATTGTGTTATCCATTCAGGAATTTCCTTACATGAAATTAATTCAGAAATATTATGAATTGAAGATTCATAAAGAAAATTATTTTCTTTAGCTTTGTTTAAAGCAAGTGAAATTGTTTCGTTTATCATTAAAATGAAATTAAGCTTAAAATTAGAAGTTGTTTAAAAAGTATATATAAAATCTTATTTAGATGCGGATTGATTTGGAAATCTATAAAGTCTTTCACTAGATTTTCCATATCCCAACTCTTTTCTAGCTACTGCGTCTTGAAAGTCAGGATCTCTTCGTAATTTATCTAAAAATTGACGATGTTCATTCGCTTCAGTTCTTAAATTTTCTAATTCTGTTTGTAAAACGGCTTCTCTGGATTTCCAATGAGTAAATTCTTCATAAGCGTGGTTTAATTGAAATAATAAGTAAATTGCAGCAAAAAATACGATAAATATTATCGCTAAGGTTAGTAGTTTTTTGGTTATCATTATTTTATACTAATTATTTAATACACGAATCTTTTTTTACCTCAAGGTTCTTTCATTTTACATTTGGTGTATAAATATCATGAAGTCTCAACAAGCCTAATACATGAGTAGTTGATGTAATGCTTGCGACTGGTAATACTGTGATTTGTCTAGTTTTATTTTCCATTTTTTTTAAGGCTTCACCTAAAGTTAAATTTGGTCTTATTGTTAGTAGATTTTTAATCATTATGTCTTTAAATGTCATTTTTAATAATTCTTTCTTATTGCCTAATGATCTTCTAAAGTCTCCATCCGTTATAATTCCTAATAATTTTTCATTATCAATTATTAATGCTGCACCCAAGGGATATTTAGTCATTTCTATTACAAGATCGTTAATTTGAGTTCCTGAATTTACAATAGCAATTTTATCTACCTTATGTATGACATCTTTAACACTTAACAGTAAATTTCTCCCTAATTGACCTGCAGGGTGTGTTTGAGCGTAATCAATTTTTGTAAAACCCCTTCTTTTCATTAAAGCTAGAGCTAGAGCGTCTCCTAATGCGGCAGATACCATAAAGCTTACTGTTGGTACTATACCTAAGGGATCAGCTTTATCACTTACAGAGGAATCTAAATATACATCAACAATTTTTGACAGTGGACCTTTTATATTTCCTAAAATTCCTCCTCTTTTTCGAATGATTGGTTCAAGAAATAATAATTCCGGTGTCCGGCACTATTTGAAAGAAATATTACAGGATCATTTTTTTGATGTATTCCTAGATCTCCGTGCACTGCTTCTGATGCATATATAAAAGAAGCGGGCGATCTAGTGCTGCAAAATGTTGCTGCAATTTTTTTTCCCAAATGTCCAGATTTTCCTATTCCGCAAATTACAATTTTTTGTGAGTATGTGAAAAGAATATCAACAAATTTAGAAAAGTTATTTTTTAATCGTTTCGATGCTGTCCTAATAGATTCACTTTCTTTTACTAGGACATTTACTGCATCATTTAATTCCTTATGGCTCATTAATTCCTTTAATCTTTAGTTTTTGGATTTTTGGGTTTTTATAAATAAAACACATTTGAATTTTGGGTTTTTTAATAAATTAAATCAATTGTAATTAAGATTTTTTTTCTTTTACTATGTTTGCATGTTTCAAGTAACTTTTTCTGAACAAAGTTTAAAAGAGCTAAACTTACTAAGTCAAACAGACCAACTTCATTTAATGGATAAATTGAGTTCTCTTACAAGTGGGATTCTTTCTGGTAAAAATTCTTCTGTGGGAACTTTTTTAAGAAACGGAAAAATTTTTTACCGACTTAGAATTGATGACCTTCGCGTATATTTTGAAAAAATTGACATTTCTTTACACTGTCACTTTATTCTTCAAAAAAACTCTCTCAATGATTTTTTAATTAGATGTAAGATGCCCTCTTCAGATGATGCGGTGTTGGAAAATCATCAGAGCTTTTGGGAAT